>NZ_CM007717.1:4883647-5483647 GCF_002019855.1 Streptomyces antibioticus | reverse complement strand
TGTGCCGTATGCGGGGCCTGACAGGAGTGAGACTCTGCCGCACCCCGACACCGCAAGGCAATTCCGGGTTACGTGTGAAAGCTCACACCTGCCGGGACGCAGGTTGTTTCGCGAAACCCCCACATGTACCGGCGCCGCCCGGCTAGGCTCACAGCCTTTGCCGGACGGCGCCAAGTGATGCTCAAAGCTTATGAAGTTGTGCCGTCAGGGTCAGATCTGCCCGTCCTCCAGCATTTCGGTCACAAGCGCAGCGATCTGGGACCTTTCGGAACGGTTCAGCGTCACGTGCGCGAAGAGCGGATGCCCCTTCAGCTTCTCCACGACGGCGACGACACCGTCGTAGCGGCCGACCCGCAGATTGTCCCGCTGTGCCACGTCATGGGTGAGAACGACCCGTGAGTTGGCGCCGATCCGGGAGAGCACCGTCAGCAGGACGTTGCGCTCCAGCGACTGGGCCTCGTCGACGATCACGAAGGCGTCGTGCAGGGAGCGGCCCCGGATGTGCGTCAGGGGCAGCACCTCCAGCATGCCGCGGGCGGTGATCTCCTCGATGACCTCCCGGCTGGTGACCGAGGACAGCGTGTCGAAGACCGCCTGCGCCCAGGGGCTCATCTTCTCGGCCTCGGAGCCCGGCAGATAGCCCAGCTCCTGCCCGCCCACCGCGTACAGCGGACGGAAGACCATCACCTTCTGGTGCTGACGGCGCTCCAGGACCGCCTCCAGACCCGCGCACAGCGCCAGCGCCGACTTGCCGGTGCCGGCCCGGCCGCCCATGGACACGATCCCGACGTCCGGGTCGAGCAGCAGGTCGAGCGCGATGCGCTGCTCGGCGCTGCGCCCCTTGATGCCGAACGCCTCGCGGTCGCCGCGCACCAGCCGGACGTTGCCCTCCGGGGTGACCCGGCCGAGCGCCTTGCCGCGCTCCGACTGGATGGTGAGCCCGGTGTGCACGGGCAGCTCCGCGGCCTCCGGCACATACACGTGTCCGGCCTCGAAGAGGACGTCCACCTGTTCGCCGGGCAGCGTCAGTTCGGACATTCCGGTCCAGCCGGAGGCGTCCGTGATGGCGAGTTCGGCCCGGTACTCCTCGGCGAGGAGACCGACCGAGGACGCCTTGATCCTGAGCGGGAGATCCTTCGAGACGACGGTGACGTCGAACCCCTCGGCCTGCAGATTGCGGGCGACCGCGAGGATGCGTGAGTCGTTGTCCCCCAGGCGGTAGCCGGACGGCAACACGCTGGGATCCGAGTGGTTGAGCTCGACACGGACGGTGCCGCCCAGTTCCCCGATCGGGATGGGAGCGTCGAGGCGACCGAACTTCACCCGGTAGTCGTCCAGCAGCCGCAGGGCCTGCCGGGCGAAGTAGCCGAGTTCGGGATGGTGCCGCTTGGCCTCCAGTTCCGTGACCACCACGATGGGGAGCACGACCTCGTGCTCCTCGAAGCGGGTCATGGCGTTCGGGTCGGCCAGCAGGACGCTGGTGTCGAGAACATAGGTGCGCCGGTCTGGCATACGGCGCTTTGTGCTGGTCACCACGGAAGGACGTACCCCCTCGGATGAGGTCGGGGAGCGACGGAGCGGAAGCTGGACCGGGAGGGCGGGACGAACCCGACCGGTCGACGGCCCCGATGCACGGGCCGGGGACCGGCCCTCCACTGCTTCTTCCGTGCCGTGACCGCACGGTCGGGCTGGTGCAAAGGGCCTCCCGGGCGGACGGCCCCGTGCCGCCCGCTGAGATCCGACACCCGTGGTTCGGGCGTCGGCCTGCTTGGCTTATGCCCTCGAACATGCGCCACCATGCCACGGCATATGACGGCGCGCCGGTGAACTCCTTGTTACGGCGTCACGTCGCTGTCGCGCGGGGGTCGCACGGCGGGTGGTGACGGTGGAGTCGGCGCGTGGTGAAGGTGGAGTCGGCGCGCGGTAATGGTGGAGCCGGTGCGCGGTAATGGTGGAGCCGGCGCGCGGTGACGGTGGAGCCGGTGGGGTGTCCTGAGAGGCCGGTGGGATGTCCTGAGGGGCCGGGCCCCGGGGAGTGTCAGCCGCCGTAACGACGGTGACGGGCGGCGTAGTCGCGCAGGGCGCGCAGGAAGTCGACCTTGCGGAAGGCCGGCCAGAAGACGTCGCAGAAGTAGTACTCGGAGTGGGCGGTCTGCCAGAGCATGAATCCGGACAGCCGCTGCTCGCCGCTGGTGCGGATGACCAGGTCGGGGTCGGGCTGGGCGCCGGTGTAGAGGTGGCGGCCGATCAGATCGACGGTGACGGAGTCGGCGAGGTCCTCGAGCGAGGTGCCGCGCTCCTGCGCGTCGAGGAGCATCGAGCGCACGGCGTCGGCGATCTCCTGGCGGCCGCCGTAGCCGATGGCGACGTTGACCAGTATTCCGTCGACGTGCGCGGTGCTCTCCTCGGCCTCCTTCAGCGCGGTCTGCACATGGTCGGGGAGGATGTCGGAGGTGCCGACGTGATGGACACGCCAGCGGCCGTCGGCGGCGAGGGTGCGCACGACGCCCTCGATGATGCCGAGGAGGGGGACCAGTTCCTCCGCGGGGCGGTCGAGGTTGTCCGTCGACAGCAGCCAGAGGGTGACGACCTCGACGTCGGTCTCGGTGCACCAGCCGAGGAATTCCTCGATCTTGTCGGCACCGGCGCGGTGGCCGTGCTCGGTGGTGGAACCCGCGGCCTTCGCCCAGCGCCGGTTGCCGTCCATGATGACGCCGATGTGCTTGGGCACCTGAGCGTGGTCCAGGTGACCTTCCACCCGGCGTGCGTACAGCCTGACCAGAAGGCCGCGCAGCTTGTCGCGCAGGTTCACGTGATTGTCAGCCCCTCGTGCGGTGCGGTCCCCGACGACGGCGAAGCCTACCCCTGCGGGGCCTGGGTCGTTGAGCGGGGTGAGCTGAGACACAGGTGGAGGGGTAGGGCCGCTGGTGGGCACAAAAAACGGGCCGGTCCGTGGGGGGGAGACGGACCGGCCCGAGGGGGGGGTTTCCACCATAACCCTTCGTAAGGGATGCCGCGTACATCGGCGCGCCACAACTACTCTCCGGAGTCGTCCGGCGACGCCGTGATGACCGGGCAAGGCATGATTCATAGGTGGTTCATGGCCGAAACGCGACGGAATCCCAGGGGAACGACGTCCCGCACCCGATAAAGCGGAGGTTTCGACACGACAGGGGCGACACGGGCCCCACGGCCCTCACATCCCCCTCAAGGGCTAATCCGACGAGGAACGCGGACTTGACGCGGACGGGGCTCGCGACCGGGCGTGAACCGGGCTCGGACTGGACGCGGACGACACCGCGCAGCCCCCTCCACTGCGCGGTGACGTCCACGCAGCTTTGCTCACGCGAATTGCCTGGACATGAACTTACGCGAGGCCGACACCGGATGCGAAGCAGGAGCGATAACGATGTGGAAACTCCGTGAAGGGGGCGGGTGTTAGATGACAAAATGCCCGTAAACGCACCCTTACGGGGATTGTGGCCGTCGTCGATCTAGGACAGAACCTGCCCCTCCCCGCCCTACCGTCGGCGCCATGACTTTGAGGATCAGTTGGCGGGCGGCCTCCGCACGGCGCCTCCGACGCCAGTTCCTGCCCGAGCCGACCGTCGCGGAGGTGGCCGGAGCGATGCTCGGGGCGCACGCGCAGGTGCCGTCGGCAGCGGAGTTGTCGATCGGAGTACGCACCGAGGGCGCCGAGGGCCTCACCCGGGCGGACGTGAGAGCCGCCCTGTGGGAGGACGGATCGCTGGTCCGCACGCACGGCCCGCGCGGCACGGTCCATCTGCTCCCGACGGCCGAACTCCCCCTGTGGACGGCGGCCCTGACCGCGGTCCCGGACGGCCCGAACACCTTCCCGCCCGACATCCGGCTCACCGAGGACCAGACGGAGCAGGTGGTGAGCGCGATCGGGGAGGCCCTGGAGGGCAGGTTCCTGACGGTGGAGGAGCTGAGCGAGGAGGTGGTGGCACGCACCGGCCCCTGGGCGGGCGACCTGGTGATGCCGGCCTTCCAGGAACTCTGGCCGCGCTGGCGGCAGGTCCTGCACCGGGCGGGCCAGTCCGGCGCCCTGTGCTTCGGCCCCAACCGCGGCCGCAAGGTGACGTACACCCGCCCGCCGCACTTCACCCCACTCCCACCGGAGGAGGCCCTACGCCAACTGGCCCTCCGCTACCTGACGGCCTACGGCCCGGCGACCCCACGCCACTTCGCCAGGTGGCTGGCGGCGCCCACCGCTTGGACCACTGCCCTCTTCACTCGCCTGGCGGCGAACGGCGAACTGGAGGAGGTCCTGTACGAGGACACCCCGGCGTGGGTGGCGGCGGAAGACACCCACTTCCCCACCCCCACTGAGGAGTTGCGGGGTGTGCTCCTCCTCCCCTACTTCGACGCATACGCAATCGCCGCCCAGCCCCGGGAACGGCTGTACCCGGGTCCGGCCTGGCACCGGGCCCTGTCCTCCGGCCAGGCCGGCAACTATCCCGTACTACTGATCGACGGCGAGGTATCAGGAGTCTGGCACCAACGCCGCCGGGGCAGCCGCACGACGGTGACGGTTGAACCCCTGAACCCCTTGACGGCCCACCAGTCAAAGGAACTGTCACTCCGCACCGAACGCATCGGCGAAATCCTGGAGGCGACGCCGGAATTGGTGATCGGCAAGGTCACGACGGGGCCGCATGCGTGAGCGCGGCTGCGTGGGGACGAGGCGCAGTCGGCTACAGGGCGCTCGGAATCTCCGGGCCGTTCGTGCAGGGCAGTCTCTTCGTCAGATTGCGGGCCAGTCCTGCGGTCAACTCGCCCAGGAGCTTGGTATCAAAGTCGGGAATGTTACTCACCCGGGTCTCGACCTTGAGGGGAAGCCCGAGTTCCTGCTCTTGGCGAGATCCCTCGATCTTGCAGCGGAACACCGCGGTGAGGTGCAGGCCGGCGCCCTCGCGCAGAACGTAGAGCGCGCCGCCCTCGGGCTTCCAGCCTTCCTGGGACTTGATGTCCTCGAACGAGTAGCGGGACCAACTCACGTGAGATTGGAACCGCTTGCCAGTTCCGTCTATGCCCAGGTCACAGGGAGTGGACCGGACAGGACAGCCAGCGCCACGACCACCGCCCGACACTGGACAACCTCTCTCAGGTACACCTCATGTCGACATCCTGTGAGCGTCCGTCACAGCGTGTCGGGAATCTTCGGATCGTTGGTGCACGGCAGCTTCTTGGCCACGGTTCGGGCGAGCCGAACGGTCAGCTCACCCAGAAGCCCGGTGTCGAAGCCGGGGATGTTCGTGACTTGGGTCTCGACTTCGAGGGGAAGTTGGGCTTCCTGGGCTTGGTGGGAACCTTCGATCTTGCAGGGAAACACGGCAGTGATATGCAGGCCGGAATCCCTGCGCCGGACGTACACGTCTTTGCCTGCGGTCTCCCAGATCCCCTGAGCCTTGAGTGCCGCCAAAGAGCCATAGGACCAACTCACATCAGAACGGAACTGTTTACCCGTTCCGTCGGTGCCGAGGGTACAAGGACCTGATGCGAAGTGTCGGTCTCTGCCGGGTTCCCAGGATTCAGCAAGCCTCACCCAGCTGGACGTCAGTTCATCCAGCGATTTGGAGACGTTCAAAGTACGCAGAATGCCCTGCCCCATGGCCTCCTGCAACGCATCGATCCTTTCGGCACCGAACAGCGTGTTGCAGGTTCTCCAGCCGATCGGAGCGACGCCCCGATCCTTGCCATCCCCCTGCCCGGAGCCGGAGCACGCGGTCAGCACCACCAGTGCCACGACCACAGCACCAACGGAAGGAAACTTCTTACCAGTAGACCTCACGCCGACACCTTCTCATTGCTGGAGATAGCCGACTTCCCAGCCAGGTAGGACTGTTCGATCTCGGGGTTGAGTGCCAACTGCTCCGCCTGCGTCATACCGATGGCAATGGCGTAGTTCCGGACGGGCGACCAGGCTCCACGTTCCCCGACGCGTTCGAGTTCCTGAACGTCCCGCAGTGCCCGAGGGTCGTTCTTGTACTCGTTGTCCTGGAGATACTCCATCGTGTGGTTGCCGTAGGCCGTGCTGATCGTCGAGGCGCCCGACTCCATCACAACAGGAATGACGGTGGTGGCGACGACACCGGCGGCCGGGCCCAGGACGAGCGCCGTTCCACCGGCAACGCCGGCCGTGAGCACACCGGTCATCAGGGTCTTGCGCCATTCCGCCTGCTTGTTCTCCTCCATGATTACGGCGGTCTCGTCGTCCTTGAACTCCTCCCGGATCCCGTGGGACCGGGACTCGTCGAGGATGCCGTTCACCTTGGCCGCATTGTGCGCGAAGGCAAGTCCGTCGTCACGGTTGTCCTCGAGGGACGCCAGGCCACTCGCCGAGTAGACCTGGTGGGCGGCAGACAGCGTCTGGTAGCCGTCCTCGTCCGCGGCCACCAGCATCATGAAGTTACGTGCCTCCCACTGACCGAAGGAAGCGCGCTTCGAACCGTCACCGCTCTCGCCGAAGATCCGTCCACGGCCGAGTTCGTCGCCCGTACCACCCCAGTCCATGATGGAGTAGTTGAGGTCGTCGATGTAGGCCGCACCCATACGAGCGAGGCTGTCCTTCATGGCCTCGTGCGGCAGGCCGTCCTCGGAGGCGACGTTGTAGCGGCCGATCACCTTCTCCATGATCTTCCACGTCTCCTCGTCCCGGTGCAGCGCCGGCGGATCCGCGTCCCAGGCCGATCCCGTCGTCGCCGCCTCCAGTGCGTGCCCCAGTGCGTTGGGGCCCACGTCGCGGGCGTGCTTGGCCTCGTCGCTGCCGGCGTGGGCCAGGCTGTCCGGGGGCCACTCGAAGTCGTTCCTGTTCAACTCGTCGAAGTACGACTTGAAGTCAAGCGTGGCCTTCTTGTCGACCGTGCCGTCCTCGCGATAGGCGGTCGCCGGGTCCGTGAAGAACTTCTTCGCGGCCTCGGGGCTGTGCCCGAGGCCCTCCAGGACGCCGGTCAGCGGATCGTAGCCCGCTCCGCTCTTCCCCGACGGGTTGAAGCCCCAGTCGAGGTCGGACGCGCCGACGGGCCTGTTGGCCATGAACCGATCGGGATCCTTCTTGTGGAGCTGCACGACATGCTCGGCGATCGGATTGATGAACCGCGCGTCGTAGTTGCCGTAGCGAAGAATCCCGCCCAGGAGCTGATAGCCGTACGCCGACATGCCGGAATGCGGGTTGAGCTCGACCCGCTGGGTGCCCAGCTTGCGGAATTCCCCTGACCAACTCGCCGGCAGATGAGACCGGTTGTCCGGGTCGGTCGCCGAGGCCAGGGCCAGACCCATGTTGCGCTGGAGCTGACGGGTGAGGGCGAGCCGCTCCTTGTTGTCGCCCATTGTGCCGTCCAGCGACATACGGCCGTAGAACTCCAGCGCCTCCTTCGGACCGCCGAGGGATTTGTAGAAGTCTGTGGAGAAGTCCGCGTCCCGGGCGTTGAACTTCATGATGGAGTTCAACTCCATGTACTGCTTGTCGCTCATCTCGGGCCCCAGCTTGGCCAGTTCAGCCGCGCGCTCGGCCTGGGCGTCGTCCAGGGACTCGTAGGACCGGTGCCCGGCGTTGTGCTTGTCGCCGCCGTGGCTCTTGGCCAGCGCACGGGCCAGGGACGAGTCGATCTCGGAGGCGTGGGCGACCAGCCGGTTGATCCGGTCCTCCAACTCCTGCTTGGAGTCTCTTTCTTCCTGCGTACGTTCGTCGGTGTCGCCCCGGACATGCGCGAAGTAGCAGCGGACCTTGCCGCCGCCGATGTCCTCGACGCGGACACCGAGCCCCGGGGCCTCCTGCTGAACAGCGACCCTGATCTTCTTCTGGAGCGCGACGAGTTCCGTATGGCCGTCCGACAGGAGCGAGTGGATGCTGGACGCCTCGCTGTGCAGGTCGGAGATCTCCTTCGTCGTCTTCGTGACGAACTCACGGGTCACCGAGGCGTTGACGCCGGCCCATCGGGCCGCGTCCGACTTGGCCCGCATACCTTTGCGGGCACTTTCCGCAGCGGTCTTGAGCGCGTCCACGCTCTTCTTCCAGTCGGAGACGGCGGTGCCGAGCTTGCCGAGGTCGACCTCGAGGAGGTCCGCGTATGTGAGGGCCACCGGGCTGCTCCTACTGGAAGTACTTGCTGATCTGCGACGGAGGCAGGACGGCACCACCGCTGTCGAGGATCACGGCACCGATCTTGGCGTCGTCATTGGCGTGCAGCTTCTTGGTGAAGTCGAGGTGGTTGGAGATGTGGGCACATGCCTGAAGGACCGTCTTGAGCTGAGACGTCCAGATCTCGACCGTCGTCTCCAGCGCGCCACCCGTGGCGAAGCCGTTCGCCTTGAGTGCGGTGGCGGCCTGGCTGGACGTGCCCACACCCTCCTTGTTCGCCCCGGCACCGGCGATGTCCGCCCCTGCCTGGAGGTCCTCGTACAGGAGGTAGGCGTCGTGGCCAACGGCGCCGAGGTCGTCCTGGTTGACCACCAGGTCACCGCTGCCGCCACCCTGGTCCACGGGGAGCTGGTTGAGCCGCATGCCGGTCGTCCCGCCCTCGGACGTCTCCGACTTGAGCTGCTCCCATTCGTCCCAGGCCATGCCGACGCCTCCTGTCGCTTCCCCGTGGTGCCCGCGATCCGTGCCGCGCGACAAGCAATGCGCGCGGTCGGCTCGTCGCCGGCCCTTTGCCCGGACCTTATTCGAGCGGCGAGGAGGAAGGCGAAGAGCGACGGGCGGACGGGGAGCGTGTCAGGGGAAGTTGTCCGAAACGGGCGCCCTGTCAACGACCGCCGTGGACTTCGTACCGCAGCAGCACCACGCCGTTCCCGAAGCGGCGGGTCTCGAGGAGTCGGAGCGGGGTCAGGGTGTCGGTGTCGGGGAAGAGGGGCTTGCCCTGGCCGATCAGTACGGGGTGGACGCTGAGGTGGATCTCGTCGACGAGGCCGTGAGCGAGGAATGACGCGGCGAGGTCGGCGCCGCCGAGGCACAAGTCACCGGTGCCGGGCTGGTTCTTGAGGGCCTCGACCTCTGCCGGGACGACCTCCCGGACGACGGTCGTGTTCCAGTCGGCGCTCTTCAGCGTCCGTGAGTACACGTACTTCGGCATGTCCCGCCAGATGCGCGCAAATTCGACCTCGACCGGGGAGGCGTCCGGGTCGGCGTCGGCGGTGGGCCAGTAGGCGGCCATGAGTTCATGGGTGACGCGTCCGCCGAGCAGGGCGCCCATCTGACTGATCGTGTCGTTGAAGTACTGGTGCAGTTCCTCGTCGACCACATGCCAGGAGATGTCACGGTCGGGGCCCTCGATGTATCCGTCCAAGGACACCCCCATCATCAGGACGATCTTCCGCATACGACGCCCACCTCTTCGTGTCCCGGCTCGCTAACGTGCCGAGAGTAGCGAGACGACCGAGGGGAGACGGGGCATGGCGCGCTGGCAGGACGGACGGGGAGAACTCGTTGTGGGCGGGGAGACGGGCTCACGAATCCCCCTGGAGATCGCGACGTCCTACCGGGCCCGCACAAAGGGCCTGCTCGGACGCGACTCGGTGGAGGGCGCACTGCTCCTGTCCCCCGCGAACAGCATCCACACGTTCCGCATGCGCATACCGATCGACGTCGCGTACCTCGACCACAACCTGACTGTGCTGGCCATCCGCACCATGCCCCCAGGCCGCCTGGGCCTGCCCCGACTGCGGTCCCGACACGTCCTGGAGGCGGCTGCGGGGGCGATGGCGGGGTGGGGGGTGCGGGTGGGAGAGCGGGTGGAGGTCCGGGTGTAGAAGGACGAGGATTTCCCCATGCGTAAGAACGGAAGAACATGGGCGCTCGGCGCTGCTGTCCTGGTCCTGACGGCTGGAGGCTGGGTCTCGTATCAGAAAATCTTCACCGAAGGGCTCGACCGACTTCCCGCTGCCGTCTGCGACGGAAGTGTCCAGAGGGATACGGTGATCCGCGTACTACCGGACTCGCGCTCGGCGCAAGAAGGGGCCAAAGCCCATGGAACAGGGGACAGTTTCCTGTTCGGGTGCCATATCTACGCAGGCGATGATTCCATCCTCTCGGGAGATGTGCAGATCGAGGACTCTTCCCAAAAAACCTGGGCGAAGTACTACAAATCCTATGCCGGGAAATCAAAGGAGACCCCGGAGCAAGCGTCCTCCCACGGAATCGACGCCCTCGCCAGGAAAGAATACGCCAGCGTCTACGTCCCCTGCGTTCCCAAGGGAAAGGAGGCGGACGAGGCGACACAGGCGTACGCCCTGGTCGCCGAGGTGCGGGTCATCGGGGAGAGTCGGACCACGGGACGCGATCTGCATCAAGCCCTGAGCGATTTTGCCTATCAACTCACTCGGCATGCATACGAGTTGGCCGGGTGCAAGGAATCGGTCGACTTTCCCGATGAACTCCCTCGCTTCGAGAACGGCTGAGGTCTGGTCAGCTTGCTGTCCTTGGGAACGTGACCTCGACCCGGCGGTTCTTCTTGCGGCCCTCCTCCGTGGAGTTGTCGGCGATGGGGTACTGCTCGCCGTAGCCGCGGACCTCGAAGGTGATGTTCGGGTTGTTGAGGTCGGCGGAGAGTTCGGTCTGTACGGCGTCGGCGCGTTGTTTGGAGAGGACGTCGCCGTGGGCGGAGGAGCCGAGGTTGTCGGTGAAGCCGAAGACGCGGACCAGGGTGGTGTTCTGTTTCTTGATCTCGTCGGCGATCACCGCGATCCGGGCCTTCGCGGCCGCGCCCAGCTTCGCGCTGTCCTTGCCGAACAGGACCTCCGCCTGGAGGGCGAACGTCACGTCCGCGTTGGTGTCCTCACGGCGTTCCTCGCCGGCCTGGTCCTCCACGACCTGCTTGATGTCGAGCACCTTCGGCTCGGCCAGGGTGCCGCCCTCGGGGAGTTTCAGGTCGGGGTCGTTGGGGTCGACCTCCACCGGCGCGGTGGCCGTGGGTTCGGTGCCCGGGGGAACGCTGGGGGTCGTGTCCGCCCGGGCCGCGGGCGCCAGGCCGATGATCACGACCGTGGCCGTCGCCATCGCCAGAGTGAGACGTGGGGTCATGGCGTCCTCACCCGGAGATCTTGATGACCGCGCTGGGGAACAGCGGCAGCGAGAAGGTGACATCCGTGGAACTCGCGGGCGGGGCCGGGAACTGCAGGAACACGTCGATCGATTCACCGGCCTTGAGCGTGGAGAAGCCGGTCGTCGTCAACGGGCGGCCCTCCGTGTCGCGCAGGACGTAGTACCGCTTCTTGCTCTTGGAATCGACGAGGGTGGCTCCGCCGAGGGACCGGCCGTTGTTCATGATCTCGGTCTCGTTCCCGCTCAGTTCGACCGGAATGACGGCCACTTCGGAACCGTCGTTCTTCAGCTCACCGTTCACGGTCACGAAGCCACCGGAATCGCCGACGGCGGACGTGACGGTGAGCAGAAGTCCGCCGGGGCCCTTCAACTCGGCCAACGGCTCCTCGGACTTGCCCTCCTGGGCATCGGGTTGCGACCCCTCGGCCGTGGCGGTGGAGGACGTGCTCTGCGGCTTCTTGTCGTCGCCGCCCCCGCCACCACAGGCGGCAGAGCCGAGACCCAGTCCTGCCACGACCGCCAGCGCGACCATCCCCCTGCGGGCCTTCGCGGTGAACCGCATGCTCATCACTCTGCTTCCTTATCCACTCGTCACTCGTCGTTCGCTCGTCAGCCGGTGGCCAGGTGGACGTCGAAGAGGTCCTCGGGTCCGGGCAGATCGGTGAGGTCGTCCGGGTCCAGTTCCCAGTCGACGCCGTCGCAGGTGAGCCGTGGGAGGACCACTGGCTCCTCGGCTTCGCCGTCACCCTCTCCCCCGCCCTCGGGGTCCTCGCCGTCCTCGGCCGGCGGCTCGAACGTGCACAGCGGCTCGATCACCGCCGTGGCGGAGGCGTGCGCCTGCGTCGTGCTGGTGGCGGGAATGACCGAGGTACCTGCCGTCTTGTTCGTCTGCACCCTGACCGTGGTGCGCAGTCCGTCCGGTTGGCAGGCGTCCACCCGCGCGTCGTTCAGTGCGGCCAGTTCGTCGGCACGCCAGCACGAGGGCTCCAGCCCCACCTCGCCATCGAGGATGTCCCGCCATGCCGTCGGGTCGAGGACGACCTCGAACCACAGGTCGGCGAGCTGGTCCCTCGTCTCCTGTGCCGCCGCCAGTGCCGCCGCGTCGGCTGCCGTCTGCGCGCCGTTGCGGTTCACCGCCGCCTGGCCCACCGCGAAGTACGCGAACGCGAGAAAGAGCAGGCCCGCCACCACCGTGATGTAGATGGGGAAAGCCTGCCCTGAATCGTGGTTCCTACGAGGTCGTGTCAGGGAGCCACCTTGGCGATCTGGGCCGTGAGCTTGTTGACGATCGTCGCCCCGAGGTTCGTGTTCGCGATCAACACCACGATCGCCACCACCACCGCGATGATCCCCAGATACTCCACCGCCGTCTGCCCCTTGTCGCCCCCCGTGGCGCGGGCGCGGGCGCGGCGGCGTGCCGCGGTGGTGGTCGTTTCGGTCCAGCCGCTCACCCGGACCTTGGCCGCGA
The DNA here is from genome assembly GCF_002019855.1 of Streptomyces antibioticus. Taxonomy (NCBI): domain Bacteria; kingdom Bacillati; phylum Actinomycetota; class Actinomycetes; order Kitasatosporales; family Streptomycetaceae; genus Streptomyces; species Streptomyces antibioticus. Next base: position 5,471,117 of record NZ_CM007717.1, on the reverse strand, counting down.
CGGCGGTCTTCAGCAGCAGGTCGCTCATGGGGTTCCTCCCGGTCTGAGGCAGTGGCCCGAGGACGGTACGGGGTGCCGGGGGGTCGGCGCGAGGGTCCGTGGGCCCAAATCCGGGCCCAGACAGGGGCATTGCGGGGGCTCATGAGGTCACCGCCGTGCCCAGCCACTTCGCGGCCGCCTCGGCGCGGCTGCTGCTGTGGAGCTTGGCGAAGATTCGGTTGATGTGGTTCTTGACCGTCTTCTCGCTGATGAAGCAGGCGGCGGCGATCTGCTGGTTGTTCATGCCGGACGCGATGTGGTCCATGATCTCCGCCTCCCTCGCGCTGAGCCGGAACCCCTCCCTTGCGGAAGCGCCCGTTCTCGAATGTGCCATAGATGGTTGCAGTTGCGAAAGCTGTTTCGTCAAATCGAGAGAGGGTGGGGGATTTGAGGCCCTTGCGCCGTGTGCAGTCGCGTTTGCATCGCGGATCTGGGCCAGTGCCGCCGTCGCCGCCGTCGGGCTGAAGTGGGCTCGGCCGCGCACCGCGTCCCGTACGGCGGACAGGAGTTCGTCCACCGTGAACTCGCCGTGGACCAGGTAGCCTCCGGCGCCGCGGCGCAGTGCCTCCTGGACGATCTCCGGTTCGTGGCTGTAGGTGAGCATCACGACCGGGGCCAGCCCGGCGAGGTGCGGCAGGGCCGCGAGGCCGTCGACGCCCGGCATGCGGACGTCGAGGAGGATGACGTCGGGACGGTGGTGGACCGCGGCCTCGTACGCCGCGTGCCCGTCCCCCACCTCCGCCACGACCGTGATGTCCTCGCGTCCGGAGAGGAGAGCGGTCAGACCCGCCCGCACCACCGGGTTGTCGTCCGCCACGACCACCCGCACGGACGGGAACACGGGCTTCGGGGGGAGTGCCTTCTTGGCCGGCATCGTGCGGTGGGCTCCTCTCTTCCTCTCGTCGGCTGAGCGGTTCACAGGGCTGTCAGGGGGAGTTCGAGTCGTACCTCCGTGCCCCGCGCGTCGGATCCCGCGCCGATGCGGATCCGCGCGCCGACGCACGCCGCGCGTTCCACCATGCCGACCAGCCCGAAGTGGCCGGTGCGGCGCAGGTGTTCGAGGGTGGTGCCGGGCGGCAGGCCCCGGCCGTCGTCGTGGACGCTGAGGGTGAGCAGCTCGCCCCGCACACCGGCGCTGACCTCGACCCGGGTGGGGGCCGCGTGCCGGTGGGCGTTCTCCATCGCCTCGGCGGTGATGGTGAGGAGCTGGCGGGCGATGGTGGGCGGGAGGGGGAGCGTCGCACGGTCCCCCATCGCGCGGTAGGTCACCGGCAGGCCGGTGCGGTCCGCGAAGTCGTGGGTGCGGGCCATCAGTTCGGGGAGGACGTCCACACCGTCGTCCCCTTGCCCGCCCTCGCCCGGCTCCCGCCTCAGGTCCGTCAACAGTTCGCGGGACTCCGCCGCCGCCCTGCGCGCCGAGCGGGCGACGAGTTCCGCGTGCTGCCGTACCGTCGCCGGGTCGAGGTCGGTCGAGCGGGCCAGGGCGTCCGCCGCGAGCGCCACGCCGTGCAGGGTCTTGGCGACGGAGTCGTGCATCTCCCGTGCCAGACGGGCGCGTTCGGCGCCGAGCGCCTCGGTGACGGCGAGCCTGGCCCGTACGGCGGTCAGTGCGTGCGTGGCCTCGCCGAAGCGGAGCATCAGACCGCGCAGGGTCGAGCCCACCGCGCCGGTGATCACGCACAGGCCGGGCAGCAGCAGTTTCTCGGCGAGGCCCACGGCCGGGCCCTGTTCCAGGGTCGTGTGGACCAGCAGCAGGATCAGCGACTGCAGGGAGGCGAAGCAGGCGGCGCCGCGCCAGCCGTAGACGATGCCGGCCAGCAGCGGGGTGCAGACGCTGACGTAGGCGAGGGTGGTGTCGGGGCCGGCGGAGATCAGCAGCAGGGTGCCGAGGACGGTGTCCGCCGCGAGCAGGGCGGGGTGGCGCAGGAGGAGGGGGCCGAAGCGTTCCCAGTCGCGGAAGAGGACGTAGGAGCCCATGAAGGTGACGACGACGGCCCCTCCGACGAGGCGGACGCCCAGGCCCGGGGAGGCGTTGAGGAGCGCGGCGGGGGCGGCTACGGCGATCATGGCGAGGCGGAAGCCGAAGACCTGCCGGCACATCGCCTGCAACGCGTTCACCTGGAGTGGGATGGGCGTCTCCCCCGTGGCCGAGTGCCCGACCTCCGACAAGCCGGCAGCTACCACCGGGCCGGCAGCCACCCCCGGGCCCCCGAATCCGCCCCCACCGTCGTCCACCGTCACCACCGCCATCCCCCTCGCCTACTCCCCCGTGATCGAGCTGAAGTCCGTGCCGGAGCCCAGCAGCATCCCCGCGCCGAGGAGCAGCATCGTCGCCGGGACCATGAACGTGGTGATCATCAGCGTGGCCTTGGGCACCGCACGGGCCGCCTTGCGGCGGGCGTTCTGGGCGTCGGTGCGGCGCATGTCCTTGGCGATGGCGACGAGCGTGTCGACGATCGGCGCGCCGAGTTCCTCGCCCTGCTGGAGCGCGGTGACGAACATGGCGACCTGCTCGGAGTCGTTGCGGCGGCGCAGTTCCTCGAACGCCTCGCGGCGGCTCACCCCGAGGTCCATCTGGCGCAGGGTGATGCGGATCTCGTCGGCCCAGGGGCCCTCGTACTTGGAGGCCACCCGGTCGAGGGCCTGGCGGAAGCCGAGGCCGGCGCTGACGACGACGGCGAGGACGTCGAGGAAGTCGGGCAGGGTGCGTTCGATGGCGTCCTTGCGGACCCGGATCGCCGACCAGATGCCGACCTCGGACCAGAACGCCGCGAAGGCCAGCATGAGCAGGCCGACGAGGAAGCTGCCCTGGAGGAACGCGGCCAGGGCGCCGACGGCGCCGATCGCGCCGTAGACCGCGCGGCGGGCGGCGTAGCGGTCGATGGTCAGGCCGCCCGGGTTGCCGGCGAGGTCGATGCGGCGGCGGTAGCGGGCGACCTGCTTGGGGCCCATCAGCCGCAGGACGGAGGGGGCGTAGCGCATGCCGAGGCGGTCGACGAGGGAGCCGACCGCGCCGGTGCGGGTCGCGCCGACCTCCAGGGCGAGCACCAGGTCGCTGGGGAGTTTCACATCGGCCCGGTACATCCGGATCCCGGCGAAGACGCCCCAGACGCTGAGGCCCATCACGAGTGCGAGCAGCAGTTCCACGGTCCGGCCTCCTTCGGTCAGACGTCGATGCGGGACATACGGCGGATGAGGACGAAGCCGACGGCGTAGAGCCCGAAGGCGACGATGACGCACGCCTGGCCGACGGTCGAGCCGGTCATCCGGTCGAGGGTGCCGTCGGAGACGCTGTCCATGAGGAACAACGCGCCCACCCCCAGGACGGGTACGGCGTACGAGGTCATGCTGACCTGGGAGAGCTGGGTGCGGACCTCGCGCCGGGTCTCCTTGCGTTCCTCCAGGGTCTCGGTGAGGTTGCGCAGGGCGCCGACCACCTGGCCGCCGGCCCGGTTGGAGAGCACCAACGTGGTGACGAGGACGACGAGTTCGCGGGAGGGCAGCCGGTCGGCCAGTTCGCCGAGCGCGTCGTCCATGGAGTGGCCGACGGCCAACTGGTTGGCCACCTTGGCGAGTTCCTCACCGGCCGGGGCCTCCAGCTCGTCCGCGGCCATGCCGATCGCGGTGCGCAGGGCGAGTCCGGCCTGGGTGGCGTTGGCCAGGATGCGGGCCAGTTCCGGGAGTTGGTTGATGAACCGCTCGATGCGCTTCTGGCGCTGCCAGTTGAGGAACTGGAGCGCGGCCCAGACGCCGAGCAGTCCGGCGAGCGGGCCGAAGAAGGGTGCCAGGACCGCCTGGCCGAGCAGCCAGAGTCCCGCCACGGCCGCGAGCATGGCGACGACGAACTCGGCGGGGGTGACGTCCAGTCCGGTGGCGGCCAGTTTCCGTTCCAGACGGCGGCCCGCGGCGGTGCGGCGCAGCCGCCGGTCCAGGTCGCGGAAGCGGCGCCGGCGGCCGGTGAGGGGTTCCTGCCCGGTGTAGGAGAGCCGCTCGACCAGCGCGGCCCGCTGGGCGCGGCCCTTGGCGTACAGGTGCACGCCCGCGACGGCCAGGACGCAGGTCAGCAGGGTGGCGCCGGTGGTGAGGGTGATGAGGTCGTCGAGGTCCATGACTCCTACCGGGCTTCCCGTGTGGTGAGTTCGAGGGCGTCCCGGGCGACGCCGAAGGCGGGCGGGATGGGCTGGCTCGCCATGTAGAGGCGGTCGGCGGTGCGGCGCGGGAGCGGGAAGTAGGCGAAGGCGCCGTGGATCCGGCCGTCCGGGGTCATCGGCTGGGCGTTGAACCGGGCGATGGTGGCCAGCCGGTACGGTTCGCCGCCGTGGCTGTCGAGCAGGGCGATCTCGGTGATCCGGCGGGCGCCGTCGGCGAACCGGGTGAGCTGGACGATCACGTCGACGGCGCTGTTGATCTGGTCGTGCAGGGCGACGAAGGGGATCTCGACGTCCGACATGGAGGCCAGGGTCTGGAGCCGGGTCAGGGCGTCCTCGGCGCTGTTGGCGTGGACGGTGGCGAGCGAGCCGTCGTGGCCGGTGGACATGGCCTGGAGCATGTCGAGGGACTCGCCGCCGCGGACCTCGCCGACCACGATCCGGTCGGGGCGCATCCGCAGGGAGTTGCGGACCAGGTCGCGGATGGTGATGCGGCCGTTGCCCTCGACGTTCGGCGGGCGGGACTCCAGCCGGACGACGTGCGGCTGCTGGAGCTGGAGTTCGGCGGAGTCCTCGATGGTGATGATGCGTTCGCCCTCCGGGATCAGTCCGGACAGGGCGTTGAGCAGGGTGGTCTTGCCGGTGCCGGTGGCCCCGGACACGATCACGTTGAACTTCGCCTGCACCAGCCCGGCCAGCAGATACAGCATGGGCTCGTCGAGGGAGCCGAAGCCGATCAGTTCCTGGAGGGTGAACGAGCGCGGGAAGCGGCGGATGGTGAGGATCGGGCCGGTCAGGGAGAGCGGCGGGATGATCACGTTGACGCGTTCGCCGGACGGCAGCCGGGCGTCGACCATCGGATTGGTCTCGTCCACCCGGCGGTTGACGGTGGAGACGATCCGCTCGATGGTCTGCATCAACTGCTCGTGGGAGGCGAAGCGCAGCGGCAACTGCTCGACGCGGCCCGCCCGTTCGACGAAGATCGCGTCGGGGCCGTTCACCATGATCTCGGTGATCGACGCGTCCTCCAGGAGCGGTTCGAGGATGCCGAGGCCGAGCGCCTCGTCCACCACCCGGCGGATCAACTGCGTGCGCTCGCCGGTGGAGAGCACCGGGCCCTCGCGGCTGATGATGTGCCCGAGCACCCGCTCCAGCCGCGCGCGGCGTTCGGCGGCGGCGAGCGAGCTCATCTCGGCGAGGTCGATCTCCTCCAGCAGTTTGGCACGGTAGGAGGTGACCAGCCGGCCGTCCTCGCCCCGGCCGCTCTGCTCCTCGGGGGAGGTGATGCGGGACCGCAGACTCATCTCCGGCTCCTCCTCATGTCCGCTTCCTTCTCCTGGACGTCAGTGGTCGACCGGCATGGTGGCGGTCTTGCGGGCGGTGCCGAAGTCCCCGATGCCGGGGACGACGGACGGGATCGTGATCTCGGCGGTGACCCGGACCTCGTCGCCGAGGCCCGCCTCGGCGCAGGACACGTCGAGCCAACTGCTCACGGCGCGACCGCAGTCGCCCTGGGTGTCCCCGTCGAGGGAGGCGCTGCGGGCGCCGGCGCGGGCGGCCGTGCCGGCCTGCTGGGCGGTGTAGGCGATGATCCCGAGCTGGACGGCGGCCAGGGCGACCAGCAGCAACAGGGGCAGGAACCCCAGGTACTCCAGGGCGACTTGGCCCCGGTCGCCCCGGCGGGCCCGCCCGCGGCGCCTCGTGTACGGCATGTCAGTCACCGTCGTCTTCCTCTACGGCGCCGGCGTGGCCGTGCACCGGGAACGGGAAGTCGATCAGGCCGGGGAAGAGCACGGGGACGCGCAGGGTGACGTCGGCCGTCACATATCCGGCACCGCCGCAGGTCACCTCGGCGTTCCCCCTCCACGCGTCGCCCAGCTTGCTCAGGCCCGCCTCCTGGCAGGCGGCGGTCCGTCCCCCGGGCGGCGCGGCCGTTCCCGCGCGTACCGCCTCGTCGGCAGCATTCCCCGCGAGCGTGAACGTGTATCCCACGAGCACGAACTGCCACACCACGACCAGGGTCACGATGATCAGCGGGGTCATGCCGAGGAACTCGACGGTGACCTGCCCCCCGTCCCGGTCCCGGTCCCGAACTCTGCCCCGGTCCCGAACCCTGTCCCGTTCTCGGTCCCGGACCCGTTGTCGGTCCCGTGCTCGGCGTCGCGTCACGGCGTTCACTCCTTCCGCCTGCGCAGTCCGCCCGCGCCCCGGTCCCGGCCGCGTCCGCCGCGCCGTTCGAGCGCGGTCTCCGGAGCCTTGACCAGGCCGAGTTCGGCCGCGAGCGCCCACAGGGCCTGCCGTACGGCGCCCTTGCCGTCGAGGTCGTGGACGCGGCCGGCGTCGACGGCGGCCTGGAGTTCCCGGAAGTTCGCCGGGATCGTGGTGGCCGCGACGGCGGTGCCGGTGATCCGCTGGATGAGGGGCGGCTGGATCTCGGTGGTGCGGGTGTGGCGGTTGACGACGACGGTGGTCTCCTCGGCCTTGCGGATCTGGAGCCGGTCCCACATGCGGACGGCGCGTTTGGCGCCGCGGACGGCGACCACGTCGGGGGTGGTGACGAGCAGGGCGGTGTCGGCGAGTTCGACGACGGTGGCGCCGGCGCCGCCGAGCTGGGCGCCGCAGTCGACGACGACGACCTCGTAGCGGGAGCGCAGGGCGCTGACGATCTGGCGGGCGGCGCGGTCGGTGACCTCCTCGCCGCGTTCGCCCTCGGCGGGGGCGAGGAGGAGGGCGACGCCGCTGTCGTGGCGGAAGACGGCCTCGGCGAGGATGCGGGGCGAGATGTCGGTGATGGCGGCGAGGTCCACGACCGAGCGGCGGAACTGGACGTCGAGGTAGGAGGCGACGTCGCCGGTCTGGAGGTCGAGGTCGACCAGGGCGGTGGGGCGGCCGGACGCCTGGGCGGCGAGGGCGAGTTGGACCGCGGTGAGGGTGGTGCCGACACCGCCCTTGGCGCCGCTGACGGTGACGACGGTGCCGCCGGCGCCGGTGAACACGTCGGCGCCGTGGCCGAGATGGCGTCGTACGCCGACGGACCACTGGGCGACGGCCTGGACGCGGTGGGCGAGTTCCTCGTAGCTCAGCGGGAGGGTGACCAGGCCGCGGGCGCCGGCGTCCATGGCGGCCTGGAAGAGGCCGGGGCCGACGTCGGTGGTGACGAGGATGACGCCGACCGCCGGGAAGCGCAGGGCGACCTCGTGGACGAGTTCCAGCGCGGGGACGGGGCCGATGCGTTCGTGGACGACGACGACCTCGGGGAGTTCGTCGACGGACTCGGCGGCGAGCCGGGCGAGGGTGTCGACGAGCTGGGTGGAGTCGCCGACGGGGGCCACGGGTTCGGCGTCGGGGAGCTGGCTGAGCAGGGTGGTGAGGGCACGGACCGCGTCCGCGTCGCCGACGGCCGGGAGGATCCTCGTGGGCATGGGCGGCGGCCTCTCACTTGTCCGTGGCGAGTTCGTACGTACGGTCCTGGTCGGGGACCGAGGCGCTGCTGCCGGGGGCCACGAGCGCGAGGCGGACGCGCTTGGCGAAGGACTCGGCGTAGGTGAGGCGCTGGGCGTCGAGGGCGGAGAGCGCGAAGGTGATGGGGACGGCCTCGGTGGCGGAGCGGTCGCGGTCGTCGGCGTCGGGCCGCAGGGCGGTCAGCTCGCCGACGTCGAGGACCCGGGCGCCCGTGACGATGATCTTCGACTGGTCGGGGTCGCTGTCGCGGGCGCCCTCGAAGGTGGCGTAGACGTTGACGGAGGAGCCGGGGGTGATCTTGCCCGCGACGCCGGTCGCCGCGTCGATCATGATGGCGACCTCCTGCTGTCCGGGGCGCAGTGCGGGCCGGTCGACCAGCATGTCGCTCTGGAGCAGGGAGCCCTTCTTCAGCGTGGTCACGGCGATCTTCCCGCGGACGGCGGCGAGGTCGGTGACGGCGTTCTCCGACAGCCAGCGCTCCGGCATGCTGATCTTCTTGAACTGGCCCGCGTTCAGGGCGGTGTAGGGCGCGACGTCGGAGCGCAGCTCGTAGGCGGTGACCTCGGGCCCCACCTTGGAGTTCACGTCGTCTATGACGGACAGCACACCGGCGAAGGCGCCGAGGGCGCACAACACCGACAGAAGCAGAAGGATCACGCCGCGGCGCTGACGGGAGTTCATGGACCGTGCAACCTCGTTGGGGGTCGGGTCGTGCGGGAACGGGACGACGGAGCGGAACGGCGGGCCGGGAGGTTCAGCCCGTGGTCAGGGCGCGGTTCGGGCGGACGGGGCGGGCGTTGAGTTCGGAGGGGGGTGGTGGGGTGGCGGAGCAGAAGACGCAGCGGTCGCCGATGACGTCGATGCCGCACCAGTGGCAGACGCCGCGCCGGACCGAGGCGACCAGTTGGTAGAGGACCGAGAGATCGGGCAGGTAGGCGCAGAACTCGACGAGTTTGCCGGTGCCCCACCAGGCGGCGGACTCGGCGGGGGCCTCGGTCTCGCGCAGGCCCTGTACCTTCCAGGCGGGGGCGAGGGTGCCGGTGACCCAGTCGGAGGGGAGCTGGCCGCGTCCCACGAGCAGCCAGGTGCCGAACTCCGGTCCGGGCAGGGTGACATCGGGTCCGGCCTTGACCAGCGTGGGCTGGGGGTGGGCGAGCACCGCGAACTGGCTGCCGGGGACCCAGGATCTGGCGTGCGAGGTCAGGCCGACGACGGGCACCCGGTCCAGCCGGGCGACGGAGCCGAGGAGCGCGCCCGCGTGGAGGTAGTGGGTGAGCAGCCGGCCGGCCGAGGCGAGCACGCCGGGCCCGAGGTCGCAGGAGGCGAGCTGGCGCAACTGGCGGGCCAGGACGGCGACTCCGAGCGGGGGCAGGTCGGGGCGGAAGAGCGCGATGCGGTCGCTCTCCAGGAGGGCGCGGATGGTGTGCAACCGCTGTGCCACGGCCGGGGGTGTGGCCCGGGAGTACACCACGATCACGTGGCCGTGCTGTTCGACGAGGGTCTGGACGGCGGCCAGGGCCTGGTCGAGCGGCAGCCGGTCCAGGCCGTCGAGCACGGCGGCGGGCAGGGTCCGTTCGTCCTGCGGCGGCAGCGCCAGGTCGGCGCCGGTCACGGCAACGGCAGTTGGCACGCGCAGCTCCCCGATTCCGCGGTCCGGCCCACCGGGGTGACGCCGGTGCGCCGGGGTGACTTCATTGCGTGACTACGTCAGCACTGTATCCACGGCCCTGTGGCCGGAGAACAGCTTTCCGTAGCTGGTAGGCAACTGTTCTTCTCGCAAGTCGCGGCAAACCGGGGCAGGTTGCGCACACCGACTCTCCACATACGGATCTCTTGACAAGAGAATTGGTCTGGACCAACTTATTGTCATGTCCCCACATAAAAGATCGACACGGCTGTGGTCGGGCGCGGTGACCGCCGCGCTGGCCCTCACCCTGGCGGGCGCGGCTCAGGCGTCCGCCGCGGACGTGAACAACGCCAAGAACGCCGGCTTCGAGTCCGGCCTCTCCAACTGGACCTGTTCGGCGGGCAGCGGTACGACCGTCTCCTCGCCCACGCACGGCGGCGCGGGCGCGCTGAAGGCCACCCCGGCCGGACAGGACAACGCCCGGTGCTCCCAGACCGTGGCCGTCAAGCCCAACTCGACCTATTCGCTGGGCGCCTGGGTACAGGGCGGCTACACCTACCTCGGGGTGACCGGCACGGGCACCACGGACGTCTCGACCTGGACGCCCGACTCGCCCTCCTGGAAGCAGCTCACGACCAGCTTCACCACGGGCTCCTCCACCACCTCCGTGACGGTCTACACGCACGGCTGGTACGGCCAGGCCGCCTACTACGCCGACGACATCTCGGTGTTCGGCCCCGACGGCGGCGGGGGCGGCGACCCCGAACCCACGATCCCGGCGGCACCGGCCGGCCTGAGCGTCTCCGGCACGACCTCGTCGTCCGTCTCCCTCGCCTGGAACGCCGTCTCCGGCGCGACCGGCTACAACGTCTACCGCGCGGGCACGAAGGTGACGGCGGTGACCGGCACCTCCGCGACCGTGACCGGGCTCGCCGCGTCGACCTCGTACAGCTTCCAGGTGACGGCGACCAACGCGGCCGGTGAGTCCGTGAAGTCGGCGGCGGTGACCGGGACGACCACGGCGGGCGGGGGCGGCGGGGGCGGTTCGCTGCCCAAGCACGCCGTGACCGGCTACTGGCAGAACTTCAACAACGGCGCGACCGTCCAGAAGATCTCGGACGTCCCCGCCCAGTACGACATCATCGCCGTGGCGTTCGCCGACGCGACGGCGACCCCGGGCGCGGTCACCTTCAACCTGGACTCGGCCGGGCTCGGCGGCTACACCGTCGACCAGTTCAAGGCGGACATCCGCGCCAAGCAGGCGGCCGGCAAGAAGGTCATCATCTCGGTGGGCGGCGAGACGGGCACCGTCGCGGTGAACAGCTCCGCCTCCGCGACGAACTTCGCGAACTCGGTCCACTCGCTGATGCAGACGTACGGCTTCGACGGCGTCGACATCGACCTGGAGAACGGTCTCAACGCGACCTACATGACCCAGGCGCTGCGCTCCCTGTCCGCGCAGGCGGGACCGTCGATGATCCTCACGATGGCGCCGCAGACCATCGACATGCAGTCGACCTCGGGCGCCTACTTCCAGACCGCGCTGAACGTGAAGGACATCCTCACGGTCGTCAACATGCAGTACTACAACAGCGGTTCGATGCTGGGCTGCGACGGCAAGGTCTACTCGCAGGGCTCGGTGGACTTCCTCACCGCGCTGGCCTGCATCCAGTTGGAGGGCGGCCTCGCCCCGTCCCAGGTCGGCCTGGGCCTGCCGGCGTCCACGCGTGGCGCGGGCAGCGGGTACGTCTCCCCGACGATCGTCAACAACGCCCTCGACTGCCTGGCCAAGGGCACGAACTGCGGTTCCTTCAAGCCGTCCAGGACGTACCCCGACCTGCGGGGCGCGATGACCTGGTCCACGAACTGGGACGCGACGGCGGGCAACGCGTGGTCCAACGCGGTGGGGCCGCACGTGCACGCGCTGCCGTAGCTCTGTGCGGAGGTTTGATCCACGGCCGTCCGGGACCTGGCCCCACCAGGCTCCGGGCGGCCGTCCGCCGTGTGTACGGGGCTCAGCCCGTGACACTGTGCGCGGCACCCCTGCCGTACGCCGCCGCGGTCGCCCTCGGCAGGCTCGCCCACGCGCGCGTGCCTCCGCCGGGCTCCCGTGCCGCGCCGAAGCCCCAGTCGCCCTCGCAGGCGCGGCAGACGCAGGCGAGGACGCGCAGTGCCGCGCGGCGGCGGGTGTCGCAGGCGGCGGCGAGGTTCGGCTGGGTGTGGCGGGGGTGACTGTCGTAGGCGATCACCCGCAGCGTGGAGTTGCGATAGCGGAGGGAGAGATAGAAGTCCGGGGACTGCGTGAACTGCGCCGCCACGGCCGTCAGTTCGCCCACCACCTGCAACGCCGGGTCCAGCATGTCGCTCAGCCCGTGAGCCCCCAGCACCTCCCGCGCCACGGCCCGCGCCCGCCCGGGACTCGCCAGCGACGCGGGCAACGTGAGGCTGTAGGAGAGGGTTTCGGGGATGGGCGGGGTGAAGTCACAGGGGAACGCGGGGGCGAGGGGGCAGAGGTGAGGCATGGCCATGAGGGGCTCCAACTGCGTTGTGTAGCTTGTCCTTAACTGAATGTAAGGCACGCCGGGTTATGTTGCCCCCTCATTGGGAGAACATGGGCCCCGATAGGGTGATCCCGGCTTGAAGGAGGGCATCGCATGGCCGCGAGGACGTCTCCGACCGAGCGTCAGAAGAGGCTCGGGGCGGAAGTAAGGAGAATGCGGACCGCCGCCGGTCTGACCGGGGAGTACGCGGCGGGGCTCCTCGGCGTGGACCGCGGCAAGATCTCCAACATCGAGTCGGGGTCGCGTGCCATCAGCCCCGAGCGGCTGCGCACCCTGGCCTGCAACTGCGACTGTGACGACCAGGCATACGTCGACGCCCTGGTCGAGATGGCCCAACCGGCCGAGCGGGGCTGGTGGGAGAGGTACCGAGGCAGCCTCCCGGCCGGGATCCTCGACATCGCCGAGCTGGAGCACCACGCGGTACGGATCCGGAGCGTGCACCTGATCCACATGCCGGGGCTGTTCCAGTCCAGCGACTACGCCCAGGCCGTTTTCAAGGCCGTGCTGCCGCCGCTGCCCGAACACGAGGTCGCGCTACGGCTCGCCCATCGGCTGGAGCGCCAGCGGGTGGTGGAGGGCGACAGTCCCACCCCGTACGTCGGGATACTGCACGAGGCCGCGCTGCGCATGCAGTTCGGGGGACGCAAGGTCGCACGAGGGCAGTTGGAACATCTGCTCGCCGTGTCGGAGCAGCCTCATGTGACCCTGCGGGTCATTCCGTTCGACGCGGGTTCGTTCCCCGGCGCCGGGCAGACCGTGGTCTATCTGGCGGGCCCGGTCCCTCAACTGGACACCGTCCAGATCGACAGCGCGCACGGACCGGAATTCCTTTACCAGGAAACGCAGTTGTCCAAGTACCGCACGCAACTGGACTGGATGGAGGGCCGTGCGCTGTCCCCCGAGGAGTCGTACGACCTCATCCGGAGTATCGCCCACCAGCTCTGAGGAGACGACCATGCCCGAGATCACCTGGGAAGACCCGTACTGCGGCGAGGGATCGGCCTGCTTCCGCCTGGGTACCGACCCGGAGGGCAACGCCTACATCGCCATAGCCGGCGCCGAAGACACCTACCTCACCGACACCCGCGAAGCGCTCCGCACCATGATCCTCGACATCAAAGCCGGCAAAGCCGACCACCTGCTGTGAAGCCACGTCAGCCCGTCGGGCGGTAGTAGCCGAGGACCCAGGCCAGTTGGGGGAACCAGGCCCGCAGCCGTTCCGTCGGCTTCGCGCGGACCACGCCCTCGTACACCCTGCCGTCCAGGTGGACGACCGCGACCATCAGGGACTTGGCGTCGTCGCTCGCCTTGTAGTGGACGCTGCGGATCTCCGGCCAGGTGAACTCGACCGTGATGCCGTACATCTCGAAGGCCACGCCCGTCGCGTCGACGACGATCGAGTTGCGCCGGTCCACGGCCAGGAACTCGGGCAGTGCCCCGCCGGGCGGGAGGTACTGCGGCCCCTCGGCGAGGTACTGCGGCGGGGGCGGGCCGAAACCGGGCGGCGGCGGGGGCTGGGCTGTCACAAAGGAAACCTACCCGCCCCCGCCGCGAAGCGATTTCCGGCCCCCTGAAACATTTCCGGGGGCCCACCGCATCAATGAGGTGAAGGGCGACGCGCACACGGACTCTGGGGGGACCACGCATGAGGCAGGCTCGCGCCGACGAGTACGCCGAGTTCGCGGCGGCGCGCGCCGGACACCTGTACCGGTCCGCCTGTCTGCTCACCGCCGGGGACACGCATCTCGCCGAGGATCTCGTCCAGGAGACCCTCGGCAGGGTGTACGTCCGCTGGGGGCGCGTCTCCCGCGCCGACAACCCCGCCGCCTACGCGCAGACCGTCCTGACCCGCACCTTCCTCGCCCACCGGCGCCGCCGCAGCAGCCGGGAACGGGCCGTGGACGCCTTCCCGGACGTGTCCGACGGCGGCGGGGCCGACTCCGACACCACGCTGCGGCTCACCCTGCTCCAGGCCCTGGCCCGGCTGCCCGCGAAGGACCGCGCTGTCGTGGTCCTGCGGTACTGGGAGGACCGTTCCGTCGAGGAGACCGCCAAGGCCCTCGACGCCAGCTCCGCCGCCGTCCGCACCCGCTGCACCCGCGCCCTCGCCCGGCTGCGGGAACTGCTCGGCGAGGACGTCGGCGAGTACGCCCGGCCCTGAGCCACGCCCTCGGGGCCCTTGACACCTCACCTCATCACCCGCTCGTGGAACGGTGGTTCACCATGCCCTCGCACCAGCCCGACGACCCCTTCGAGAGCCGGCTCTCCGACGCCCTCCACCACGCGGGCGGCTCCTTCGACTCCCCCCGCACCGAACTCACCGCCGCCGGGGCCCGGCGCGGCCGCCGGATGCAGGTGCAGCGCCGCGCCGCGGTCGCCGGCAGCGCGGCGGCCCTCGCCCTGGTGGGCGTGGGCGGGGCGCTGATCCTGCCGGACGACCACGCGCCCGACACCCGCCCTGCCTCCCTCGCCGCGGGCGACCGCACGGCCGAGAAGAAGACCGTCTCCGGCGACGACCTGGTCCGTACGCTCCGCGAGCTGCTCCCCGAGGGGACGTTCACCGCCGCCGAGACCCGCGGCACGGACGACGAGCTGCCGCCCCTGGTGACGGGTGTGTTCGACGACGGCGAGGGCCCAGGGGCGCTCTCCCTGGGCCTGGACCGGATCGCCGCGGACGGCGACGAGCCGATCGATCCGCGGGCGCTGGTGCTGCCCTGCCCGGAGAAGGGCCAGGGGGACATGGACAGTTGCACGACCGAGCTGCTGTCCGACGGCTCCGCGCTCACCGTCTACCAGGGCTACGAGTATCCCGACCGCCGTGCGGACACCAAGGCGTGGGGCGCGGACCTGGTCACCCCGGCCGGGTACCGGGTGAGCCTCCTGGAGTGGAACGCGCCCGCCGAGAAGGGCGAGCCGGTCAGCCGGCCCGAACCGCCGCTCACTGTCGCCCAGTTGAAGAAGGTGGCCGGGGCCGAGGTGTGGCGCGGGATCATCGCTTCCCTGCCCGTGCCGGAGAAGCCGGTGTCCGCCGGTTCGGGGCCGTCCGCGCAGATGCCCGCCACCGTGGTGATGCGCAAGCTGGCCCTGCTGCTGCCCAAGGGGCTCGACCGGACGGCCGCCGACAGTCAGGAGGGGTTCGGCTCGTTCGTCCTCGACGACGGGAAGGGCGCCAGCCTGGTGCAGGTGAATGTGCAGCCGGGCATGTCCGACGTCGCCGGGGAGCTGTTCGGCGCGGACGCCGAGACCCTGCCCGACGGCACCCGGGTCACGACGCGCCAGGTGCCCGGTGAGAAGGGCGGGGCCGGGGTCGTGTGGTGGACCGTCGACACCCTGCGCACGGACGGGCTGCGGGTGGTCGTCAGCGCCTTCAACACGGGCGACCAGAACAAGGACGCGACCCGTGCGAAGCCCGCCCTGACGATGAAGCAGCTCCGGGACATCGCGCTCAGCGCCCGCTGGACGAGCGACGAGGACTGACCCGAGAGCAGAGGCGACCGGGTCCGGACGCTCAGGTGCCGGTGCCGCACTCCGACGGCACACACCGCCGCGCGCACCCGCACGTGCCGAGTTCGAACCACACCGTCTTGACCTGCCCGTCCCGCAGACAGCCCCAGTGCCGGGCGAGCGCGTCCACCAGGAACATCCCGCGGCCGTTCTCCCCGCCGCCGGCCGCCCGCACCTCGGGGACGCGGCGGCCGGTGTCGGCGACCTCGCAGCGCAGGGTGCCGTGCGCGGCGGACAGGGTGAGCCGGAAGCGGCTCGCGGAGTGCAGCACGGCGTTCGTGGCCAGCTCGCTGACCAGCAGTTCGGCGGTGTCCACCAGGTCGCCCCGGTCGGCGAGCCCCCACCGTTCGAGCTGCTCGCGCACCTGCGCGCGGGCCGCCCGGACGGCGGTGGGCCAGGGCTCGTACTCGACGCTCGAATGTCCCGCTCCCAAGGGCGGTTGGGGGTATGCGCCGTACTGAGGGTGGGGGTCCGGGAGGGGGCCGCCCCCGGAGATTCGCAGCATGAGGTCAGAGTGCCCCCTGTGGTCCCGTGGCGCACGGGGAGGACTACCCGTTTCCGTACCCGCCCGTGATCCTTCCGGGCGACCGGGGGCGCTCATCCGTACTGGAGGCGTACGGACGTGCCCCCGCCGGCGGCAGCGCGGAGGTCGACGTACGCGCAGACCTGGCGGGCGAACCACAGGCCCTGGCCGGGTGCCGGGGCGGCCGCGTCGGCGGGCGGCACGAACCCGAGGAGGGGGTCGTCGACCCGTTTGGCGAGGCCCACCTCGCAGACGCAGCCGGGGGCCTCGCCCCACAGCAGGGCGCCGGTGACGGGGCCGAGGGCGGCCGCCTCCGCGACGGCCGCCGCGAACAGGTCCGCGTCGGCGGCGCCCAGCCCGCGCGCCACGGCCCAGCCGCGCACGGCCTCCGGCACCGGCTCGGGCAGCAGCTCCGCCTCGGCGGGCACGGGCGGCAGCGGTACGGCGTCCAGCTCGACGGCGATCCGCGCGGGGTCGGTGTAGACGCCGCTGCCGGGGTGGGCGCGGCGGGCCGCCTCGATGACGACGGACCCGGCGGTGCGGGTGTCGTAGACGCACATCGCGGTGGTCGCGGTGGGGGCGAAGAGAAGGTTGGCGAGGGCCTCGTAGCGGATCCACTCGGCGCTCTCGCGCGGGGAGCGTCCGGCGCGGCCGTTCCACACGGGTTCCATGAGGAGGTGACAGCGGCCGCCGGGCCCGGCGTCGGTGGCGAGGTGGCGGGCGGCGCGGGCCACGGCGTTGGCGGCGGAGCCGGTGTACCAGTCGGTGTGCGGGACGAGGCCGACGTCCTTGGCGCCGGTGCCGAGGGCGTCGCGCAGGAGGTCCAGCTTGTCGGGGGCGACGATGGCGAGGGGTGGCGGCTCGTCGGGGGCGGCCAGTCCCTCGGCGAGGAAGGCGAGGGCGGCGGCGACGAAGTCCTCGTCGGTGCCGCAGACGGTCATGCGGTGGTCGAACCCGCCGTGCGGGGCGAGGCCCTCGGCCGGTGCGGTGGTCGGGGCGGTGGTCGGGGCCGGATGGGCGGTCATGGATCCCCCTGGGGGTGGTCGGCGGGTGCGGGTGCGGGGCCGGGCGGTCGGTTCGCCTGGTGGCGGCTGGTCAGCGCTGGGCGGCCACCCAGGCGGCGATCTGGCTGCGGTTGCTGAGGCCGAGCTTGCTGAGGATGCGTTCGACATGTCCTTCGGCGGTGCGGCGGGCGATCACCAGACGGTCGGCGATCTGCTGGTTGGCGAGCCCCTCCGCGACCAGCGCGGCGACCTGCGCCTCCCGGCGGGTGAGCCGGACGCCGTGCGCGGAGCCGGAGGGGCGTTCGGGCGGGTCGCCGCCGTTCTCCTCCAGGGCGTAGGCGACGACGTCCGGGAGGGCGAGGGCGGCGCCCCGGTCGTAGCCGCGGCGCAGGGCGGCCGGGCCGAGCGCGGCGCGGACGCGCTCCTCGCCGGCCCGGCGGGTGGCGTTGAGGGCGGCCGAGCCCCAGCGGTCGCGGTCGATGTCGGCCCAGGCGCGGTCGGCGCCGCCGAGCAGGACGGCCGCCCGCTGGTGGGCGCCGCGCTCGGCGGCGATCCGGGCCAGCAGGTCGAGGGTGAGGCCCATGCCGATCACGTCGTGCACGGCGAGTTTGAGCCGCAGGGCCTCCCTGCCGTGCTCCTCGGCCCGTTCCCGGTCGCCCTTGACGCTGTGGGCGAGCGCCAGGATGCGTTCCACGTACGACAGCACCCACCGCTCGCCGTGCGCGGCGCAGAGCGCGCGGGTCTCCTCGCAGACGGCGATGGCCTCGTCGGCGCGGCCCAGGAAGGCCAGGGCGCAGGCGAGTTCGACGCGGTCGAGGCCGACGAGGCTGAGGTGCTGGCCGGGCAGCGGGCCGCGGTCGACGCCGGCGCGGAAGTGGTCGAGGGCGCCGGTGAGGTCGTCGCTGAAGAGCCGGATGACGCCGACGACGTAGTCCGCGTGCGCCGCCTCCGCCGCGTCGCCGAGGCGGTGGGCGAGGTCGCGGGCCTGTTCGGCGCGGCGGCGGCCGCGGGTGAGGTCCTCGGGACAGCCGGCCAGCAGTCCCGCGACCCAGAGCGCGCGGGCCCGTTCGGGGGTGGGGTCCGGGTGGGCGTCCAGGGCGCGGTCGAGCCAGTAGCGGCCCTCGCGGGGTGCTCCGCAGGCGTGCCAGTGGAACCACAGGGTGCCGGCGAGCCGCAGCCCGGCGAGCGCCTCCCCGGGGGTGGTGAGGCTGAAGTCGAGGGCGGCGCGGATGCTGTCGCGGTCGGCGCGCAGCCGGGCGACGACGGCGGGCTGGTCCGGCCCGAACCAGTCCCGTTCGTACGCCTCCACATGGCGCTGGAGGTGGTCCCGGTGCCGGATCCGCGCGGCCCGCTCCTCCCCGGGCCGCTCCCGGAGCCGTTCGAGGCCGTAGTGCCGGAGGCTGTCGAGCAGCCGGTAGCGGACCCCGCCCCCGCCGGTCGCGGCCTCCCGGCACAGCACGGACTTGTCGACCAGCCCGGCGACGGCTTCGAGGACGGCGTGGGGGTGCAGGGGAGAGGCGTCGGCGGCGTCGGTGCCCTCCGGGTCCGTGCACACTGCCTCGGCCGTCTCCAGGTCGAAGCTTCCGGCCAGGACGGAGAGGCGGGACCAGGCGAGTCGTTCGCTCGGGTCGCACAGCTCGTGGCTCCAGTCGACCGCCGCCCGCAGGGTCTGGTGGCGGGGCAGGACCGCGGGGCTGCCGCCGGTGAGGAGGCGGTAGCGGTCGTCGAGGCGGGCCAGGAGCTGGTCGACGTCGAGGACGCGCATCCGGACGGCGGCCAGTTCGATGGCGAGCGGAAGGCCGTCGAGGCGGTGGCAGAGCCGGGCGACGGAGGCGCGGTTGGCGGCGGTGAGGCGGAAGCCGGGGACGACCGCGGCGGCCCGGTCGGCGAAGAGGGCGAGCGCCGGGTAGCCGTCGGCGGCGGACAGGTCGTCGTCCGGATCGGGCACCGGCAGTGGCCGTACGTCCATGAGGTGTTCCTCGGTCAGACCGAGCCGGTGCCGACTGGTGGCGAGGACACGGACGCCGGTGGTGCCGCGCAGCAGCGCGCCGGCGAGTTCGGCGCAGGCGTCCGGCAGATGCTCGCAGTTGTCGACGACCAGGAGCAGCCGGCGGTCCCGCAGATGCCGTACGAGGGCCTCCAGCGGGGGGTCCGCGGAGTGGTCGTGGAGGTCGAGCGCGTCGGCGACGGCGTGCGGGACGAGCGCGGGGTCGTGCAGGCCCGAGAGGTGGACGAAGGGGACGCCGTCGGGGAAGGCGCGGGCGACGCGCGCCGCGATCCGGCCGGCCAGGCGGGTCTTGCCGACGCCGCCGGGGCCGGTCAGGGTGATGAGCCGGGCCCTGGTCAACAGCTCGCGCGCTTCGGCCAGTTCGGTTCGCCGGTCGACGAAGCTGGTCGTCTCGACCGGCAGATGACAGTCCCGGCGCGGCGCTGATCCGCCCATGATCAGCCAGTCCTCTGGAGGGGTGCGTTCCTGCGGACCATCAGGCTTCCCCGGGGCCTACATATATGCACGTTCCGCTCACACGGGTGGGTGCACTTTGCCGTGGATCGCACCGAAAGGCGTGGCCATGCGTACACTGCGCGGCCCTCTTTCCGCATGATTCAGGCCAGCGCGACTCCTTGCCGTCTATTGACCTGCACATGCCATGCGCTCACGATGAGCGGCACCCGTACCGCCGCACAGCAAGCGCACAGCACGTCGCACGGAAGCAGCACGACCCCCCACACTTCCCTCCCCACAAGGAGATCTCATGCGACTCCGCATCCGCGGCTCAGGCTCCGGCGCCACCCGCGCCCGCGGCGGCAGGAGGCCCGCCGCCCTCGCCGCCCTGCTGGCCCTCGCCCTCGCGGCACCCCTCACGGCCACGGCCACCGACGCGGCGGCGAACGGCGCCCCCAAGCCGGCCGCCTCCGCCGACGACATCCGGCAGTACGAGATCCACGTCCACCACAGCACGCCCCAGATGCGCACGGCGATCGCCGCCGCCGGGGTGAGCGTCGACGAGGCCGACTCGGAGACCGTCGTCGTCTCCGGCCGCGCCGACCAGATCAAGAAGCTGCGCGCCCAGGGCTACGAGGTCTCCCTCGTGGGCTCCGCGCCGAACCGCGTCGCCGAGGACGAGGTACGGCTCTTCGACTTCCCGTCCGCCGACTCCCGTTACCACAACTACGCGGAGATGACGGCCGAGATCGACCAGCGCATCGCCGCCTACCCGACGATCATGAGCAAGCGCGTGATCGGCAAGTCCTACCAGGGCCGCGACATCGTCGCCGTCAAGATCAGCGACAACGTCGGCACCGACGAGGCCGAGCCCGAGGTGCTGTTCACCCACCACCAGCACGCCCGCGAGCACCTCACCGTGGAGATGGCCCTCTACCTGCTGCGCGAACTGGGCGCGGGCTACGGCACCGACAGCCGCGTCACGAACATGGTGAACGGCCGTGAGATCTGGGTCGTCCCGGACCTCAACCCGGACGGCGGCGAGTACGACATCGCCACCGGCTCCTACCGCTCCTGGCGCAAGAACCGCCAGCCCAACTCCGGTTCCTCGTACGTCGGTACGGACCTCAACCGCAACTGGGCCTACCGCTGGGGCTGCTGCGGCGGCTCCTCCGGCTCGACGTCGTCCGAGACCTACCGGGGCGCGGCCGCCGAGTCCGCGCCCGAGGTGAAGGTCGTCGCCGACTTCGTGCGCAGCCGGGTCGTGGGCGGCAAGCAGCAGATCACCGCCGGGATCGACTTCCACACCTACAGCCAACTGGTGCTGTGGCCCTTCGGGTACACCACCGCCGACACCACGACCGGGATGACCGCCGACGACCGCAACGCGTTCGCCACGGTCGGCCGCTCGATGGCCGCGAGCAACGGCTACACCCCGGAGCAGGCGAGCGACCTGTACATCACCGACGGGTCGATCGACGACTACCTCTGGGGCACGCACAAGATCTTCTCGTACACCTTCGAGATGTACCCGGGCTCGGCGGCCGGGGGCGGGTTCTACCCGCCCGACGAGGTCATCGAGCGGGAGACCTCCCGCAACAAGGACGCGGTGCTGCAACTCCTGGAGAACGCGGACTGCATGTACCGGTCCATCGGAAAGCAGGCGCAGTACTGCGCGTAGCGCCTAGTCCTCGGCGTCGGCGTCCTTCTCCTTGACGTCCGTGTCCTCGGCGTCGCCTTCCTCGAAGTAGGCGTCGAGGACCGCGTCGAGCTGGTCCTCCCACTCCTGGAAGCGGCTCCTGGCCGTCGCCTCGACCTCGATCGGGTACCAGCGGCGGTCAGGGGTGTGCACCGTGACGGTGAACCGCTTGCCGAACCGCGGTGTCTCCGTCTCCACGGCGCCGATCTCGTCCCAGCGGAACTCGCACGCCTCCTCGTCGAGGCGGAGCCGGACGCCGCGGGCGTCGGCGGTGATCCGCGCGCGGCGGTCGGACGCCTCGAAGACGGGACCGTCGGGCGTCTCGTCCTCGGCGGGGACCGTCGTCTCCGCCACGGCCTCCGCCTCCGCCTCCACGGGCGACTCCTCGGCGTCCTCGGCCTCCGTCACGCCGTCGGCCGGTGACGTGTCGTCGTCCGCCGGCTTCGCGGTCACGGGCGACGTGAGCCCGGGGATGAATGCCGGGTCGAATCCGGCGCCCTTCAGGGGCTGGCTGCTCGAACCTATGCGCTGCTCCACAGCGGGCAGTATGGTCGAAGTTCCTGTGCCGGACACAGTCGGCCCCGACTTCGTTATGAGACGCCTACACGATCGGGCCCGTCACCCCGCTGAGACACCGTCACCGGACCCGGCGGACCAGCCGAGTGCTAGCCGAGGACCGCCAGCGCGTCGATCTCGATGAGCAGCCCCGCGGGCAGGCCGACGTAGACCGTGGTGCGGGCGGCGGGCGGGGCGGTGAGCCGCTGCTCCTCGAAGTAGGCGTTGTAGAGCGCGTTCATCTCGGCGAAGTGGTCGACGTCCGTGAGGTAGACGCGGATCATCATCACGTCGTCCCAGGAGGCGCCGCCCTCTTCGAGGATCGCCTTGACGTTGGCGAGGGTCTGGAGGGTCTGCTCGCGCAGGGTGGGACCGGCGGGCGTCGGGGGCTGCCCCTCGACCGCGGGCAGGAAGCCGACCTGACCGGCGACCTGGAGGATGTTGCCCTTGCGCACGCCGTGCGAGAACTGCGCGGGCGGGGTGGTGTGGGTCTTCGGGGTGAGGGCGGTCTTCTCGGTCATCGGGACGTGTCCTTCGCTGGGGTTCTGCCGGAGTACTCGCCGCTGATGGTGTCCGCCGTACGGCGCACCAGCGGAAGCAGGGTGAGGAGTTCGTCGACGGTGACGACGACGTTCGGCGCGGAGACCGACATCGCGGCGACCACCCGGCCGTCGGCGCCCCGGACGGGGGCGGCGACGCAGTTGATGGACTCCTCGTGGCCGCCGAGGTCGGTGGCCCAGCCCTGGGCGCGGACCTTCTCCAACTCCCGTAGGAAAGCGGCCGCGTCGGGGGTGGAGCGGGCCGTGTAGAGCGGGTAGTCGAGCTGCTCGGCGACCGCCCGCCGTTCGGCCTCGGGCAGATCGGCGAGGAGCAGCTTGGCGACGGCGGCGACGGTGATGGCGACGGGCTTGCCGATACGGGAGTACATCCGCACCGGGTAGCGGCTCTCCACCTTGTCGATGTAGAGCACTTCGCCCTCCTCGTGCACGGCGAGGTGGACGGTGTGTCCGCACCGCTCGTTGAGCCGGACCAGGTGCGGGTGGGCGATCTCGCGGATGTCGAGGTTCTCCATCGCCTCCTGGGCGAGGGCGAAGAGGCGGGCCCCGAGGCGGTAGCGCTGGTCGGACTGGCGGTAGACCAGGCCGTGTTCGTGCAGGGTGCGCAGCAGCCGCAGGGCCGTCGACTTGTGGACGCCGAGCCGGTCGGCGACCCGGCCGAGGTCGGCGGGGCCCTCGGCGAGCAGCGGCAGGATGCTCAGGGCGCGGTCGACGGTCTGGCTCATGGGGCGGGTACCTCCTGCGGTGCGGCCGGGGCCTCCGTCCAGCCGGGGCCGAGTCGAAGTCTCCCCCACGCGTGGTCGTCGAGGGCGGCGAGCCGGTCGGCGTGGCCGCGGGTCGGGGGTACGGCCGTGTCGCCGGGGGTGGTGAGGGCCGCGGCGGCGGTGAGATGGCCGTGGCGCAGGCGTTCGCGTGCGCCGAGTCCGCGCAGGGTGGCGGAGAGGAACCCGGCGGCGAAGGCGTCCCCGGCGCCGGTGGTGGACACGACGTCGACGGCGAGGGCGGGTGCGAAGACAGCGGCCGCGCGGTCGGGCCCGAAGACCCTCGCTCCTCGTCCGCCGTCCTTCACCACCAGCGTCTCCGGCTCGGGCAGCAGGTCCCGGATCGCCCCGGGGTCGCCGGCCCGCACGCCCCACGCCTGGGCCGCCTCGTCCTCGCCCACGAAGACGAGGTCGGCGGCGCGGGCCAGTTCGAGGAGGACGTGTCCGGCGTCGCCGTCGCGCCACAGGCCCGGCCGGTGGTTGACGTCGAAGCTGATCAGCGGGCGGTCGGGGCCGGGGCGCAGCAGTTCGCGCAGCAGGTCCGCGCAGCCGCGCGACAGGGCCGCCGTGATCCCGGACAGGTGGAGGATCCGTCCGGCGCGGGCCGCCGTCAGGTCCACCGAGTCCACGGTCATCGCCGAGGCCGCCGAACCCGCCCGGTAGTAGGCCACCTCGTGCGCGGCCGTCGACCGGTCGTCCGCCGTACGGAAGTACACGCCCGTCGGACGCGCCGGGTCCCGCCGTACCGACGCGACGTCGACGCCGTGGGCGCCGATCGCCGTCACGAGGTGGTCGCCGAAGGCGTCCGCGCCGACCCGGCTCACCCAGCGGGCCGTGTGGCCGGCCGCCGCGAGCGCGCACACCACGTTGGACTCGGCGCCGCCGATGCCGCGCGCGAAGTGGCCCACGTCGGCGAGGCGGCCGGGGCCCGTCGGCACGAAGGTGACCATGGACTCGCCGAGCGCGACGACATCGACGGCCTCCATGGCGCCGGGGGCGTTGCGCGGTCCGGTGTCGGTCACGATCGTCGTAGCTCCCAGCCTCGGGCGGGTCGTTGACCCCGCGTCGGGCGAGATGTTAGACAGCAGCAAGCGATATACGCAATGGACGTTGCATTCAGCGCAACGCTCCTGATCAGGAGGTTCCATGAGCACCGAGGCGCTCGCCCGACTCGCCGAGGAACGCGTCGACCACCGCTTCAAGGGCCTCCCCCCGGACGCCGACGGCCTGACGGTCGGCGAGCTGACCGCGCAGCGCCGCAACCTCTTCACCGGCGGCTTCGCCACGCCCGTCCTCGCGCTCTCCGCCGAACGCCTTGAGCACAACCTGCGGCTCATGGAGACGTACGCGGACCGGCACGGGCTGGCCTTCGCCCCGCACGGCAAGACCTCCATGGCCCCGCAGCTCTTCCAGCGGCAGATCGACCGGGGCGCCTGGGGCATCACGCTCGCCGTACCGCATCAGGTGCGGGTGGCACGGGCGTTCGGCGTCGCGCGGGTCTTCCTCGCCAACGAGCTGGTGGACCCGGCGGCCCTGCGGTGGATCGCCGCCGAGCAGGACCGCGACCCGGAGTTCCGGCTCGTCTGTTACGTCGACTCCGTGCGCGGGGTGGAGCTGATGGACGCCGCGCTGCGCGGGGCGGGGCGGCCGGTGGACGTGGTCGTGGAACTGGCCGCGGGCGAGGGGGCGCGCACCGGGGTGCGCACCGAGGAGGAGTGCGCGGCCGTCGCGGACGCGGTGGCCGCCGTGCCGACGCTGCGGCTGACCGGGGTCGCCGGGTACGAGGGCGAGGTGCCGGGGGCGGACCCGGAGCGGGTGCACGCCTGGCTGCGCCGGCTGGTGGCGCTCGCCGTGAACTTCGACAAGGCGGGGCGGTTCGACGGCCTGGACGAGATCGTGGTCAGCGCGGGCGGCTCCGCCTGGTTCGACGCGGTCGCCGATGTCTTCGCGGAGATCCCCGGGCTCTCCCGGCCGGTGCTGAAGCTGCTGCGCTCGGGCGCGTACGTCTCGCACGACGACGGGCACTACCGCAGGCTGACCCCGTTCAACCGGGTGCCGGAGGAAGGGGCCCTGGAGCCGGCCTTCCGGCTGTGGACCCAGGTGGTCTCCCGCCCCAGCCCGGAGCAGGCGTTCGTCAACGCGGGCAAGCGCGACGCCGCCTACGACCTGGACCTCCCCTTCGCCCAGGTGGTGCGGCGCGACGGCGCGGAGCACCCGGCCACCGGGGTGTCGGTGACCGCCCTGTCCGACCAGCACGCCTGGCTGCGCACCCTGCCCGAGGCGGATCTGGAGGTGGGCGACTGGGTGGGCCTGGGCCTGTCCCATCCGTGCACGTCGTTCGACAAGTGGCCGCTGATCCCGGTGGCCGAGGCGGACGGCACGGTCGTCGAGTACGTCCGCACGTTCTTCTGATCCGCACGTTCTTCTGACCCGCGCGTCCTTATGATCCGCACGTTCCTCTGATCCGCACGTATCTCCGAGCGGGAGGCCGGTATGGAAGATCTCGTCGTCCGGGACGCGGACGTCGTCGACGGCAGCGGCGCGGACTCCTACCGTGCCGACGTCGTCATCGACGGCGGCCGGATCGTGTCGATCGTCAAGGAGGCGGCGGCCGCGGGCTGCCAGCGTCCCAAGGCGGTGCGCGAGCTGGACGCGGAGGGGCTGGTCCTGGCCCCCGGCTTCATCGACATGCACGCCCACAGCGATCTGGCGCTGCTGCGCGACCCGGACCACAGCGCGAAGGCCGCGCAGGGCGTGACCCTGGAGGTCCTGGGCCAGGACGGGCTGTCGTACGCGCCGGTGGACGACGCCACGCTCGAAGGGGTCCGGCGGGCCGTCACGGGGTGGAACGGCCACGGCGACGACA
Source organism: Streptomyces antibioticus (assembly GCF_002019855.1). NCBI lineage: Bacteria > Bacillati > Actinomycetota > Actinomycetes > Kitasatosporales > Streptomycetaceae > Streptomyces > Streptomyces antibioticus. Next base: position 5,445,368 of record NZ_CM007717.1, on the reverse strand, counting down.
TCGACTTCGACTGGCGGTCGGTGGGCGAGTACCTGGACCGGCTGGACCGGGGCATCGCGGTCAACGCGGCCTATCTGATCCCGCAGGGCACCCTGCGGGCGCTGGTCGTCGGCTGGACGGACCGCCCGGCCACGGACCGGGAGCTGGACCGGATGCGGCAGTTGGTGGCCGAGGGCATGGAACAGGGCGCGGTCGGGCTGTCGTCCGGGCTGACCTACACCCCGGGGATGTACGCGCCGGACACCGAACTCACCGAACTGTGCCGGGTGGTGGCGCGGTACGGCGGCTACTACTGCCCCCACCACCGCTCCTACGGCGCGGGTGCCCTGGAGGCGTACGCGGAGATGGTGGCGCTGACCCGTGAGGCGGGCTGTGCGCTCCATCTGGCCCACGCCACCATGAACTTCGGGGTGAACGAGGGCCGGGCGCCGGAGCTGGTGGCGCTGCTGGACGAGGCGCTGGACGCGGGCGCCGACATCACCCTGGACACCTATCCGTACACCGCGGGCTGCACCACCCTCGCGGCGCTGCTGCCGAGCTGGGCGGGCGAGGGCGGCCCGGCGGAGATCCTGCGCCGCCTCGCGGACGACGAGACCGCCGAGCGCGTCCGCCACGATCTGGAGGTGACCGGCTCCGACGGCTGCCACGGTGTACCGGTCGACTGGGAGACCATCGAGATCTCGGGCGTGACGGACCCGGCCCTGGGCGACTTCGTGGGCCGTACGGTCGCCCGGTCGGCGGCGCTGCGCGGCGAGAGCCCCTGGCAGACGGCCCGCGCACTGCTCCTCGCGGACCGGCTCGGCCCGGCGATCCTCCAGCACGTCGGCCATGAGGACAACGTCCGCACGATCATGCGGCACCGGGTCCACACGGGCGGTTCGGACGGCATCCTCCAGGGCGCGAAACCGCACCCGCGCGCGTACGGCACCTTCCCGCGCTACCTCGGGGAGTACGTACGGGAGGCGGGCGTCCTGTCGCTGGAGGAGTGCGTCGCCCATCTGACCGGCCGCCCGGCGGCCCGTCTGCGCCTGCCGGACCGGGGCCTGGTCCGCGAGGGTTACCGCGCCGACCTGGTCCTGTTCGACCCGGCGACGGTGGCGGCGGGCGCGACCTACGACCACCCCCGCGCCCTGCCGACCGGCATCCCGCACGTCCTGATCGACGGCCGTTTCGTCATCGAGGACGGCCGGCGCACGGACGTCCTGGCGGGGCGGGCGGTCCGTCGCAGTCCCATGTGACGGAACGCCCCGCGCGCGGCGCCTACGGCTTGGGCAGGGCGCAGCCGGCCGCGTTCAGGTTGAGCTGGTTGCCGGTGGTGAAGCAGGCCGGGATCAGATAGGTCTGCTGGGCGTAGTTGATGCCCTTGCGGACGGTGACGTTGCCGGCGGTGTCGACCTCGCAGGGGTTGTTCACCGTGCAGGACTGGCCGTCCTCGTTGCCGGTGTTGTTGACGGCGACGACCTTGCCGGTGGCCTGGTCGACCACCGGGGAGCCGGAGGTGCCGCCGATGGTCTGGCAGGCGGAGGTGTAGCGGACCGAGTCCTTCCAGGTCCAGTCGCCCTCCTTGATGCGGTACACGAAGCCGTCGATATTGCAGTTGTAGAGCCGCTTCCAGTAGCCGGACGCCACGGTGATGGCGGTGCCGGCGGCCGGGTGCGTGTCCTGCACGGTCAGCGCGGAGATGCCGTAGCTGTTGCGGATCGTCGCGTAGCTGCTGGTGAGCTGGTAGATCGAGACGTCCGTGTCGGTCATCGTCGCGTAGGCGAGCTTGGAGGCGCGCAGGGTCGCGACCCGGGTGCCGGAGGAGTTGAGCAGTCCGAAGGTGCGGGTGGAGGACTGGTTGGTGATGACCTCGCCGGGCTCCGGGAAGCCGGAGGTCAGACAGTGGCCGTTGCTGAGCACCAGCGCGGGGTCGGTGTCCAGGGAGTTCGGGAAGCGGACGACCGAGCCGGAACAGTTGCTGAGCGCGACGGTCCCGGCGAGGGTGACGGCCTGGAGCGTGGGGGCTGCGGCCTTGGTGTCGGCGGCCTTGGTCTCGGCGGCACTGGCGCTCGCGGGTGCCGCGCCCGCCCCGGCTATGGCCAGGGCGATGAGCGCGGCGACGAGAGGCTTTCTCATGTGGGGGTCCCCTCTGCACGACGGGGCGACCGGGATCCGCCGGCCGCCCGCTGAATTGTCATGTGCATTCTGATTACAGAGGGGGGCGTGGGCAAGGAGTCATTTCCGGCCGGGAGCGCCCCGGGAAAAATCCCCCTAAAGTGCGCGTCTCACGTGGTGGAAAACACGCCCCGGCGGGCGTTACCGCACCGTAAGCTCCCAGACATGCAGGTGATCCAGTCGACGAAGCTCGCCAACGTCTGTTACGAGATCCGGGGTCCGGTTCTCGAGGAGGCGATGCGTCTGGAGGCGGCGGGCCACCGCATCCTCAAGCTCAACACCGGCAACCCGGCGGCGTTCGGGTTCGAGTGCCCGCCGGAGATCCTGGAGGACATCCTCCGCAACGTCTCCTCGGCGCACGGCTACGGCGACGCCAAGGGCCTGCTGGCCGCGCGCCGGGCGGTCGTCATGCACAACCAGACCCTCGGTATCGAGACGGACGTCGAGCACGTCTTCATCGGCAACGGCGTCTCCGAGCTGATCGTGATGGCCATGCAGGGCCTGCTGGACGACGGCGACGAGGTGCTGGTCCCGGCCCCCGACTACCCGCTGTGGACGGCCGCCGTGTCACTGTCCGGCGGCACGGCCGTGCACTACCGCTGCGACGAGCAGTCCGACTGGATGCCGGACCTCGCCGACATCGAGCGCAAGGTCACCGACCGCACCAAGGCGCTCGTCATCATCAACCCCAACAACCCGACCGGCGCCGTCTACGACGAGGCCATGATCCGGGGCCTGACGGACATCGCCCGCCGCCACAACCTGCTGGTCTGCTCCGACGAGATCTACGACAAGATCCTCTACGACGGCGCCACCCACACCCCGACCGCGAAGATCGCCCCCGACCTGCTCACCCTCACCTTCAACGGCATGTCGAAGGCGTACCGGGTGGCCGGTTACCGGGTCGGCTGGATGTCGATCTCCGGTCCGCGCGCGCACGCCGACTCCTACATCGAGGGTCTGACGATCCTGGCGAACATGCGGCTGTGCGCCAACATGCCGGGCCAGCACGGCGTGGTGGCCGCCCTCACCGGGCGGCAGTCCGTGAACGACCTGGTGCTGCCCGGCGGACGGCTCAAGGAGCAGATGGACACGGCCTACGAGCTGCTCACGCAGATCCCCGGGGTGACGTGCGTGCGGCCGAAGGGGGCGCTGTATCTCTTCCCGCGCCTGGACCCGACGGTGTTCAAGGTCAAGGACGACCGGCAGATGGTCCTGGACCTGCTGCGGCAGGAGAAGATCATGGTCGTCCAGGGCACCGGCTTCAACTGGCCCGAGCCGGACCACTTCCGGGTGGTGACCCTGCCGACGACGACGGACCTGCGGGACGCGATGGGCCGCATCGCCCGCTTCCTGGACGGCTACGGCCAGCCCTGAGGCCCGACCCGACACCCTCGCCGTCACCCTGCGTGAAGCAGTGGTCCACTTCTGTCAACGACTCAACTTTAGACGAAATCCAAGCTAGGATGGCTTCCTGTCAGAGCACAGGAGGCCATCCTCATGTACGAGCCGATCCGCACCAAGTCGGTCCACAGCACGATGGCCGGCAGCTCCGCCGACTTCCCCCACCGCACCCGCGAGGAGGAGCTGGACATCCAGCTCGCCGGTCACCTCGCGGCGCTGCTCGCCGTCACCGACGAGCTGCGTGCACCGGCCCCGTCCGCCGATCTGGACAACGCGGCCGCACGGCTCGCGCAGCAGGTCAGCCGGTTGCGGGGAGGACGGACGCCGGTCCGCGCCGTGGCTTCCGACAGCCCCGGGGCACCCGTGGTGGCCCTGCACGAACGGGCGCACTCCCTCGCGGGACGCGCCCTGCTCGTCGCCGCGTCCCGCGCGGACACGGCGGCGGCGATCCTGGCGGCCCAGCGCATGGACGCGCACGCCGCCGCGCTGGCCGAGGCCGGGTCCGAGCTGACGGCCACCGCCGGCTGACCCCTCCCCGAGGGTCTCCGGTCCCCTGGGTACCTGAACCTCCCAGGGTCCCGGACCCCCCGGGCCCCCCGAACGGCCCCGGTCCGCGTGCACCCGCAGCGACGCGCGGACCGGGCGCCATGCCTCCCCGGGAAGGGACGGGCGCACCGTCACCCAGGCCGCCCAACTTGCCTACACACGGTGAGATTTGCTCACTTACGGTACGGTACGGGGATGGCCCGGCCCGTCGAGACACCCGCGCCCCGTCGCGAAGGGGTCGCCCGTCAGCTCCCCGTCTTCGCGGTCGTCGGCGCGCTGTCCACCGTCGCCTATCTGGGCCTGTACGCCGTGCTGCGGCCGGCGCTCGACGCCCAGCTCTCCAATCTGATCGCGCTGCTGGTGACCGCCGTGGCGAACACCGCCGCCAATCGCAGGTTCACGTTCGGGGTGCAGGGGACGCGGGGCGCCGCCCGGCAGCATCTGCGGGGACTGGTGGCCTTCGCCGCCGGGCTCGCGCTCAGCGGCGGCGCGCTCGCCCTGGCGCACCGGACCCTGTCGGACGCGCGGACGGTGGAGCTGGGCGCCCTGATCCTGGCCAACGGGGCCGCGACGGCGGTGCGTTTCCTGCTGCTGCGGCACTGGGTGTTCGCCGCGCGGAGCCCTTCATAGCGGAGCCCTTCATAGGCGAGGGCCCGTCGTCTCATGGGCGAGGGCCTGTCGTCTCATAGGCGAGGGCCCGTCGTCGTCCCCCCGTCGGGGCGGACGGGGGGACGACGACAGGCCCATGGCCGCGCACGCCGTTGTACGCGACTCGCCGGTGTGCACCGCGGCCGGCCGTGACGATCACTGGTCAGGGCACCCATCCCGTGCCGGCCGCGGAGTCTTCGCTGCGGAACTCAGCCCAGGCGCTGCACCAGCGCGCGGTACTCGTCCCACAGTTCCTTCGGGGTGTGGTCGCCGAAGGTGTTGAGGTGCTCGGGGACCAGGGCGGCCTCCTCGCGCCAGACCTCCTTGTCGACCGTAAGGAGGAAGTCGAGGTCGTCGTCGGCCAGTTCGAGGCCCTTGGTGTCCAGGGCGTCCCGGGTCGGCAGCACGCCGATCGGGGTCTCGACGCCCTCGGCCGCGCCGTCGAGACGCTCCACGATCCACTTCAGGACGCGGCTGTTCTCGCCGAAGCCGGGCCAGACGAACTTGCCCTCGTCGTTCTTGCGGAACCAGTTGACGTAGTAGATCTTCGGCAGCTTGGCCTGGTCCTTGTCCTTGGCCACGTCGATCCAGTGCGCCATGTAGTCGCCCATGTTGTAGCCGCAGAAGGGCAGCATGGCGAAGGGGTCGCGGCGCAGCTCGCCGACCTTGCCCTCGGCGGCGGCGGTCTTCTCGGAGGCCACGTTGGCGCCGAGGAACACGCCGTGGTTCCAGTCGAAGGACTCGGTGACCAGCGGGACCGCGCTCGCGCGCCGCCCGCCGAAGAGGATCGCCGAGATCGGCACGCCCTTGGGGTCCTCCCACTCGGGCGCGATGATCGGGCACTGGGCGGCCGGGACGGTGAAGCGGGCGTTGGGGTGGGCGGCCGGGGCGTCGGAGGACGGCGTCCAGTCGTTGCCCTTCCAGTCCGTGAGGTGGGCGGGGGTCTCCTCGGTCATGCCCTCCCACCAGATGTCGCCGTCGTCGGTGAGCGCGACGTTGGTGAAGACGGAGTTGCCCCACAGGGTCTTCATGGCGTTGGCGTTGGTGTGCTCGCCGGTGCCGGGCGCGACGCCGAAGAAGCCGGCCTCGGGGTTGATGGCGTAGAGGCGGCCGTCCTCGCCGAAGCGCATCCAGGCGATGTCGTCGCCGATGGTCTCGACCGTCCAGCCGGAGATCGTGGGCTCCAGCATGGCGAGGTTGGTCTTGCCGCAGGCGGACGGGAAGGCGGCGGCGACGTACTTCGACTCGCCCTGCGGCGGGGTGAGCTTGAGGATCAGCATGTGCTCGGCGAGCCAGCCCTCGTCACGGGCCATGACGGAGGCGATGCGCAGCGCGTAGCACTTCTTGCCGAGCAGGGCGTTGCCGCCGTAGCCGGAGCCGTAGGACCAGATCTCGCGGTCCTCGGGGAAGTGCGAGATGTACTTGGTCGTGTTGCACGGCCACGGGACGTCGGCCTGGCCCTCCGCCAGCGGGGCGCCGAGGGAGTGCACGGCCTTGACGAAGAAGCCGTCGGTGCCGAGTTCGTCCAGGACCGGCTGTCCCATGCGGGTCATGGTGCGCATGGACACGGCGACGTACGCCGAGTCGGTGATCTCCACGCCGATCGCGGACAGCGGGGAGCCGAGCGGGCCCATGCAGAAGGGCACGACGTACATCGTGCGGCCGCGCATCGAGCCGCGGAACAGGCCCTTGTCACTGGCGAAGATCTCCCGCATCTCGGCGGGGTCCTTCCAGTGGTTGGTGGGGCCCGCGTCCTGCTCCTTCTCGGAACAGATGAAGGTCCGGTCCTCGACGCGGGCGACGTCGGTGGGGTCGGAGGCGGCGTAGTAGGAGTTCGGGCGCTTGATCGGGTCGAGCCGGCGGAAGGTGCCCTTCTCGACCAGCTCGCCGCACAGCCGCTCGTACTCGGCCTCGGATCCGTCGCACCAGACCACGCTGTCCGGCTGGGTCAGTTCGGCGATCTCGTCGACCCACGAGATCAGTTCCTGGTGGTTGGTCGGGACGGAGGGAGCCGCGATGTCGCGCGCCACGATTGCTCCTAGATGAGGGGTTTTTTGTTGGAGGCCCCGTGGGGGCTGCGGCCCGGACGCTGCACGATTCCCGATCTTCGGCGCTCATCCGGTGCCGACCGCACTCATCTGATCATCCGACGCTCGCGCCCATCTGTCCAGAAGGCATCACAGGTGAGCGACGTGAGGATCGCCACGCATAACCCGCGTTCTTTGCGTCCGCTTGGCGTTCGGCTGAAGATTCTTTTGGGGGAACCCGACCCGGACCGGCAGCCGATCGCGTGAGATGATGGCCACTCTTCGCCCTTCAACCGCCGACCCTGATCCGTAACTTACGGGTCCGTAGGTACGATGCCGCCCATGACTGCGCCCGCCCCCGACGCCTCCACGGACACACCGGCCGCCGGCCGCGGCCCCGTCGCGTTGTCCCTGCCGCATCCGGTCAAGCCCAAGCTCCGCGGCTGGCTGCATCTGGCCATGTTCCCGGCCGCACTCATCGCCGGTCTGGTGCTCACCGCCCTGGCCGACTCCACCCGCGGGCGGATCGCCTGCGGAATCTACGCACTGACCGCCTGCCTGCTGTTCGGGGTGAGCGCGCTCTACCACCGGGGCGACTGGAGCCCGCGGATGGACGGCGTGCTGCGCCGCCTGGACCACGCCAACATCTTCCTGATCATCGCGGGCACCTACACCCCGCTCACCCTGCTGCTCCTGCCGGAGGCCAAGGGCCAGTGGCTCATGTGGGGGATCTGGGGCGCGGCCCTCGCGGGCATCGCGTTCCGGGTGTTCTGGGTGGGCGCCCCGCGCTGGCTCTACACGCCCTGCTACATCGCGATGGGCTGGGCGGCCGTCTTCTTCCTGCCGGACTTCATGCGCACCGGCGGTATCGCCGTGCTGGTCCTGGTGATCGTCGGCGGTCTCCTCTACAGCGCGGGCGGCGTGATCTACGGCATCAAGCGGCCGAATCCGTCACCGCGCTGGTTCGGCTTCCATGAGGTCTTCCACTCGCTGACGCTGGCCGCGTTCGTCGTCCACTACGTCGGCATCTCGCTGGTGGCGTACCAGCACGCATAGGCGCTTTCCAGCCTTTCCCCGGCCACGGCTCCTCAGCCGTGGCCGGTTTTTTCATGCCCGGACGAGCCTGGAGCGCCTCGACCGAGGGGGGCTGGCGATTGACAGAGACTACATTTTGAGAGTTACTTTCATTTCATGGACACTCTCACTTCAGAGACCGTCGCTCCCCACCCCCGTCGCTGGTGGGCCCTGGGCGCCCTGGTCGCGAGCATGCTGACGCTCGGCTTCGACATGACGATCCTCAACGTGGCCCTGCCGACCATGGCCGCCGACCTCGGGGCGACCACCGGCGAACAGCAGTGGATGGCGGACGCCTACATCGTCGTCTTCGCGGCCCTGATGCTCCCGGCCGGACTGCTCGGCGACCGGTTCGGACGGCGCCGGATGCTCGTCGCCGGACTCGGCGTCTTCCTCGCCGGATCGGCGCTCGGCGCGTTCGCCGGAGACGTGCCGTGGGTGATCGCCGCCCGCGCCCTGATGGGCGTCGGAGGCGCCCTGGTCACCCCGCTCGCGCTCTCCGTGCTGCCCTCGCTGTTCCCGCCCGAGGAGCGCACCAAGGCCGTCGGCATCGTCTCGGCCGGGTCCACGCTCGGCCTGCCGCTCGGACCGATCCTCGGCGGCTGGCTGCTCGACCACTTCTGGTGGGGCTCGGTCTTCCTGATCAACGTCCCGATGGCCGCCCTCGGCATCGCCGCCTGCGTCCTGCTGCTGCCCGAAACCCGCGACCCCTCCTCGCCCCGGGTCGACACCCTCTCCACCGCGCTCACCGCGGCCGGCCTCGGCACCCTGATCTACGCGATCATCGAGGCGCCCGCCCGCGGCTGGTCCGACCCCCTGGTCCTCGCCCTGTTCGCCGCCTCGGCCGTCCTGATCGCCGCCCTCGTGGTGCGGGAGCGGCGGGTCGCGCGGCCGATGCTCGACATGGGGCTGCTCGCCCACCGCGGATTCCTGTTCAACACCCTCGCCGCGACGCTGGTGATGTTCGTGCTGTCCGGCCTGATGTTCGTGCTGCCGCCCTACCTCCAGGCGGTCCTCGGCCATGACGCCCTCGGCACCGGGGTACGGCTGCTGCCGCTGATGGCCGGGCTGATCGTCGCCGCGCGCGCCGCCCAGCCGGTCGTGGACCGGTTCGGGGCCCGGGCCGCGGTGAGCGCCGGCCTGGTGGTGATGGCCTTCGCCGCGTTCCTCGGCAGCCGTACGACGGTCGAGACCGGCTACGGCTTCACCGCGCTGTGGCTGGTCTTCGTCGGGGTCGGCTTCGGTTTCTCCGTCGTCCCCGCGATGGCCGGCGCCCTCACCACCCTGCCCGCCGACCGGGCCGGCAGCGGCTCCGGACTGCTGATGACGCTGCGGCAGGTGGGCGGCGCGATCGGGGTCGCACTGCTCGGCAGCCTGCTCGCGGGCGCCTTCCGCGACCGTCTCGACGTCACCGGACTGCCCGCCGACGCCGCCGGCACCGCCGGGGACTCGGTGGTCGCCGCGCATCTGATCGCGGAGAAGGCCGGCTCCGCGCAGCTCGCCGCCTCCGCGAACGGCGCCTACGTCCACGGCATGACCCTCGTGCTGCTGGTGTGCGGGGCGGCCGCCCTGGTCGCGGCGCTGCTCGCCGCCGCGTTCCTGCCCGCGGCCCAAGCCGGGCGGGACGCGGAGAGCGCCGACGACGACATGGCCGCGCCCACGGCCGATGCCCGACAATGAGGCCCATGACGGCCGCACGCACCTCCACCCCCGCCGACCGCCCCCGGACCCCCGGGCCGGGCCTGCGCGAGCGCAAGAAGATCAAGACCCGCGAGGCGATCCGCACCGCGACCTACGCGCTGATCAGGGAGCAGGGGTACGACACCACGACGATCGACCAGATCGCCGAGCGGGCCGAGGTGTCGCCGTCGACCGTCTTCCGGTACTTCCCGACCAAGGAGGACATCGTCCTCACCGACGAGTACGACCAGGTCCTGCTGGAGGAGCTGCGGGCCCGCCCGGCGGACGAGCCGTGGCCGGACGCCCTGCGGTGGGTGATGCGGGAGGCCGTGCGCACCGGCGTCGAGGAGGACGTCGAGGTGGCGCGGCTGCGCACCCGTCTGATGGTCCAGGTCCCGGCGGTGCGCTCGCGGATGATGGAGAGCATGTCGGTCACCGGCCGGCTGCTGTGCACCGCGATCGCCGAGCGCACCGGCGGCGACCCCGACAGCCTGGAGGTCCGGGTCTACGCCATGTCCCTGATCGGCGGTCTGATGGAGACGTCCCTGTACTGGGCGGAGAACGGCCACCGGGACGACTTCGAGACCCTCGTGGACCGCACCGTGACGGTCCTGGAGCACGGGCTGCCGACCGGGAAACACTGAGGCCGCCCGCCCCTCCCCCGTGCCATGCTGGCCGGGTGAACGCAGCACAGATCCACGTCGAAGTCGCCCCCGAGCTGGCCCTGTTCGTCCCGCACGCCCGACGCTCCGGCGCCACCGCGCTGGCCGTCGACGGCGTCTCCACACTCGGCCATGTCGTCGAGTCGCTCGGGGTGCCGCTGACCGAGGTCGGCACCCTGCTCGTGGACGGCCGCGCGGTGGCCGTCTCCCATGTCCCGGCGGACGGCGAGGCGGTCGCCGTGCGGCCGGTCGAGCGCCCCCAGCGGGTGCCCGGCGCCCCGCTGCGCTTCCTTCTCGACGTCCACCTCGGCACGCTGGCCCGCCGGCTGCGGCTGCTCGGTGTGGACACCGCCTACGAGTCGACGGACATCGGCGATCCGGCGCTCGCCGCCCGCTCGGCGGCCGAGCGGCGGGTGATGCTCAGCCGCGACCGGGGGCTGCTGCGCCGCCGTGAGCTGTGGGCGGGCGCGTTCGTCTACAGCACCAGCCCGGACGAGCAACTGCGGGACGTGCTGGCCCGGTTCGCGCCCGAGCTGCGCCCGTGGACGCGCTGCACCGCCTGCAACGGCATGCTGCGCGAGGCCACCAAGGACGAGGTCGCCGACCAGTTGGAGCACGGCACGCGGCGGTCCTACGACGTGTTCGCGCAGTGCTCCGCGTGCGGGCGGGCGTACTGGAAGGGCGCGCACCACGAACAGCTCGAAGCCATCGTGGAGCGCGCCCTCAGCGAGTTCGCCGGCGACCGCTAGGAGCGGCCAGAAGCCGCTAGGACAGTCGCTGGCTCTTGCTCACATCACCCTTTCCGCAGGCCACGCCGTCCCGGTTCGGGTCGATGCGCAGCGGGTCGTCCTTGCCGTTGACCTCCAGGCGGCCGTAGTCGTTCGCCTTGAGCCAGGTGCAGCGGGCGGCCGCGGTCGCCTTGACCTTCTTGGGGAAGGCCGTCGGCACGCACACGTTGATCGAGCCGTAGTGCCGGTCGCAGCCGGAGACGGTCGGGGCGACCTTCTGCGAGGTCCGCTTCTTGCCGGGCCCGGTGACCTTGCCGGACAGGTCGTCGGCGAAGGTGTGGACGTGCGGGGCGGCCGTCGTGCCGTCCGAGACGGAGAACGTCGACGGGGTGTCCGCGCTGAGCGCGGCCGGGCCCTGGAGGTGCACCCACTTGGCCACCGACGGCACGCCGTTGGCGTCCACCGCGAAGAGCATGTACCAGCCGGGCGGGGCCAGGTTGGGGTTGCTCGTCACGTTCAGGTCGATGTTGTTGCCGTCGACCGAGAGCGGCAGGTCCACGAACCGCTGGTTGGGGTCGGAGGAGTGGGTGACCGCCGCGGGCCGGATCAGCTCGGCCTTGGCGATGGGCCGGTCGACGGTGATCCGCTGGGTGTCGCCGTAGTTCCACTCGGTGTCGATGACCGAGGTGATCGTCGGCCGGGTGCCCTTGAGGAGATAGGGCGGGGTGTAGATCGACACGTTGTGGTTCCAGGTGCCGTTGCCCGGGTTGTCACCGGTGGACATCACCCGGCCGTCGGGCAGCAGGAACGACGACGAGTGGTAGCCGCGGGCCTGCGGATCGGCGGTGACCGGGTCGAAGGTGTTGGTCTCGGGGTCGTAGAGCGAGGACTCGAAGACCGGATCGGCCCGGTTGTGCAGCGCGCCGCCGGTCTCCAGGACCTTGCCGTCGGGCAGCAGGACCGCGGAGACGTACATCTTGCCCTGGGCGCCGGTCTGCGGGACCTTGCCGGCGCCGAGGTCGACCGTGCCCTGCGGGATCGGCGGGCCCGCCACGTACGCGGGGTCGGGCTGCTTGAGGTCGATGACGTCGGTCAGCCGGTTGGCGTCCGGGTTGGAGTCGATGTTGCCGCCGCCGAGGGTGAGGACCTTCTGGTCCTGCGCCGGGGGCAGCAGCACGCTCGCCGACTGGTCCCGCTGGTCCTTGTTCTGGAGACCGGGGACCTGGGTGACGGTGTTGGCGTCGTAGTCGTAGATCGCCGCGCCGGTGCCCGGGATGTTGTTGCCGAAGACATGGCTGCCGGAGTAGAACAGCCGGCCGTCCTGCATGAGGATCATCGACGGGTACAGGCCCCAGTACGACCAGGTCTGGTTGACCTTCCACAGCGGCTGCCACTGCTGTTCCTCCTGCGAGAACAGCTCCGCGGTGACCGAACCGGTGGAGTCCTCGCGCAGCCCGCCGAAGGACAGCACGTCACCGTTGCCCATGATGGTGGCCGACGGATACCAGTGGCCGTCGTTCATGTCGTTGGTCTTGATGTAGCTCTCGGTGGCCGGGTCGAAGATGTACGAGTCCTTGAAGCCCTCGTAGCCGTGTCCGCCCGGTACCGGATAAGCCTTGTTGCCGCTCATCACGAGGACGCGCCCGTCCTGGAGCTGGACGTGGCCGGCGCAGAACATGTCCTTCGGGGTGGGGATGACCTTGTAGCTGCCGTTCGCCGGGTCGTACACCGCGGAGGTGAAGGTGCCGGCCTCGAACTGCTCCTCGCTGTTGCCGGAGCCGGCGATCAGCAGCACCTTGCCGTTGTGCAGGACCACGGAGTGCATGGAGCGCACCGGGTTCTCGGTGGGCAGCACGTCCCAGCGGCCGTTGGCGCACTCGTCGGCGGTGCCGGTGCAGGAGGCGGGCGGCAGGACGTCGGGGACCTGCTCCATCGTGTAGTCGTCGGTGGTGGCCGAGCCGGTGCCGTAGACGGAGACGCCCCAGGTGATCTGGTCGGTGCCGGCCGGCACCTCGGGCGTGCGCACCGACGCCTCGGTCCAGGCCGCGGCCGTCTCCAGGGTCTTGAGGTCGGTCCAGTACTGCCAGCCGGCCGTGGTGTCGTGCCGGAACAGGGTGACGGCGGTGTCGGGCGTCGTCGACTTGTACCAGAGGGACAGGTCGTACTGCTTGCCCGGTGTCACCGCGGGCGCGCAGGCCGCGGACTCGGTGATCAGCGCCTTGCGGTCGCCGTCCACCCGCCGGGTCAGCGTCACCTTCATCGCCTTGGACCCGGTGTGGGCGTCGGAGGTGTGCTCGAAGGTGAAGTCGTTGTCGCCCCAGCCGGACTTCTCCCAGCAGTGCGGCATGCCGTCCGTGCCGGCGGTCTCGAAGCCGGGATTGGTGATGAGGTTGGCGGCGGAGGCGGGTTGTGGTCCTGACAGCAACAGCCCCCCGGTGAGGGCCGTCACCGCCAGGACGGCGGTTCTCCTACGGCGTCTGTTCACGCAGTGCTCCTTGCGGTGGAACGGCTCCGGCGCAGTCCCTTGCGCGGGAGGTAGACCAGCGCTTCCGTGCCGGCGAAGCGCAGGACGAACGTGGTCACCAGCGCCAGCGCGGTCGCGGACAGCGCGTCCATCCCGAAGCGGTGCACGAACAGCGCGATCAGCGGGATGCGCAGCACCAGGTCGGCGTTGGCGAGCAGCGCGAACCGGCCGACCCGGTCCCACCAGCGGCGGTGGGCGCGGCGGTCGCGGAACAGCAGGTGTTCGATGAGGACGAAGTTCCAGGCCACGCCGAGCTGGTTGGCGAGGATCTCCGCCGGTACGTAGTGCAGTCCCGCGGCGGTGAGGGCGTACAGGCCGAGCAGGTTCGGCAGGAAGCCGCTCAGGCCGATCAAGCCGAAGCCGACCATGCGGGCGGCCGGGGAGGCGGTGCGCAGCCCGGCCAGATGGCGCAGGAAGCGCAGGCCCTCCTGCGCGGAGGACTTGGACTCGCCGGCGAAGCGGTCCTGGAAGACGAACGGGACCTCGCTGACCCCGCGCGGCCTGCTGCGGACGGCGAGTTCGAGGAGGATCTTGTAGCCGAGCGGTTTGAGGACGTCCGCCGTGACGGCGCTGCGCCGGATCGCGAAGAAGCCGCTCATCGGGTCGCTGATGCCGTGCAGCCTGCGCGGGAACAGGGACTTGGTGAGCCAGGTCGCGCCGCGCGAGACGGCGACCCGGTAGCTGCCGGCGAGTCCGGCGCGGCTGCCGCCCTTGATGTACCGGGAGGCGACGACCAGTCCGGCGCCGGAGCGTTCGCCGGTGGCGACCAGCTCCGGTACCAGGGAGGGCGGGTGCTGGCAGTCGCCGTCCATGACGACGATCCAGTCCGACCCGGCGGCCTTCATGCCCTCGACGACCGCGCCGCCGAGCCCGCCGGCCGGCACCTCGCGGTGGATCACGGTGACCGGGTACGGGCAGTCCTTGGCCGCGTCCCGGATGACCTCGGGGGTGTCGTCGGTGGAGTCGTCCACGAAGACGACCTCGCAGGGCAGCCGGCCGGGCACCGAGTCGGTGATCAGGTGCAGCAGACGGCGGATGTTCGCCGACTCGTTGAAGGTCGGGACGACGATGGTGACCGCTGCGGGTTCGGCGAGTTCGGCGGTGCGCAGATCGGGGACGGGTGCGGTGGACTCGGTGTGGTCGTGGCTCATCGGACGCCTCCGGAGACGGTCTGGATCCGCCGGATCTCGATCCGGTCCTCGCCGGTGCCGAAGGTGGCCACGGGAGTCGAGTGTTCGAGGGCGGCGCCCACGCTCGGCAGATCGCGGGCGTCGCGCCGTACGGTCGGGGAGGCGACGACGTAGTCGATGTCCCGCCAGCCGTTCGGCAGGGTCTTGGTGACGGCGGGGTCGAGGTCGGCCTTGTAGAACCAGATCGCGCCGAGGCCCGGCCGGTAGCCGGCGTGCACGAGGTCCAGCCAGAGCGCGTCGTCGACCAGGACCCGGGTGTCGGCCGGGTTCTCCACCTCGGTGGCCAGCCACTTGGAGGCGGCCTGGTAGGGGGCGTTGGCGTCGGCGGTGAGGGCGGTGCGGTTGCCGTCGTACCAGTGCGGGACGACGTAGGCGCCGGCGGCCAGGGCGAGGACGACGGCGAGGGCGTAGCGGCCACCGGTCCTCCAGCGGACCTCGTCCGGGCGGCGCCGTCTGCGCAGCACGCCGTGGGCGACGCTGGCCGCGGCGGCGGCGAGGACCAGGGCGAGGAAGGGCAGCGCCTGGATGACGTACATCGCGGGCAGGTAGCCGCTGGGCCGCATCGCGACCAGGCCGAGGATGGCCACCGCGAGGGAGGGGCCGGCCAGGGCGCGGGCGGTGACCGACCAGCGCCAGGTCAGCAGGAGCAACAGGGCGCCGGCGAGGCCGCCGACGATCAGGACGCGGTCGTAGTAGAGCCAGGACTGCAGGACGCCGTGCGAGCCGGAGCCCGCGTCCAGGATGAAGCCCGAACCGGGCCTGGTCATCTGGTACTTGATGCCGTCCCAGAGGGAGACATGGCCGCTGCCGGGGAACAGCTCGCCCTTGAGGAGGGCGAACAGCGGGTACGAGAAGCCGATCAGGGCGCAGGCGGTGACGGCGCCGGTGAGGGCGAACTTGCGGGTGTCGCGGTGGCTGTGGCGCCACATGGTGACCAGGACCGCGGGGAGGACGAAGAGCATCGTCTCCTTGGTGAGCACGGCCGTCGCGGCGGCGATGCCGGCGCCGAAGTGGTGCCAGAGGTGACGGCTGGGCGAGGCGGCCAGGGTGAACGCGAGGAGCGTCCACATCACGGCGAGGTTGTCGAGGAAGATCTCCCGCTGGAGGACGACGGACAGCGGGGAGAGCCCGAACAGGGCCATGCCGAGTCCGGCGGCCCAGCGCGGCAGCGACAGCCGCCGGCCGAGGACGTAGACGAGGACCGCGCTGACGGCGCTGACCACGAGCATCGCGGCGCGCATGGTGCCGACGGTCATCGACTCGGGGCTGATCAGCTTGGGGATCCAGGTGAGCAGGGCGAGCTGGATCCAGCCGAACGGCGGGTGGTCGTACCAGTAGGTGTAGTGGGCGAGGCCGCGGCCCTCCTGGACCGCCCACGCCTGGGCGAGATAGGTGCCCTCGTCGTCGCTGAGGGTCGGGTAGTCGGCGATGTTCCAGCCCTGGACGACGAGGATCGCCACCAGGAGGACACCGCAGAGCAGCAGGTCGGGACGGGACGAGCGGAGCCGCTTCGGCGGGGCTGTTCGGCCGGTCGGACGCGTATCAGGCACAGGTCGGCGCTGCGCGGGGACCTTGGCTGTGGTCACCGCGGGAAGGGTGGAGGTCACGCAGGAACGTCCTCTCGGGTCACCGCGGGGTCGGGTGCCGCGTCGGTCAGGTGCGCACCGGTGTGTTCGGTCAGTTCCCAGTCGTTGCGGCCGCGCTGTTCGCGCCAGACGGCGCGCAGGGCGGCTCCCGCGAGGAGCACCTGGTAGAAGGGGCCGCCCACGACGAGCTTGACGTAGTGGACGAACCGGACGCGCAGGCCGTACTGCTTGCCGAAGTCGTGCAGTCCGACGAGTTCGAAGACGAAGGTGACGAGCGCGGTCACGGCCGGCAGGAAGGTGACGAAGGCGATGCCGACGGGGACGTCGAGGAAGAGCGCGATCGCCACGTTGAGCGGGATGATCACGCCGGAGAACGCCTGAAGGAAGGGCGTCATGAGGGTGTAGCGGGCGAGGAGGCGCTGCCCGAAGCCGGGGAGCTGCTTCCAGTCCTTCTTCCGGTACACCTGGAGGAAGCCCTGGTTCCAGCGGGTGCGCTGCTTGAGCAGGGACATCAGGGAGCCCGGGGTCTCCTCGCGGGTCACCATGTCGGAGTCGTAGGCGACGACGACCTTCTTGCCGACGCTGGACAGGCGGACGCCCAGGTCGCAGTCCTCGGCGAGGCAGTTGGGGTCCCAGCCGTCGGCGGCCCGCAGCACGTCGGTGCGGACGAAGACGGTGTTGCCGCCGAGCGGGATGAAGCCCTTCTGCGCGTGGAGATGGAGCCGGGAGCGGAACCAGAAGAAGTACTCCAGGCAGTTGCGCAGGCTGTACCAGCTCGAGTGGAAGTTGATGAGCTGGACGCCGCCCTGGACGACGTCCGCGCCGGTGGTGCGGAAGGCGTGGTCGACGTGGGCGAGCAGCTCCGGGTGGACCTGGTCCTCGGCGTCGAAGACCCCGACGACGTCGCCGCGGCAGTGCGGCAGCGCCGTGTTCATGGCCTTCGGCTTGTTCTTCTTCTCGTGGGTGTCGACGACGACGCGGACCCGGGTGTCACGGGCGGCGGCCCGCTCGGCCACGGCCGTGGTCTCGGGGTCGTCGTGCCCCACGATGACGATGATCTCGAAGTCGGTGTGGGTGGACTCCAGCAGGCGCTGGATCGTGTGGTCCAGCACGGCCTGTTCGTGCCGTGCGGGAAGCAGCAGCGAGAAGGAGACGTGTTCGTCCCCGTCCGGACTGCTGAACCGGGTGGAGGCGAGCACTTCGGGCGTACGCCACGCGTGCATCTGCCACCACAGGGTGAAGGCCGCCATCCAGAACAAGGCCAGGGATATGGCGGTGATGAAGACAGACGTCAGCAAAACAAGATCCCCCCAGATCTCACTACCCCCTGTCGCGACGGCCTGTCACAGGCGTCGCGTCACTGTGAGGAGATTAGGGGGAATCTGTGAACCGCGGGGGATCTTCCGATAAATAGCTTGTTTCACAACTGACCTGCCGGTAACCGGACTTATCCCGAACAGACGCTCACCTTCCGCGTCTGTCAGGGCCTGTCACCGATGCGTTTCAGCCGTTCAGCGCGGTGCGCAGACGCTCCGGATCGGTCGTCGGAGCGTCACACGTAAAGTTACGGCAGACGTACGCCGTCGGTTCACCGTCACGCAGAGACCGTCCGGCGAGCAACGGAAACTCGTCACTGTCCGTGGCCCCATAGGCTACGACAGCGCCCGGGGCGGTGCCCAGCAGCGCCGTGCGGAGCAGCTCCCGCGCCGCCGGGTCCTCGAACCCCTCGGCCACGACGGCGACTTCGCGCGGACCGTCGAGCAGCGCCTCCGCGGCGGCCAGTCCCCAGCCGACGAACCGGGGCACCCGCGGGCCGAGCGCCGCGACCACCCCGAGGGCCTTCTCGGCGGCCGTGCGGTGCGGTTCCGAGCCGGTGTGGGCGGCGTACGACAGCAGCGCGGCCGCGGCGGCGGTCCAGCCGGAGGGCGCCGCGTTGTCGGTGGGGTCCTGCGGGCGCCGGATGAGGCGCTCGGCGTCCGCGGCGGTGTCGTACAGCGCGCCGGACTCCGGGTCGGTGAAGCGGGCGAGCACATGGTCGAGCAGCAGACCGGCGAACTCCAGCCAGACGCCCTCCCCCGTCACCGAGGCGAGCGCGAGGAACCCCTCGGCGACGTCGCCGTAGTCCTCCAGCACCCCCGCGTGGATGCCGGCCCGGCCGTCCTTGCTGGTGCGGAACAGCCGTGCCTGGTCGTCGAGATGGAGCCGCACGAGGAGATCGGCGGCGCCGACGGCGGCCTCGACCAGATCCGGCCGGTCGAAGCAGGCGCCGGTCTCGGCCAGCGCGGCGATCGCGAGGCCGTTCCAGGCGGCCACGACCTTGTCGTCCCGGCCGGGCGCGGGCCGCTCGGCCCGGCGCGCCAGCAGCCGCGCCCTGATCCCGGCCACCTTCTCCGCGTCGAACACGCCTTCCTGCTGCGGGAGTTGCAGCACCGAGGCGCCCTCCTCGAAGGTGCCCTTCTCGGTCACCCCGAAGTACTCGGCGGCCGTGCGCGCGTCGTCCTCGCCGAGCGCCTCGGCCAACTGGCCCGGCGTCCACACGTAGTAGGCGCCCTCGACGTGCCGCCCGCTGCCGTCCTCGCTGCCGTCGTCGCTGTCGGCGTCCAGCGCGGAGGCGAACCCGCCCTCGGCGGTGCGCAGTTCACGCACCATGAAGTCGGCCGTCTCCAGCGCGACGCGGCGCGCGAGTTCGGATCCGGTCGCCCGCCAGAGGTGGGCGTAGACCCGGCACAGCAGCGCGTTGTCGTACAGCATCTTCTCGAAGTGCGGCACGATCCAGTCGCGGTCGACGGAGTACCGGGCGAAGCCGCCGCCGAGCTGGTCATAGATACCGCCCCGCGCCATCCGTTCACAGGTGTCCCGGGCCATCTGGAGCGCACCCTCGGCACCGGTACGCGCATGATGCCGCAACAGGAACTCGATCACCATGGACGGCGGGAACTTCGGCGCCCCGCCGAACCCGCCGCGCTGCGCGTCGTACTCCCGGGTCAGCCCCAGCAGCGCCTGCGCCTGCTGCTGCTCCCCGGGCGGGCTGCCGTCGCCGTAGGAGATCTCACGGCCCGACAGATCCCGCACGATCTTCCCGGCGACCTCCGCGACCTCGTCGCGCCGCCCGTCCCACGCCTGCCGCACCCCCTCCAGCACCTGCCGGAACGACGGCATGCCGTGCCGGGGCGCGGGCGGGAAGTAGGTACCGAAGTAGAAGGGCTCGGCGTCGGGCGTGAGGAACACGGTCATCGGCCACCCGCCCTGCCCGGTGGCCGCCTGCACGGCCTCCATGTAGACGGCGTCGACGTCCGGCCGCTCCTCACGGTCGACCTTGACGGCCACGAAGCCGGCGTTGAGCACATCGGCCGTCTCCTGGTCCTCGAAGGACTCGTGGGCCATGACATGGCACCAGTGGCAGCTCGAATACCCCACGCTCAGCAGCACCGGCACGTCCCGCCGCCGTGCCTCCTCGAACGCCTCCGCGGACCAGGGCCACCAGTCGACGGGGTTCTCGGCGTGCTGGAGCAGATACGGGGACGTCTCGTCAGCAAGGCGGTTCGGCATACGACCATCCTCGCGCACCGGGGCTCCGGTTGCCGCCCTCGACCTGGCGTGAACCCGGGTCCGTTCGCACCCTCGCGCCCCGCAGCCCCTCACCCGCACACTTGAGCCACGGACGCTGTGACCGTTGGAGGGGGAGACGGGACGTGCGGGACAGCCACAGGACGGACGCCGAACGACTGCTGACTCGGGCCGTGGAGGAGGAGGTGCGGCGTTCCGGGGGACGTACCGACCGGCAGGCGCTGCTGACCCGGGCCCGCGGCGCGCTGGACGCCATGGCGGGCAGCGCCGCCGAGGAGTACGAGGCGTACGCGCGTGCCGCGGACGCGGCGCAGGCCCGCCGGACCGGCTTCGTGCGGCGCTCGGCGCGCGCGGGCGGACGGACCCCGCTGCTGGTGGCGGGCGTCGCCGCCGTGACCACCACCGTCGCCGACCTGGCACTGGGCACCGGGCCCGGTACGGCGCTCGGGGCGGGGGTCGCAGTCGGGGTCGTCGGCGCCGCCACGACCGTGGTGAAGGCCGCCGGCACGCACCGGCCCGCCGAGGGCCCGCCCGGCGGCACCGAACAGCTACGGCTCCAGTGGCTGACCGCGCTGGAGGTCCGGGGCATCCGCCCGTTCCTGGACCAGCAGCGGATGCTGGCCGCGACGACCGGCCCGAGGAAACGGCCGGGACCGCGGCTGCGCGGCACGGACAAGAGCGCGGCGGCCCGCGGGCGGACGGTACTTGAGCAGTCGTTCGGCCAACTCCCCGACCCGGCGGGGCCGTTCGCGGGTCGCCGGGAGGAACTGGCGCGGATCCGGCAGTGGGTGCAGGCGGCCCGGGCCGGCACCGCGACCCGGCCGGTGGTCGTCGTCCTGCACGGCCCGCCCGGCAGCGGCCGCAGCGCGCTCGCGATCCGCGCCGCGCACGAGCTGCGCGACCAGTTCCGCGGCGCCTGCGTGGTCGATCTGCGCGGCGACGGCGCCCAGGAAGGCGCGCGGGAGGGCATCCGGGAAGGCACGCAGGAGGGCACGCGGGAGGGCACGCCGGAGGGAACCCTCGCCACGCGGCCGCTCACCACCCGGGACGCGCTGCTGCATCTGCTGAACCGGCTCGGCGCACCCCGCGAGCAACTCCTCTTCCGGGAGCGCACCTCCCCCGACCAGCAGGTCAAACGGCTCGGCGAGCTGTACCAGCAGCATCTGACCGGGCTGCCCGTCACGGTCGTCCTGGACGACGCCCACGACCCGGAACAGGTCCGCGCGCTCGTCCCGGAACGCTCCGAGAGCCTCGTCCTCGTGACCGCCCGGACCCCGCTCGACCTCCCCGCCGATCTGCCCGCCCGGGTGCACGAACTGCCGGTGCTCCCCCTGGAGGCGGCCGGCGCCGAGGAACTCCTCGGCACGGTCGCACAGGACGCCTCGGGCCCCTACGACGCCGAATCCGCCGACCGGATCAGGGAGTTGTGCGGCGGACTCCCGCTGGCGCTGCGGATCGCCGGCTCCTCCCTGGGCCCGCGCTCCCCGCGCGCCCTCGCCTCCGACCTGGCCGCCTACGGCCCCGTGGAACCGGCGGAGCGCGCCCTGTGGCTGCGCTACACCGACCAGCCCGAACCGGCCCGCCGGCTGCTGCGGCGGCTCGCGCTCGCCGGCCGGGCCTCGCTCGGCGCCGCCGCAGCCGCCGCGCTGCTCGCCACCGACCGCGAGGAAGCGACCCGGCTGCTCACGGCACTCGCCGACGCCGGACTCGTCGACCGGGTGCGCGGCGACCGCTACCGCCTGCACGCCGTGGTCCGCGCCTTCGCCCACGCCCGGCTCCTGGACGAGGAGGAGCCGGCCGAGCGCACGGCCGCGCAGGAACGGCTGATCGTCAGCCACGCCGAACTCGCCGACTCCGTCCTGCGGCTGGTCGACGGCAACATGTCGACCCGCTCGGACCGCTTCACCCCGCACGGCTTCACCTCCCTCGACGAGGCGCTGCGCTGGCTGGACGACGAGTCCAGCTTCATCACCGCCGCCCTGCGGCAGGCCGAGGGCGTCGACCAGGAGGCCGTACTGAGCCTGCTGGGCGCGCTGTGCGACTACTGCCTGCTGCGCGGCGACCTCTACCGGCTCGGCGAGATCAACGAACTGGCCCAGACGGTCGGCCAGGATCTGCTGGTGCGCTCCGTGCAGTGGCGCACCGGCATCGCGGCCCGCCAGCTCGGCGAACTGGACAAGGCCCGGACGACCCTCAGCTCGGTCGTGGACCTGTACCTCCAGGCCCATCACGACGCCGGCGCGGCCCGCGCCCTGTGCTCCCTCGGCATCACCCTGCACCACCAGGGCAACCTCACCGAGGCGGCGGCCCGGCTGCGGGAGGCGCTGGACCTCCAGGCCGCGCCCGGGCTGGCTACCGACCGCGCCTGGACCATGCACGCCCTGGCCGCCGTCGAACGCGACCGGGCCCGCCTCGCCGAGTCCCTGGACCTGCTCACCCGCTCCCTGGTCCTGCACCGCGAGGGCGGCTCCCTGCACGGCGAGGCATGGGCGCACTTCCAGCTCGGCCAGCTCCATCTGCGGCGCGGCGACGTCCCCCGGGCGGAGCGCGAGCTGCGCGACGCCCTCGATCTGTACGGCCGCACCCGCGACGCCCGCGGCGAGGCGTGGGCCCTGACCCAGCTCGCGCGGGCCCGGCTGGTCGCCGGGGACGCCCCGGCGGCGGAGGAGGGCCTGCGCACGGCGGCCGCCCGGCACCGGGACAACGAGGACGCGCGCGGCGAGGCGTGGACCGTGTACCACCTGGGCCTGGCCCTGGAGGAGAGCGGCGACCTCGACCGGGCGGTCCGCGAGCTGGAACGCTCCCGCTCGCTGTTCTCCCGGATGCGGGACGTCTACGGCCTGGCCTGCGCCCGGCACCATTCGGCGCGGGTCACCCGGGACCAGCGCGCCGCCCAGACCGGCTCGCTGCGCAACTCCGGCTTCGCCCGGCAGCTCCTCGTCGACGCCCGCGCCGACTTCCAGCGCATCGGCGTCGCCCACGGCGAGGCGTGGACCTGCCTGGAACTGGCGATCGTCGAGGCGGGCAACAGCCGCACCCCGCAGGCCCTGTCCCTGTGCGACGAGGCCCTGACCCTCTTCACCTCCTACGGCGACCACCGCGGCGAGGACTGGGCCCGCTTCCTGCGCTGCACCCTCCTGCCGTACGCGTCACCGGGCGGGGTGGAGGTGGGCACGGCGGTGGCCTCGGCGGAACTGGCCCGGCTGGGCGACGCGCGGGATCCGCTGCGCGACCCGAGGCTCAGCGAGTGCGTGGAGGCGTACCGGATCCTCCTGGAGCGGGGCGTCCGGCTGGAGGCGGGCTGGCAGGCGTGGCGCCTGGGCATGATCCCGGGACGGCATGCGCGGGAGGTGATGGGGGTGGCGGTGCCGGAGGCGGAGTCGTCGTAGGCGGCGAGGCGGGGGCATGGAAACGAACCGGCCCGGGGCTGTCGCCCGGGCCGGCCGTGATGTCCCGCTCGCGGCCTCGGTCAGCCCTGTGCCGGGGAGGGCTTGCCCTTGCCCGTGGCCGCCGTGGCCGCCGTGGCCGCCGCCGCGCCGTGCTCGGCCGGCGGGGCCTCCTCGAAGGAGACCTTGCCCATGTGCTTGTTCATGGACTTCATGAGGCCCCACACCGCCAGGGCCATCACCGCGAACACGATGAAGCCGAGGACGCCGGGGGTGACCTTGTTCTTGTCGACCTCCTGGGCGAGGGGGACGAGATGCGTCATTGCCAGGCTCACGCTTGCGCTCATGTCAGGCATTGTCGCGGATGCCCGCAAAGAGGTCGTCCTCGGGGAGGGACGTTCCGACGAGGGTCTTCGCCAGCTCGTACTCCTCCGTCGGCCAGACCTCCTTCTGGATCTCCATCGGGACCTTGAACCAGCCGCCGTCGGGGTCGATCTGCGTGGCGTGCGCGATCAGCGCCTTGTCACGGATCTCGTAGAAGTCGGCGCACGGGACGTGCGTGGTCAGCGTGCGCTCGACCCGCTCGAACTCGCTCCACCGCTTGAGCCAGTCCCCGTACGGCGACTCCAGGCCGCGGTCCAGCATCGCCTGGTGCAGCGCCTCGGTGCGGGGGCGGTTGAAGCCCTGGTTGTAGTACAGCTTCTGCGGCTGGTACACCGGGCCGAACTCGGCCTCGGGGTACGTCTCGGCGTCGGCCGCGCCCTCGAAGGCCACCATCGTGATCTTGTGGGTCATGATGTGGTCGGGGTGCGGGTAGCCGCCGTTCTCGTCGTAGGTGGTGATCACCTGGGGACGGAAGGAGCGGATCTGCTTCACCAGCTCGCCGGCCGCCTTGTCGACGTCCTCCAGGGCGAAGCAGCCCTCGGGCAGCGGAGGCAGCGGGTCGCCCTCGGGCAGCCCGGAGTCGACGAAGCCGAGCCATTCCTGCTTGACGCCGAGGATCTCGCGGGCCTCGTCCATCTCCTTCTTGCGTACCTCGTGGATGTGCTCCTCGATGTACTTGTCACCCTGAAGCTTGGGATTGAGGATGGAGCCGCGCTCCCCGCCCGTGCAGGTCACGACCAGCACGTCCACCCCCTCGGACACGTACTTCGCCATGGTGGCCGCGCCCTTGCTCGACTCGTCGTCGGGGTGGGCGTGGACGGCCATCAGTCGTAGCTGGTCAGTCAAGACTCATCCTCGGTAAGTCGGCGCCCGGTGTGCACCGGCGCGATCGCAGGCTTCTATAGTGACCGAACCGGGGGGCGAATAATTCCGGGAGCCGGACGGGACGGCCCGAATGCGGGACCCGGTCCGCCCCCGCAGGACGCCCTGGCCGGGTCAGCCGAGAGGACGATCATGAGTACGGCGAGCACGCGACCGCCCGAGGGCCGCTACGGCCGGGTCTCGGACGAGCGCGCCGACCGCAGACTCAAGGTCCTCGGCGGGGTGCTCGGAGCGGTGCTGCTGGCCGTGGTCGGCTTCTTCGCCTATCACTACGTCGGCCAGAACAAGATCAGCGCCGAGGTGATCACCTTCAAGGCGACATCGGACGACGCGGTACGGGTCCACCTGGAGGTCCGCAAGGACGCCGGGGTGAGCGGCTACTGCACGGTCCGCTCACAGGCCGAGGACGGCGCCGAGGTGGGCCGGGCCGACTTCCGCTTCTCCGGCGCGGACACCCGGATCGACCAGGTCGTCACGCTGCGCACCACGGCCCGGGGAACGACGGCCGAGCTGCTCGGCTGTCACACCGGCTGACAAAACGTCCGCACTGACCTGCGTCGACGTAATTCTGGTGGCTTATGTCCTCCCCCTTTGCCCGCTGAATTGTTAGGCTCGTGGTTTCGCCCTTCCGCTGAGGAACATGCTTGAGGCAGGGCGATGCTTTGTCTTCCCAGTACCGACGAGGAGCACCTGTGACCCAGACCAGCGAGTCCGTCACCTGGCTGACCCAGGAGGCGTACAACAAGCTCAAGGTCGAGCTTGAGTACCTTACTGGTCCTGCGCGCACGGAGATCGCCGCCAAGATCGCGGCCGCGCGCGAGGAGGGCGACCTTCGCGAGAACGGCGGGTACCACGCGGCCAAGGAGGAGCAGGGCAAGCAGGAGCTCCGTGTGCGCCAGCTCACCCAGCTCCTGGAGAACGCCAAGGTCGGCGAGGCTCCGGCCTCCGCGGACGGCGCGGTGGCGCCCGGCATGGTCGTGACGATCGCCTTCGACGGCGACGAGGACGACACGATGACCTTCCTGCTGGCCTCGCGCGAGTACGCCAGCTCCGACATCGAGACCTACTCGCCCCAGTCCCCGCTGGGCACCGGCGTGATCGGTCACAAGGTCGGCGAGGACGCGGAGTACGAGCTGCCCAACGGCAAGAAGGCCTCGGTACGCATCCTCAAGGCCGAGCCCTACAGCGGCTGACCCCTCCCCCGTCTCTTCCGACGAGCCCCCGGCACCCGTGCGGCCGGGGGCTTCGTCATGCCGTCGTCCTGGTCATGCGGTGGCCGAGCGGTACTTGCGGACCGCCAGGGTGCGGAAGATGGCGATGATGACGATCGAGTAGATGATCGACGCCCAGACGGGGTGGGCCATCGGCCAGGCGTCGGACGGGGAGACGCCCGGGTCGCCGAAGAGGGTGCGGCAGGCCTGGACGGTGGCGCTGAACGGGTTCCACTCGGCGATCGGCTGGAGCCAGGACGCCATCTGTGACGAGTCCACGAACGCGTTGGAGATGAAGGTGACCGGGAAGAGCCAGATCAGGCCGCCCGAGGTGGCCGCCTCCGGGGTTCTCACGCTCAGGCCGATCAGGGCGCCGATCCAGGTGAACGCGTAGCCGAGCAGGAGCAGCAGACCGAAGGCGGCCGCGATCTTGCCGGCGTTGGTGGGTTCGGCGTAGCCGGGGCGCCAGCCGACCAGGAGGGCGACGACGGCCAGGACGAGCAGGGTCAGCGAGGTCTGCACCAGGTCGGCGAGGGTGCGGCCGGTGAGGACCGCGCCGCGGGCCATGGGCAGCGAGCGGAACCGGTCGATGAGGCCCTTGTGCATGTCGTCGGCGATGCCCGCGCCGGCTCCGGCGGTGGCGAAGGTGACGGTCTGCGCGAAGATGCCGGCCATCAGGAAGTTCTTGTACACATCCGGGTCGGTGGAGCCGCCGATGCTCATCGAGCCGCCGAAGACGTACGTGAACAGGACGACGAACATCACCGGCTGGATGAGCCCGAAGATCACCATCTCGGGGATCCGGCTCATGCGGATCAGGTTCCTGCGGGCGATCACCAGGGAGTCCCGGACGGACTGGCCGATCGCGCCGCCGGAGGCGGGGGCGGGCGCGGTGCCGCGCGCGGTGTCGGTGAGGGTGCTCATACGGCGGTCTCCTTGGCCTTGGCCTTGCCGGTGCCGTCCTCGTCGTCGCCCCTGCCGTCGCCCGGTTCCGCGGCATGTCCGGTCAGGGAGAGGAAGACGTCGTCGAGGGTGGGGCGGCGCAGGCCGATGTCGTCCATCTCGATACCGCGGACGTCCAGTTCCCGGATGACCTCGGCGAGGAGCTTCGCGCCACCGGTGACGGGGACGGTGAGTTTGCGGGTGTGTTCCTCGACGGTGGTCTCGCCCTTGCCGAAGCCGGCCAGCACCTCGCGGGCCGTGGCGATGTCCTCGCGCTCACGGACGACGACCTCGACGCGCTCGCCGCCGGTGCGGGCCTTGAGCTGGTCGGAGGTGCCGCGGGCGATGACCTTGCCGTGGTCCACGACCGCGATGTCGTGCGCGAGGTGGTCGGCCTCTTCGAGGTACTGGGTGGTGAGCAGCAGGGTCGTACCGCCGGACACGAGGTCCTTCACCACGTCCCACAGGAGTTGGCGGTTGCGGGGGTCGAGGCCGGTCGTCGGTTCGTCCATGAACATCACGGGCGGGGAGACGACGAGGGCCGCGGCCAGGTCGAGGCGGCGGCGCATACCGCCGGAGTAGGTCTTGGTCGTACGGTCGGCGGCGTCCGTGAGGTCGAACTGTTCGAGCAGTTCGGCGGCGCGGGCCTTCGCAGCCTTGGACTTCATCTGGTAGAGCTGTCCGACCATCTGGAGGTTCTCGCGGCCGGTGAGGTACTCGTCGACCGCGGCGAACTGGCCGGACAGGCCGATGGAGCGGCGCACCTCGTTGGGGTGCTTGAGGACGTCGAGTCCGGCGACCTGGGCGCGGCCGCGGTCGGGCCGCAGGAGCGTGGTGAGGCAGCGGACCGTGGTGGTCTTGCCCGCGCCGTTGGGCCCGAGAAGGCCGAGGACGGTGCCCTCCGGGACATCGAGGTCGACGCCGTCGAGGGCCTTGACGTCGCCGAAGGTCTTCACCAGCCCTTCGGCGTAGATGGCGCCTGGCATATGGGTCTCCACGTCGTTGGGGATTCTTCCGAAAGCCTAGGTCCGCGTATTTCGTCGTGCGCGGGATTTTCGTGGCGGGGCGACCACGAGACACACCATAACGCGATGTATCGCGTCTCACAACGGACTTACCCGAACGAGTGACGGGCAGGGATCCGAAAGAACGTCCCGCGTCAGCCGACGACCGTGTACCCCGCCTCGTGCAGCGCCCTGCCGACCTCCGTGCAGTGCTCCGGGCCCTTCGTCTCCAGGTGAAGTTCGACCTCCGCCTCGGTCAGCCCGAGCCGCGGATCGGTCCGCACATGGCTCACGTCCAGGACGTTGGCGTCGACCACCGTGAGCACCCCGAGCAGCGTGGCGAGGGCACCCGGCCGGTCCGTCAGCCGCACGCTCACCGTGAGATAGCGGCCCTGCGCCGCCATGCCGTGCAGCAGCACCCGCTGCATCAGCACCGGATCGACGTTGCCGCCGGACAGCACCGCCACCACCGGGCCCTCGAAGGCGCCGGGATCGCTCAGCAGCGCGGCGACCGGGCTCGCCCCGGCCGGTTCGACCACCAGCTTCGCCCGCTCCAGGCAGAGCAGCAGCGCGGTGGACAGTTCGTCCTCCGACACCGTGCGCACCTCGTCCACCAGGTCCGCGACGATCCCGAACGGCACGTCACCGGGCCTGCCGACCTTGATCCCGTCGGCCATCGTCGCCGGAGCGGGCACCGCCACCGGGTAGCCGGCGGCCAGCGAGGGCGGGTACGCGGCCGCGCCCGCCGCCTGCACCCCGACGATCCGCACGTCCGGCCGCAGCGCCTTCACCGCGACCGCGATCCCGGCCGCGAGGCCGCCGCCGCCGATCCCGACGACGATCGTGCGGACCTCCGGGCACTGCTCCAGGATCTCCAGGCCGACCGTGCCCTGCCCCGCGATCACGTCCGGGTGGTCGAAGGGGTGGATGAACACCGCGCCGGTGCGCGCCGCGTGCTCCTGCGCGGCGGCCAGCGTCTCGTCGACCACCTGTCCGTGCAGCCGCACCTCGGCGCCGTAGCCGCGGGTGGCGCTGATCTTCGGCAGCGGGGCGCCGCGCGGCATGAACACGGTGGAGCGGACGCCGAGCAGCGACGAGGCGAGCGCGACGCCCTGCGCGTGGTTGCCCGCGCTGGCCGCGACCACCCCGGCGGCCCGCTCCTCGGGCAGCAGCCCGGAGATACGGACATAGGCGCCGCGCAGTTTGAACGAGCCCGTGCGCTGGAGGTTCTCGCACTTGAGGTGCACCGGCGCGCCGATCAGCCGGGAGAGATACCGGCTGCCTTCCATCGCGGTGGTCCGCGCCACGCCCGACAGCATCTTCTGGGCGCCGCGGACGTCGTCGAGAGTGACGGGCCGCAAGGAGTCAGCCGTGCCGTAGCTCATGACACCAGCATCGCAGTTCACAGGCGGGAACGGCCGCTGTGACCAACCTCCGAGACCGGATTCCGAAGGCCCGGTACGGTGCGCCTTCCAGCCGCGTACCCTGTCCCCCAACCAGCAGCCCTTTCATGAAGTGAGCCCCCGGCCATGCCCACAACACCTGAAATGTCGATGGACATGACGACCGTCGGTGACACCGGCCTTCTCGACACGCTTCAGCACGAGGTCGCGGTGTTCGCGCGCCGTGCCGAACAGACCCGGCTCGGCGGCGTGGGGCAGGTGCGGAACTCCATGGACCGTGCCGCGTACCTGCTGCTCAACCGCCTCGACAACGAAGGCCCGATGGGCGTCAAGGCGCTCGCCGCGAGCATGGGCATCGACTCCTCGACCGTCACCCGGCAGGTCGCCCCGCTCGTCGACACCGGCCTGGTCAAGCGCACCTCGCACCCCGAGGACGGGCGGGCCGTGGTGCTCCAGCTCTCCCCGCGCGGGCAGTCCCGGCTGGAGGAAGTGCGGTCCTCGCGCCGCCAGTTGATGGCCGAGCTGACCGAGGACTGGGCGCCGGAGGAACGCGAGGCGTTCTGCTCGCTCCTGACCCGCTTCAACACCGCCCTGTCGTCCAGGATGGCGGCCCAGGGCCTGCCCGGCGCGGACCCGGGGACCACGGCGTCGTAGCACGCGCGTGCGTGCGCGGCTCTTGACCGAAAGGCTGCGCCTGGCCTCATATGAGAGCGGGGTACGAGGGTTCCCAGGGGGTCGCCGTACGGCGGGAGGCTCGATGTGCGTGAGACGCGTGCGGTACGGGAC
The DNA here is from genome assembly GCF_002019855.1 of Streptomyces antibioticus. Classification (NCBI taxonomy): domain Bacteria; kingdom Bacillati; phylum Actinomycetota; class Actinomycetes; order Kitasatosporales; family Streptomycetaceae; genus Streptomyces; species Streptomyces antibioticus. The sequence goes on along the minus strand of NZ_CM007717.1, from coordinate 5,415,577 downwards.
GCCCGACGGGCCCGGGAGTTCGAGGCGTTCGTGGCCGGGGCGGGCGGCCGGCTGCTGCACACCGCGACCCTGCTGACGGCCGAGAGCGACCGGGACAACCCCCGCGCGCGGCGTCTGCTGACGCTCGCCCTCGCGCACACGTACGCGTGCTGGGACCGGCTGCGCGGCGAGGACCCCTACCACCACGCGCGCGTGCGTCTGGCGCTCCGCTTCGCGCACGGGGCCTGGCACCGGTACGCCGTCCTGCCGTTCGGCCGCGGCCGCCCGTCCGCCGTCGGCCCGCTGGCCGGGCTCACCCCGCGGGAACGGCTGATCCTGGTGCTGCGGCTCTACGAGGGGGTCGCCGAGGAGCAGGTGGCGGCACTGCTCGGACTGCCCGGGGAACATGTGCGCGCGGTCTGCGACCGGGCCACGGCGACCCTGCTGCACCCCCCGCGGGGACCGGCGCCCGCGCGCGTGGGGGCGGAGGTGACGGTCTCGTGAACCGGGCGCAGCGGGAGGCCGCCGTCCGCCGGATCATGGAGGGGACCGAGCCGCGCGTCCCGCCGGGTCTGCCCGCGGACGCCGTGCGCCGCGGCAGCCGGCTGCTGCGCCGCCGGGAGCTGGCCCTGCGGCTGATGTGGCTGCTGCTGTGCGCGGCGACGGTCGCGTTCACCGTCTGGGCGCTCGTCGCCCGGCCGTGGGTGGAGCCGCCGTCGGAGACGACCCCACCCCTCACCGGCTGGTGAATCGAGCCGGTGGGTTACTTGCCCAGCGCCTGCTGGAGGTCCTCGAGCAGGTCCTCGACGTTCTCGATGCCCACCGAGAGCCGCACCAGGTCCGCGGGGACCTCCAGCGCGGAACCGGCCACCGACGCGTGCGTCATCCGGCCCGGGTGCTCGATGAGGGACTCCACGCCGCCCAGGGACTCGCCGAGCGTGAACACCTTCGCGCGGTTGCAGACCTCGACCGCCGCCTCCTCGCCGCCGGTGACGCGGAAGGACACCATGCCGCCGAAGGACCGCATCTGCTTCGCCGCGACCTCGTGACCGGGGTGCTCGGGCAGGCCCGGGTACAGCACGCTCGTCACGCGCGCGTGCCGCGACAGCATGTCGGCGACCTTCGTGGCGTTCTCGCTGTGCCGGTCCATGCGCACCGACAGCGTCTTGGTGCCGCGCAGCACCAGCCAGGAGTCGAAGGGCCCGGCCACCGCGCCCATCGCGTTCTGGTGGTACGCCAGCTCCTCGCCGAGCGTCTCGTCGGCGGTGATCAGCGCGCCGCCCACGACGTCGGAGTGGCCGCCCATGTACTTGGTCAGCGAGTGCACGACGACGTCCGCGCCGAGCGACAGCGGCTGCTGGAGGTACGGCGTGGCGAAGGTGTTGTCGACGACCAGCTTCGCGCCCGCGTCCCGGGCGATCTGGGCGACGGCGGCGATGTCGGTGATGCCGAGCAGCGGGTTGGAGGGGGTCTCCACCCACACGGCCTTGGTCTTCGGGGTGATCGCGGCGCGTACGGCGGCCGGGTCGCTGGTGTCGGCGACCGACCATTCCACGCCCCAGCGGGCGACGACCTTGGCGAACAGCCGGAACGTGCCGCCGTAGGCGTCGTTGGGGATCACCACGTGGTCGCCGGGGCTGAGCAGCGTACGCAACAGGCAGTCCTCGGCCGCCAGTCCGGAAGCGAACGCGAGGCCCCGGCGGCCGCCCTCCAGGGCCGCGAGGTTCTCCTCCAGGGCGGTGCGGGTCGGGTTGGCGCTGCGGCTGTACTCGTAACCGCCGCGCAGACCGCCGACGCCGTCCTGCTTGTAGGTCGAGACCTGGTAGATCGGCGGGACGACCGCGCCGGTGAGGGGATCGGCGGTGTTGCCCGCGTGGATCGCCAGGGTCTCGAAGTGCTGACTGATGTGCCTGTCGCTCATGGGAACCGAGCGTAGTGCGCTCACGGGAGTGCTGCCGGACAGGGCGCCCGCGGGGCCTGCGACGGGAGTGTGTCCGAAGGGTTATCCACAGGCGGGGGGACGGGTTGGCCAATTGTCGGCGCGGTCTGGTTCGCTGGAGGCATGGAGATTCTCTGGGTCCTGATGGCGCTGGTCATGCTCGGCTTCGTGGTGGTGCCGCTGCTGCGGCGCAGGCGCGGCATGATCGCGCAGGTCCCGGCCGGCCACCCGGACGGCGCGGACCCGGCGACCTACGGCTTCGCGCGCACGGAGGAGCTGGACATCCGCATGCCCGGCCCCGACCACGACCTGCTGGACGTCCTGGACGTCGTCCAGCGCACCCAGGACTACCGCGCGGCGCAGCAGTTGCTGGCCGGTACGGAGATCGAGGGCGAGCTGCGCTGGCAGCGCGTCCAGGCGTTCGCCGGTGCGGCCGCACTGGAGCTCCGGCAGCGGCCCGGCGGGGTGAGCGAGACGCCGGGCGGCCAGTGGCTGCGGGTGTGGCGGACCGAGGCGCCCAAGGACCCCGGCGGTGCCGCGGTGCACGCCGAGTTCCTGGTGCAGCAGGCGTGGCGGACGTCCACGCCGGGCACCCAGGACTTCCGGATCATCATGGAGGAGGCGCGGGACGCGTGCGGTCAGGCGGCGCTGCTCGCCCCCGACGACCCGATCCCGTACATCGTCGAGCTGTCGGTGGCCCGTGGCCTGGACTACTCGCAGGCGGAGTTCGAGCAGCTCTGGCTGAAGATCCTGGACCGCGCCCCGGCGCACATGGGGGCGCATCTGGCGGCCCTGCACTACTGGTGCGAGAAGTGGCACGGTTCGCGCGCGCAGGCGTACGCGTTCGCGGAGGCGGCCGCGGCCCGCGCCCCGCAGGGCTCGCTGCTGGCGGCCATGCCGCTGTTCGCGGTCTTCGAGCATCTGCCCGAGGTGAACCTGGTCAGCGGCTTCTACCAGAGCGAGGTCGTCACCAAGGCGATCCACGGCGCGCTGTTCGCGGTGCACGCGGCCCGTCCCGACGACCCGATGCTGGCGCACGTGCGCCATCTGCTGGTGTTCTTCCTGGTCCGCTCCGAGCGCTGGGCGGAGGCCATGAACCAGCTCGTCCACGTCGACGGCCATGTGGGCGCCCTGCCGTGGACGCTCTCGGCCGACCCGGCCGCCGAGTTCGCCGTCTACCGCGCGCTGGCGGTGGCGGGCTACGAGGCGAACGGGGGCAGCCCGGCGACGCTGCCGCACTGATCCCGCCGACGGAAACGGGCCCGCCGGAGCGGGCCCGTCACGGCATTGCGCGGTCTGCCGTCAGTCTTCCGCGCGGTCTGCCGTCAGCCCTCCGCGCGGGCGGGCAGTCGCCACCCCGGGCGCGGGAAGTGGCAGGTGTAGCCGTCCGGGTAACGCTGGAGGTAGTCCTGGTGCTCGGGCTCGGCCTCCCAGAAGGGGCCGACCGGCTCCACCTCGGTGACGACCTTGCCGGGCCACAGCCCGGAGGCGTCCACGTCCGCGATCGTGTCCTCGGCGATCCGCTTCTGCTCGTCGTCCACGTAGTAGATCGCCGAGCGGTAGCTGAGGCCGATGTCGTTGCCCTGGCGGTTCTTGGTGCTCGGGTCGTGGATCTGGAAGAAGAACTCCAGCAGCGTCCGGTAGTCGGTCCGCTCGGGGTCGTAGAGGATCTCGATGGCCTCCGCGTGCGTGCCGTGGTTGCGGTAGGTCGCGTTCGCCACGTCACCCCCGGTGTATCCGACCCGGGTCGCCGTCACGCCCGGAAGTCGGCGGATCAGCTCCTCCATCCCCCAGAAGCATCCGCCGGCCAGTACGGCCCTCTGCGTCTGCGCCGCCATCACGGCCCCTCTCGCTCTTCGTCGTCCAGGTCTCTCGGGCCACGCCGTACGGGACCCACTGACCTCAACACACGAGGGCACCCGCCGATTCCGCGCCCCCGTCACCGGCTCTCCCCCGGCTCAGCGGACGGTGAAGCCGGCCGCCTCGGGGTCCAGCGTCGAGGTGCCGTCCTGCGCGGTGGCCAGGACGGCGACGTGCCAGCGGCCGCGCGGGGACGACGCGGCGTCGGCGCCGGTGACCTGCACGGTGTAGGAGCAGCGCACGGTGTCCTTGCCGGAGGGCGTGCAGTCGGCCCGCTCGGCGGCGGCCATGTCCGAGGGGGTCAGCTCCTTCTCGGCGAGCGACGAGTCCTCGGGCCAGGCCAGCACCTTCACGCTCTGCACCCCGGAGCCCGCCGTGACGTCGGTGACGAAGGACAGCGAACCCTCGCGGTCGCCGTCGGGCGCCGTGTAGCGGGCGGTGCCGCCCGCCAGCGTCGGCGCCTGCTCGCCCGCGTGGGCCAGAGCGAAGGCACCGGCACCGGCGCCGCCGAGGACGACAAGACCGGCGGCCACGGACAGGGCGATACGTCGGGACATGGAACTCTCCATCGGGCTCGGCACGAGAATCGGACCGGCGCACTCCCCGCGCCGCTACGCCGATCCTCGCCGCCCGACACGCCGCCGGGCATGGGCGCACATACTCAACCGGCCCTGAGTAGAACCCCCGGACACCTCGGACACCTCGGACACCTCGGACGCCCCGGCTAGTCCACCTCGATGCCGAAGTCCCCGACGAGTTCTCCCAGGCCGCCCGGGTATCCCTTGCCGCCAAGGACGAAGTCCCAGTCGCCGTTGGGCCGGTGGCGGAACGAGCCGAGGACCAGGGCGGTCTCGCCCGGCCGCCCGTCGGAGACCTCCAGTTGCCCCAGCTCCGCGAAGCTCGGGTCGAGGAGGCGGATACGGGCGTCGGTGAACCCGGCGAGGTCGGCGTCCGGGTCGGTCTCCGGGTCGACGGCGGCCACCAGGACGAGCCGGTCGGCCTCGGCGGGCAGTCCGTCGAAGGAGACGCAGATCGCCGCCTTGTCGGGAGGCGTCGCGGGCAGCGCGCGCACCGAGCCGTCCGGGGTCCGCGGGTTGTTGAAGAAGACGAAGTGGTCGTCGCTGAGGACCCGGCTGCCGCGGCAGACGAGGGCGCACACGTCCAGACCGACGCTCCCGGTCCACGACATGCCCAGGACGTTGTAGTCGGCCGGCAGCGGAGCGCCCGCCCCCGAGCCGGAGGCCGTGCGGGAGGCCGAATCAGAAGCCGAATCAGAAGCTGGCCCGGATGCCCCCGCCGGTGCCGGCGCCGTCCCCCGCCCGCCGCCCTCCCCCAGACGCCCCCGCAGACCGTGCCGATGCAGCAGGTCGACGAGTTCGGTCCCCGAGACGAGTTCCAGCGGCTTCCCGTTGGCGAAGGCGTGCGAGCCGGGGCCGAATTTCGACGTCGTCACGAGGACGCCCTTGTTGGCACCGGCGTCCTGCACGGTCCCGTACAGGTCCCGTACGGCCGTGGGCGGCACGGTGTTGCGGTACCGCTTCACCTGCACGACGATCTTGCCGCCCCGGATCGGTGCCGGGTCCCGGGCGTCGACGTCCACCCCGCCGTCGTTGGAGCGCTGAGTGGTCACCGCCTGCATCCCCATGGCCCGGAAGAGATCGGCGACGAGGTCCTCGAAGGCGACCGGGTCCATGGCGAACAGGTCCGGCTCCTCGTCGCCGCCGTGGGCGACGACCCGGTTGCCGACGTCGTCCGGCCGTCTGCCGGGCCGTACCGGGGCGAGCTGGTCCGGCCGGGCCGAGAGCTGGCCGCGCAGGGCGTCGGTCAGGCAGCCGACCGCGTCCACCTGGGCGAGGTGCAGACCGTCGAACGTGGAGCGCGCGACCATGACGGTCGCGAGGACGAAGCGTCCCGGGCGGCCCGTCGTGGGGTCGTGGCCGTCGACGAAGCCGTTCAGGGTCACCGATTCGAGGGCGCCCAGCTCGCCGTCCGCCGTGAACAGCTCGTGCAGCACGAGCAGCACGCACTGGGCCAGCGCCTCCCGGTACAGGGCCCGGCGCTGGGCGGCCGGGCGGGGCACGTCCTTGTCCTGGTCGGACCCGACCAGGTACCGGACGGCCTTCGCCTCCGGCACGATGCCGAGCGCGGGCAGCTCCCAGTCCAGGACGAGCTGCCGGGCCGCCGGGTCGTAGGCCGCGGCCACCTGGCGCGGGAAGTCCTGCGGCCACGCCGTCGAGGCGTAGAGGGCGGCGGAGAGGTACTCGATCACCGAGTCGGGGTCCTGGCGCCGCATGCCGTCGGTCAGCGCGGCGACCCCGGCGTTGTGCCGCCGCACCTCGGCCAGTCGGGCGTCGGCCCACTCCTGGTACTCCCGCTGGTACGACGCCAACTGCTGCTGCCGCCGGGCCTCGGCGGCCTGGGCGGTCTGCCAGTCCCGTTCGAAGCGCGCCCGTGCCTCGGACTGCGCCTGCTGGCGGCGGCTCGCGGTCCAGCCACCCTGGGCCTGGTAGTGCTGGAAGTCCGGCATGGGCACCGGCTGCGCCAGGGCGCCGGGGGCGAACGGCTCGACCACCTCGGGCCGCAGGAGCGAGGCGACCTGGAACGCGGGAGCGCGGCAGCCCGCGGCGAGGAGCCCCTGCAACGCCGTGACCTGCGCGTCCAGTTCCTCCGTACGACGGATCGCCTCCGCCTGGCGGTACTCGCGGTGGCTCTGGGCGGCCCGGCGCTGATAGGCCCGCGCCTCCCGCTCCTGGTGTCTGCGCCGCCTGGCCTCGGCCTCCAGCTCGCGCTGCTGCTGGCGTTGCATCTCGGCCCAGACCCCGACGAAACCGGTAGAGCGACGACTCATGTGCTGCAGGCCCTCCCCAGGACGTCGGCAGCCGGAAATCACCGTGATGGCCCCCCACCCGGTGTGACGAGCCGACTCTATCCAGCGATCGCCGCTTCGCACATCCACTCGGCGAAGGCGGTCCGCCCCTCCGATCCGCGCAGGTCGACGTCCCTGTGACACCACGCGGTCACCGTGCCGCCCGGGTCACCACACCCGCCCGGGTCACCGCACCCGCCTGAGTCACCGCGCCCGCCCGCGTCACCGCGCCGCCGGGGCCGTGATGCCGAGGACGCGGTCGTGGAGGACGGGGAGTTCCGTGCGGATGCGGGTGACCTCGGACATGTCGAGGTCCGCGGTGAGCGTCTCCTGGTCCGGGCCGGCCTCGGCGAGGACGGTGCCCCAGGGGTCGACGACGACGCTGTGCCCTGCCTGGTGGATGCCGCTGTGGGTGCCGGCGGCGCAGCAGGCCAGCAGGAAGACCTGTTCCTCCAGGGCCCTGGTGCGGGTGAGGAGCCGCCAGTGCATGAGGCGTGCCGCGGGCCAGGCGGCGGGTATCACGATCAGCTCCGCGCCCGCGTCGATCAGGCCCCGGAAGAGCTCCGGGAAGCGCAGGTCGTAGCAGATGGCGAGGCCGACGACACCGAAGTCGGTGGGGACGGTGACCACGTCGTCGCCGCCGCCCATCAGGGTCGCCTCGCCGGTGTCGAAGCCGTAGCGGTGGATCTTGCGGTAGCGGCCGCGCAGCTCGCCGTTCCGGTCGAAGAGCAGGGCGGTGTTGTACAGCGTGCCGTCCGCGTCCCGTTCGACGATCGATCCGGCGTGCAGCCAGGCCCCGGCCTGCCGGGCGGCGGCGGACAGGGCGACGGCCGTGGGGCCGTCGACGCTCTCGGCCTCGCGGTCCCAGCCGTCGTAGGACCAGGCGCCGGCCGTCCACAGCTCCGGCAGGACCACCAGATCGTCGCCCGCCCGGTCGCGGACCAGGGAGGCCGCTCGGTGACGGCGTTCTTCGGCGGACTCCGACGCGTCCACGGACAACTGGATCAGCGAGGCTCGCATGGCTGTCACCTCCGGGACCGCCGTCGCACGGGGCGCGCGGTCCGGTCCGAGGGAACCCCTTCCCCTACGAGCCTAAGGACGACGAGCGGCCTCCCGCACGTCCCGGACTCCGGGGGAACCGGCCGGTGACGGCCGCCACCAGCGGATATGGCAGGGTGAGCCGACACTTTCAAGATCTCTGGAGTACGTCCGTGAACGGAAAGCGCCGCCGCCTCCTCCTGGCTGCCGTCACCCCCCTGCTGGAGCCCGGGGAGCAGGTCGAGGTGACGACCATCGTCAACCTGAGTTCCGTCACGGTGCGCCGTACGGCGGCCTTCGCGGCGGCCTCGGCGATCCTGAGCGCGGGCGCGATGGCGGTGGTCCCGGTGCCGACGCCGATGTACCTGGCGATGACCGACCGGCGCCTCTTCGTGTTCCGGGCCAACCCGACCTTCGCCCGGCCGGAGGAGCACCTGATGACGATCCCGCGCGCGGGGCTCGTCCGCACGGAGATCAAGGAGCGGATCCTGAACTCGTCCTTCGTCGTGTCGTCGGGGGCGGGCGAACAGGGCCTGAAGATCATCTTCCCGCTGCTCGGCCGCAAGGAACGCGACCTGATAGCGGCCGCGCTGCCCCTGGCCGGCTGACCGGTCGGCTGAGCTGTCGGCCGGGCTGCCGCCTGGGCCGTCGGCTGGGCTGTCGGCTGAGCTGTCGGCTGAACGGCGATTGTCGGTGCCCGGTGCTTTCATGGAGGCATGGGAAGCAGGAGCGTCGCCGTCGAGCGTCTCGTCGGGGCCGGGCAGGGGGCCGTGTGGGAGGCGCTGACCGATCTGCGCGGGATGGAGCGGGTGCTCAGCGGCGTCACGAAGGTCGAGGTGCTCACCGACGGGGCGTTCGGTGTGGGGACCCGCTGGCGTGAGACCCGCCGGATGTTCGGCAAGGACGCCACCGAGGAGATGTGGGTGACGGTCAGCGTGCCGCCCGAGCGGTACGTGGTCGAGGCCGAGTCGCACGGATCCCGGTACGTCTCGGCCTGGGACCTGACCCCGGCGGGCCCCTCGGCGACGACCGTGCGCATGACGTTCTCCGCCACCCCGACCGGCGGGGTGAGCGGCCTGCTCGCCAAGCTGATGGGCGGGCTGGGCGAGCGGGCGGTGCGCAAGGCCATCGCCAAGGACCTCGCCGACGTCGCCGCGGCGGTCGAGGGCCGCGGCGCGTCTGAAGGACCTGCCTGATCTCAGATCAAGGACCGTCCTGACCTCAGATCGTCGCCGCGTCGATCACGAACCGGTAGCGGACATCGCTCGCCAGCACCCGCTCGTACGCGTCGTTGATCTCCTGCGCGCCGATCAGCTCGATCTCCGCGCCGATGCCGTGCGCCGCGCAGAAGTCCAGCATCTCCTGGGTCTCCCGGATGCCGCCGATGCCGGAGCCGGCCAGCGTCTTGCGGCCGCCGATCACGGAGAACAGGTTGAGGGCGACGGGCTCCTCGGGCGCGCCGACGTTCACGAACGCGCCGTCCGTCTTCAGCAGCGACAGATAGGCGTCGAGGTTCAGCGGCGCCGACACCGTCGACAGGATGAGGTCGAAGGTGCCCTTCAGGTCCTTGAACGTCCGCTCGTCGCCGGTGGCGTGGTAGTGGTCGGCGCCCAGCTTCAGGCCGTCCTCCTTCTTGCGCAGCGTCTGGGACAGCACCGTCACCTCGGCGCCGAGCGCGTGGGCGATCTTGACGCCCATATGGCCGAGGCCGCCCAGGCCGACGATCGCGACCTTCTTGCCGGGACCGGCGTTCCAGTGCCGCAGCGGGGAGTACGTGGTGATGCCGGCGCAGAGCAGCGGCGCGGCCTCGTCCAGCGCCAGGGTGTCGGGGATGCGCACGACGTAGTTCTCGTCGACGACGATCTTCTGGGAGTAGCCGCCGTAGGTGGGCTCGCCGTCCTTGCCGACCGCGTTGTACGTACCGACGCCGCCGCCGGTGCAGTACTGCTCCAGGCCGGCCGCGCAGTTGTCGCACGCACGGCAGGAGTCGACCAGGCAGCCGACGCCGACCCGGTCGCCGACGGTGAACTTCGTGACGCCGGGGCCGACCTCGGAGACGACGCCGGCGATCTCGTGGCCGGGGACCATCGGGAAGATCGCCTCGCCCCAGCCCTCGCGGGCCTGGTGGATGTCGGAGTGGCAGATGCCGGCGAACTTGATGTCGATCAGGACGTCGAACTCACGGACCGCGCGACGCTCGATCGTCGTGCGCTCCAGCGGTGCCTTGGCTGCGGGTGCGGCGTACGCGGCAACGGTGGTCATGCCGGGGTCTCCTAGCGGGGGGGGGTTGCGGTCCGGTCCGTCGTCGGACCGGGTACGGCGTCCAGCCTGCCCGCCGCCGCCCGCCTCACCCAGCCCACGCCTTTGCGTACGACTGCCGTGCCTACCACTGGCAAGGTCAGGTTGACGGTCGTACGACCGTGAATACTGGACGTATGGACGAACAGCCCGGACTGTCCGGCGCGCCCCTGGACCGGCGGGCCGAGCTGAGCGAGTTCCTGCGCACCCGGCGGGCCCGGCTGAAGCCGGAGGACGTCGGCCTGCCGGACTTCGGCAGGCACCGGCGGGTGCCCGGACTGCGGCGCGAGGAGCTGGCGCAGTTGGCCGGGGTGTCGGTGGCGTACTACACGCGCCTGGAGCAGGGCAACGGGCGGAACGTGTCGGCGGAGGTGCTGGACTCGATCGCGCGGGCGCTGCGGCTGACCGACGCCGAGCACGCGCACCTGACGCATCTGGCGAAGCCGAAGCACAAGAAGAAGCACACCGCGCGGCCGCAGCATGTGCGGTCGGGGCTGCGGCAGTTGCTGGACACCATGGACGGTGTGCCCGCGTACGTCGTCGGCCGGCGCGCGGAGATCCTGGCCTGGAACCGGATGGCGGCGGCGGTCTTCGGCGACTGGGCGGAACTGCCCGTGGCCGAACGGAACTGGGCCCGGCTGGTCTTCCTGGACCCCGGCTACCACGAACTGTTCGTCGACTGGGAGCAGAAGGCGATCGACATCGTCTGCGCGCTGCGCATGGACGCCGGCTGCTACCCCGACGATCCGCGGCTGTCCGCGCTCGTCGGGGAGCTGTCCGTCAAGAGCGAGGACTTCCGGCGGCTGTGGGCGACCCATGACGTCAAGGAGAAGAGCCACGGCGTGAAGCGGCTGCGGCATCCGCTGGTGGGCGAACTCTCCCTGAACTTCGAGGGGTTCCGGCCGGCGGGCGACGGCGACCAGACGATGTGGGCGTACCACGCCGAGCCGGGTTCGGCGTCGGCGGAGGCGCTGCGGCTGCTGGCCAGTTGGGGGACGGACGCGACCCGGGCGGGGTCCCAGACCCAGACCCCGTCCCCCTGACCGCGCACCGGCCCCCGCCTGCCTGAAAAGGCCCCCGTACGACCGGCTCAGGCCGCCCCCGCGTTCTCCTTCACCGTGATCTTCCCCTTGCGGATGGTGGCGAGGCGCGGGGCCTTCCTCGCGAGGGAGGAGTCGTGGGTGACCATGATGAAGGTCAGCCCGTGCTCCTTCCACAGTCCCTCCAGCACCTCCATGATCTCGTCGCGCATGCCCTCGTCGAGGTTGCCGGTGGGCTCGTCGGCGAGGAGCACCTTCGGCTTCTTCACCAGCGCGCGGGCGATCGCGACGCGCTGCTGCTGGCCGCCGGACATCTCGGACGGCAGATGCCCGAGGCGTTCGCCGAGGCCGACGGAGCGCAGCGCCTCGGCGGCCCGCTCGCGCCGCTCCTTGACCTTGACACCGAGCGGGACGAGTGCGGTCTCGACGTTCTCCTGCGCGGTGAGCGTCGGGATGAGGTTGAAGGACTGGAAGACGAAGCCGATGTTCTCGCTGCGCACCTTGGTCAGCCTGGCCTCGGACAGCTTGGCCAGATCGGTGCCGTCGAGAACGATCTCGCCCTCGGAGGGCCGGTCCAGGCCGCCCAGCATCTGGAGCAGGGTGGACTTGCCGCCGCCGGTGGGGCCCTGGATGACGAGCCGGTCGCCGTCGGCGATGGTCAGGTCGACGCCGTCGAGCGCGTGGACGGTGCCCTTGCCGCGGGTGTAGCGCTTGGTGACGCCTCTGAGTTCGTACATGGGGAGAACAACTCCTGGTGTGGGTGAGGGGGTCGGCTGCGCGACGCGCCTGCTCGACGGGCTGTTCGACGCGCCTACTCGACGCGGCGCAGCGCGTCCGCGGGCCGCAGCCGGGAGGCGCGCCAGCCGCCGAACGCCCCCGCGATCAGACCGCCGGCGACGGCGAGGCCGACGGCCGTCACCACGGTGGTCACGCTGACGGGCGCGGTGAGCGCCACATCGAGCGTCTTGGACGCCGCCTCACGCGCGGGGCCGCCGAAGCCGCCTCCGCCGCCCGGACCGCCCATTCCGCCGGAGCCGCCCTGGCCGCCGCCCCCGCCGCTGCCGAGCTGGGCCTGGAGGGTGGGGCTGACGGCGGTGACGGCGTAGGCGCCCGCGAGGCCGAGGGCGATACCGAGGGCGCCGCCGAGCAGACCGTTGACCATGGCCTCACCGACGACCTGCCGGGTGACCCGGCCGGACTTCCAGCCCAGCGCCTTCAGCGTGCCGAACTCGCGGACCCGGCGGGAGACCGCCGAGGAGGTCAGCAGCCCTGCGACCAGGAACGCGGCGACGAGGACCGCGATGGACAGCCACTTGCCGACGTTGGTGGCGAGGGAGGAGGCGGTGGAGAGGGAGCCGGAGACGGTGTCGGCGAGGTCGGCGGAGGTCGTCACCGTCGTACCGGAGACGTTCTTCTGGATGGTCGACTTGACGCTGTCGATCTGCTGGGAGTCGGTCGCCTTGACGTAGATCGTGGTGACCTTGTTCTTCGAGTCGCTGAGGGTCTGCGCCCGGGCCAGCGGGATGTAGACGTTGGCGGCGGAGTCGCCGCTGTCGGCGGTGGCGACGCCGATCACCTTGAACTTGACGCTCTTGACGGTGATCGTCGAACCGACCTTGAGCTTCTTCTCCTTGGCGTACGCCGAGTCGACCACGGCGACCTTGCCGTCGGTCTCGGCGGAGGTGAAGGTACGGCCGCTGGTGATCTTGGAGGAGGTCAGCGGGCCCAGGTCGGGCCGGGTGACGTCGGTGCCGAAGACGGAGTAGCTGTTGACGTCGAAGTCGGCGCCGCCGCCGCGCACTTCGCCCTGCGGCTGACCGTTGCCGCCGGCCCCGCCGGGGCCGCCCTGGCCACCGCCGCCGTTGCCGCCGTTGCCGTCCTGCTGGAACTCGCCGCGGGTGAACTGGCCGCTGACCTTGAGGACCTGGAGGCTCAGTCCGCCCACCGCGTCGGAGACGCCGTCCTGCTTGCCGACCTTGGTGACGGTCGACGTGGACAGGGTCTGGAAGCCCTGGACCATCACCCGGTCGGTGCTCTGCTCCTCGTCGGAGTCGCCGTCCCGCGCGTCGAACTGGAAGCGCGGCCGGTCGGAGGCGCTCGCGGTGGGCGAGGCGGCCTTGGTGACCGTCATGTCCGTGCCCAGGCCGTAGAGGGACTGGAGGACCTTGTCCTGGGCCTTCCCCATGCCGGAGGACACGGAGGAGACCACGATGACCAGCGCGATGCCCAGCGCGAGCCCGGAGGCGACGACGAGGGCCGCCTTTCTGCGGCGGCGCAGTTCGCGCCTCAGGTAGGTGAAGAACATGCGCCGCAAGGTAGGCACGGCGCGTGATGACTGGATAAGGCGCGGATAAGAGCGGGATGAGAAGGCTGTGACGGGCCCCGGAAACACCGATGCCGCCCCTGAGGGCGGCACCGGAAAGCTGTGGATCCTCGGGATCCTCGGAGGGTCCGGAAGGCTCTAGACGGCCGAACCGGCCTTCCACTGGGCCCAGTCCATGTTCCAGCCGTTGAGGCCGTTGTCCGGGGAGACCGTCTTGTCGCCGGTGTTCTGGACGACCACGACGTCACCGACGATGGAGTTGTCGAAGAACCACGCGCCCGGCGTGCTCTTGTCGTTGGCGCCCTTGGTGTCGGACAGGCCGACACAGCCGTGGCTGGTGTTCACCGAGCCGAAGATGGACTTCGCGCCCCAGTAGTTGCCGTGCACGAAGGTGCCCGAGGTGGTCAGGCGCATGGCGTGCGGGACGTCCTTGATGTCGTACTCGCCCTTGCCGTCGTCGTCGGTGAAGCCGACCGTCGCGCCGTTCATCCGGGTCTCCTTGAACTTCTCGGAGATCACCATCTGGCCTTCGTACGTCTTGTTGTCGGGCGAGCCCGCGGAGATCGGGATGGTCCGGACCGTCTTGCCGTCCTGCGTGACCTTCATCTGCTTGGTCTTCGCGTCGACATAGGTGACCTGGTTGCGGCCGATCTTGAAGGTGACCGTCTTCTGCTGGACGCCGACCACACCGGCCGCGCCCTCGACGCCGTCGAGGTCCAGCTTCAGGGTGACGGTGGAGTCCTCCTGCCAGTAGTCCTCGGGACGGCAGTCCATGCGCGTCGTGGAGAACCAGTGGCAGACGACTTCCTGGTTGCTGCTGGTGGTGACCGAGACGCCCTTCTGCACGGCCGCCTTGTTGGTGATCTCCTTGTTGAAGTTGATGGAGACCGGCATGCCCACGCCGACGGTCGAGCCGTCCTCGGGCGTGAAGTTGCCTATGAAGCTGTTGTCCGGGGAGACCGTGGTGAAGGAGGCGTTCTCGTGGGCCTCCAGGCCCTTGGAGTCCTTCGCGGTCGCCGCGAGCTTGTAGGTCGTCGAGCGCTCGAGCTGGGCGCTCGGCTTCCAACTGGTCTTGTCGGCGGAGAGGGTGCCCTCGACGGCGGTGCCGTCCGAGGTGGTCATCTTCACCTCGGTGAGCGTGCCCTTGCTCACGGTGACGGTCGCGGAGTTGTTGATGGAGGCGTTGTCGGAGCCGTCCTTGGGCGTGATCTTGATCTGCGCCTCGGAGGACTTCTGCGCGGCCGCCTCGTCGGCCCTGGCCTGGGAAGACCTGTCGCCGCCGTCGGACGCGCTGCTGTCACCGCTGGAACACGCAGAGAGCACCAGAACACCGCCGAGCAGTGCGGACGCGGTCATCAGACCCCGGCGCCGCCTACTGTCCGTCATCACACGCTTCTCCATCGTTGCCGATTTCCCGAACCCCGAGAGTCCCCGTCAAGAGCTTCAACGCTACGACCGGTTCGTCCCGTTCCACATTGTCCCAAGGTGTGGGGCATGCCACGTCCGCGGGGCGGTGGGCCGCCCGGGGCGGGTGGCGCGGGTGATGCGGGTGCCGGTCGGTGCGCCCACTGAGACGACGTGACCCCGGGTGGCGGTTGCCGTCCGGGGTCACGATTTCCCCAAGACGATCAGCCGGCGCCGCCCGCGCGCGGGTCCTCGCCGTCCTCGTCGACATCTTCGTCCACGTCATCCTCGTCGACATCATCGTCGTCCAGGTCCCAGTCCGGCGAATCGGGGTCGTGGTCGATGCGTTCGCTGGACCAGGACGCCTGTTGGAGTTCCACCCCGGGCACCTCGCCGACCAGGTCGAACGGGTCGACCAGGGAGGCGAGCGCCTCGGCGGTGTCTTCCGTCACAGCGCTCGCGGCCTGGGCCTGCTCCGCCTCCGGGATCCGCGGGCCGTCGGGATCCTCGGCGTCCCTGGCGATCCGCTCCAGCGCGGCCCGCGCCACGGCGTCCTCGTCATGAATTTCCAGGACCAGTTCAACGCGAAGCCGGACAAATCGTGATGTCTTTTCAGTGCTCATGCCCGGAGCGTACGGCTGGTTCGTCCCGCAACTTTCCCGCGACCCGCGCCTTTCATTAGCATCGGGCCACACGGCCAATTCGCCAGCGCCACAAGGGGATCGATATTCCGTGTCATCCGCTCGCCGCCCGTTGCTGACCGCCACCGCCGCGGGAACCCTCCTGGGTGCCCTGTGGTTCGTCCCGTCCGCCAACGCGTCCCAGGACGCCCCGGCCAGAACGGAGACGACGACGCAGGTCACCACCCAGGCGCGCGCCGCGTCCACGACGACGTCCACGACATCGACGAGCACGGTGTCCGACACCTCGGCAGGCACGGCGACCGTCACGGACGCCACCACGACGACGGACGACGGCACCCGCCTCGCCGACACCGGAAGTTTCGACACCACGCCCTACGTCGTGGGCGGAACGTCGCTGCTCGCCCTGGGTGCCGGATTCGTCGTGTATTCCGTTCGCCGGGAACGTCTCGGATTTTGAATTGACTTGACTGTTTGTTGACAGCCCATTCATAGTCCGCTCATGAAGAGATCATCGGGGGCGCGGCTGTGCGCCACTGCCGCGGTGGGCGCGCTGTCGCTCGCGCTCGTGACGGGTTGTGGATCGTCGGACGAGGGGTCGAAGGACTCCGGGGGCTCGAAGGGTTCCTCCTCCTCGTCGGCCGCGGCGTCGGACGCGAAGGCGCTGACCACGGCGGAGCTGAAGAAGCTGCTGCTGGCCCAGGGCGAGCTGAAGGGGTACAAGGTCGGCTCGGGGGAAGAGACCGCCGCGTCCTCCAAGTCCGCGGTGAAGGTGGACAAGGCGGAGTGCGCTCCGATGGCCTGGGCCACGAACGGGCTGCCCCCGGGCGACACGGACGCGAACGCCACCAACAGCCTCACGGAGGACAAGGCGTCGGACGCCCCCACCTCGCTGGAGGATGTCAGCGAGGCGGACATCGAGGGCGCGTTCAACGTCACCATCACGTACGTGGGCCTGTCCTCGTACGAGGGTGACGGCGCCGAGAAGACCATCAAGACCCTGTCCGACGGGGTGACGGCCTGTGCCGGCGGGTACGGCTTCACGACCGACGGGGAGACCTCGAAGGTCACCAAGGTCGCCGCGGAGAAGGGGTCCGGTCAGGGCGACGAGTCGGTGGCGTTCATCCAGGAGGTCGACGTGGAGGGCCAGACGATCAGCGCCCACACCGAAGTGGTGCGCAAGGGGAACACCCTCGCCACGTTCTTCACGATGGACCTCGCCGCGCTCGCCAAGGGCGGCGAGATGAGCGACGTCCCGGCGGCCGTGATCGACGCGCAGGTCGCCAAGCTCAAGTAGCCCACCGCACATACAGAAGGGCCCTGCCGTCCCCGGACGGCAGGGCCCTTCAACTGTCCTACCGCAGCGGTCCGGTGACCGTCTCCGCCGCCGCGACCAGACGCCCGTCGCGCACGAACGCGTCCGCCGCCGCGAGGTCCGGGGCGAGGAAGCGGTCCGGACCCGGGCCCTGGACGCCCGCCTCACGTACGGCCGCGATGACGGCCCGGGTCGCGGGCGCCGGGGTGAGGCCCTCGCGCAGCTCCACGCCGCGGGTGGCGGTGTACAGCTCGACGGCGAGCACGCGCGTGAGGTCGTCGACGGCCGTGCGCAGCTTGCGCGCCGCCGACCAGCCCATGGAGACGTGGTCCTCCTGCATCGCGGAGGACGGGATGGAGTCCGCGGAGGCCGGGACGGCGAGCCGCTTCAACTCGCTGACCAGCGCGGCCTGTGTGTACTGGGCGATCATCAGGCCGGAGTCGACACCGGCGTCGTCGGCGAGGAACGGCGGCAGGCCGTGGCTGCGGTTCTTGTCCAGCAGCCGGTCGGTGCGCCGCTCGGCGATGGAGGCGAGGTCGGCGACGGCGATCGCGAGGAAGTCGAGGACGTAGGCGACCGGCGCGCCGTGGAAGTTGCCGTTGGACTCCACGCGTCCGTCGGGCAGCACCACGGGGTTGTCGACGGCGGCGGCCAGTTCGCGTTCGGCGACCAGGCGGGCGTGGGCGATCGTGTCGCGGCCGGCGCCGGCGACCTGCGGGGCGCAGCGCACCGAGTAGGCGTCCTGGACGCGGGGCGCGTCGTCCTGGTGGTGGCCGGTCAGCTCCGAACCGGCGAGCACGGCGAGCATGTTGGCGGCGGAGTCGCCCTGCCCGGGGTGCGGGCGGATGGCGTGCAGTTCGGGGGCGAGGACCCGGTCGGTGCCGAGCAGGGCCTCCAGGGAGAGGGCCGCGGTGATGTCGGCCGACTTGTAGAGGCGGTCCAGGTCGGCGAGGGCCATGATCAGCATGCCGAGCATGCCGTCGGTGCCGTTGAGGAGGGCGAGGCCCTCCTTCTCGCGCAGTTCGACGGGCTCGATGCCGTGCGCGGCGAGCAGGTCGCCGGCGGGCGCCACGACGCCGTCGGGGCCCTCCGCGTCGCCCTCGCCCATCAGGGTCAGGGCGCAGTGCGAGAGCGGCGCCAGGTCGCCGGAGCAGCCGAGGGAGCCGTACTCGTGGACGACGGGGGTGATGCCGGCGTTCAGGATGTCGGCCATGGTCTGCGCGACCTCGGGCCGTACGCCGGTGTGTCCGGAGCAGACCGTCTTCAGGCGCAGGAACATCAGCGCGCGGACGACCTCGCGCTCCACCCGCGGTCCCATGCCGGCGGCGTGCGAGCGGACGATGTTGCGCTGGAGCTGGGTGCGCAGTTCCTGGCTGATGTGCCGGGTGGCGAGAGCGCCGAACCCGGTGGAGACGCCGTAGACCGGGTCGGGCTTGGCGGCCAGGGCGTCCACGATCCCGCGGGCCGCGGCGAGGGCGGCGACCGCCTCCCCGGACAGTTCGACGCGGGCCCCGCCACGCGCCACGGCGAGCACGTCGGACGCCGTCACGCCGGACGTCCCCACCACCACAGTGTGCATATCCATATTCAGGAGCGTAGGCGGTGAAGACGAAGATGTCACCAGTGGGACCCGGGTTCGCCCCTTACCGACGCGTCACACCCGTACCGCCGTCAGGACCGGCCCCGGAACCGGCGGCGCTCGGCCGCCTGCTCGCGCGGCGGCTCGTCGGCGAGGCGTACGACGGGGTCGTCGGGCCCCTCCCGGCCCGCGACGACCGGCCGGGAGGGGCCCCGTATCGCCTTGGCCCGGTACTGGGCGGCGTCGGCGAGCCGGAAGAGCCGGCGGGCCGAGCGGACCGGCCCGATCGGGTCCTCGGTGGAGGCGACCCCGCAGGCCACGCCCTCGCCCAGCTCCAGTTCGTCGGCGCGGCGGCAGAGTTCGCCGGCCACCTTGACCACGGCGTCGGCGGGCGGCCCGGCCGCCAGCAGACAGAACTCGTCGCCGCCGAGCCGTGCGGCCAGGGCGCCCGGCAGCATCGCGCCGCACAGCGACAGCACCGAGCCGAAACGTTCCAGCAGGCGGTCGCCGACCGCGTGCCCCCGGGTGTCGTTGACCCGCTTGAGCCCGTTGAGGTCGCAGACCACCAGGCTGACGACCGTGCCGTCCGCCCGGTGCCGCTCGATCGCCTCCTCCAGCCGTACGTCGACGGCGCGGCGGTTGGCGAGACCGGTGAGGGCGTCGGTGAAGGCCAGCCGCCGGGCCTCCTCGAGACGCTCGGTCTGGGCGATCCCGGCGGCCACGACGGCGGCCAGGACGGTGGCGAAGTCGGCGTCGGCCCGCGCGAAGACCACGGCGCCGGCCGCACGGGCCACGTACAGCTCGCCCCAGGCGCGGCCGTGCAGCACGATCGGCGCGACCACGCAGGAGCCGCGGCCCCGGCGGCGCAGGGCGGCGACCCGCTGGTGGCAGTAGCCGGGCCGGCCCGCGGCGGGGCCCTGGGCCGTCTCCACCCAGGCGTCGGGCTCGCCGCCGGACGCCCAGCGCTCGTGCAGGAACTCGGTGATCTCGGGGAACTGGTGGACCGGGTACGCCTCGTCCTCCGGGAACTCGTCCTCGCCGGCGGCGCGGTCGCCCACGTTCACCAGGACCCGCAGCCGGCCCAGATCGCGCTCCCACACCGAGAGCGCGGCGAAGCCGCCGTCCAGGGCCCGGCACGCGCCGAGCGCCGCGGCACGCCACGACTCCCGGGGCGTGCGGGCCGCCGCCATCCCCTGTGCCAGCTCCACCACGGCCGCGAGGCGTCTGTCCTCACCCATCTCCCCAGGTTAGGGACATTCGCCGCGAAAGGTGACGTCAGAAAGTCACCCGCCGTGACCGGCCGCCCCTCGCTACTCTCCCGGCCACTCGGGCCGCCGCTTCTCGTTGAACGCCGCGACCCCCTCGGCCCGGTCGCCCGAGAACGCCACCGAACGCCAGGCCGCGTCCTCGACCTCCAGGCCCGCCCGCAGATCCAGCCCCTGCCCGAGCCGCAGCGCGCGCTTGGCCGCCCGCAGGCCCACCGGCGAGTTCGCGGCGATCCGCGCGCCCATCGCGAGGGCCTCCTCGCGGTCCCGCCCCTCGTCCACCAGCACGTCCACCAGGCCCAGCTCCCGCGCCTCGGCCGCCTCCACCCGCCGTGCGGTGAAGATCAGCTCGGCGGCCCGCGCCGCGCCCACCCGCCGGGGCAGCAACTGGGTGCCGCCGCCGCCCGGGATCACCCCCACCGACACCTCCGGCAGTCCCACCACGGCGGTCCGGTCGGCCACGATGACATCGCAGGCGAGCGCCAGCTCGAAGCCGCCGCCCAGCGCGAACCCGTGCACCGCCGCGACCGTCGGCACGGGCAGCTCCAGCACCCCGGTGTACGCGCCCCGCGCGACGGGCCGCTGCCGCACCAGGTCGGCGTCGCTGAAGGAGTTGCGCTCCTTGAGGTCGGCGCCGACGCAGAACGCCCGCTCGTGCGTCGAGGTCAGCACGACCACCCGTACGTCACGGTCCTCGCCCAGCGCCGCACAGGCCCGCGCGACGGAACGGGCCATCTCGGTCGACACCGCGTTCATCGCCTTGGGCCGGTCGAGCGCCAGCTCCGCGACCCGGCCGCCGTCCCCGTGCCGCCGCACCAGCACGAACTCCCCGAACCGCACCTCACTCATGACACCCTCCGGTCCACACAGGTTAACGCGGGTTAACATCCCGCCCGCCCGATCATCGCAGGCGGGATCCGGGAGGGAAAGTGCCGCCGGGACGGGGGCGTGTACCGGCGGCACGCCGCGTTCCGTTCGCTGATGTGTGGCCCGTCCACCCGTTCGAGTGATATCTCGCCCAACTCGCCCCTGATCACCCAAGGCAGCGCATACCGTGCCGTCCGCCCCGGCGTTGACGGGGGCGCGAGCGCACCGGGAGGGGACGCGATGGTGAGCACACCGGTGGACGACAAGCGTGACCAGGCAGAACACCCGCCGATCTGGGCGGCGCCGCGCGGCCGGCACCGGCGTCCGCGCCGACGCAGGGTGCTGTTCGCGGCGGGCGGGCTGGCACTGGCCGCCGGGGTGCTGAGCCTCGTACGGCTGACCTCGGAGCCGGGCGGTGTCGCCGGGCTCGGCACCGCCGAGGCCGAACCGCACCCCGACCCCGTCATCGGCGGCGCCCCGTCCACCGGCCTCCCGGCCGAGGCGGGCGCGACGGTCTCCCCGACCCCGACGAACGCCTCCCCCATGGGCGGCACCAGCGGGACCCCGACCCCCGAGGCGAGCCGGGTGCCGGGGGCCTCGGCCACCCCGGGCGGCCCGGCGTCCGTGGCCCCCGTCCCCGGCACCGGCTCCGGCTCCGGCTCCGCCCAGGCCACGCCCGGCGCGATCCCGCTGCCTCCCCGGGTCCCGTCCCCCGCACCGCCCGCGCCCGACGACGACCCGCGCCCCGCCGCCCCCACGACACCCACCCGGCAACCGGCCCCCGCGCCACCCGCCGCCCCGACCACCGCACCCACGGCCCCCGCACCGGCCCAACCCGGTCACCCGGGCCTCTGCGTCCCGATCATCGGCCTGTGCGTCGACGCTCTGGGCGGCCAGAACCGCTAGGCGGGCGGGGAGGCCGAGGCGAGCCCATGCGCAGCCCCGCGCCCCGCCCGCCCGGGCCGGTCCGCCGAAGCGGGGAAGGACGAAGACCTCGGCGGGCCCGCCCCTCGCCGCGCCCGAAGCAACGAGCACCGGGGGCGCCACTCCTCGCCGGCGCCCCGCACCCGCCCCGCCCGGCGCCCCGGCGCCCCGGTGCCGCAGGCCGGAGCCGCTGAGCGGGCGGGACGGCTCCCGCGCCCGCCCACCCCGGCCGGACGGCCGAAGCCGGCGAGGGCAGCGGACGCAGACCTCGGCGGGGCCACTCCCCACCGCCGCCTACTCCTCGCCCCCACCCCGTCGAGTCAGCAGCCAAGGCTCCACCACGCCCAGCCCACGCACCGGGCGCTGCCACATCGGCTGGAGGGCGAAGCGGTACGTCGGGGGCTCCTCGCCCTCCTTCTCCGCTGCGGCCGCCGCTTCCGCGGCCTCGGCCTCGGAGGCGGGGGCGTCGCCGGTGCGGATGAGTTCCTCCGCGAAGGCGCTGTCGACCAGGACCGCGTCCCGCGGCGCTATCGACGTCAGCCGTGACGCCAGGTTCACCGTCGTACCGAAGACGTCGCCCATCCGGGTCGTGACCGTGCCGAACGCCATGCCGACGCGCAGCTCCGGCATCGTCTCGTCGTTGCTCATCGTCTCGACGAGCCGCAGCGCGATGTCGGCGGCGGTGCCCGCGTCGTCGGCCGCGTAGAGCACCTCGTCGCCGAGGGTCTTGATGAGCCGTCCGCCGCGCGCGGCGACCAGGTCGGCGGCGGTGGTCTCGAACGCCTCGACCAGCTCGCCGAGTTCCTCCTCCTCCATCCGCCGGGTCAGCCGGGTGAAGCCGACCAGGTCGGCGAAGGCGACGGCGAGCCGCCGGTCGACCATCTCCTCGTCGTCGGCGGCCTGCACGACCCGCCCCGCCGAGGCGGCGAGCTGCCGGCGCCAGACGTAGACGAGGAACTCCTCCAGCTCGGGCAGGAGCAGCTCGACGATCGGATAGGTGACCTCGGTACGGGTCATCCCGGGCTCGGGCGGCTCGGTCAGGCCCTCCAGGAAGGAATCGATCTGCCACTCCGCCAACCGGGCGGTGGTCTGCCCCGTGGACCGGGCGACCTGCACCGCCATGGCCTCGCTCAGCAGCCCCGCCTCGACGAGACCGGCGAGCCGGCGCAGCGCCAGCACGTCGGCCTCGGTGAGCGCCTTGGCCTGCCCGATGTCGGCGAAGCCCATGGCGCGCCAGAAACGCGACGCCAGCTCCATGGAGACCCCGGCGCTGCGGGCGGCCTGAAAGGGCGTGTAGCGCCGCTCGGCGCCGAGGATGAGCTGTTCGAGGCGGAGGGCGAGCGGGTCCTCGCCGGAGTCGGCGTCGGACTCGGCCGCGGAGAGCCCCCCGGGGTCGGCCGAAGCCTCGAACGGGGAGGGGTCCACCCGGCGTTCCGCGCCCGCGCCGGAGCCCGTGTCGTCGACGGTCACGCCTGCTGCCCTTCCGATCTTCCGCGGTCAGGTATCGACCGGCCTCAACTCTACGGCAGTGTGCGCCAGCTCACTCCGTCGGTGACGGACAACCGCTCCCTTCCAGGACCCTGCGCACCGCCGTCCGCAGCGGAGTACGTCCGCACCGGACGACCTGCTCATCCTCACCCCTCACGACCCCTCACGCAGGGCGTCTCACGCCGGCCGCAGATGGACGACGTCACCGGCGCCCACCGGTTCGCGCACCCCGTCCGCCGTGGCGATCACGAGCCGTCCGTCGCCGTCGACCGCCACCGCCTCGCCGACCAGGGCGCGCCCGCCGGGCAGCTCGGCGCGCACGGAGCGTCCGAGGGTCGCGCAGCCCGCCGCGTACGCCTCCTGGAGTCCCCCGACCGCCGGGTCCCCGCCGGCCTCGCGCCAGCGGCCGTACCACTCCTCCAGGGACCGCAGGACGGCCCGCAGCAGCGGGTCCCGGTCGGTGCCGGCCGCGCCGGCCAGGGCCAGCGAACCGGCCTGGGGCACGGGCAGCTCGTCCGCGCGCAGGGTGACGTTGATGCCGACGCCGACGACGACGCCGTCCTCCCCGGCCCGCTCGGCCAGGATGCCGCCCGCCTTGCGTTCCTCCCCGCCGACGGTGACCAGCAGGTCGTTGGGCCACTTCAGGGCGGTGTCCACGCCCGCCGCGCGGGCCAGCCCGGTGGCCACGGCGACCCCGGTGAGCAGGGTCAGCCAGCCCCAGCGGGCCACCGGCACCTCGGCGGGCCGCAGCAGGACGGAGAAGAAGAGCCCGGAGCGCGGCGGCGCGGTCCAGCGGCGGTCGAGGCGGCCGCGGCCCGCGGTCTGCTCCTCGGCGACCAGGACCGCGCCCTCGGCGGCCTCGCCCTTGACCGCCAGGGCCGCCAGGTCGGAGTTGGTGGAGCCGGTGCGCTGCACCACCCGGACGTCCGACCACAGTCCGCCCTCGCGGACCAGGGCCCGGCGCAGGGCGGCCGCGTCGAGCGGCGGCCGCTCCAGATCGGACCAGCGGCTGTTGTCGTCTGAGGCATCTCGCGGCGTCATGCAAGCCACCCTAGGTGTGTGAAACGCCGCACTGCCGATCGGTAGGTGCGCCACTACTCTACGGATGAGTAACCGTCCCCCCTTTTGAGCAGGCAGGGAGCCGCATCCCGATGTCCGAGCCGGAAGAGCGTCACGAGATCCACGAGACCCAAGGGATCGACATCCACACCACCGCGGGCAAGCTCGCGGATCTCCGTCGCCGTGTCGAGGAAGCGACGCACGCCGGCTCCGCGCGCGCGGTCGAGAAGCAGCACGCCAAGGGCAAGTTGACGGCCCGTGAGCGGATCGAGCTGCTCCTCGACGAGGGCTCCTTCGTCGAGTTGGACGAATTCGCCCGGCACCGCTCCACCAACTTCGGTCTGGAGAAGAACCGCCCCTACGGCGACGGCGTGGTCACCGGCTACGGCACGGTCGACGGCCGTCCGGTCGCCGTCTTCTCCCAGGACTTCACCGTCTTCGGCGGCGCGCTGGGCGAGGTCTACGGCCAGAAGATCGTCAAGGTGATGGACTTCGCGCTGAAGACCGGCTGTCCGGTCATCGGCATCAACGACTCCGGCGGCGCCCGCATCCAGGAGGGTGTGGCCTCGCTGGGCGCGTACGGCGAGATCTTCCGCCGCAACACCCACGCCTCCGGTGTGATCCCGCAGATCTCCCTGGTCGTCGGCCCGTGCGCGGGCGGCGCGGTGTACTCGCCCGCGATCACCGACTTCACCGTGATGGTCGACCAGACCTCGCACATGTTCATCACCGGCCCTGACGTCATCAAGACGGTGACCGGCGAGGACGTCGGGTTCGAGGAGCTGGGCGGCGCCCGCACCCACAACGCGGTCTCGGGCGTGGCGCACCACATGGCCGGCGACGAGAAGGACGCCATCGAGTACGTCAAGCAGTTGCTGTCGTACCTGCCGTCCAACAACCTGTCCGAGGCGCCGGTGTTCCCGGAGGAGGCGGACCTGTCCGTCACCGACGAGGACCTCGAACTGGACACGCTGGTCCCGGACAGCGCCAACCAGCCGTACGACATGCACACCGTGATCGAACACGTGCTGGACGACGCCGAGTTCTTCGAGACGCAGGCGCTGTTCGCCCCGAACATCCTGACCGGCTTCGGCCGGGTCGAGGGGCAGCCGGTCGGGATCGTCGCCAACCAGCCGATGCAGTTCGCCGGCTGCCTGGACATCACGGCGTCCGAGAAGGCCGCGCGGTTCGTGCGCACCTGCGACGCGTTCAACGTCCCGGTCCTCACGTTCGTGGACGTGCCCGGCTTCCTGCCCGGCGTCGGCCAGGAGCACGACGGCATCATCCGCCGCGGCGCCAAGCTGATCTACGCGTACGCCGAGGCCACCGTCCCGCTGATCACCGTCATCACCCGCAAGGCGTTCGGCGGCGCCTACGACGTCATGGGCTCCAAGCACCTGGGCGCCGACCTCAACCTGGCCTGGCCGACGGCCCAGATCGCCGTCATGGGCGCCCAGGGCGCGGTCAACATCCTGCACCGGCGCACGATCGCCGAGGCGGAGGCGGCGGGCGAGGATCTGGAGGCGGTGCGCGCGCGGCTCATCCAGGAGTACGAGGACACCCTGCTCAACCCGTACATCGCGGCCGAGCGCGGCTATGTCGACGCGGTGATCATGCCGTCCGACACCCGCCGCCATGTCGTGCGCGGGCTGCGCCAGTTGCGGACCAAGCGGGCCTCGCTGCCCCCGAAGAAGCACGGCAACATCCCGCTGTAGTCCCGGATCCCGTGATTCCGTGATCCCGTGATCCCGTGATTCCGTGATCCCGTTAGGAGTGGTCGTGACGATCAAGGTCGTACGGGGCAACCCGACCCCGGAGGAGCTGGCCGCCGCACTGGCGGTGGTCCGAGCCCGCGCCGCGGCGGCAGCGGCGGTGCCGTCCGGCGCGGCGGGCCCGAAGGACGCGTGGTCCGACCCGGCCCGGCTCGCCGGCCGCCGGGTGCCGCAGCCCGGGCAGGCGTCCTGGGCCCGTACCTACTGGCCCGGTTAGCCGGCCTGTCCGGAAGGACCGCGGGCGCCGGTCCGAGGATCTGAGTATCCCTACTCAGGCGCCCGCGTCCGCCAGGGGTCACGCTGGTGGAATGCTGTGGTCCGACCCCGAGAACGAGCCGCCCGAGGAACTCCGCGCGATGCAGGAGACCCTCAGACGGCTCGGCTTCTTCCTGGCGTGGGCCATGGTCATCGCACTGTTCGTCCTCGCCCTGAAGTGCTGACGACGCCAAGAACACCGGGGGCGCCGCGGCGCTACGCTGACCGCATGCGCCGACTCGTCCTCGCCTCCCGTTCCCCCGCCCGACTGAACCTGCTGCGCCAGGCCGGCCTCACCCCCGAGGTGATCGTCAGCGGGGTCGACGAGGACGCCGTCTCCGCCCCCACGCCCGCCGAGCTGGCGCTCGCCCTGGCGGAGGCCAAGGCGTCCGTGGTGGCCGCCCGGCCCGACGTCAAGGGCGCCCTGGTGATCGGCTGCGACTCGGTGCTCGACCTGGACGGCCAGGCGCTGGGCAAGCCGGCGGACGCCGAGGAGGCCGTGGCCCGCTGGAAGGCGATGCGCGGCCGCGCGGGGACCCTCCAGACCGGCCACTGCGTCTACGACACGGTCAGCGGGCGGTACGTCTCGGCCACCGCCTCCACCGTGGTCCGCTTCGGCGAGCCGAGCGACGACGAGGTGGCGGCGTACGTGGCCTCGGGCGAACCGCTGCACGTCGCCGGTGCCTTCACCCTCGACGGCCGCTCGGCGCCGTTCATCGACGGCATCGACGGCGACCACGGCAACGTGATCGGGATCAGCCTGCCGCTGGTGC
This sequence comes from Streptomyces antibioticus, assembly GCF_002019855.1. NCBI lineage: Bacteria > Bacillati > Actinomycetota > Actinomycetes > Kitasatosporales > Streptomycetaceae > Streptomyces > Streptomyces antibioticus. Next base: position 5,388,892 of record NZ_CM007717.1, on the reverse strand, counting down.
GCCGCCTGCTCGGTCAACTGGGCGTGAACATCACGGAGTTGTGGACCCCGGCGGAGCACTGACGACGACGGGGCCGATGTCCTTGGAGGGCGTGCCCTTCGCGGGGGCGCCCTGAGCCTCGGTGGCCGTGCCGACAGTGGTGTCCTCGGCCTGCGTTTCCTTCGTGTCCTTCGTGAGGCCGACCTTCGCCGGGGCGTCCGTCGCCGGTGTGTCCTGCGCCGAGGCGACCGGCGCGACCGTCGCCCCCGTGCCCGTCTCCCCCGCGTCCGCCTCCTGGGTCCGCTGCGGCGGGACCTTGCCGGAGGCGCTCTGCGTCGCGGGACCGCCCGCGCCCGCCGTGGCCTCGCCGGGCGCCGCCGGGGCCTCGGGCGGGGCCGCGGGGCCTCCGTCGGCCGCCGCGCCGTCCGTGGGGCCGCCAGGGCCCTGCGCGGGCGCCGGCTGACCGGCCGCGGGCTGACCGTCGTAGGTCATCAGCAGGAGCACGATCAGGGCGAGCATCACGATCATGAAGATGAACTGCGGCACGCCGAGCAGACCCCAGGCGACCGCGCCCAGCAGACCGTGCACCACCGCCACGCTGATCAGCGCGACCCGGCCGAGACCGGCCGGGGGCCGGTTGCGCAGGGCCACCAGCAGCGCGACCACGCCGCAGAAGACGAAGTAGAGCCCGAAGACGATCCCGCCCGCCTTCGACGACGTCGACATCACGTCCGGGTCCAGGCCGGCGAGGGACATGTCCTGCCGGTCCACGACCACACCCATGAACCATTGCAGCGCGGCGACCCCGAGGCCCTCCACGAAGAGCACGATCGCCACGATCCATGCCACCGGTCTGCGGACCACCGGCCCCCACCCACTTTCGACTGCCGCCCGAGCAAGACTGCGGTTACCCCAAGTACGTTCGAGACATCGCGAACGCTACTAACGGGTAAACCGCGGGACAAGGGTTCTGCGCACGGCAAAGAATCGTTGGGCCATTCGTAGGGACTCCACAAAGAAACGGAGTGTGCCGCAGCACGCTCTCACAGAGACCTTGGCCACATCAGAGGGCTAGGGTTGCCGGGAGGAGTGCTGCGTACGGCGGTACTACAAGGGATTTCGCGGTCCAGTGAGCCTCGCATCACGCTCCGTGTGGGCAAGCTCACCTTTGGGGACGGGTCGAAGTGCCGTGTCGGCAGTCCCTAAACTCGCGCTTGTTTCAAGGAGGGAGCCTCAATCGTGCGCAAGGTGCTCATCGCCAACCGTGGCGAAATCGCAGTCCGCGTGGCCCGGGCGTGCCGGGATGCCGGCATCGCGAGCGTGGCCGTGTACGCCGAGCCGGACCGGGACGCTCTGCATGTCCGGGCCGCGGACGAGGCGTTCGCCCTGGGCGGTGACACTCCGGCGACCAGTTACCTGGACATGGACAAGGTGCTGAACGCCGCGCGCGAGGCCGGCGCCGACGCGGTCCACCCGGGGTACGGCTTCCTGTCCGAGAACGCCGAGTTCGCCCAGGCGGTCCTGGACGCGGGCCTGATCTGGATCGGCCCGCCGCCGCAGGCCATCCGCGACCTCGGCGACAAGGTGGCCGCCCGGCACATCGCCCAGCGCGCCGGTGCGCCGCTGGTGGCCGGCACCCCGGACCCGGTCTCGGGCGCCGAGGAGGTCGTCGCCTTCGCGGAGCAGCACGGGCTGCCCATCGCGATCAAGGCGGCCTTCGGTGGCGGCGGCCGCGGCCTGAAGGTCGCCCGCACCCTCGAAGAGGTCCCGGAGCTGTACGACTCGGCGGTCCGCGAGGCGGTCGCCGCGTTCGGCCGGGGCGAGTGCTTCGTGGAGCGCTACCTGGACAAGCCGCGGCACGTGGAGACGCAGTGCCTGGCCGACAGCCACGGCAACGTGGTGGTCGTGTCCACCCGTGACTGCTCGCTCCAGCGGCGCCACCAGAAGCTGGTCGAGGAGGCCCCGGCGCCGTTCCTCTCCGAGGCGCAGGTCGCCGAGCTGTACTCGTCCTCGAAGGCCATCCTCAAGGAGGCCGGTTACGTCGGTGCCGGCACCGTGGAGTTCCTGGTCGGCCTCGACGGGACGATCTCCTTCCTGGAGGTCAACACGCGTCTCCAGGTCGAGCACCCGGTGACCGAGGAGGTCGCGGGCATCGACCTGGTCCGTGAGATGTTCCGGATCGCCGACGGCGAGGAGCTGGGCTACGGCGACCCCGAGCTGCGCGGACACTCCTTCGAGTTCCGGATCAACGGCGAGGACCCGGGCCGCAACTTCCTGCCGGCGCCGGGCACGGTCACCGCGTTCAACCCGCCGTCCGGTCCGGGTGTCCGGCTGGACGCGGGCGTGGAGTCCGGTTCGGTCATCGGCCCGGCGTGGGACTCGCTGCTGGCGAAGCTGATCGTCACCGGTGCCACGCGTGAGCAGGCGCTCCAGCGGGCGGCGCGGGCGCTGGAGGAGTTCCAGGTGGAGGGCATGGCCACGGCCATCCCGTTCCACCGCGCGGTGGTGAAGGACCCGGCGTTCGCGCCGGAGCTGACGGGCAGCGAGGACCCGTTCACGGTGCACACGCGCTGGATCGAGACCGAGTTCGTCAACGAGATCCCGGCCTTCGCGGCTCCGTCCGACGCCGAGGCCGAGGAGGACACGGACCGCGAGACGATCGTCGTCGAGGTCGGCGGCAAGCGTCTCGAGGTCTCCCTCCCGTCGTCGCTGGGCATGTCGCTGGCGCGTACGGGTCTGGCGGCGGGCGCCAAGCCCAAGCGCCGCGCGGCGAAGAAGTCCGGCCCCGTCGCCTCCGGCGACACCCTCGCCTCCCCGATGCAGGGCACGATCGTCAAGGTCGCGGTCGAGGAGGGCCAGGAGGTCAAGGAGGGCGACCTGGTCGTCGTCCTGGAGGCCATGAAGATGGAACAGCCCCTGAACGCCCACCGCTCCGGCACGGTCAAGGGCCTGACGGCGGAGGTCGGCGCGTCGATCACCTCCGGCGCGGCGATCTGCGAGATCAAGGACTGACCCGCCCTGTCCTTCCGTGAGGCGCCCACCCCGGTGGGCGCCTCACGGCGTTCCCGGGCCCGGGTCGGGATACCGCCCTCCCCGGGCAGGGCCGCCGTTCGGCCCGGCACCGACGCCCTCGGCGACAGCGAGGGTCCGCGGGTCCGCAAGGCGGGCACGTTCGGCACGGAGCGCTGTCCGCCTCGCTCCGCGCGTGGGGGCCGTCCATCCCCCGCGCCCGGTGCGGGTGCCACGCACCGTTTCGCGTCGCACGCCCCGCCGAGGGCCGCCCGGACGGAGCCCCTCTGAGCGCCCCAGGCAGAACGGCGTCCCGAGCCTGGGCGCGATGCGCACCGAGCGCCACGCGGGTCGGTCCCGCTGCTCGGCCCCGTCGTATCCCACCCCACGGACACTGTTCGGGCTCACGCGTCCCACGACGGTCGGCGCGCTCAGGGCCGTCCGGGCGGAGCCCCCTTTCACGGCCCCGGCCCCGCTGGGCGTCGCTCGGGCAGAGCCCCTCTCCTTGGAGATCCCGCCGGATCCCGTTCGAGCCCCCCGGCTCGACGCTCCAGGCCCCGCCGACAGGCGTCAGCGGCGGCGCACGCCAGCTACCCGGGGGCCTTTCCGTGCGAGGCGGCTATCCACACAGGACCCGGCGAACGAAGGCCCCGCCGAACCCCGTTCGAGCCCCCCGGCTCAACGCTCCAGGCCCCGCAGGCAGCCGTCGGCGGCGGATGTCGACTACCCGGGGTGTCGTGCCAGGCGGTAGTTCGCCCAGGACCCCGGCGACGAAGGCCTCCACCGGACCCGTTCGACCCCCTCGGCCAAAACACTCCGCCCCCGCCGACAGGCTTCAGCGGCGGCGCACGTCCGCCACCCTGGGGGGCGTTCCCTACCAGGCCGCTGTTCGGCCCAGGCCCCGGCGACGAGGGCCCCGCCGGACCCCGTTCGAGCCCCCTCGGCCAAAAACACTCCGCCCCCGCCGGCAGGCATCAGCGGCGGCGCATGTCCGCCACCCTGGGCCGTTCCGTGCCGGGGGGCTGTTCGCCCAGGACCGTGGCTGCGCGGAGGGGGGACGGGGTGCCGCCGGGGACCTGGCCTCGGCGGGGGGACGGCAGGGGGACGTCCCGGCGCTGCTGGGGGCGCGCCGGGACCGTGTCACCCCCCGGGCTGCCCGACGCCCCGGCCACGGCGATCTGCACCCCCTGGTCCGCAAGGGCCTGGAGTTCCGTGGCGGCACGGTCGTCGTGGGCCGGCGGTTCGTCGGTGACGAGCCGGGTGATGAGATCCGTCGGCACGGTCTGGAACATGGTGTCCGTGCCCAGCTTGGTGTGGTCGGCGAGGACGACGACCTCGGCGGCGGCCTGGACCAGCGCCCGGTCGACGGACGCCGACAGCATGTTGGACGTGGACAGCCCCCGCTCGGCGGTCAGCCCGCTCCCGGAGAGGAACGCCCGGGAGACCCGCAGCCCCTGGAGGGACTGCTCGGCACCACTGCCCACGAGGGCGTAGTTGGAGCCGCGCAGGGTCCCCCCGGTCATCACGACCTCGACTCTGTTGGCATGGGCCAACGCCTGGGCCACCAGCAGCGAGTTGGTGACGACCGTCAGGCCGGGGACGCGGGCGAGCCGGCGGGCCAGCTCCTGTGTCGTGGTTCCCGCTCCCACCACGATGGCCTCGCCCTCTTCGACGAAGTTGGCGGCGAGGTCCGCGATGGCGGTCTTTTCGGCGGTCGCGAGATGGGATTTCTGCGGAAAGCCGGACTCACGCGTGAACCCGCCCGGCAATACCGCACCGCCATGCCGGCGGTCGAGGAGTCCTTCTGCCTCCAGTGCGCGCACGTCCCGCCGTACGGTCACTTCGGAGGTCTGGACGACGCGGGCGAGTTCACGGAGCGACACGGCTCCGTTCGCTCGCACCATTTCGAGGATCAATTGGCGACGTTCTGCAGCGAACACGAAACTGACAGTAACGCGGGCGACCGTCTGCTTTCAGCTCTTTGCGCTGAATAGTAGAAGTTGTTCGCACAGAGGGTCGGAGAGTGGTATAGGGCCCCATTGGGCCCTTATTCCCGCACTCCACACCCTCCGGTCAGCCCTCCCCCGCCGTCTTACGGGTGTGCAACTGCCGGGCCACCTCGGCGATCGACCCCGAAAGGGAGGGGTACACGGTGAACGCGTTCGCGATCTGTTCGACCGTCAGATTGTTGTCGACGGCGATCGAGATGGGGTGGATCAGTTCCGAGGCGCGCGGTGCGACCACCACACCACCGACGACGATCCCGGTGCCGGGACGGCAGAAGATCTTCACGAAGCCGTCACGGATGCCCTGCATCTTCGCGCGCGGGTTGCGCAGCAGCGGCAGCTTGACGACCCGCGCGTCGATCTTGCCCGCGTCGACGTCGGCCTGGCTGTAGCCGACGGTGGCGATCTCCGGGTCGGTGAAGACGTTGGAGGAGACCGTCTTGAGGTTGAGCGGCGCCACCGCGTCGCCGAGGAAGTGGTACATCGCGATCCGGCCCTGCATCGCGGCGACGGAGGCGAGCGCGAACACCCCGGTCACGTCACCGGCGGCGTAGACGCCCGGCGCGGTGGTGCGGGACACCTTGTCGGTCCAGATGTGCCCGGACTCACGGACCTTGACGCCCGCGTCCTCCAGGCCGAGGCCCGCGCTGTTGGGGATGGCGCCGACGGCCATCAGACAGTGCGAGCCGGTGATGACCCGCCCGTCGGCGAGGGCGACCTCGACCCGGTCGCCGACCCGCTTGGCGGACTCGGCGCGCGAGCGGGCCATGACGTTCATGCCGCGGCGCCGGAAGACGTCCTCCAGGACGGCCGCGGCGTCCGGGTCCTCGCCGGGCAGCACACGGTCGCGGGAGGAGACCAGGGTGACCCGGGAGCCGAGCGCCTGGTAGGCGCCGGCGAACTCGGCGCCGGTGACACCGGAGCCGACGACGATGAGTTCCTCGGGCAGTTCGGCGAGGTCGTAGACCTGGGTCCAGTTCAGGATCCGCTCGCCGTCGGGCTGGGCGTCCGGCAGCTCGCGCGGGTGACCGCCGGTGGCGATCAGGACGGCGTCGGCGACGAGGGTCTCCTCGGTTCCGTCGGCCGCCGCGACCACGACCTTGCGGGAACCGTCGAGGGCCTGCATCCCCTCCAGCCGGCCGCGCCCGCGCATCACCCGGGCGCCGGCCCGTGTGACGGAGGCGGTGATGTCGTGCGACTGGGCGAGCGCGAGGCGCTTCACCCGTCGGTTGACCTTGCCGAGGTCCACGCCCACGACCCGGGCCGCCTGCTCCAGATGCGGGGTGTCGTCGGCGACGATGATGCCCAGTTCCTCGTACGAGGAGTCGAAGGTGGTCATCACCTCCGCCGTGGCGATCAGGGTCTTCGACGGCACGCAGTCGGTCAGCACCGACGCCCCGCCCAGACCGTCGCTGTCGACGACGGTCACCTCCGCGCCGAGCTGCGCCGCCACCAGCGCCGCTTCGTAGCCGCCGGGCCCACCACCGATGATCACGATCCGAGTCACGTACTCCATTGTCCCGCACGCGCCCCGGTGGTACGCGCCGGGGCGCCCGGGGGCCCACTCCCACCCGTGCACCCTCCCGGAACGGGGACGGCCCGGACCGGGAAGGGCCAGGTCCGGCCCGCCCCACTGCCGCACCGCGGAGCCGCCCCGGCGCCCCGCCGCCCACGTTGGCCGCCTCCGGGGACGGCAGCACCGCAGGGCGGGACGGGAGCCGCACGGGACAGGACCGTACCGGGGAGGTCCCGGCACACCGCCGGGCCGGGGCACGGCCGAGCGACCAGAGGGCCAGAGGGCCGGCGTGCGGCCGTACCGCAGCCACGACGGCCCCCGAGCGAGCGCGGCACGCGACCGGCACGGGCCCCAACCACCCCCACCACCCCACCCGCCGCCCGGCAAGGCCCCTCCCCCCGCTGCCGTACCCTCCTTCCATGTCGCTCTACGCCGCTTACGCCGGCAACCTCGACGCGCGGCTGATGACCCGCCGCGCACCGCACTCCCCTCTGCGTGCGACGGGCTGGCTGAACGGCTGGCGGCTGACCTTCGGCGGGGAGCAGCTCGGCTGGGAGGGCGCGCTGGCGACGGTCGTCGAGGCCCCGGACGACCCCGACGCGCAGGTGTTCGTCGCGCTGTACGACATCGCGCCCATGGACGAGGAGTCGCTGGACCGCTGGGAGGGCACCGGCCTCGGCATCTACCGCAGGGCCCGGGTGCGGGTGCACACCCTGGACGGCGAGACCGGCGCCTGGGTGTACGTGCTGAACGGGTACGAGGGCGGCCTGCCCTCGGCGCGCTACCTCGGTGAGATCGCGGACGCCGCCGAGTCGGCCGGCGCCCCGCACGACTATGTGATGGAACTGCGCAAGCGCCCCTGCTGACCGACCATGGGCGCATGAGCGGAACGCGCCATGTGTACGAGGTCCACTACACCGAACAGGCGGCGGCCGCGCGGGACCGATTGGCGCCGCACGAGCGCAACCGGTTCGACAAGGGTGTCTCGGTGCTGGCCCGCGACCCCTACGTGCTCGCGTCCCGGGCCGTCAGCGCCACCGGCGACGACCGCACGGTCCGGCTGACCCGGCACATCTGGGCGGAGTACCTGGTCAGCCGGGGCCGGCTGCTGATCTTCGTCATCGAGGTCTTCAGCGACGAGGACGTCCTCGTGCCGGACGAATGACCGCGGGCCGGACGAGTGACCGCAAGCGAGACGGCCGTCTCGTTGGAAACGACAAGACAACGATCGCCATCCCGTGGGCTCTGTCATCTACGCGCGTAGGCATCGACCGGCTAGGCTCATCCGCGTGAACGCATCTCTTCTCCCGGACGACATCCAGGGCGCCACCCCGAAGGATCCCAGGGTCGCCGCCGACGCCGCCGCCGCGCGCCTGCGCGAACTGACCGGCGCCGAGACCCACGACGTCGCCCTCGTGATGGGCTCCGGCTGGGCTCCGGCCGTGGACGCCCTCGGCGCCCCCGAGACCGAGTTCCAGGTCACCGAGCTGCCCGGCTTCCCGCCGCCGGCCGTCGAGGGCCACGGCGGCAAGATCCGCTCGTACCGGATCGGCGAGAAGCGCGCCCTGGTGTTCCTGGGCCGCACCCACTACTACGAGGGCCGCGGGGTCGCCGCCGTCGCCCACGGGGTCCGTACCGCGGTGGCGGCGGGCTGCAAGACCATCGTCCTGACGAACGGCTGCGGCGGTCTCCGCGAGGGCATGCGCCCCGGCCAGCCGGTCCTGATCAGCGACCACATCAACCTCACGGCGACCTCCCCGATCGTCGGCGCGAACTTCGTCGACCTCACCGACCTGTACTCGCCGCGGCTGCGCGCGCTGTGCAAGGAGATCGACCCCACGCTGGAGGAGGGCGTCTACGCCCAGTTCCCCGGCCCGCACTACGAGACCCCCGCCGAGATCCGCATGGCCCGGGTGATCGGCGCGGACCTGGTCGGCATGTCCACGGTCCTGGAGGCCATCGCGGCACGCGAGTCGGGCGCGGAGGTGCTGGGCATCTCCCTGGTCACCAACCTCGCCGCCGGCATGACCGGCGAGCCCCTCAACCACGAGGAGGTCCTCCAGGCGGGCCGCGACAGCGCCACCCGTATGGGGTCCCTCCTGGCCCAGGTGCTGGGCCGCCTGTAAACCCCCTTGCCGGCGCTCTCCCTTCCAGCCCGTCCGGCGTTCGAGGACGAGGCCCGTTCAGGGCCGACAGGGGGGTCTGGGGGCGCAGCCCACAGGTCGGGAAGGGAAAGGGCGGCGGGGGCGAACTCCGCACGACGATCCGAGAGGCTGACCACACCGTGACCGCGACCGACCACGACGCCGACGACCTCCTCGCCCGCGCCCGCACCTGGCTCGCCGAGGACCCGGACCCGGACACCCGCGAGGAACTCACCCGTCTCCTCGACGCGGGCGACGTCAAGGAACTCGCTGACCGGTTCGCCGGCACCCTCCAGTTCGGCACCGCGGGTCTGCGCGGCGAGCTGGGCGCGGGCCCGATGCGCATGAACCGCGCGGTCGTCATCCGCGCCGCCGCCGGTCTCGCCGCGTACCTCAGGGGCAAGGGGCAGGAGGGCGGTCTCGTCGTCATCGGCTACGACGCCCGCCACAAGTCGGCGGACTTCGCGCGGGACACGGCCGCCGTGATGACGGGCGCCGGGCTGCGCGCCGCGGTGCTGCCCCGCCCGCTGCCCACCCCGGTCCTCGCCTTCGCCATAAGGCATCTGGGCGCGGTGGCGGGCGTCGAGGTCACCGCCAGCCACAACCCGCCGCGGGACAACGGCTACAAGGTGTACCTGGGCGACGGCTCGCAGATCGTGCCGCCCGCGGACGCGGAGATCGCCGCCGAGATCGCGGCCGTACGGGCGCTGGCGGACGTACCGCGTCCGGACGGCGGCTGGGAGACCCTGGACGACGCCGTCCTGGACGCCTATCTGGCCCGCACGGACGCCGTCCTCGCGGCCGGCTCGCCGCGCACGGCCCGTACCGTCTACACGGCGATGCACGGCGTCGGCAAGGACGTGCTGCTGGCCGCCTTCGCGCGGGCCGGTTTCCCGGAGCCCGTGCTCGTCGCCGAACAGGCCGAACCGGACCCGGAGTTCCCGACAGTCTCCTTCCCCAACCCGGAGGAGCCCGGCGCGATGGACCTGGCCTTCGCGAAGGCCGCCGAGACCGACCCGGACCTCGTGATCGCCAACGACCCGGACGCCGACCGCTGCGCGGTGGCCGTCAAGGGCCGCGACGGCGCCTGGCGGATGCTCCGCGGCGACGAGGTCGGCTCCCTGCTCGCCGCGCACCTGGTCGCCCGCGGTGCGCGCGGCACCTTCGCCGAGTCGATCGTCTCCTCCTCCCTGCTCGGCCGGATCGCCGAGAAGGCGGGTCTGCCGTACGAGGAGACCCTCACCGGTTTCAAGTGGATCGCCCGCGTGGAGGGCCTGCGCTACGGCTACGAGGAGGCCCTCGGCTACTGCGTGGACCCGGAGGGCGTCCGCGACAAGGACGGCATCACCGCGGCCCTGCTGATCACCGAGCTGGCGTCGGAGCTGAAGGAGAGCGGGCGGACCCTGCTCGACCTGCTGGACGACCTCGCCGTGGAGCACGGGCTGCACGCGACCGACCAGTTGTCGGTGCGGGTGGAGGACCTGACGGTCATCGCCCGTGCCATGGAGCGCCTGCGCACGAACCCGCCGGCCGCGCTCGGCGGCCTCACCGTCACCCGCGCCGAGGACCTCACCCGCGGCACGGAGACGCTCCCGCCCACGGACGGGCTGCGCTACACACTCGACGGCGCCCGCGTCATCGTCCGCCCGAGCGGCACGGAACCCAAACTGAAGTGCTACCTGGAGGCCGTGATCCCGGCCGCCACACACGAGTCCCTCCCGACCGCCCACGCCAAGGCGACGACCCTGCTCGCAGCGATCAAGCGCGACCTGTCGGCAGCCGCGGGCATCTGAACGACGGCACGGGCGGGGCCACGGCAGGACTGACAAGGCCGAGGCCCCCATGGCGAGTTGCTCAACTCCAACGGACCGCGCGATACCGCCGGGGGCGCGGCAAGATCAGCACCACCGCGCCCCCACCTCCGCAGGTCGCTCAGCCCCACCGGACGCAGCCCGGGCCCCGCGGCCGAACTACTGGCCGCGATCAGCAGAGTTGTCGGCACCGCCGACACCCAAGCGACGCCACGACCAGGGGTCACGACGGGAACAGCACCGCCGTGACCCCCACCCATGGGTCGCTCAACTCCACGGACGCAGCCCTGGGTCCCTCCACATTCGCCGCGACCGAACGGCTCGCCGCGACCAAACAGGACTGTCGGCAACCGAGCAGCGCCACCACCAGAGGGCACGGCAGGAGCAACACCACCGCGACCGAGCCGCTTGCCTCGGCCAAGCAGGACATTCCCGCAGCCACCGCCATCCGAGCAGCGCCCCCACCAGGGATCACGGCAGGAGCAGCACCGCCGCAACCCCCACCCGTGAATCGCTCAGCTCCGCCGGACGCAGCCCCGGGCCCCGCCACATCGCCACGGCCGAAGGGATCGCGGCGACCAAGCAGAACCCCTCGGCGGCCACCGCCTCCCGAGCCGAGCCCCCGTCGAAAGTCACGGCAGGAACAGCACCGCCGCAGTCCCCGCCGCCGCGATCAGCGCCCCGAGCGGCCACACCGCGCGACCCCGGTGGGCCAGGGTGCTCAGTTCCGTCGGGCGCAGCTGCGGGTCGCGCCACATCGCCGTGATCTCGGCGGCCGTTCGCTCGTACGGGTGTACCAGGCCGATGCGGCGCTCCAGCCAGGCCCAGCGGGGTGTGTGCACGGTCCACTCGGGGAAGTCGCCCGTGCCGTCCACCCGCAGTTCGCCCGCCTTGGTCCGTACGGTGCGGATCTCGTCCCAGGGAAGCTGCCGTGAGCCCCGGAGCCCGTTGAACCACAGGCCCTCGCGGTCGGCGGTGACCCGCCAGGCGAGCCTGCGCGGCAGCACCAGCGCGGCCACCAGCGTCAGGCCGAGCCCGGAGACCATCCGCCACCACCCGGTGTCCCCTGCGAGGACGGCGGCGTAGACCAGCGCCAGCAGGCCCGCGAACCAGTCCGGCCACCCGGCCCGCCACCGCCCGGCCGGCACGGCACCCGTGCCGGTCTCGCGGCGCACCTGATCGGCGGCGGCCACGCGCCGCTCCTCCTGACGGGCCTCGCTCCGGGCCTTGCCCCGCGCGGCCGCGCTCCGGCGCCGCAGGGTCCACTCGGTCACCGGTCGCACGGCCCCCACGCCCACCTCGACCACGGGCGGCTCACCGGCCCGCTCGGCGGCGGTGAGGAGCACGACCTCGGCACCGTCGTACGGCACCCCGAACAGGACGGCCTCGCGCAACGGCCCGACACGCTCGTCGTCGAAGGCGTCCCCGGCGTCCTCGGCGTCCTCGCCGTCGCTCTTGTCGTCGTCACCCTCGCCGTCGACCACCCGCGTGGCGACCGTGAACAGCGGACGCAGGGCGCCCTCGTCGTCGGCGGCGAAGACCTCGGTCTCGACCTCGGCGCTCTCCCGCACCAGCACCCGCAGCACCGGCACCGGCGCCCCGCGCAGCCCGGCCGCGCGGTGCCGGGTGAGGGCCGCCGCGAGCAGCACGGTCAGTCCGAGCCCGGCCAGGCACCAGCCCGCGGCCGGGGCCCCGGCGGCGTCGCCGGGATCCTCCCAGACGCCGGTGGCGGCACCGAGCACCCCACCGGCCACGGTCAGCAGCAGCCCCGCCCCGAAGAGGAACCTCCCCCGCTCCAGGCGTCCGGCCACCGCCGACGGCAACGCGGCGGTCACACCGCCGGAGGCGATCAGCGCCGCCGCCCGCTGCGGCCCGCGCGCGGTCACCCGCGCCAGCGAGAGCGCCCAGGCGAGCACGACCGCCGAGCCGAGCGCCAGGCTCCTGAGCGGCGACGCCTCCCCGTACGCGAGGACGACGCCCACGGCGACCGGCGCGAGGATCCGGGCCGCCTCCGGCCGCAGCACCGCCCACACGAACGGCAGCACGGCGAGCGCGGCACCCCAGGCGGGCAGCACGCCGTACTCCCCGAGCAGCCCCGCCCCGGCGACCGTCACCAGCGGCAACGCCACGAACAGCGCCAGATGCGCCCGCACCGGCACCCACCGCGAGGGCAACGCCCCGGTCCACCGCCGGGCGGCCTCACCGTCCCAGGACCGACACCCCTCGGGTATCGCCGCGTCAGGCAGCCGCAGCACGCCGTCGGAACCCGTACTCATCTCTCCCCCACCCGCTCACCTGCCCCTGACCTGCTCCTTCACGGCAGGGACGCGCGCCGATGATGGCTCAGGAACGGGTGATCCACAACCCTCACCCCACGATCAGCAGAATCCCGAGCACCACCGCACCCGCGATCGCCGGCCCCACGATCTCCCAGGCCCAGCGCACGGTCACCTCGCCCTGCGCGGTCTCCTCCTTCTCGCGGGACTCCCACAGGGCGCGTACCTCGTCCATGACCTTGTCGGTCTCGGCGCGTGCCGGGCCGCCGTCCGCGGCGCTCGCGCCGGCCCCGCCGAAGCCACCGAACCCGCCGAAGCCACCGCGGCTCCGCCCCCCGCCCCGGCCCTCCCGTTGCGCCGCCTGCTGGGCGCGGGCCCGGGCCTCCTGGCGGTTCGCCTTCTTGCGGGCGCGCAGGGAGACCGGGATCGCCCAGAGCTGGTACTTGGTGCCGTCCTTGGCGACCACCTCGTTGGAGTAACCGGAGCGCAGTCCGGCGATCTCGCCCCAGGGCAGCAAGATCACCCGGAACGGGTTGCGCACCCGCAGCCGGTTCTCGCCCGCGTACACGGCGGGCCGCACGGTGAAGGCGACGACCAGCGGCACCAGCAGGATCAGCATGGCGAGCGCCAGCCACGGGGTGCGGCCGTGGCCGGACACGATCGCGTCGATGCCGAGCCAGCCGATGAGGCCGAGCAGCAGCACACCGCCGACGATGCCCGCGGGCGACCGGTAGATACGGTCGCTGGTCGGGGTGGCCGGGGGCTGCGGCGCGGGTGACTGGTCTTCCGGGGTCGTCATGGCCCCGATTCTGCCCGACGCCCTCCCGCCGCTCATCCGGGCTCCCCTGTCAGAGGAGGCACCTGGGAGGAACCCCGAGCGGAACCCTGGGAGGAACCCCGAGGGCTGTACACCCGCTACGCGCGTAGATATGCTCGTCTGGTGACCATGCCCACCAATGCACCCACCGCAGCTCACGCCCTCACGGACGTCACCACGTCCGCCAGCGCGCTGCGCCGCTTCCTCCACGGGCTGCCCGGCGTCGACGCGGTCGGCCTGGAGGCACGCGCCGCGTCGCTCGGCACCCGTTCCATCAAGACGACCGCGAAGGCGTACGCCATCGACCTCGCCATCTCGATGGTCGACCTGACGACGCTGGAAGGCGCGGACACCCCGGGCAAGGTCCGGGCGCTCGGCGCGAAGGCGGTCCTCCCCGACCCGACGGACCGGACGGCCCCCGCCACGGCCGCCGTCTGCGTCTACCCCGACATGGTGGCCGTGGCCAAGCAGGCAGTCGCCGGCTCCACCGTGAAGGTCGCCTCCGTCGCCACCGCCTTCCCGGCCGGCCGTGCCGCCCTCCCCGTCAAGCTGGCGGACGTGCGCGACGCGGTCGCGGCGGGCGCCGACGAGATCGACATGGTCATCGACCGCGGGGCGTTCCTCGCGGGCGACTACCTGAAGGTGTACGACGAGATCGTCGCCGTGAAGGAGGTCGCGGGCGCGGCCCGGCTGAAGGTCATCTTCGAGACCGGCGAGCTGTCGACGTACGACAACATCCGGCGCGCGAGCTGGCTCGGCATGCTCGCGGGCGCCGACTTCATCAAGACGTCGACCGGCAAGGTGGCCGTCAACGCCACCCCGGCCAACACCCTCCTCATGCTGGAGGCCGTGCGCGACTTCCGCGCCCAGACCGGTGTGCAGGTCGGCGTGAAGCCCGCCGGCGGCATCCGTACCAGCAAGGACGCGATCAAGTTCCTGGTGCTGGTCAACGAGACCGCGGGCGAGGACTGGCTGGACAACCACTGGTTCCGCTTCGGCGCCTCCTCGCTCCTGAACGATCTGCTGATGCAGCGTCAGAAGCTGGCCACCGGCCGCTACTCCGGCCCCGACTACGTGACGGTGGACTGATCATCATGGCATCCGCATTCGAGTACGCACCGGCACCCGAGTCCCGCTCGGTCGTCGACATCGCCCCCTCCTACGGCCTGTTCATCGACGGCGAGTTCACCGAGGCCGCCGACGGCAAGGTCTTCAAGACGGTCTCGCCGTCCACCGAGGAGGTCCTCTCCGAGATCGCCCAGGCGGGCGAGGCGGACGTCGACCGCGCGGTGAAGGCCGCCCGCAAGGCGTTCGAGAAGTGGTCCGCGCTGCCCGGCTCCGAGCGCGCGAAGTACCTGTTCCGCATCGCCCGGATCATCCAGGAACGCAGCCGCGAACTCGCCGTTCTCGAAACCCTCGACAACGGCAAGCCGATCAAGGAGACCCGCGACGCGGACCTCCCGCTGGTCGCCGCGCACTTCTTCTACTACGCGGGCTGGGCCGACAAGCTCGGCCACGCCGGCTTCGGCGCGGACCCCCGCCCGCTCGGCGTCGCGGGCCAGGTCATCCCCTGGAACTTCCCGCTGCTGATGCTGGCGTGGAAGATCGCCCCGGCCCTGGCCACCGGCAACACGGTCGTGCTGAAGCCGGCCGAGACGACCCCGCTGTCCGCGCTGTTCTTCGCGGACGTCTGCCGCCAGGCGGGCCTGCCCCGCGGTGTCGTCAACATCCTTCCCGGCTACGGCGACGCGGGCGCCGCGCTGGTCGCGCACCCGGACGTGAACAAGGTGGCCTTCACCGGCTCCACGGCCGTCGGCAAGGAGATCGCGCGCACGGTCGCGGGCTCGCACAAGAAGCTCACGCTCGAACTGGGCGGCAAGGGCGCCAACATCGTCTTCGACGACGCCCCGATCGACCAGGCCGTCGAGGGCATCGTCAACGGCATCTTCTTCAACCAGGGCCAGGTCTGCTGCGCCGGCAGCCGTCTCCTCGTGCAGGAGTCGGTCCAGGAGGAGCTGCTGGACTCGCTCAAGCGCAGGCTCTCCACCCTGCGGCTGGGCGACCCGCTGGACAAGAACACGGACATCGGCGCGATCAACTCCGAGGAGCAGCTCTCCCGGATCACCTCGCTCGTCGAGCGGGGCGAGGCCGAGGGTGCCGAGCGCTGGTCCCCGGCCTGCGAACTGCCGGAGGCGGGCTACTGGTTCGCGCCGACGCTGTTCACGAACGTCACGCAGGCCCACACCGTCGCCCGGGACGAGATCTTCGGCCCGGTCCTGTCGGTCCTCACCTTCCGCACCCCGGACGAGGCCGTCGCCAAGGCCAACAACACGCCGTACGGCCTGTCGGCGGGCATCTGGACGGAGAAGGGCTCCCGCATCCTGGCGGTGGCGAACAAGCTCCGGGCCGGTGTCGTCTGGTCCAACACGTTCAACAAGTTCGACCCGACCTCGCCGTTCGGCGGATACAAGGAGTCGGGCTTCGGCCGCGAGGGCGGCCGCCACGGCCTGGAGGCGTACCTCGATGTCTGACCGCACCAACGAGCGTCTGAGCGTCTTCAAGACCTACAAGCTGTACGTCGGCGGGAAGTTCCCGCGTTCCGAGAGCGGCCGGGTGTACGAAGTGACGGACCCGAAGGGCAAGTGGCTGGCCAACGCCCCGCAGTCGAGCCGTAAGGACGCCCGGGACGCGGTCGTCGCGGCCCGCAAGGCGTTCGGCGGCTGGTCCGGGGCCACCGCCTACAACCGGGGCCAGGTCCTCTACCGCGTCGCCGAGATGCTGGAGGGCCGCCGGGACCAGTTCACGCGCGAAGTGGCCGACGCCGAGGGCCTGTCGAAGTCGAAGGCGGCCGCGGTGGTCGACGCGACGATCGACCGCTGGGTCTGGTACGCGGGCTGGACGGACAAGATCGCCCAGGTGGTGGGCGGCGGAAACCCGGTCGCGGGCCCGTACTTCAACCTGTCCTCCCCCGAGCCGACCGGCGTGGTCGCCGTCCTGGCGCCGCAGGAGTCGTCCTTCCTGGGCCTGGTCAGCGTGGTCGCCCCGGTGATCGCCACCGGCAACACGGCGGTCGTGATCGCCAGCGAGAAGGCCCCGCTGCCCGCCCTCTCCCTGGGCGAGGTGCTCGCCACCTCCGACGTCCCCGGCGGTGTCGTCAACGTCCTGTCCGGCCGTACGGCGGAGATCGCGGCGCCGCTCGCCTCCCATCAGGACGTCAACGCGATCGACCTCGCGGGCGCCGACGAGGTGCTGGCGAAGGAGCTGGAGATCGCGGCGGCCGACAACCTCAAGCGCGTTCTCCGTCCACAGCCTGTGGATTACGCGCTGACCCCGGGCACCGACCGCCTGACGGCCTTCCTGGAGACCAAGACGGTCTGGCACCCCACGGGTTCCCTGGGCGCGTCCGGCTCGGCCTACTAGCCGCCGGCACCGCCCCGGCACGAACGAGCCGCGCCGCCCCTCCGTCCGGGGGCGGCGCGGCTTCCTGTGCGTGAAGGGGGGGGTCAGCCGAGCACCTTGGCCACGTCCCCCACCAGCGGGACCGTCCCGACCGACTGCGCCTGCGCGACCGGCCCGGTGAGCGCCTGGGACGTCAGCGGCTGGAAGTCGGCGAGCTGGGTGCCGACGCCGTTGTCGAGGGGGTCGACGCCGGTGCCCGCGAGGGGGTTGGGCTTGAGGGCGGAGACGGCGCCGGTGACGTACGGCAGCGCGCCGAGGGTTCCCTGGACCCCGGAGGCCGCGTCGAGGGAGCCGACGGGGACGGGCGCGTCGACGGCCGCCGAGGCCGCCCCGGCCCCGACGCCCAGCGCCACCCCGGCGGTCGCGAGGGCGGCGAGCGCACGCCGGCCGGTGAGGTTCTTCGGGGATGCGTGTCGGGCCATCGATGCCACCTTCTGCTGCGCAAGGTAATCCGGTCGACACGAAGGGTAGTTGAGGTGTGACGCGCGCTTCAAAGCCGACCCGCGGGGTCGTGAGGGGCCCGGCGGATGCCGCACACTGGTGTCCCGTGACCTCCCTGCCGCCCATACCCACGCGAGTCGTGCTGCTCTGCGGCCCTTCCGGCTCCGGCAAGTCCCTCCTCGCCGCCCGCTCCGGCCTCCCCGTGCTGCGGCTCGACGACTTCTACAAGGAGGGTGACGACCCGACGCTGCCGCTGGTCGCCGGGAGCACCGACATCGACTGGGACCACCCGGACTCCTGGGACGCGGAGACGGCCGTCGCCGCGATCGTCGAGCTGTGCGGCACGGGCCGTACGGACATCCCCGTGTACGACCTCTCGCTGAGCGCGCGGACCGGCACGGAGGCGGTCGAGTTCGGGGCGGTCCCGCTGTTCATCGCGGAGGGCATCTTCGCGGCGGAGATCGTCGCACGCTGCCGTGAACTGGGCGTGCTGGCGGACGCGCTGTGTCTGAGCCGGGGTCCGGTGACGACGTTCCGCCGCCGTTTCCTGCGCGATCTGCGCGAGGGCCGCAAGTCGGTGCCGTTCCTGGTACGCCGCGGCTGGCGGCTGATGCGCGCCGAGCGGTCCATCGTGGCCCGGCAGACCGCGCTCGGCGCGTACGCCTGCGACCGGGACGAGGCGCTGGACCGGCTGGCGGCCGCGGCGGGCGACCCCGCGCTGGGCAGCGCCGAACCGGCGGCCAGGACCGCGGCGTAGAACGGCGTACACACGAGAGCGGGACTGGACGGACCCCCCGGCCCTCCAGTCCCGCGTCCCCCGTGCCCCCCCCAGTGCTCCCCGGATCCCCCCGGATCCGAGGACGGTGCTTCCCCTAGTGGTGCGGTACCGCTCCCCCACGTCCCCCGTCGGGTCCCCCCGGTACCGCTCCCCCGTTACCCCCCGTGTCCCCCGTTCACCGGCTTCCCTGAGCGAAGCCGGGTCCCTCCCCCGTGACCCTCAGGCGACAAGCTCCCCGAAGGCGTCCTCCTCGTCACGGCCGAAGCTGAGGACCTCGTCCTCGCGCAGCCGGCGGAGCGACCGCCAGATGCTGGACTTCACCGTGCCGACACTGATGTCGAGGATCTCCGCGATCTCCGGGTCGGTGCGGCCCTCGTAGTAGCGCAGGACCAGCATCGTCCGCTGGAGTTCGGGCAGCCGGGCCAGCGCCTGCCACAGGACCGCGCGCAGTTCGGTGCCGCGCATCGCGTCCGTGTCGCCGGCCGTCTCCGGCAGCTCCTCGGTCGGGTACTCGTTCAGCTTGCGGCGGCGCCACGCGCTGATGTGCAGATTGGTCATCGTCCGGCGGAGGTATCCGCCGACCGCGGCCTTGTCACTGATCCGCTCCCAGGCCCGGTACGTCGAGAACAGCGCGCTCTGGAGCAGGTCCTCGGCCTCGAAGCGGTCGCCGGTGAGGTGGTAGGCGGTGGCGTACAGGGAGGCGCGGCGCTCCTGGACGTAGGCGGTGAACTCCGCCTCGGTCAGCGAACGACGCTCCCCCGTGTCCTCCCTGTACGCGGCTCCCCCGTGAGCCGCCGTCTCCCCCGATTCGACGACCGTCATGAACCCGGTGTGCTGACGCCCGGTGTTGCGAGCGCACCCCCGCCCGCTCACAACACCGGACTTCTCTGAACCCCGGTGGACGTCGTGCAGGCGCGTGATCACTGCGCTGGTGTTCAGGCCGTGCAGCTTGTTCATCTCGCGCCCCCCGTCGTGGACTTACCGGTGTTCGGTCTGTGCTTCGGCCCGGCGTTCGTCGTGCTGCCTTGCCTGTGCCGAAAAGCTTGCCCACGCCAGTTCATGGCGGTGTCCGCCGACTGTCACAGACCTGTCACAGGGGCCTGTCACCGTCACACCGCGGTCGTCGCACAGACGTCGCCGGCGGGGTCCGCGGTTCTCCCCGAACACCCCTGCGAACGGGGTCCCGCGCAAGACCGGCGCCCCACGGGTCGAACGACAGCCCCCTCATGGGCCAGAATGAGCCCGTGCCTTCCCTGTTGCTGATCGAGGACGACGACGCCATCCGTACGGCCCTGGAGCTCTCACTGACGCGCCAGGGGCACCGTGTGGCGACCGCTGCGAGCGGTGAGGACGGTCTGAAGCTCCTGCGCGAGCAACGACCGGACCTGATCGTTCTGGATGTGATGCTGCCCGGAATCGACGGCTTCGAGGTGTGCCGGCGCATCCGGCGCACCGACCAGTTGCCGATCATCCTGCTGACCGCGCGGAGCGACGACATCGACGTCGTGGTCGGACTGGAGTCCGGCGCCGACGACTACGTCGTCAAACCCGTCCAGGGGCGGGTCCTCGACGCGCGGATCCGGGCCGTGCTGCGGCGCGGCGAGCGCGAGTCGACCGACGCGGCGACCTTCGGCAGCCTGGTCATCGACCGTGCGGCGATGACCGTCACGAAGAACGGCGAGGACCTCCAGCTCACCCCGACCGAACTGCGGCTGCTGCTCGAACTGAGCCGGCGGCCCGGTCAGGCGCTCTCCCGGCAGCAGTTGCTGCGGCTGGTGTGGGAGCACGACTACCTGGGCGACTCCCGGCTGGTGGACGCCTGTGTCCAGCGGCTGCGCGCCAAGGTCGAGGACGTGCCGTCGTCCCCCACGCTGATCCGCACCGTGCGCGGCGTCGGTTACCGCCTGGACGCCCCTCAGTGACCGAACGGCACGGGGGGCTCCGCGGCTGGACCGCGGGACGCAAGGGGAAGCTGTCACGGCTGCGTTTCACCAGCCTGCGACTGCGGCTGGTGATGGTCTTCGGGGCCGTGGCGCTGACCGCGGCGGTGTCCGCCTCGGGCATCGCCTACTGGCTCAACCGCGAGGCCGTGCTCACCCGTACCCAGGGCGCGGTGCTGCGCGACTTCGAGCAGGAGATGCAGAACCGGGCGGGATCGCTGCCCGAGCATCCCTCGCAGGACGAACTGCTGCACACCGCCGGGCAGATGGCCAACAGCAGCCAGCGCTTCAGTGTGCTGCTGGTCGGCGCGGATGTCACCGGCCGCACGGTGTACGGCAGTTCGGGCGGGCTGAACGGCTTCTCGCTGGAGGACGTGCCCGCCTCGCTGCGCACCGCGGTGAACAAACAGCAGGACGGCGGCGACAGTTCGCCGTACCACCTGTACTGGCAGCGCGTCGTGGACGACGGGACGCCGTATCTGGTGGCCGGGACGAAGGTGATCGGGGGCGGGCCGACCGGGTACATGCGCAAGTCGCTGGAGCCGGAGGCCAAGGACCTCAACTCGCTGGCCTGGTCGCTGGGGATCGCCACCGGGCTCGCGCTGATCGGCGCCGCGCTGCTCGCGCAGGCCGCCGCCACCACCGTACTGAAGCCGGTGCACCGGCTCGGGGTCGCGGCGCGGCGGCTGGGCGAGGGGCGGCTCGACACCCGGCTGCGGGTCTCGGGGACGGACGAACTCGCCGATCTGTCACGGACGTTCAACCGGACGGCGGAGGCGCTGGAGAAGCGGGTCGCCGACATGGCGAGCCGGGACGACGCGTCCCGGCGGTTCGTCGCCGACATGTCGCACGAGCTGCGCACCCCGCTGACCGCCATCACCGCCGTCACGGAGGTGCTGGAGGAGGAACTGGACGCCGAGTCGGGCAGCATCGACCCGATGATCGAGCCGGCCGTGCGGCTGGTGGTCAGCGAGACACGGCGGCTCAACAACCTCGTCGAGAACCTGATGGAGGTGACCCGCTTCGACGCGGGCACGGCGCGGCTGGTCCTGGACGACGTCGACGTGGCCGACCAGATCACCGCCTGCATCGACGCGCGCGCCTGGCTGGACGCGGTGGACCTGGACGCCGAGCGCGGCATCCACGCCCAGCTCGACCCGCGCCGGCTGGACGTGATCATGGCCAACCTGATCGGCAACGCGCTCAAGCACGGCGGTTCGCCGGTGCGGGTGTCGGTGACGGCGGCGCGCGACGAGGTCGTCATCGCGGTGCGCGACCACGGGCCCGGCATCCCGGAGGAGGTGCTGCCGCACGTCTTCGACCGGTTCTACAAGGCGAGCGCCTCCCGGCCGCGCTCCGAGGGCAGCGGTCTCGGCCTGTCCATCGCGCTGGAGAACGCCCATATCCACGGCGGCGAGATCACGGCCGCCAACTCCCCCGAGGGCGGGGCGGTGTTCACCCTGCGGCTGCCCCAGGACGCCTCCGATCCGGACGATCCGGACGAGGCAGTCGATCCAGTCGATCCAGGGGATCCGGGTGAACCCGGTGAGAAGGCCGCGCGGTCCGTGCCGGACGAGGAGAAGGCTCGATGAGGGTACGGGGACTGCTCGCGCTGCCGCTGCTGGCGGCGCTGCTGACCGGCTGCGGGATACGGGCGACCGAGGTGCCCACCGACTTCGGGCCCGCGCCCTCCCGGGTGCGCTGCTCGCTCGCCGAGCCGGACATCACCACCCAGGCCGCGCCCGGGGTGCCGGTGCAGGTGTTCCTGCTGTGCGGCTCGTCGCTGGTGGCCGTCGACCGGGCGGTCCGGGTGACGGCCGGTCCCGCGGACGCGGAGCGGCGCGCGCTGGTGGCACAGGGCCTGCTGGACCAGCTCGCCGAGTCGCCGACGGCCGCCGAGAAGGAGGCCGGGTACACCACGGACGTGCGCGGCGGCATGACGGTGGACGGCCCCGGCCCCGGCGACCCGGACGACGCGCTGCGGCTGAGCACCCCGCCGAACAGCCTGACCTCGTACGCGCTCGCCCAGGTGGTGTGCACGTTCTCCGACTCGGCGGCGGCCGAGGGCGACGGCTCGGTGATCCTCGGCGGCCCCGGCGCGGACCCGCTACGCCGCTACGAGTGCACGGACGAGGTCCGCTCCCGCCCGGGCAGCGCGGAACCCCCGTCCTCCGAGGTCACGAACGACGCCTGACCGTCACGGCCGAGCCCACTCATAGAGGAGCACCGAACCGCCCCGGCGAACCGGCGGAGGCCGCGTCACCCCGAAGCACCAGTGCGAGCCGCCTCGCCGCGCACGCGAGCGAGGGCGGCCGCGCCCCGCGCACGGACGACAACCGAACCGCCCCCGTCAGACCGGCGAAGGCCGCCTCCCCCTGCGCACACATCCCGAAGCGTCGGCGGAGGCCGCTTTTCCGCGCACGCGGATGAGGCCGGCCGCACCCCCCGGGCACAGGTGCGCCTGCGGCACCGTCCGGTGCACGGGCCGGGCACCGGTCCGCGTCGGGCGCCCTTGGGGCGGCGGATTCGTCCCGATGTTCCGTGGGTCGTCGGAACCGAAGGTGCCGAGGGGTGCGTCTTGGGGGGCGTGCAGCGTCAAGGCTCCATCGGCGGCAGCGCCGCGATCCGTCTCCGCGCGACCGGGATTCTCCTCCTGGCCGCCCACCTCGCGTTCGTCGCCTGGTGCACGCTGCGCCCGCTCGACGTGCCCTGGGTCAGACCCAGCAATCTGCACCCCTTCGACGGGATCCGCGCCGATCTCCGGCTCGGCGGGCCCGAGGCGGCCCGGCGGATCGGTGAGGGGCTGGCGCTGCTGGCCCCGCTGGGTGTGCTGCTGCCGCTGGCCCACGGCCGGCTCCGGGTGTCGCCGTGGGCGTCCCTGCTCCGTACCGTCGCGGCGGGCGCCCTGATGTCGCTGGCCATCGAGCTGCTCCAGACCGGCGTGCCGGGGCGGGTCGTGGACGTGGACTCGCTGCTGCTGAACACCCTGGGCGTGGCGCTGGCGCACGCCGCGGTGGTGCCGGCGGCCCGGACCTGGCTGCGCCGCAGGAACGAGCGGCACGGGCGGGCGGCGGTCCGTACGGAGGAGGGGGCTCAGGGTCGGACCCCGAGGATTCCCAGGGTCGGGATCGCCCCCTAGAGCGACGCTTCCTCCCCTTTGTCTCCGTAGGGTCGAAGACAGAGACGGGGCAGCCGGAAGGGCCGCCTCGCACCGACGCCCGAGGGAGCCGCAGATGTCCAGCCTCGCCCGCCCCACCCAGGGCCGCATGATCGGCGGAGTGTGTGCCGCGCTGGCCCGGCGCTTCGGCACCTCCGACACCACGATGCGCGTGATCTTCCTGCTCTCCTGCCTGCTGCCGGGCCCGCAGTTCCTGCTCTACATAGCGCTGTGGGTCCTGCTGCCCTCGGAGGGGAAGGCGCGCACGACGGCCTGGTGACATCCGTCCGTCCGTACGCCGCGGGGCGCCCTCCGTCGACCTGGAGGGCGCCCCGTCGGCGTGTGCTGCGGGTGGGGGTCAGCCCAGCGGGATGCCGTTCAGGGGCAGGCCGTGGGTGGGCAGGCCCTGGCCGACCGGGAGGCCGCCGAGGAGACCCGCGACGGGCTGCGTGGGGCCGTGGGCGAGCGCCTGCTCGGCGGCCGGCTGCACGGCGGCGACGCCCGTCGCGAGCGCGGGCTGGGCCTGCTCCAGCTTGGCCTGCCCCAGCACCTTGCCGGCGCCCGGCAGCAGCTTGCCGACGTTCTCGACGGGCTGGGTGACCGGGCCCAGGGCCTGCGTGGCGTCGGGGAGCGCCGGGGCGGCGTTCGCGGCGCCCGCGCCGGCGGCGGCGAAGGCGGCACCGAGGGCGGCGACGCCGAGGGTCTTGGCAGCAGACTGCTTCATGATGAGTGCGTCCTCGAATGGGATACGGGAACCGAGCGGTCCACGACCGTAATCACGGGAAGGGGGACGCCGCAAACATCGAAATGCGGACGGATGGTGAACGTCCGTCCGCATTCCACGCCGGGAAAAAGCCCAGATCAGTCGCCTGCAACCACAGAACCGCTGGTGGAGGCGGTCTGCTGGAACAGCCATTCGGACTTCAGCTCGGCATATCCGGGCTTGATCACGTCATTGATCATGGCGAGTCGTTCATCGAAAGGAATGAATGCTGACTTCATAGCATTGACCGAGAACCATTGCATGTCGTCGAGCGTGTAACCGAACGCGTCGACAAGGTGCTCGAATTCGCGGCTCATGCTGGTGCCGGACATCAGCCGGTTGTCGGTGTTGACCGTGGCCCGGAAGTGCAGCCGGCGCAGCAGACCGATCGGGTGCTCGGCGTAGGAGGCGGCCGCGCCGGTCTGGAGGTTGGAGGAGGGGCACAGCTCCAGCGGGATGCGCTTGTCGCGGACGTAGGAGGCGAGCCGGCCGAGCGTGACCGAGCCGTCCTGCGCGACCTCGATGTCGTCGATGATGCGCACCCCGTGCCCGAGCCGGTCGGCGCCGCACCACTGGAGGGCCTGCCAGATGGACGGCAGACCGAACGCCTCGCCGGCGTGGATGGTGAAGTGGTTGTTCTCCCGCTTCAGATACTCGAAGGCGTCGAGGTGCCGGGTGGGCGGGAAGCCCGCCTCCGCGCCCGCGATGTCGAAGCCGACGACCCCGAGGTCCCGGTAGCGGTTGGCGAGTTCGGCGATCTCCAGGGCGCGGGCGGCGTGCCGCATGGCGGTGAGCAGGGCGCCGACGCGGATCCGGTGGCCGTTGGCGCGAGCCGTGCGTTCCCCTTCGCGGAAGCCCTCGTTGACGGCCTCGACGACCTCTTCGAGGGTGAGCCCGCCTTCGAGGTGCTGCTCGGGGGCGTAGCGCACCTCGGCGTAGACGACTCCGTCCTCGGCGAGGTCCTCGGCGCACTCGCGGGCGACCCGGACGAGCGCCTCGCGGGTCTGCATCACGCCGACGGTGTGCGAGAAGGTCTCCAAGTAACGTTCCAGGGAACCGGAGTCCGCGGCCTCGCGGAACCAGATGCCGAGCTTGTCGGGGTCGGTCTCGGGGAGCCGGGAGTACCCGGAGTCCCGGGCGAGGTCGACGATCGTGCCGGGGCGCAGCCCGCCGTCGAGATGGTCGTGCAGCAGAACCTTGGGCGCCCGCCGGATCTGGTCCGCGCTCGGGGTGTGGCCCGTCTGGATGCTCTGGCTCGTCATTTCCGCACCCTAACTCCTACGCGCGTAGATCGCGCGGTGAACCACACCGTCGATACGTAACGGTGACCGCACGGACGGGTGGAGTACACCACTGCTTCTGACACTGTTCTGTCATGGCACAGCAAGCGACTCCGGCCCGAACGGCCCGGCTGGGGAAGGCACTCGGCCCCGAGCCGACGACGGTGAGCGGAGCGGTCCTGCTGCTCCCCGGCGGCGAGGAGGTCTCCGACCGCAGACCGTCCCCGCTGTGGGCGACGGCGTCCGTCCGCGCCCTGGGGCGCTCCCTGGCCCGGGCGGGACAGCGGGAGGGTCTGGCCGTCCACGTCGTGCACTACCGCTACCGCGGCTGGAACGGCGGCGAGGCCCATCTCGCGGCGGACGCGGCCTGGGCGGTGGACGAGATCGTACGGCGGTACGGGGACGTGCCGGTGTGCCTGGCCGGGGTCGGCATGGGCGGCCGGGCCGCGCTGCGCGCCGCGGGCGGGGAGGCCGTCAACTCCGTGCTGGCGCTGGCCCCCTGGCTGCCCGCGGAGGACGTGGCCGCGGCGCCCGAGCCGGTCAGGCAGTTGGTGGGGCGGCGCGTGATGATCGTGCACGGCACCAACGACGAACGCTGCGACCCGGAGCTGTCGTTCCGGCTGGCGACCCGGGCGAAGAAGGCCAACCGGGACGTGTGCCGGTTCGAAGTGCACGCCGACGGACACGGGCTGCACCAGTACCGCGACGAAGTCCACGCCCTCGCCGCCGACTTCGTCCTCGGGGTGCTGTTCGGGCAGTCCTTCGCGCGGCCGGTCGAGGACGCGCTGGCGGCCCCGCCGCCGCTGGGGCTGCGGATGCCGCTGGCGGTGGGGTTCGGCAAGTCCCTGCACCACTGAGGCGGTTCAGGTCGGCAGCAGGCTGCCCCGCCGGGAGAGCAGGAACTTCTTGAAGGCCGCCACCGGCGGGGTGTCGGGACGGCCGTCCAGCCAGGCCACGCCGATCTCGCGGACCGCGCGCGGCGCCGTGACCGTCAGCTCCACCACTCCGGGGCGGGCGACGGCCGGGGGCGGCAGCAGGGCCACCCCCAGACCGGCCGCCACCAGGCCCCGCAGGGTCTCCGCCTCCTCGCCCTCGAAGGCGACCCGGGGCCGGAAGCCGGCCTCCGCGCAGAGGTCGTCGGTGATCCGGCGCAGGCCGTAGCCGGGTTCGAGGGTCACGAAGGTCTCCTCGGCGGCCTCGGCGAGCCGGACCCGGCGGCGGGCGGCGAGCCGGTGGTCGGCGGGCACGACCAGACGCAGCTTCTGCTCGTCGAGACGGCGGGCGACCAGGTCGGGGGCGTCGGGCACCGGGGAAGTCAGACAGAGGTCGAGTTCCCCCGCGCGCAGCCCTTCGAGCATCGCCTCGCCGTAGTTCTGGACGAGGCTGAAGCGGACCCGGGGGTGGTCGGCGCGGAAGGCGTGGATCAGGCCGGGCACGGTCTCGGCGCCCATGGTGTGCAGGAACCCGAAGGCGACCTTGCCGGTGGCCGCGTCGGCGTCGGCGCGGACCTCGTCGGCGGCCCGCCCGATCTCGGCGAGGGCCCGTTCGACATGGGTGAGGAAGGTGCGCCCGGCCGGGGTGAGGGAGACCGTGCGGCCGCGGCGGGCGAACAGGTCGACGCCCAGGTCCTGTTCGAGGCGGACCATCGCCCGGGAGAGCGTCGACTGCGGGACCCGCATGTCGCGCGCGGCGCGGGTGACGTGCTCGGTGCGGGCGACGCCGGCGAAGTACGCGAGCCGGGGCGCCAGCGACAGCACCATGTCTTCTGTGTCACCGGACGGTGACGGACGCTCCTGTGACCTCTGCTGATGCACCATGGGAACGATTATGGCCAGTCCATGCATTGGACGGATGAGCGGGAGCGTCCGTAGGTTCGAGGCATGTCTCCCGCCAGTACCGGGGCGTCCGCCGTCGTGGACGCCGCCCCGTCCGTGTCCCCGCCCGACTCCCGTATGGCCCCCGGTGGCCCCGGCTACCGCCGGATGAGCCTCGCGCTCTTCCTCGCCGGGGTGGCGACCTTCGCCCTGCTGTACTCCACCCAGGCGCTGCTGCCGCTGATCTCCGGCGACTTCGGGGTGGCGGCGGGCGAGGCGAGCTGGACCGTGGCGGCGGCGACCGGCGGACTGGCCCTGTTCGTGCTGCCGATGAGCGCCCTCTCCGAGCGCTACGGCCGCCGTACGGTGATGACGGCCTCGCTGGCGGTCGCGGTGACCGTGGGCGTGCTGGTCCCGCTCGCGCCCTCCCTTGGCGCGCTGGTGGTGCTGCGGGCGGTGCAGGGCGCGGCGCTGGCCGGAC
This sequence comes from Streptomyces antibioticus, assembly GCF_002019855.1. Lineage (NCBI taxonomy): Bacteria > Bacillati > Actinomycetota > Actinomycetes > Kitasatosporales > Streptomycetaceae > Streptomyces > Streptomyces antibioticus. The sequence continues at coordinate 5,361,221 of NZ_CM007717.1, read as the reverse complement.
TGCCGGCCTCGGCGACCGCCTACCTCGCCGAGGAGGTGCGGCCCCGGGCGCTGGTCACGGCGATCGGGCTGTTCGTGGCGGGCAACAGCGTGGGCGGGATGAGCGGCCGGGTCATCACCGGCTGGGTCGCGCAGGAATGGGGCTGGCGGGCCGCCGTCGCGGCGATCGGGGTGCTCGCGGTGGGCTGCGCCGTCGCGTTCCGGCTGCTGCTCCCGGCACCGCGGCACTTCACGCCGGGGTACCTGCGCCCCGGTGACCTGGTCCGCACGGTCCGCGGCCATCTGTCCGACCCGCTGCTGCGCCGCCTGTACGCGATCGGCGCGCTGTTCATGACCGTCTTCGGCGGGGTGTACACGGTCATCGGCTACCGGCTGACGGAGGCGCCGTTCTCGCTCCCCCAGGGTGTCGTCGGCTCGGTCTTCCTGGTGTACCTGGTCGGCACGGTGTCGGCGTCCACGGCGGGCCGGCTGGTCGGCCGCCTCGGCAGGCGCGGATCGCTCTACCTGGCGGGCGGGACGACCGCGGCGGGCCTGCTGCTCTCCCTGGCCGGCTCCCTCGCCCTGGTGCTGCTCGGCCTGGTGCTGATCACGGCGGGCTTCTTCGCGGGGCACGCGGTGGCGTCGTCGGCGGTCGGCAGGACGGCCACGACGGGCCGGGCGCAGGCCGCCGCGCTGTACCAGTCGGCGTACTACATCGGCTCCAGCGCCGGTTCGACGGTCGGCGCGCTCGCCTTCCACACGGGCGGCTGGGCCGGCACGGTCGGCGTGGGCCTCCTGGCGGTGCTCGGGGTCGTGGCGATCACCCTCCTGGGCACGCGGGCGGCCCGCCGCGAGGCGGTCGTCGCGACGGCCTGACCGCGTTCCCCCGATCTCCCTGACACACCCCGTCCGACCTGGGCCTTCGTCGGCTCGGCGGGCCATTGTCAGTGGGCTGCGGTAGCTTCCGAAGTGCTGGGCGCGAAGACGCGCGACAGAGCGGAACGGCCACAGGGGCGGGTGGACGACGATGAGTGACGGCACGGCCGGTACGGCGACGGTGGAGGACCTCGACGTCAGGCTGGAGAGACACCGGGTCGAGCTGACGGGGTACTGCTACCGGATGCTCGGCTCGTCCTTCGAGGCCGAGGACGCGGTGCAGGACACCCTGGTGCGGGCCTGGCGCAGCTTCGACAAGTTCGAGGGCCGCTCCAGTCTGCGCTCGTGGCTGTACCGGATCGCGACGAACGTCTGCCTGGACATGCTGACGGCCGGCAACAAGCGGGCGCGTCCGATGGACCTGACCGAGGCCACGCCGCTGGCCCGGGCCGCCCTGTCCCCCCGCCCCGACCACACCTGGCTGGAACCCATGCCGGACACCCGTGTACTGCCCACGGTCCAGGACCCGGCGGAGGCCGCGGTCGCCAAGGAGTCGGTGCGGCTGGCGTTCATGGCCGCGCTCCAGAAGCTGCCGCCGAAGCAGCGGGCGGTGCTGATCCTGCGGGAGGTGCTGGCCTGGAAGGCGAGCGAGGTCGCCGAACTGCTCGACACCTCGGTCGCCTCGGTCAACAGCGCGTTGCAGCGGGCGCGGGCGACGCTCGCCGAGCGGGCGGAGGCGGGCGCGGACGCGGCGGTGTCCGACCCGCTGGACGAGGAGCAGCAGAAGCTGCTGGAGCGCTATGTGGCGGCCTTCGAGGGCTACGACATGGCGGCCCTGACGGCGCTGCTCCACGAGGACGCCATCATGACGATGCCGCCGTTCGACCTGTGGCTGACCGGGCACGACGACATCACGGGCTTCATGACGACGATCGGCGCGGCCTGCGAGGGCTCCCGTCTGCTGCCGGTGGAGGTCAACGGCCTGCCGGGGTTCGCCCAGTACAAGCCCGACCCGGAGAAGGGCGGGTTCACGCCCTGGGCCGTGCAGATCCTGGAGATCTCAGACGGCCGCCTCACCGGGTTCCACTTCTACCTCGACACCCAGCGCTGGTTCCCCCTCTTCGACCTCCCCCTCCACCTCGACGGGGATACCGACGAGGTCGAGCAGGGCGCGTAGCGCGGGATCGGGGCCGCGCAGCAGAATCCGTCCCCCGGCCCGCCGGGCGGCGAGCTGAAGCCGGGCCAGCAGATCCACGACGGCCAGCCCCGGCGGCCCCACCCCGCCCACATCGCAGACGACGACCCCGGCGGCCCCCACCAGCCCCCGCACCTCATCGACAAGCCCCGCCACCCGGTCACGGGCGACGGGGCCGGCCAGCACGAGCACGGGCGGTATCGGTGTCATGGGCTCCACGTCAGGTAGACCGCGCCACCCCGCCCAACTCATCGGACCTGCGCGCGGCTAGTCCGCCGGGAACTCGGCGGTGTCGATCGTGACGTCGAAGGGAGCGGGCAGCGCGAGGGGCTCGCCGAACTTCGCGACGCTGAGCGGGCGGTAGACATCGCCCTGCGGCTCCCCGAAGAGGGTCGCGGTGGGGCCCTCCGGCGACCAGCGGTCGACGAGGATGCAGAGCGGGATGCCCGCGGAGGCGTAGGCGGCGGGCTTGGCGACGCGGTCGTGGCGGGCGTTCTTCATCGAGGTCACCTCGACGACGAGTTCCGCGACCCCGGCCGGTACGTAGTTCTCCGCTTCCGGGTTGACCGGTCGCGGGGCCACTACCAGGTCAGGAATGAGCAGACCAAGACGCGACGGGACCGCAATGGCCAACGTCTGGAAGATCCCCCAGTCATCAGGGATCACGGAGTAAAGGCGGCGCTGAATGCGTTCCGCAATGTCGTTGTGACGGCATGAGGGAGCAGGTGACACGGTGACGACCCCTTCAATGATCTCCACCTTGCTGCCCTCGGGCCGTTCCATCTCCTCCCAGAACCGGACCAGGTCGTCCCAGCTCTGCTCGGGGTCGTGGCCCACGGTGAGTGCGCTCATGGCGGTCTCCTATCGGTGCGTCACCGATCCCAGCATGCCGAACGGGACCGGTGCAGGTCCACCGATCCCGTTCACCCGGAGGGGGAAACCGCAGGTCAGGCGATACGTTCCAGCACGACCGGGGACTGCGTGAAGGCCGTGCCGGGGGCCGCGATGTCGTAGGAGCCGTCGATGGCCGTGAGGGCGTAGGCGAAGCGGTCCGGGGTGTCGGTGTGGAGGGTGAGGAGGGGCTGGCCCTCGGTGACCGTGTCGCCGGGCTTGGCGTGCAGTTCGATGCCCGCGCCGGCCTGCACCGGGTCCTCCTTGCGGGCGCGGCCCGCGCCGAGGCGCCAGGCGGCGATGCCGATGTCGTAGGCGTCCAGACGGGTCAGGACACCGGAGGCGGGGGCCTTCACCACGTGCTGCTCGCGGGCCACCGGGAGGGCCGCGTCCGGGTCGCCGCCCTGGGCCGCGATCATGCGGCGCCAGACGTCCATCGCCGAGCCGTCGGCCAGGGCCTTCGCCGGGTCGGCGTCCTTCACACCGGCCGCGTCGAGCATCTCGCGTGCGAGGGCGATCGTCAGCTCCACGACGTCGGCCGGGCCGCCGCCCGCCAGGACCTCCACCGACTCGCGGACCTCCAGCGCGTTGCCCGCGGTGAGGCCGAGCGGGGTGGACATGTCGGTGAGCAGGGCGACCGTCTTCACACCGTGGTCGGTGCCGAGGCCGACCATGGTGGAGGCCAGCTCGCGGGCGTCCTCGATCGTCTTCATGAAGGCGCCGGTGCCGACCTTGACGTCCAGGACGAGCGAGCCGGTGCCCTCGGCGATCTTCTTCGACATGATCGAGGAGGCGATCAGCGGGATCGCCTCGACCGTGCCGGTGACGTCGCGCAGGGCGTACAGCTTCTTGTCGGCGGGGGCCAGGCCGTCGCCCGCCGCGCAGATCACGGCGCCGGTGGTGTCGAGGACGTGCAGCATCTCCTCGTTGGAGAGCAGGGCGCGCCAGCCCGGGATCGACTCCAGCTTGTCCAGCGTGCCGCCGGTGTGGCCGAGGCCGCGGCCGGAGAGCTGCGGGACGGCCGCGCCGCAGGCCGCCACGAGGGGAGCCAGGGGCAGCGTGATCTTGTCGCCGACGCCGCCGGTGGAGTGCTTGTCGGCGGTCGGACGGGACAGGGACGAGAAGTCCATGCGCTCGCCGGAGGCGATCATCGCGGCCGTCCAGCGGGCGATCTCGCCGCGGTTCATGCCGTTGAGCAGGATCGCCATGTTGAGGGCGGCCATCTGATAGTCGGCGACCTCGCCGCGGGTGTAGGCGTCGATGACCCAGTCGATCTGTTCGTCGCTCAGCTCACCCCGGTCCCTCTTGGTGCGGATGACGGAGACGGCGTCCATGGCCATGGCTTTCCTTCCCAGTGGTTCCAGAAGACGGTGCGAAAAAGACGTAAGCGGAAAACGTGCGGCCCCTCCGGGCCGTCAGGAGCGCCGGAGGGGCCGCACGGGGGCTCATCCGAGGTGGCCTGGACCGAACGCCTGGGGCAGCATCTCCGCGAGCGGCAGGATCCCCGCCGGGGTCTCCAGAAGCAGCTCGGGGCCACCGAACTCGTACAGGAGCTGTCGGCAGCGGCCGCACGGGACGAGGATCTCGCCCCGGCCGTCCACGCACGTGAAGTGCGTGAGCCGGCCGCCGCCGGTGTTCTGCAGCTCCGAGACGAGACCGCACTCGGCGCACAGCCCCAGCCCGTAGGAGGCGTTCTCGACATTGCAGCCGGAGACGATCCGGCCGTCGTCGACGAGCGCCGCCACGCCGACCGGGAAACCGGAGTACGGGGCGTACGCCCGGGACATGGCGTCCTGGGCCACCGCGCGCAGCTTCTCCCAGTCGACCGGCGTGGCGGCGGGGGTCACTTGCCCTGCCCCTTCCGATAGGGCAGACCGTCCGCCTTGGGCATGCGCAGCCGTTGGGCGGAGAGGGACAGGACCAGCAGGGTCACCACGTACGGGGTGGCGGTGACGACCTGGTTGGGGACCTCGTCCGTGCTGACGTACCAGATGAACATCAGGGCGGAGATGGCCGCGGTGATCGCGGCGGAGATGTACTGCTTCTTCCACGCCAGGTAGACCACGCCGGCCACCAGCAGGATCGCGAGCAGCAGGATCAGCGCGTGCACATTGGTGGCACCGCCGCGCAGGTTGAGGCTGTCGGTGTAGCCGAACAGACCCGCGCCGAGGGCGAGGCCGCCCGGCATCCAGTTGCCGAAGATCATCGCGGCGAGACCGATGTAGCCGCGGCCAGCGGTCTGGCCGTCCAGGTAGACGTTCGAGGCCACGATGGACAGGAACGCGCCGCCGAGACCGGCGAAGCCGCCGGAGATGATCACGGCGATGTACTTGTACTTGTAGACGTTCACGCCGAGGGACTCGGCCGCGACCGGGTTCTCGCCGCAGGAGCGCAGCCGCAGTCCGAAGGAGGTGCGCCACAGCACGTACCAGGTGGCCGGGACCAGGGCGACGGCGACGACGGTGAGCGGCGACAGGTTGGTGATCAGACCGCCGACCAGGCCGGCGAGGTCGGAGATCAGGAACCAGTGCTTGCCGTTGAGGGTCTGGAGCCAGTCGGACAGGCCCGGGACGTCGAAGGTGCCCAGCGACTCGATCGGCGGGGACTGCTTGGAGGAGCCCTGGGGGGCGTCCTCGAAGGTGAACTTCGACAGGTAGCGGGTGACGCCCAGCGCCAGGATGTTCAGCGCCACACCGGAGACGATGTGGTTGACCTTGAAGGTGACGGTGGCGACGGCGTGCAGCAGACCGCCGAGGGCGCCGCCGACGATGCCGAAGGCGACACCGGTCCAGGGGCCCCACTGGTAGCCGGCCCAGGCACCGAACCAGGTGCCGAGGATCATCATGCCCTCGAGGCCGATGTTGACGACGCCCGCCCGCTCGGCCCACAGACCGCCGAGACCGGCGAGGCCGATCGGCACGGCGGCGCGCAGCGCGGTGGACATCTGGCCGGTGGACGTGATGCCGTCCGCGCCGGTGATCAGCCGGACGACCGAGGTCAGGATCAGCACGCCCGAGATGACCAGCAGGAGGACGGGCAGCGACATCCGGCGGCCGCCCTTGCGGGGCTGCTTGCCCTTCGGCTTCGCGATGGTCGCGGTGCTCATCAGACCGCCACCTCCTTCTTGGTGTTCGCGGCGGCGGCGAGTTCCTCACCGACGCGCTTCTGCTGGCGGCGCAGACCCCAGGTGCGGACGACCTCGTAGGAGATGACGACCGCGAAGACGATCAGCCCCTGCATGATCATCGCGATCTCCTTCTCGTACGGCTCGGGAGTCGCGTAGTCGAGGGCGGGGGACGCCTTGTCGAGGAAGGCCCACAGGAGGGCGGCGAGCGCGATGCCGCCGGGGTTGTTGCGGCCGAGCAGGGCGATGCCGATGGCGGTGAAGCCGACGCCCGTGGGGAAGCTCAGGCTGTAGGTGTGGGCGTCGCCGAGGAGCAGCGGGAGTCCGGCGAGGCCGGAGACGCCGCCGGAGACGATCATCACGGTGAGGACCATGCGCTTGGCGTCGACGCCGGAGGCGGCGGCGGCCGACTCGGACTCGCCGGTGGCGCGCAGGTCGAAGCCGAAGCGGGTGCGGTTGAGGACGAGCCAGTAGACGATGCCGAGGGCGACGGCGAGGAAGACCAGGCCGTAGATCTCGCCGACGTCGGGGCCGAGGTCGATGCCGGGGACCCAGCCGGACTCGTTCATGATGCCGGTCGTCTTGTTGTCGCCGACCAGCTCGCCGAAGACCTCGGGGAGGGTGAGGTAGGCGATGAGGCTGGTGGCGATGGCGTTCAGCATGATCGTGGCGACGACCTCGCTGACACCCCGGGTGACCTTGAGGACGCCCGCGACACCGGCCCAGATGCCGCCGGTGAGGACGGCGACCAGCAGCAGCATCGGGACCTGGAGGAAGGCCGGCAGGTCGACATGGGCGCCGACCACGGCGGTCATCATCGCGGCCAGCCGGTACTGGCCGTCGACGCCGATGTTGAAGAGGTTCATGCGGAAGCCGAGGGCGACCGCGAGGGCGGCGATGTAGTAGAGCGACGCCTGGTTGACGATCAGGACCTGGACGTCGGAGTAGCCGATCTGCTCCAGCATGAGCGAGTACGGCTCGATCGGGCTCTTGCCGGAGGCGATCAGCACGACCGAGGTCAGCAGGATCGCCGCGACGAGCGCCATGACCGGGCCGGCCACGGCGAGGAGCACGCGCTCCTTGTCGAACTTCTTCATCGGGCCTCGTCCTCCGGACCGGCAGCTTCCTCGGTGGTGTCCGCGGTGTCCTGGTGCTCCAGGTGACCGGCCGCGGCGCCGGTCATGGCCGAACCCAGCTCCTCCGGGGTGATGGTGGCGGGGTCGGCGTCCGCGACCAGCCTGCCGTTGTAGATCACCCGGAGGGTGTCCGACAGGCCGATCAGCTCGTCCAGGTCGGCGGAGATCAGCAGGACGGCGAGGCCCTCGCGGCGGGCTTCGCGGATGCGGTCCCAGATCTGGGCCTGCGCGCCGACGTCCACACCGCGGGTGGGGTGGGCGGCGATCAGGAACTTCGGGTTGTGGCTCATCTCGCGGCCGACGATCAGCTTCTGCTGGTTGCCGCCGGACAGGGAGGCGGCCGTGACGTCGATGCCGGGGGTGCGGACGTCGAACTCCTCGACGATCCGGCGGGTGTCGTCCTGGGCGCCCTTGGGGTTCAGCCAGAAGCCCTTGGCGTTGGGGGCCTCGGTGACATGGCCGAGGATGCGGTTCTCCCAGAGCGGGGCCTCCAGGAGCAGGCCCTGGCGGTGGCGGTCCTCGGGGATGTAGCCGACGCCGGACTCACGGCGCTTGCGGGTGGACCAGGGGGTGATGTCCTCGCCGAGGAAGGCGATGGTGCCGGAGTCGGCGTTCTTGGTGCCGATCAGCGCGTCGATCAGCTCGGTCTGGCCGTTGCCCTCGACACCGGCGATGCCCATGACCTCACCGGCGTGGATGGTGAAGCTGACGTCGTCCAGGACCCGCTTGACCTCGCCGCCCTCGGGGGCGAGCGTGATGCCGCCGGTGGGCTCGGCCTCGGTGCCCAGGGAGGCGCCGCCGCTGGCGAAGACGGTGAGACCGGCGACCGTGAGGACGGCCTGGTCGGTGACCGTGGACTCGGCGGTCTCCGGGGTGGGCAGCTCGCTGCCGACCATCATCTCGGCGAGCTGGCGCGGCGTGGTCTTGGACGGGACGGCCGTGCCGACGGTCGTGCCGCGCCGGATGACGGTGATGTCGTCGGCGACGGAGAGGACCTCGCCCAGCTTGTGGGAGATGAAGATGACGGACAGGCCCTCGGACTTCAGCTCGCGCAGGTTGGCGAAGAGCGCGTCGACCTCCTGCGGCACGAGCACCGCGGTCGGCTCGTCCAGGATCAGGGTGCGGGCGCCGCGGAAGAGGACCTTGAGGATCTCCACGCGCTGGCGGTCGGCGACCCCGAGGTCCTCGACCAGGGCGTCGGGGCGGACGCCGAGCCCGTAGCGGTCCGAGATCTCCCTGATCTTCTTGCGGGCGGTGCCGCCGATGCCGTACAGCTTCTCGCTGCCCAGCACGACGTTCTCCAGGACGGTCAGGTTGTCGGCCAGCATGAAGTGCTGGTGGACCATGCCGATGCCGCGGGCGATGGCGTCGGCGGGGCTGGAGAAGGTGACCTGCTCGCCGTCGACCGCGATGGTGCCCTCGTCCGGCTTCTGCATGCCGTAGAGGATCTTCATCAGGGTCGACTTGCCGGCCCCGTTCTCACCGACCAGGGCGTGCACCGTCCCTTTTCGGACAGCGAGGTGGATGTCGTGGTTGGCGACGACACCGGGGAAGCGCTTGGTGATCCCCGCCAGCTCTACCGCGATCGTCGACGGTGCGGTGAGCGGAGGGCTGCTGGACGCGTCGATGGCGCACTCTCCTTGGGAAAGGGGCCGCTCTACGCGCGTAGCGCCCCTGCTTTAAATAGTGCCCGGACCTGATCGATCGTTTTCAAGTCTCGATCCGTTCCGAGCATTCTGCCGCGCGAACGGGGCACGAGTCGCGATGGTGCCCGTGCCCCGTTCCGCGGCCGTAACGCTGTCATTTCAGCGCACTGCCGGCCAATACCTCTGACCGGTTCGATTCACCGGGTCAGGAGGTCTTGACGGTGATGCTGCCGTCCTTGATGCCCTCTTCGGCCTTCTTGATCGCGGCCTGGATGTCGGCGTTGCCGGCGAAGGCGGGGTTGGAGTTCGACACGCTCACGCCGCCGTTCTCCAGGCTGCCGCGGACGACACCGGTCTGCGGGTTGCCGTCCTCGACGGACTTGGCCAGGTTGAAGACCGCGCCCTCGACGTTCTTCATGGCGGACGTCAGGATCGAGTCCTTGTACGCCTTCAGCGCGTCCTGCTTGTACTGGTCGGAGTCGACGCCGATCGCCCAGATGTCGTTGGCGTTGGCGGCCTTGATGACACCCTGGCCGGACAGGCCCGCGGCGGCGTAGATGACGTCCGCACCGGCGTCGATCTGGCCCTCGGCGGCGCTCTCACCCTTGTCCGGGCTGGAGAAGCCACCCTCGGCGGCGGTCTCGGTCAGGTACTGCGACTTGACCGTGACACCCTTCTTGGTGTCCTCGACGCCCTGCTTGAAGCCGGCCTCGAACTTGTGGATCAGCGGCACGTCCACACCGCCGATGAAGCCCACGACGTCGGACTTGGTGGCCTTGGCGGCGGCGACACCCGCGAGGTAGGACGCCTCCTCCTCGTGGAAGACGAGGGCGGCGACGTTGTCGGCCTTGACCTGCTCGTCGTCGACGATGCCGAAGGTGGTCTTCGGGTACTTGGCGGCGGCCTCCTTGACGGCCGGCGCGTAGGCGAAGCCGACGCCGATGACCGGGTTGTAGCCCTGCTTGGCGAGGTTCTCCAGGCGCTGGACCTTGTCCGCGTCCGACTCGCCGTCCTGCGGCTCGACGGCGGTGGACTTGTAGCCGAACTCGGCGTCGGCCTTCTCCAGGCCGGCCGTGGCGGCGTCGTTGAAGGACTGGTCGCCCTTGCCACCGACGTCGTACGCGAGCGCGAGGCCCAGGTTCTTTGCACTGCTTTCGGAGGACGAGGACGACGTGGACGAGCTTCCACATGCGGAAACCGTCACGGCGAGAGCTGCGGTGGCGACACCCGCAACCGCGATACGAGACACCCGGCGCATGGAACGAGACTCCTTTGTGCACGCGCCCATACCAGGCGCTGGTTCCGCCGCAGCGTAACGCGCGTAGACCGGGAGGAAAAACCCTTCTGTCCGCTCCGTTATCGAGCTGTGGCCACAGTTACATCCCAGAGTACGGACAGCAGTACGCCCCTTGCGGGAGGCAAGGGGCGTATGGGCTGCAAGGACGCCCGTAAGGGCGTAGCCCGGGGCCATGAAGGCCCGTTCGGCGGTGTTACGCGGTCACCCGCGGCCGGGTCACTTGGTGTCGACCGTGACCTTGCCGTCGATGATGTCCTGCTTGGCCTTGTCGACGGCCGCGACGACGTCCGTCATCGCCTTGTACTTCGGGTTGGAGTCGGCGAACCCGACACCGTCGTTGGAGAGACTGCCGCGGACCACACCGGACAGCGGCTTGCCGTCGACGACGGACTTCACCAGGTCGTAGACCGCGCCGCCGACGTTCTTCAGCGCCGAGCCGAGGATGTAGTCCTTGTAGGACGCCAGCGCCTTCTGGTTGTACTGGTCGGAGTCGACACCGATGGCCCACACCTTCTTGGCGGCGGACTCGGTGATCACGCCCTGGCCGGAGAGTCCGGCCGCGTGGTAGATGACGTCCGCGCCGGCCTCGATCTGGCCGCTCGCCGCGTCCTTGCCCTTGTCGGGGCTGGAGAAGCCGCCCTCCTGGGCCGTCTCGGTGAGGTACTGCGACTCGATCTTGATGTTCGGGTCGACCGACTTGGCGCCCTGGACGTACCCGGCCTCGAACTTGTGGATCAGCGGGATGTCCACGCCGCCGATGAAGCCGATGTGCTTGCCCTTGGACGCCTTCGCGGCGGCGACGCCCGCGAGGTAGGACGCCTGCTCCTCGTGGAAGACCATGTCGGCGACGTTCTTCGCCTGGACGGTCTCGTCGTCGATGATCCCGAAGGTGGTGTTCGGGAACTTCGCGGCGACCTCCTTGACGGCGGGCCCGTAGACGAAGCCGACGCCGATCACCGGGTTGTAGCCGGCCTGGGCGAGCTGGGTCAGCCGCTGGATCTTGTCCGCGTCGGTCTCGCCGTCCTGCGGCTCGACGTCGCGGCCGGTGATGCCGAACTCCTTCTCGGCCTTCTGGAGACCGGCGTAGGCCGCGTCGTTGAACGACTGGTCGCCCTTGCCGCCGATGTCGTACGCGAGCCCGATGCCCTTGCCGGTGTACTTCCCGGACGGCTTGGCGTCGCCGGCCGAGGTGGAACCGCCGCTGCTGGACTCGCCGCAGCCGGCGGCGGCGAGGGCGACGACCGCGACGGTCGCCGCGACCTGGGAAAGTCTGGTCTTCCGAGATATCCGACGCACAGCAAGCACCCCTTCATCCCCACGGCGCCGCTACCGGCCCGCTGTCCCCTCACGTGGCGCCGCCCCGGCCGAACTCCCCCAACAAGCCGTGCCGGGTGGCGATGTGGACGGACAGTAACGCGCGTAGACGGCCAGCGGAACGGGGTATCCCGCCGCCGTTATCGAACCGTGCCGCCGCTCGGTTACGGGCGCGTCGCGGCGGTTACGGGTGGGTGACACAAAGGGGCGAAGGGGCGCCTTTCCGGCACCCCTTCGCCCCTTTGCCTCTTCGCCCTTCGGCCCCGTGGCCCCTTCGCCGGTGCCGGAGCCGCTGTCGGCTACGCCTCGCGGGTGGCCGCGTCCAGGAGGGCCGCCGCCGTGAACAGCTCCACGCCGACGGTGATCGCGTGCTCGTCGGCGTCGAAGTCGCCCTGGTGCAGATCGCGCACGGTGCGCTCGCCGGGCGGGCGGACGCCCAGCCGGGCCATGGCGCCGGGCACCCGCTCCAGGTACCAGGAGAAGTCCTCGCCGCCCAGGCTCTGCTCGGTGTTCTCCACGGAGGACGGGCCGCGGCGGGCCACCATCGCGTCGTACAGCAGGCTGGTGACCGCGCCGTCGTTGACGACCGGCGGGACCCCGCGCACGTAGTTGATCTCGGACTTGGCGCGGTGCAGGTTGGCGACCTCGTCGATGGCCGCGACGACGATGTCCGGGGCCTGCCGCCACGCCTCGATGTCCAGGCAGCGCACGGTGCCGGAGAGTTCGGCGTGCTGCGGGATGACGTTGGGCGCGTGGCCGCTCTCGATCCGGCCCCAGGTGACGGCGAGCCCGGCGCGGGTGTCCACCCGGCGGCCGACCAGCGCGGGCACGTCGGTGACGACCCGGGCGGCGGCCGTCACCAGGTCGGTGGTGAGGTGCGGGCGTGCGGTGTGGCCGCCGGGGCCGTCCAGGGAGATCTCCAGCCGGTCGCAGGCGGAGGTGATGGCGCCCTCGCGCAGCCCGATCCGCCCGGCGTCCACCCGGGGGTCGCAGTGCACGGCGATGATCCGGCCCACGCCGTCCAGCGCGCCGCCCTCGATGGCGTCGGCGGCGCCGCCCGGCAGGACCTCCTCGGCGGGCTGGAAGACCAGCCGCACGGGGCGCGGCAGCCGGCCCTGGCGGTGCAGCTCGGCGAGGACGAGTCCGGCGCCCAGGACGACGGTGGTGTGCACGTCGTGGCCGCAGGCGTGGGCGCGGTCGGGGACCGTGGAGCGGTAGGCGCACTCGGTCTTGGTGTCCGGGATCGGCAGCGCGTCGATGTCGGCGCGCATCGCGAGGATCGGGGTGTCCCCGGACCAGGTGCCGTCGTCGGTCCCGATGTCACAGATGAGGCCGGTCCCGACCGCCAGGACGCGCGGCGCGAGGCCCGCCTTCTCCAGGCGCGCCTTGATCGCCGCGGTCGTGCGGAACTCCTGGTTGCCCAGCTCGGGGTGCATGTGCATGTCGCGGCGGAACGCGATCAGCTCTGCGCGCAGGGCCTCCGGCAGGGTGCCGGGGAGGGTTCCGGGAAAGGTTCCGGGGAGCAGGTCTTCCCCGGCGGATTCGGCCTCGGACTCTCGGGACGTCAATTGCTTCACCCTCTGAAGGGTAGGACGCCGAGGCGGTCGACTGACCCACGATCAACAAAAGATCAACCCGTTAGGGGAAGAAAAGTTGGCCGCGCGGCGCATGACTGGCGGGGGAGGTGGGTAAACTCGGCGGCTTTCGAGCCGAGCGGATCATGAGGGCCCGCTGGTGGGGGACCGGCCATCCGTACCCGTTTCACATTCACGCTGTTCGTTCACTCTGTTCGTTTCTCCCACCCATACCACGACTCCCCGGTGGCCCGCTGTGACCATCCATGCCTCGGGACCGGTCGGGGGGTGGAGATGTGTGCGTTCGCCTCACGGAGCGTGGCGGTGGCTCTCTACGCCGACGTGACGACTCTGTGTGGCCGGGCGGCTACGTCGGGAGAACGGGTGGGTGCGCATGACGGTGGAGGAGAAGGAGCGGCGGCCGGAGACACCGGCGGAGGCCGACGGCACGACGGGGCTGCTCACGGCCGTCGGCAAGATGCTGAGACTGCTGCGCGAACGCAAGGGCCTCACCCAGAAGGAGTTCGGCCGGCTGGTGGGGTACGGCCCGGACGCCGTCTCGGCCATGGAACGAGGGGTACGGACGGTCCGGCCGGAGGTACTGGAGGCGGTGGAGCTGCATCACTACTGCAGCTGCATGCGGAGCAGTTGCGGCGCTTGCTGAGCGTCAGTGCCATGCAGAACCTCGAGATCCAGGTGATGCCGACCGGGGTGGAGGAACACCCCAATATGGACGGCTCGTTCAACCTGCTGACCCCCAAGAACCATGCGCAGGTGGCCTATACCGAGATCCAGGGGTACCCCAGGCTGATCACCGACCGGGAAGAGGTCCGGAAGATCGCCGATCGCTATGGGACGATGCGGGCTGTAGCGCTCCCGCCCAACCAGTCCCACGCGTTGATCGAAAAGAAGCTGGAGGAACTGTGAACAGGGACGACCTCACCTGGTTCAAGTCCAGCCACAGCGGCGGCGAGGGCGGTGACTGCCTCGAAGTCGCCTTCTCCTGGCGCACGTCGTCCTACAGCGACGGCGAGGGCGGGCAGTGTGTCGAGGTCGCCGTGTGCGCCGCCGTTGTCCATGTGCGGGACTCCAAGGCCCCCGGCGGGCCCCGGCTCGACCTCTCCCCCGGTGTTTGGGGGGACTTCGTCTCGGCGTTCATGTCACCCCGTTGACTTGCTCCTCGGGTTGAAGCCCGAGGATTCTGGCCTTCCGGCCGGGTGTCGTGCCGCTACGCGACACAGACTCCGGCCGGGAATCCATGGCTTCCTGCTTCTTCGCGCTGCGCCGGGACAGCTCCCGGTCTTACCTGCGCTCCACAGGCCGACACCGCCAGTCCGGCGGCCGTTCTGACGTTGATCGCGGCGTTGACGTCCCGGTCGTGGAGAGTGCCACAGATCTGGCAGGTCCACTCCCGCACACGCAGGGGCTTCGGCCCGTCCAGCGCGCCGCAGACGTGACATGTCTGCGAGGTCGGCTCGAACCGGCCGATCCTCACGAACGTGCGCCCGTAACGCTTCGCCTTGTACTCGAGCATGCCGACGAAGGACGACCAACCCGCGTCATGGATCGACTTGGCCAGCCTGGTACGCGCCAGTCCCGCCACCGACAGGTCCTCCACCGCGATCCCTTGGTTCTCGGAGATCAGCCTCGTGGACAGTCGATGGTGAAACTCATGACGTGCGTCAGCGACCTTGGCGTGGGCACGGGCAACCTTCAGCCGGGCCTTCTCACGGTTCCTCGACCCCTTCCGCTTCCGGGAAGCTCCCGCTGAGCCTTCCTGAGCTTCTTCTCCGCGCGGCGCAGGAAGCGCGGGGAAGCGATCTTCGTGCCGTCCGACAACACCGCGAAATGATTCAGGCCGAGGTCGATGCCGACGGCCCTGTCACCGGCGGGCATGCGTACGGCGTCGGCGGACGGGTCGGTGCCGACGACGAACGAGCAGAAGTACCGGCCCGCCGCGTCCTTGACCACTGTGACCGAAGACGGTGTGGAGGGCAGGGTGCGGGACCATTTCACCTTCACCGCGCCGATCTTCGGCAGACACAGCCGACCACTGTCGGTGATGTTCCAGCGGGCGTTGGCGGTGAACCGGATCGACTGCCGGGCGTCCTTGCGCGACTTGAACCTCGGCGCACCCACCTTGCGCCCCTTGCGGGCGCCTCGGATGGAGGCGAAGAAGTTGCGGTAAGCGGTATCGGCGTCCCGCAGAGCCTGCTGGAGCACCACGGCAGAGACCTCGCGCAGCCACGACCGTTCCACCGTCCGCTTGGCCTCGGTGATCAGCTTCCGGGACAACTCGCCGGCCGTCGGATACGGCTGTTCGACCCTGCGGGCGTCCTCACGGGCGCGGACCGCGTCGTTGAACACGACACGGGCACACCCGAACGCCTTCGCCAACGCGGCCCGCTGAACGGCGTTCGGGTACATCCGGAAAATGTACCGAAGCTGCATGCGGAGATCGTACGAACGAACCAAACCCCATGTCGCCGGGAACACCCGTTCCCCACCTCACCCCAACCCCGGCCTCCGCCTTGCCCTGCTCCGCCGGAACACCACCACAACGCTCCGCGCCACAGTCACATGATTCGCCTCACCACCGGGCTGAAGCCCGGTGCACTGCGAATGACACTCGGTAGTGTGCGGGGACATGAGCGATCTCGACGGCGAGTTCCTTCGGGCGACACGGGATTCCTACGACGCCATAGCCGAGGCGTACGCGGCGGAGTTCCCCGATGTGGTCGGGCGGCCGCCGCTGGACAGAGCCGTGCTGTCCGCGTTCGCCGAGTCGGTCAGGGCGCGGGGCGGAACCGAACCCGTGGCCGACGTGGGATGCGGGCCCGGGCAGGTGACCGCGCTGCTGGACTCGCTCGGGGTGCCGGTGTTCGGGGTGGACGTCTCCCCGCGGATGGTGGCGCTGGCCGGGCGGGCGCATCCGGGGCTGCGGTTCCACGTGGGTTCGATGACCCGGCTGGGGCTGCCGGACCGCTCCCTCGGCGGGGTGCTCGCGCTGTACTCCCTGATCCATGTGCCGGACTCCCATCTCCCGCTGGTGTTCGGGGAGTTCCGGCGGGTGCTGGCCGACGGCGGGCAGTTGCTGCTCGCCTTCCAGACCGGGCACGGCGAGCGGGAGCATCTCGCCGAGCGGTTCGGCCGGGAGATCTCGCTCGACTACCACTGGCGGGACCCGGAGGCCGTGGCCGGGCTGCTGGTGGACGCGGGCTTCGAGATCCGGGCGCGGATGGTCCTCGAACCGGACGACGGGGCCAAGCGGCCCCGCGCCTTCCTGTTCGCCCGCACCCCGGACGCCCGGAGGTAGGACTCCACCGGGCCCCCGTCGCCGTCACACCGTGCTCACCCGTGCCAACCGGTGGACATCCCTCGCCGTGCCCGTCACCCCGGACAGGAAGCCCTGGGCCCGGGGGGAGGCGTGGGCTGTGAGCCAGGTGGGGTCGATGTCGCAGACCGCGACCTTGACGGGGGTGCCGGAGAGGGCGAGGGGGAGGGTGTGGACGACCGTGGAGGGGAAGCTGAGGACCGTACGGCCGATGGGGCCGCGGCGGGCGATCAGTTCCAGGGGGAGGTCGGGGCGGACCACCTCCAGGCCGGTCTCCACGGCCAGCCGGTGGAGTTTGTCGGTGCTCTCGCGGCGGTGGGCGAAGTAGCGGGTGGCGCCGTGGGCGCGGGCGAGGGCGCGGACCGCCTCCAGGTAGTGGTCGGCGTCCACCACACCGGTCTCGACCAACGACGTGCCGACCATGTCCGCGCCCTTGGTGACCCGGGGCGGGCCGAAGCGGGCGCGGGTCCAGGCGAAGGTGTTGGCGGTGACCGTCACCCCGTCGGGGGCTTCCGGTACCGGCATCGCGGAGAAGATCTCCACGCGGGTGTGCGCGGAGGGGGTCAGGCGGCGCCTCGCCGCGGCGGACACCGGGGCGAAGAGCAGGTCGCGGGGGCCGGGCCGGCCGCCCTTGCGGTGCCAGCGCACGAGGCGTTCGCCGCGCGCGAGCTGGCCGACGAACTCCATCGTGGCCGTGCCGTCGTCGACCACGACGAGGTCGGCCGCCCGGGTGATGGACAGCAGGAGCTGTACGTAGCGGGAGAAGGGGTCCCCCATGACCACCCGGTGCGCCCGGCGCAGCAGCGGGGTCAGACCGCCGATGGTGCGGAAGGGCGCGGCCGTGCCGCCGCGGGCCTCCTCCCAGCGGACGGTGTGGCCCTCGTCGCGGGCCAGTTCGGCCATCCGCCGCAACTGGCCGCGGGTCATCGGGTCGTTCGGGGAGAGGACGACGAGGGTGAGCTCCGCGCCGGGCGCCGCACCCGGCGCCTCGCCGGGCTGCTCCTGGGCGTGCGCCCATTCGAGCACGTTGAGGAGCTGCACCGGGCTCTCGACGAACGCGAGAGCGAGGGGGCGGGAGGTGGAGCCGGGTCGCTCACCGGCGCGGAGGCTCATCGGCCGTGTCAGACGGCGACCGGCTCGCCCGCCGCCGCGGCGATCTCCGCCTCCGCGACGACGCCGGGCACACGGCGCAGCTTCTTCATGGGGCCCAGCTCGGAGTCGTAGACCTTCTTGACGCCGTCGCCGAGGGACGCCTCGATGGTGCGGATGTCGCGGACGAGGCGGGTGAGGCCCTGCGGTTCGACGGAGGCGGCCTGGTCGGAGCCCCACATCGCGCGGTCGAGGGTGATGTGCCGCTCGACGAAGACGGCGCCGAGGGCGACGGCGGCGAGCGTGGTCTGCAGGCCGGTCTCGTGGCCGGAGTAGCCGATCGGGACGTTCGGGTACTCCTTCTCCAGCGTGTTGATCACGCGGAGGTTCAGCTCCTCGGCCTTGGCCGGGTAGGTCGAGGTGGCGTGGCACATGACGATGTTGTCCGAGCCCAGGACCTCGACGGCGTGCCGGATCTGACGGGGCGTCGACATGCCGGTGGAGAGGATGACCGCGCGGCCGGTGGAGCGCAGGGCGCGCAGCAGCTCGTCGTCGGTGAGGGAGGCGGAGGCCACCTTGTGGGCGGGGACGTCGAACTTCTCCAGGAAGGCGACGGCCTCGGTGTCCCACGGGGAGGCGAACCAGTCGATCCCCTTCTCCTTGCAGTAGTCATCGATCTGCCGGTACTCGTCCTCGCCGAACTCCACGCGGTGGCGGTAGTCGATGTACGTCATCCGGCCCCACGGCGTGTCGCGCTCGATGTCCCACTGGTCGCGCGGGGTGCAGATCTCGGGGGTGCGCTTCTGGAACTTCACGGCGTCGCAGCCGGCCTCGGCGGCCGCGTCGATGAGCTTGAAGGCGTTCTCCAGCTCGCCGTTGTGGTTGATGCCGATCTCGCCGCAGATGTAGACGGGGCGGCCGGGGCCGACCTCGCGCGAACCGAAGGAGCGCAGACGGGAGTTGGTGCTCATGGTGGGGATGTCCTTACGTGGTGAGGGGGTCGAGAGAAGGTCCGAGGATCCAGCCGGCGATCTCCCGGATCGCGCCGTCGCCGCCGGGGAGGGTGGTGACCGCGCGTGCGGCGCCGCGTACGACGTCGTGGGCGCTCGCGACCGCCACCGGCCAGCCCACGAGGGCGAAGCAGGGGAGGTCGTTGACGTCGTTGCCGACGTAGAGCACGCGCTCCGGCGCGATGCCCTGTTCCTCGCACCACTGCTTGAGTGCGAGGTCCTTGCGGTCGATGCCGTGCAGGACCGGCAGCCGGAGCTTCCGGGCGCGGGCGGCGACCACGGGGTTCTGTTCGGTGGAGAGGATCAGCAGCTTCAGGCCCGACCTGCGCAGGGCCGCGATGCCGAGTCCGTCTCCGCGGTGGACGGCGACGAACTCCCGTCCGTCGGAGTCGATCAGCACCCGGTCGTCGGTCTGGGTGCCGTCGAAGTCGAGGACGACGGCGTCGATGTCGCCGAGGGCGGGCAGGGCGCCGGGCCGGTCCGCGTCGAAGAGCGGGGCGAGGGCGCGGGCGCGGGCCAGCTCGTGCGGGTCGTCGATCTCCAGGACGCGCGCGGGGTCGGTGCGCACGAGTTCGGTACGGCCGAAGAAGCGGTGCCGGTGGGTGCGGAAGCCGGCCGCGGCCATGGCGTAGGCGGCGCCGGTCTCCAGGAAGTCCTGGGGGCGGTCCTGGCGGCGGGGGCGGTAGGACGCGTCGTGGTTGACGCCGACGCCGCCCTCGCCGGACCCGTCCTCCCCGGTCCCGTCCGAGTCGCGCCAGACGAAGCCGTGGAAGGGGGCGACGGTCACGGCGGTGTCCGCGCCCTGTTCGACGATGGCGCCGGCCACCCCGTCGACGTCCTCGCGGACCAGGAAGGGGCTGGTGCACTGGACGAGCAGGACGACGTCGACCGGGTCGCCGTGCAGCGCCTCGTGGGCGTCCATGGCGTGCAGGACGGCCGCCTCGGAGGTGGCGGTGTCGCCGGCGATGGCGGCGGGCCGCAGCACGACCTCGGCACCGGCCTCGCGGGCGGCGGCGGCGATGGCGTGGTCGTCGGTGGAGACGACCACGTCGGTGACGAGCCGGGCGGCGAGGCATTCGCGAACGGCGCGGGCGACCAGCGGAACGCCGCCGACGGGGGCGAGGTTCTTCGCGGGCACGCCCTTGGACCCCCCGCGCGCGGGGATCACAGCGAGGACGCGACGCACGCGCGCGGGTGAGTCGTCGGACATGGGCTGCACTCCTTGCAGATTCGAACGTACGTCCACCACGCCCTCCACCCGGCTCACAGCTCCCCCATCCGCCGGATCACCGGTGCCACCCGTTGCACGCCGTGCCGGTAGGCGCCGCGGGCCGCTCGGCGCACTATCTGGCGGACCGGGCCGGGGGCCTGGTCGGCGGCGGGGGCGCCGGGCAGGGGGCTGCCGTCGGGGGCGAGGTGGTGGCGGGCGAGGATGCCGGGGAGGTAGCCGGGGGCGGTGGCGGGTGTGTAGTAGGGCGTGAGGGGCGGCGGTCCGCCGGGCCGGGCGAGCAGCTTCGCGATGCGCTCGCGGGCCGGGTCGAAGGCGGTGGCGTAGCTTCCGTCGCTGGCCACGCCCTGCCGGGACACCCACTCCTCGTCGGGCACCGGCCGGTGTCCGGCGTCGAGCTGGTCCCAGGAGGCGAGGCAGCCGGAGCCGACGAAGTGGTGGTTGCCGAGGGTCTCGCGCACCCCGAGGTCGGTGAGGACGACGGTGGGGATCCGGCGGTGCAGGGACTCCAGCGCGGCCGTGGAGCTGACCGTGACCATCAGGTCGGTGCGGTCGAGGACCTCGCCCATGTTGCCGTACACCAGGCGGAAGTTGGGCGGTGTGTCCAGCTTCTGCACGAGCTTCTGGTAGGGCAGCTCCTCGATGTGGGTGGTGTGTTCGCCGGGCTTGGAGCGCAGCTTGAGCAGCACCTCGCGCTCGGGGTGCAGCCGGGCGTGCCGGACGAGCCGTTCGAGCAGGTGGGCGCGGTCCTTGCGGCTCTCCGGGACGGAGGGCTGGGCGGCGAAGACGACCGTGTAGGGGTCGTGCTCCCCGGTGTAGGGGGCGCCGCCCAGGAAGGGCAGGGCGACCTCGGTCACCGCGGAGGCGTCGGCGCCCACCCCCTCGTAGACCGCGCGGAACCGCTCGGCGTCCTGGCGGGAGTTGGCGAGGACCAGATCGGCGCCGTGCCGCAGCAGCAGGCCGTCGGCGAGCTTCTCGTAGACGACACCGACATAGCCGGTGACGACGACGGGCCGCGCGCCGCCGCCCTCCGCGATCCGCTTGAGCCCGTGCAGCACCGCCTGGACGCCGCCGCCGACGAGGGCGAGGACGACGATGTCGTACGAGGTGCGCGCGACGGCGTTCAGGAACTCGACGGCGGTCACCTCGCGCAGCGAGTCGGCGCGCACGCCGACCTCGGCGAGCTGGCGCGGCGTGGGGGTGGCGCGGCCGCGCAGCAGGAACCCGTCGAGGGCCGGGGCGACTTGCGCGTCGGGGCGCGGTCCGGCTTCCATGGACGGCGCGATCCTCGCCGCGGTCAGCGCACCCCATTTCCAGCGGGTGTCGGAGTCCGCGAGAACGGCGATCCGCGGGGGATGGGCAGTACTTGCTGGCACGCGGAAAACGCTAGGAAGCAAAACCCAGGATCGGCCCAACCCCCACTCAACGGAAAGTTAACAGCGCGCCACCGAACACCGAACTGGGCCGTCGGACGGCTCACAGAACACGGGATGCACCGATCCGACACATGGAGTTCACCCCCTGTCTCCTCTTCGGAAAGTTCCGCTGTCGGGGCCCCTCCTAGCATTTCGCGGGTGCCAAAGCTTTCCGTGATCGTGCCGTTCTACAACGTGCGGCAATTCGCCCCGGACACCCTCCGAAGTCTTCATCTCAACGCGCGCCCGGATTTCGAGTTCGTGCTGGTGGACGACGCCTCGAAGGACGAGACTCCGGCCCTTCTCGAACGGGCGGCCGACGAGCTCTCGCGGGTCGCCCGGGTGCGGTTCGTGCGCCATGAGGAGAACGGCGGGCTCGCCACCGCCCGCAACACCGGCCTCGACGCGGCGCGAGGGGAGTACCTGACCTTCCTGGACGGCGACGACTGGCTGGCCCGCGGCCATCTGGGCGAGCTGCTCACCGCGATCGAGGAGCTGGGCTGCGACTTCGTCCGCACCGACCACGTGCAGGCCACCGGCCGCGCCCGGACCGTCGTACGGCATCCGCTGGGGCGGCGCGGGGAGGTGCTGGACCCGCGCGAGGCGATCCTGCCGGCCGACCGCTCGACGTCGGTGGACTACGCGTACGCGTGGGCCGGCGCCTACCACCGGCGGCTGCTCGACCAGGGGCTGCTGCACTTCACGGACGGGCTGCGGACCGCCGAGGACCGGCCGTGGATCTGGAAGCTGCACCGGGAGGCGAAGTCGTTCGCCGTGCTGAACCTGCACGGTGTCTTCTACCGCCGCGGGGTCGCCTCCTCCCTCACCCAGATCGGCGACGCCCGCCAGCTCGACTTCATCCGCGCCTTCGACCAGGTGGTCGAGGAGACCGCGCGGGACCGGGACGCGGATCTGCTGCTGCCGAAGGCGGTGCGCACCTACTGCGCGATCATCGCCCACCACCTCGCGGACATCGACAAGTTCGAGCCCGCGGTGGCCCGCCAATTGCGCACGATGAGTTCCGCGGCCATACGGCGCATGCCGCAGGAGCTGCTCACCGACGTCCTGGACACCATGGACCTGCGCCGCTCCGCCACCCTGCGGCGGCTGCGGCGCACGGTCACCTCCGCGAAGGCGGCCGCCCGATGACCCGTACGACGCGCACCACTCAGATCTTCTGCGCCTCCACCCTCTACGGCGCCGCCACCCTCGCCGCCGCCCTGGACTGCGGGCTGTTCCCGGCGGCGGACCGCCGGCTGCTGCTGGTCTGCAACAACGCGACCACCCCGGAGACCACCCCGGCCGTGGACGAGATGCCGGGCTTCGCGCCGCTGCGGGACCGCTTCGACGCGGTGCTGTCGTGGAACGACGCGATCAGCCCCTTCCACCCGGGCGCCTGGTCGCCCCGCCCCGACGACGTGCCGCTCCTGGAGCGCTATCTGCGGCTGCTGTGGGGTCTGGGCGAGGACCGGGTGGAGATCGTCCTGGAGTCGATCCAGGTCAACCCGGCCCAGGCGATCGCCCAGGCGTTCCCGGGCGCGCCGGTCGAGGTGTACGCGGACGGCCTGATGAGCTACGGCCCGACCCGCAACAAGCTCGACCCGCTGCTCGGCACCCGGGTGCGGCGGCTGCTGCACCTGGATCTGGTGCCGGGTCTGGTGCCGCTGCTGCTGACCGAGTTCGCGGTGCCGGCGCTGACCGTGCCGGCGAGCGCGTTCCTCAAGGTGCTCGGGCAGATCGGCGAGGACACGGCGGAGCTGCCGCCGCTGCCCGAGCGCGCGGCGCTGCTGCTCGGCCAGTATCTGTCGGCGCTGGACATCCTCTCCGCGGCCGAGGAGGAGGACCTGCACGTACGGATGCTGCGCGGGGCGGTGGCCCGCGGTCACCGCCGGATCGTCTTCAAACCGCACCCGACCGCCCCGGCCCGCCACGGCCGCCTTCTGGAGGCGGAGGCGGAGCGGCTCGGCGTCGAACTGACCGTGCTGGAGACCCCGGTGCTGGCCGAGGTGCTGTTCGAGAAGGCGCGGCCCGCGCTGGTCGTCGGCTGTTTCTCCACCGCCCTGTTCACGGCGTCCGCGTTCTACGGGCTGCCGGTCGCCCGGATCGGCACCGAGCCGCTGCTGGAGCGGCTGAGCCCGTTCCAGAACAGCAACCGGGTGCCGGTCGTCCTCGCGGACGCGCTGCTGCCCGACCTGGAGGAGCGGGAGGAGCCGGTCGAGGCCGGCACCCTGACCGGGCTGGTGTCCGCCGTCGGATTCGTGATGCAGCCACAGATCCTTTCCGGGCTGCGTCCGGTGGCCGAGGAATATCTGCGGACCCGTCTCGGGCCGCGCACCCGGCGGTACTTCAAACGCAAGCGGCTGACCTCGCTGGGACTGCCGGGCGGAATTCCGGAACGGCTGGCTTTCCTTCCGCACAACTCGACGGCACGGCGGGTGGTACGACGGGCGAAGGCGCTGCGCAAAGCGATCCGCCGATAAACCCGGAAAGCGGAAGAGCAATGGGGAAGCCCGCTCGTGGACGCGAGGAGTTGGGCCGCGGTTAACCGACGCTCCATAGCGTCCCCGAATGCCGTACACAGCGTTCTCCCCAGCCCCGTGCGCGGGCGGGCCGACATGACCCAGCAGGACATACGCCCGCCCGCCGCCGCCCCCGCCGTCCCGGCCACGGTGCGAGCGGCCGCGCGGCGGCGGCCCCTCGTCTCCTATGTGCTGCCCGTCTACGACGAGCAGGACGGCATCACCGCCTTCCACACCGAGCTGACCGCCGCCCTCGCCGGCCGGCCGGACCTCGACGCCGAACTGATCTACGTCAACGACGGCTCCGCGGACGGCTCGCTCGCCCTGCTCAAGGGCTTCGCCGAGCGCGACGACCGGGTCCGGGTGGTGGACCTCGCCCGCAACTTCGGCCACCAGCTCGCCATCACGGCCGGACTCGACCTGGCCCGGGGCGACGCCGTGATCGTCATGGACACCGACCTCCAGGACCCGCCCCGGGTCAGCCTCGACCTGGTCGACGCCTGGCGCGAGGGCGCGGAGATCGTGCACGCCCGCCGCCGCTCCCGGCAGGACGGCCCCTTCAAGCGGGCCACCGCGCACCTGTTCTACCGGCTGCTGCGGTCCTGGACCGATGTGGACATCCCGGTGGACACCGGCGACTTCCGGCTCCTGGACCGGCGAGTCGCCGACGAGCTGGGCCGCTACCGGGAGCGCAGCCGGTTCGTGCGGGGCATCATCGCCTCGATGGGCTACCGGCAGAAGGAGATCTCCTTCGACCGCGACGAGCGGTTCGCCGGGGAGACCAAGTACCCCCTGGGCAAGATGGCCCGCCTCGCCGTCGACGGGGTCACCAGCTTCTCCACCACCCCGCTGAAGCTGATCACCCGGCTCGGCTTCGTGGTCCTGACGCTGTCGCTGCTCGGCATCGTCTACGCGCTGGCGATGAAGTTCTTCCGGCCCGACATCACCGTCTCCGGCTGGACGATGCTGATGGTCGTCGTGCTGTTCCTGGGCGGCACCCAGATGCTGTCCCTCGGGGTGCTCGGCAGCTACGTGGGGCGCATCTACCGCGAGGCACAGGGCCGTCCGCTGTATCTGGTGCGCGAGGTGACCGGCGCCGCGAAGGACGGCGACGGTGACCGCTGACACGACCACGCCGACGGCCACCGAGGCACCCGCACGCCAGCTCGTCCGCTACACCCTGATCGGCGGCAGCGGCATCGCGCTCGACCTGCTCGCCTTCGCGCTGCTGCACAACAGCGCAGGGCTGGACGAGCAGTTCGCCAACGCCCTCAGCACCACCCTGGGCATCACCAGCAACTTCGCGCTCAACGCGCGGTTCACCTTCGCCCGCCGCGACCGGCTCGCCGTGCGCTTCCTGCGCTTCTACGCCGTCGGACTGACCGGCATCGCCCTGACGAACCTGCTCTTCCTGCTCTTCACCGACGCGCTCGGGCTGGACGCCAACGCGGTCAAGGCGGGCTCCCTCCCGCTGGTCCTCGCGCTCCAGTTCGCCCTCAACAGAAAATGGAGTTTCGCGTGAACCTCGGCATCATCGGCGCCGGTGCCACCGGGCTGACCGCCGCCTGGGACGCCGTGCGGGCCGGGCATCAGGTGACCGTGCTGGAGGCGGCCGGTGAACTCGGGGGGCTGGCCGCCTCGTTGGAGGTCGGCGGGGTGCCCCTGGAGCGGTACTACCACCACATCTTCCGCAGCGACAAGGCCATGATCGCGCTGATCGGGGAGCTGGGGCTCGGGGACGCGCTGCGCTTCCACCGGACGACCACCGGCATCTACCGGGGCGGCGAACTCATCGACTTCAGCACGCCGTTCGACATGCTGCGCTTCCCGGAGTTCTCGCCGCTGGACGCCGTGCGGTTCGCCGGATCGTCGGCGGTGCTGAAGGCGGTCCGCGACGGCGGGAGGCGCTACAACGACGTCACCGCCCTGGCCTGGCTGCGCCGGTACGCCGGGCGCAGGGCCACGGCGGCGATCTGGGAGCCGCTGCTGCGCGGCAAGTTCGGCGACCGCGCCGAGGAGGTGTCGATGGCCTGGCTGTGGGCCCGTGTGCACTGCCGGACCTTCGAACTGGGCTATGTGGACGGCGGGTTCGAGCGGGTCTACGCGGCGCTGCGCGACGGCGTCCAGGAGCGCGGCGGCAAGGTGGAGTTCGGCAAGGCGGTGCGGCGCATCCGGCAGGAGGGCGACACGCCGGTCGTGAGCTGCGCGGACGGTTCGACGTACCGCTTCGACCGGCTGATCGTCACCACTCCGCAGCCGGCCTTCGCGGAGGCGGCCGGGCTGCCCGCCGACAGCGCGGTGCGGCAGAACCGGTATCTGGGCGCGACCTGCTTCGTCCTGGAGCTGGACCGCAGCGCGATCCCGTACTACTGGCTCAACATCAACGAACCGGACTTCCCCTTCCTCGCCGTCGTCGAGCACACCCGGATGATCGACCCGGCGGTGTACGGCGGACGGCACGTCCTCTACGTCGGCAACTACGTGGAGCGCGAGGACCCGCGGTTCACCACCGAACCGGGCGAGCTGCTGCGCACGTTCCTGCCGTATCTGCGGCGGATCAACCCGGAGTTCGAGATGTCCTGGATCAAGGACTGGCACTTCTCGAAGGCCGGGTTCGCCCAGCCCGTCGTCACCCCGCGCTACCGGGAGCTGATCCCGGCGCACGAGACGCCGATGAGCCGGGTCACGCTGGCCACGATGGCCCAGATACACCCGCAGGACCGGGGCCAGAGCTACGCGGTGGAGATGGCGCGCCGGGTGACCGCGTCCCTCGGGCTGCGCTGACCCCGCCCGGTCAGCGGCGGGTGCACACCACGGTCGGGGTGTCCGGCGACGGGGGCGGGCAGGCGTACGTCGCCCGCACCCGGGCGCGCAGGCCGGGGTCGACGAAGGCGAGCCGGAACCAGGCGCGGTCGAGGATCGCGTAGGGGGCCGGGTCGTGGTCGACGCAGTCGGCGTTCTCGGCGAAGGACGGCAGTGCGGCGACATCGGGGAGGAAGCGGGAGCGCTGGAGGAAGGTGGCGATCGGGTAGCGGCAGCGGGCCGGGCGGTCCACGTAGTACGCCGTGTCGCCGAAGGCCAGGTACAGCACCCGCGCCCCCGCCGGGATCCGCGCGCGCAGCCGTGCGGCCTCCGCCTCCTCGTGGGCCGTCTCGCGCAGGAACGCCGCGTTGGTGGCGGTGACCTTGCCGTGCCGGACCAGATGCGGGGAGCCCGGCCAGACCGGCGCGGCCAGGCAGACCACGCCCGCGAGCGTCACGAGCGCCGCCGTCCGGGCGGGCGCCGGGCGCCGCCGTCGTACGTCCGCGGCCGCCGCGAGGAGGGCGAGGAGCCCGAGCGCCCACACCGTGGCCGGCCGTTGGAGGCCGCCGGGGGCGTGCGGGTAGAGCACGGGCAGGGCGCCGTAGGCGAGGGAGACGGCGCCGAAGCGCCAGGGGGGCGGACCGGTGGTGCCTCCGACCGCGAGGCCCCAGGCCGCGGCGGCCGCCACGGTCAACTGCACCGCGTGGTACGGGAACCAGTTGCCCTGCACGATCACCACGGCGAGCGAGCCGGAGCCGACGAGGGCGGCCACGGCGAGGAGTTCGAGACGGCGGGCGCGGCCCCGGGTGCGGGCCAGGAGCAGCAGCAGCGCGCCGGGCAGCAGCAGGAGCACCGGGCTGAGCAGGGCCCGGTCGGCGAGGAAGCTCACGGAGTGCGCGAGGACCTCGCCGGGGCGCAGGCCGGTGCGGCCGAGCGCGGACTGGTTGATCCGGGGCATGTCCTCGGTCCACTGCCACTCGTGGGAGCCGAGGAGCACGCTCAGCCCGAAGAGGGCCGCCGCCGCGGGGACGGCGGCCAGGGCGACGCGGAGCGCCCGGCCCCGGTCGGCGAGCCAGACCAGCAGGACGGCGAAGGCGGCCGTGGAGGCGGTGGAGTACTTCATCATCACCGCGAGGCCCAGCGGGAGCGCGGCGAGCAGGGCGGCGGGCCAGGGGCGGCGCACGCCGAGGGCGGCGGCGACGCCGAGCACCGCGAGGAGTACGGCGGTCCACTCGGGCTGGAGGAAGTCGGTGCGCGGGGCCAGCACCAGGGCGAGTCCGGTGGCTCCGGCGGTGACGGCGGCCTCGCGGGCGGTGACCCGGCGCAGCAGCGCCGCGTACAGGGCGAGGGCGGCGGCGGCCGCGACGAGCGCGCCCTCGACGCCGATGACCGTCTCCCGTACGGCGGCCCCGCCGGCCGTCGGCAGGTCGAGGAGGGCGACGAACCACCGGTAGAAGAAGGGGCGGTGGGTGAAGACCTCCGACGGGGAGTAGCCGGCGTCGCCGCCGAGGCGCAGGGCGCCCAGCACGTACTGGAGGTCGCCGGAGAGGCGGCGGGTGAGCAGGGTGTACGCGACGGCCGCCGCGGCCGTGACGGCGGCCGCCGGCCACCACAGGGGTGACCGGCGGACGCGGGGCGCGGCGGGCGCGCCGGCCGGGGCGGCCGTCGTCGCCACGGGGTCAGCCGCCCAGCAGGGCGCGCAGATCGGCCGCGTTGGCCTCGGTGGTCTTCCACAGCTCCTGCTGCCGCCCGTGCACGTCGGCGACGGTGCGGTCGTGGTCGGCGAGGAGGTCGCGGGCGCGTTCCACGAGGACGGCGGCGAGATCGCGGTCGTGCACCGAGACACCCCATTCGGGGCGGTCGATGTCGCGCAGGAAGTACGCCATCTTGGGGTGCGAGATGAGGCTGATGATCGGGGTGCCGCAGCCGAACGGGATCATGCCCGCGTGGCCGCGCATGCCGATGACCAGCTTGGTGCGGGCGTAGAGGTCGCGGATCTCGTCGTTGGCGAAGTCGTACATCGGGATGACGGGCAGCGACACGCCGTGCTCGCGGCGCAGGTCGAAGGCGAGCTTCTCGTCGTCCAGGGAGTGCGCCGCGCACTTCACCTCGGCCAGTGCGCCGAGGTCGCGGACGGCCTGGGCCATCTGGGCGAGGAAGTGGCCGTAGTCGTGGCCGAAGCGCAGGCCCGCGCGGTCGTAGGCGGCGTTGAGGAGGATGGTGTCCTCGCGGGCGACCGGGTCCTGCCAGCCGTCGATCAGGTGGCGGGTGACGGTGGTGGGGCAGGGCTGGAAGCGGACCTTGTCGTGGAGGCGGGCGGGGAGCATCGCCCGGACCTTCTCGATGGAGCCGTGGTTGCGCAGGCCGAAGAACGCCGACCGTTCGACGAGCAGCCGCAGCGAGGAGCGGAAGCGTTCGGCGCGGTAGGACTGGCCGTCGAAGGCGTTGAAGCCGACGGCGTAGACGGCGATCGGCACGTCGACGCGGGCGAGCAGGTCGTCGGGGACGTTCCACTGCCAGGCGCTGTTGCCGTTGGGCATGGTGTCCGGGATGAAGAGTCCGCCGCCGCCGATGACCAGGCCCCGGCGGGCGTTGACGCGTTCGAGGGCGGCCTCGTCGAAGAGCCGGTGGGCGTGGACGGAGTGCCAGCGGCGCGGGCCGGTGTCGGGGCCGAAGGCGAGCCGGACGCTCTCCGGGAGCAGCTTGTCGCCGGCGTTGCCCTGGCGGTCCATGTAGAACGCGACGTGCGCGAGCTGGTCCTCGGGGCGGCCGGCGGGCTGGGCGGGGACGCCGACGGTGCGCTGGTGCCAGAGGCGGGAGGCGCGGTGGGTCGGGTCGACGGTGAGTCCGGCGGTGGCGTGGGCGCGGGCCCGGTCGTCGTCGCCGTGCACCCAGGCGATCTGGGCGAGGCGGGCGAAGGCGGTGGCGGCCCGGTTGGGGGCGGCGGTGGCCAGCAGGAGCTGGGCCCTGGCCTCGTCGTAGCGGGAGACGCTCATCAGGGCGTGCCCGTAGACCTCGTGCGGCCATGCCTCGTCGATGGGCAGACGGACCCGTTCCAGGATGTCGACGGCGGCCTGGTAGTCGCCGGCGCCGATGTGGGCGAGGGCGACCTTGCGGGCGGTGTCGACGTCTCCGGTGCGTGCGACGTGCGGGGTGCCGTAGTGCACCAGCAGGTCGTGGTGGAGGGTGTCGCCGGACTCCAGGTAGGCGGCGTGGAGTTCGGCGTCGGTCAGCTCGAAGGCGGCCCAGCGCTCCTGCGCGAGCCCGTAGCCGGCCTCGCCGCCCTGCCAGGGCTTGTGGCGGCCGGTGAAGTGCAGGACGGCGGTGTCCTCGGGGACCGGGAGGTCGCCGGAGAGCCGGCGCTTGACGAAGTTGTACCGGGGGTCGAGGTCGACGAAGTCGCCGTCCAGGAGAGCGTTCAGGATGCCCTGGTCGTGCTTGTCCAGCTCGTAGGTGCCGGCCCGGCCGATCGCGTCGATCTTCGCGCAGAACGCGTCGGTCAGATACTCCTTCTGGATGACGAGGAGCCCGCTGTTGAGCATCCGGGTCTTGTCGCCGTAGAAGAACTGCGGGACGGCGGCGAGGCCGTGGCGCAGGGTGAGGAGTTCGGTGATCGGGCCGAGGACCACCATGTCGGTGTCCAGGGTGATCACGGTGTCGTAGTCGCGGATCCGGAAGACGTCGAGGATGAAGTACGCCTTGCGGACCAGGTAGTTGTCCTGGTCGCCCTTGACGTAGGAGTCGTAGTGGGCGGCGTTCACACGACGGAACTTCACGCGCGGGTGCAGGGCGCGGACGGCGGCGACGGAGGCGGGGCGCAGCCCGTCGTGGAGGACGACGAAGTCCTCGCAGACGTCCGGGTTGGACAGCGCGAGGGAGCGCAGCAGGGCGAGGAAGCCGGGCAGGTAGTTCTCGTCGACGAAGCTCGCGAAGGCGATCCGGCGCTTGCCGGTGAGCGCGCTCGCGTCGGCGACGGGGGCGGCCGGGGCCGTGGCGTCGGCGGTGTGGGGCGCGGGGGTCGGTATGGAGGTGGTCAACGCAGGGAAATCCTCAAGTCGGAGACGCTCTGGGCCCGTTCCATGACCCACGCCTTCTCGCTGCCGTATGCGTGCACGTTGGTGATGGCCAGCTTCATCGCCTCGGGGAGGCGGTAGGCGCCGCTCTCGTAGAAGTCGAAGCCGATCAGGTCGAGGGTGGGGCTGACGTCGAGGAAGTCGAGCAGCCAGAGCATGTTGAAGCCGGAGGTGGGGATGCCGGTGAGATGGTCGGTGCTCGCGCCGCCGAGGGCGCGCACCGGCCAGCGCAGCGACTCGTCGTTGACGTGACGCTGGGCGCCCGGGACCAGCTTGTTGCGGACCGAGTACTTCCAGTCGGGCGAGTTGCCGCCGAACACGAGCCGGGTGTCGACCGGCTGCTCCCAGTTGTAGGCGTGCTTGTGGATGGTGACGTGGATGTCGGTCTTCCGGCCCGTGTGCGCCGGGTCGATGCGGTACGAGTTGAAGCGGACCACGAGGTCGTAGGCGTCGATCTCGGAGCCGAGCGAACTCTCGGCGATGCTGCCGGAGTTGGCGATCAGGCAGACCGACTTTCCGGCGATCCGGTTGCGGAACTCGCCGAGGCTCAGCCACTGCACCCCGCCGAAGAGGGGGTCGGGGACCGGGCCGCGCATCCGGTTGCGGCGGGTGTCGGCGTACCGGGCGAGGGCCTGGGTGAGTTCGGCGGTGGGCCGGGGCTGTTCGGCGGTGGCGAGGTCCAGGTACTGGGCGAACGCCTCCAGGATCTCGCCCTCGGGGGCGCCCTGCCGGTCCATGGCGCGCAGCGCGCCGACCAGCCGGGCCCGCGCGCCGTCGTGGTCGCCCGCGGTGTGCGCGGCGAGCCCGTCGGCCCAGACGTCGGTGGCGGGGCCGTCGGAGAAGCGGTCGGAGCCGGGGGCGGTGGCCTCCAGGAGGGTGAGCAGTTCGGCGCGGGCCTTGGTGGCGGCGTGGATGCCGTCGACGCGGGCGCGGACGCCGAAGCCGTCCTCCTTGGTGAGGTCGAGATAGCGCTCGTAGGCGTCGGCGGCGTCCTCGGGACGGCCCAGGGCCTCCAGGACCCGGCCGCGCAGCCGCTGGCCTGCGCGGGAGTTGCGGCGCTGCTGGAGGATCGTCTCGGTGATCAGCTCGGCCAGCCGCAGTTCGTCGTCGTAGCCGCAGACGACCGCCTTGTCGCCGACGGCGAGCAGGGCGTCGAGGACGTCGTTGCCGAGGGCGCCCGATCCGGAGGCGCCCGAGGCGGCCGCCTTGGTGCGCCGCAGGATGCCGGTGGCGGTGACCGGCGGGGCGGTCCGCTCCTGGGCCGCCCACAGGGCGAGCAGCCGGCGCAGCGCCTCGGCGAGCGCGAGGCGGCGGGGGTCGAGGCTGCCGACCAGCTTGCCGCTGTGCGCCGAGCACGCTCGCAGGGCTTCGTCCAGCGTTCGGACCCTCGTCATGGTTCTCCTGGCGTTGAAACTGCATATGAAAAGACACGTGATGGATGCGCGTCGAGGGGAGGCCGAAAGAACGTAAGAAAGCAAAACGACGCCCAGATGAACCCCTTGGAACAGGGCGGCGAATGCTGATGGCGTCGAACAGGAGTTTCGCGGGTGAAGTCATAGAGTCCGCATGGACGGCACCCAGGCGAATCCCGAGGTACACCGGCGTGACACAGACGGTCGTGAACACGGCACAGGAGAGCCCCGCTGCCGCCGCTCCCCCGCAGGCGGCGCCACCCGGCGGCCGGCTGCGCGCCCTGGACGGACTGCGGCTGCTGGCCGCGCTGATGGTGGCCTGCTACCACTACGGCGGCCGGGGCGGCGAGATCACCCACGCCTGGGGCGCCTCGCCGGACCGGGTGTTCCCGGTCCTGCACACGCCGTTCGCCTACGGCTGTCTCGGCGTCCAGATCTTCTTCGTGATCAGCGGGTTCGTCATCTGCATGAGCGGCTGGGGCCGTTCGCCGCGCTCCTTCCTCGCCTCCCGCGCGGCCCGGCTGATGCCCGCCTACTGGGTCGCGGTCGTCCTGGTCACCGCTGTCTTCGCGCTGCCCGTCGTCGCCTACGAGGCGGTCTCACCGAGCGACGCCCTGGTGAACCTGACCCTGCTTCAGCAGCCGCTGGGCGTGGACCGGGTGCTCGGCGTGGACTGGACGCTCTGGGCGGAGGTGCGGTTCTACGCCCTGTTCGCGGTGTGCGTGGTGCTGCCGGGCGCGACCCGGCGCCGGGTGCTCGTGTTCTGCGCGGGCTGGATCCTGGCGGCGGCGGTCGCGCAGGGCGCGCGGCAGCCGGTGCTCGACCTCGTGCTGATGCCGCAGTACGCGCCGTTCTTCGTCGGCGGGGTCGGCCTGTACCTGGTGCACCGCGACCGCCGTGACCCGTACGCCTGGGGGATCACCGCGGTGGGCTTCCTGGTCGGCCAGCACTACGCGGTGCGCGAGCTGTGGAACGCCGCCGACCCGGACGCCTTCGCCCACCGCACGAGCTTCGGCATCGTCGCGGTGGTCGCCCTCGGGTTCGCCGCCGTCGCGGCCATCGCGCTGGGCCTGCTGGAGCGGGTGAACTGGCGTTGGCTGACGGCTGCCGGGGCCCTCACGTACCCGTTCTACCTGGTGCACGAGCATCTGGGCTGGGTCGTCGTGGAGACCCTGCACCGGCGGCTCGGGGTGCCGTCGGCCGCGACCTTCGCGCTGACGGTCGTCTCGATGCTGGTGCTGGCGCGGGTGCTGAACAAGATGGTCGAGGAACGGCTGACTCCGCGGATGCGGAAGGCGCTGGCGGCGCCGCGGGGGTGAATTCCCGGTGAATCGACGGTAATACGCGAGAGGCTCCTCTCAGGAAATTCCGTAGCGCGCCCCGATTCCCGCGACGACGATGTCCAGACCTTCCTCGAAATGCGTGCCGTAGTCGGTGAAGATCTCCGCGCCCGCACGGGCCGTGAGCGGGAAATCCGCGAACAGCCGGGCGCGTTCCGCCACGTCGTAGCCCTCGCGCCGCTCGTCCGGCAGCGGCTGCACGCCCTGCTCCTCGACGACGAACCCGATGGTGTACGTGAACGCCGTCGTCGTCGCCCGGACGGCCTGGCCGAGGGTGAAGCCGGCCGCCGTGAACAGCCGCAGCGTCTCCTCCATCGCGTGGGCGTGCTCGGTGCCGGTGAAGCGTGAGCCGCTGAACACCTTCGCGCCGTCCCGGTAGGCGAGCAGCGCGTCCCGCAGCCCGTGGTTGGCCTTGCGCAGCCGCTCCTGCCAGGTGTCGCCGGGGTCGAGCCGGGTCCTGGCGACCATCCGCCGGTACATCTCGGTCGCCATCTCGTCGAGCAGCGCCTGCTTGTCCTTGAAGTGCCAGTACAGGGCGGGCGCCTTCACATCGAGTTCCTTGGCGATGGCGCGCAGGGTCAGCCCGTCCAGGCCGGTCTCGTTCAGCAGGGCCAGGGCGGTGTCCGCGACGCGCTTGCGGTCGAGGGGGGCTCGTCGTCCGGTGGTCACACTTGACAGTTTAACGCCGTTAAGGGCACGCTCGGGAGGGACGGCACTTAACAGCGTTAAGGAGAGAGGGATGACAGTGCACACGGACGTACTCGTCGTCGGCGCGGGCCCCACCGGCCTCGCCCTCGGCATCGACCTGGCCCGGCGCGGGGTGGACGCGGTGGTGGTGGAGCGGGGCGAGACCCTGGCCCCCGGCTCCCGCGGCAAGGGCATCCAGCCCCGCACGATGGAGGTCTACGAGGATCTGGGCGTCCTCGACGAGATTCTCGCCGCCGGCGGGCCCTACCCGGTCGGCATGATCTGGCAGGACGGCCGGCAGGCCGGGGAACACCGGATGTTCGACCCGGCGGAGGACGGCGAGGAGGGCTCGCGCTTCACCGCACCCTGGATGGTCCCGCAGTGGCGCAACCAGGAGATCCTGCGGGCCCGGCTGGCGGAGCTGGGCGGCGAGGTGCTCTTCGGCCACGAACTGGTGCGGATCGAGCAGGACCCGGAGGGCGTGACGGCGCACTTCGCCACCGGTGCGCCGGTGCGCGCCCGCTACGCCGTCGCCGCCGACGGGGGCCGCTCGGCGGTGCGGCGGGCGCTGGGCGTCACGATGGCCGGCGAGACGGTCGATCCGGACCCGCTGCTGGTGGCGGACGTGCGGATCCCCGGCCTGGGGCGGGAGTGGTGGCACGTCTTCCCGCCGGGCGGCGAAGGGGCGGGGTTCCTGGCGCTGTGCCCGCTCGCCGGGACGGAGGACTTCCAGCTCGTGGCACAGTTCCCGGACGGCACCGGCATCGACCTCTCCCCGGACGGGGTGCGGAAGGTCGTCGGCGAGCGCACGCATCTGGCGCCCGGGGAGGTGACCGAGGTCCGCTGGACGTCGGACTTCCGTCCGCGCGCGGCCCTGGCGGACCGCTTCCGCGCGGGCCGGGTCTTCCTCGCCGGGGACGCCGCGCACATCCACTCCCCCGCCGGCGGCCAGGGTCTGAACACCAGCGTGCAGGACGCCTACAACCTGGGCTGGAAGCTGGGCGCGGTGCTCGGCGGCCGGGCGGCCGAGAGCCTCCTCGACACCTACGAGGAGGAGCGCAGGCCGGTCGCGGCGCGGATGCTCGGCCTGTCGACGGCGATCCACCGGGACGAGGCCCGGCGCGGGGCCGGTACCCGGCAGCTCGGTCTGAACTACCGGGAGTCGTCACTGACCGAGGAGACGAGGGCCGCGCCCGGCGTGCTGCGCGCGGGAGACCGGATCCCCGACGTGACGGTGGACGGCGTCCGCCTGTTCGACCGTCTCAAGGGCCCGGACTGGACCCTGCTGACCCTGCCGGACGGCGTGTTCCTGGTCCGCCCGGACGGCTACGCGGGATGGGCGGGCACCACGACGGACGGCCTGGCCGAGTACCGGGCGCGGGTGGGGGCCCGACCCGTCAGGCGCTGGCCACGGACAGCTTCACCGCGAACCCGAGGAACAGCGCACCGGCCGCGGACGTCGCCCCGGCCGCCAGCCGCTTGCGCCGGCTGAAGGCCGCCGCGAGCCGGGTCCCGCCGAAGATCAGCGCGCTCAGATACAGGAAGCTCGCCACCTGCGCGAACGCCCCGAGCACCACGAACGACAGCGCCGGGTACGCGTATCCGGGGTCGACGAACTGAACGAAGAAGGCCACGAAAAAGAGGATCGCCTTGGGGTTGAAGAGGCTGATCACCAGCGCCCGCCGGAAGGGGCGCTCGTCCGAGACGGGGGCTTCCCCGGCCTCGCTCAGGGCGCGCTCCCGCCGGGTGCGCCACATCCCCCACGCGGCCCGCAGCATCCCGATCGCGAGCCAGGTCAGATAGCCGGCGCCCGCGTACTTCACGATCCCGAACAGCACGGCGTTGGCCTGGAGCAGCGAGGCGACACCGGCGGCGGACAGCGTCATCAGCACGGTGTCCCCGCACCAGACCCCGGCCGCGGCGGTGTACCCGGTCCGCACCCCGCGCCGGGCTGCGGCGGAGAGCACATAGAGGGAGTTGGGCCCCGGAAGGAGAACGATCAGAACGAGACCCGCGAGATAGGTGGGAAGGTCGATGACACCGAACATGGGCACGAGTGTCGCACGGGGGTCCGACAGTCAGTCGTCGCCGTCCAGGAGGGTGTCCACGGACAGGTCGAGGGCGACCCCGACGGACTCGGGGACCGGCACGCTCTGCCCGCGCTTGAAGCGGACGGGGTCGGGATACTCGCCGTCGGCGGGGTCGGTGTAGAGGAGGACCTCGCCGTGCTTGCGGTCGGCGACGAGGTAGGCGGGGATGCCTGCTCGGGCGTAGACATCGACCTTGGTGGCCGTGTCGTTGGTCCAATTGGAGGAGGTCACCTCCACGACCAGCCGGAAGACGAACGGGGCGTAGCAGTTCTTCTCGACGAGCGCGTCCTTGTAGTCGTCGTCGACGACGGAGAGGTCCGGCACCGCGTAGTCGTCAGGGCCGGTCGGCAGCCACAGGCCGATCCCTTGCACATACCTGAGCCCTGCCTTCCTGGCCCCGACCTCGGCGAACTTCTCGATGAGCCAGGTCAGCGTGTCCTGGTGCGGACCGTCCGGCGGCGGTGTCACGACGATGCTCCCGTTCAGGATCTCCACCCGGTGCCCGGGCAGCTCCTCCCACAGCCGGTCGGCAGCATCGGCGAGCGACGACTCGTGCAGCATCACAGCCACGGCACCCTCCTTGTCGGGAACACCCTCCACGAGCGTATCCACGAGCGGGCGGATTTGGCCCCCGATCACCCGTTCGCATGAATCACCCAGCTCAAAACACATCCGACGGCTCATAGGACCCCCACACCTCCCGGAGGGCCCCGCACACCTCGCCCACCGTCGCCCGGGCGCGCAGCGCCTCCTTCATCGGGTACAGGATGTTGTCCCGGCCCTCGGCCGCCTTGCGCAGGGCGTCCAGGGTGGAGTCGACCGCGCCCCGGTCGCGGTCGGCCCGGAGCCGGGCGAGCCGCTCCGCCTGCCGGGCCTCGATCGCCGGGTCGACGCGGAGGGGCTCGTACGGTTCCTCCTCGTCCAGGCGGAAGCGGTTGACGCCGACGACGACCCGTTCGCCGGAGTCGGTCTCCTGGGCGATCCGGTAGGCGGAGCGTTCGATCTCGGACTTCTGGAAGCCCTGCTCGATGGCGGCGACCGCGCCGCCCAGGTCCGCCACCCGCCGCATCAGGGCGAGCGCGGCCTCCTCGACGTCGTCCGTCATCCGCTCGATCGCGTACGACCCGGCGAAGGGGTCGACGGTCGCGGTCACGTCCGTCTCGTACGCGAGGACCTGCTGGGTGCGCAGGGCGAGCCGGGCGCTCTTGTCGGTGGGCAGCGCGATCGCCTCGTCGAAGGAGTTGGTGTGCAGCGACTGGGTGCCGCCGAGCACCGCGGCGAGGCCCTGCACGGCCACCCGCACCAGGTTGACCTCCGGCTGCTGGGCCGTGAGCTGCACGCCCGCGGTCTGGGTGTGGAACCGCAGCATCAGCGACCTGGGGTTGCGCGCCCCGAACTCCTCCCGCATCAGCCGCGCCCAGATCCGGCGGGCGGCACGGAACTTGGCGACCTCCTCCAGGATCGTCGTACGGGCCACGAAGAAGAAGGACAGGCGCGGGGCGAAGTCGTCGACGTCCATGCCGGCCGCCACCGCCGTACGGACGTACTCGACACCGTCCGCCAGGGTGAACGCGATCTCCTGCACGGGCGAGGCCCCGGCCTCGGCCATGTGGTAGCCGGAGATCGAGATGGTGTTCCACTTCGGGATCTCCGCCCCGCAGTACCGGAAGATGTCGGCGGTCAGCCGCAGCGACGGCTTGGGCGGGAAGATGTACGTCCCGCGCGCGATGTACTCCTTCAGCACGTCGTTCTGGATCGTGCCGGTGAGCCGGTCCGGCGCCACGCCCTGTTCCTCCGCGACCAGTTGGTAGAGGAGGAGCAGCAGGGCGGCGGGCGCGTTGATCGTCATGGACGTCGAGACCCGGTCCAGCGGGATCCCGTCGAACAGCACCCGCATGTCGTCGGCCGAGTCGATCGCGACGCCCACCTTGCCGACCTCGCCGTGCGCGATCGGGGCGTCGGAGTCGTGGCCCATCTGGGTGGGCAGGTCGAAGGCGACCGACAGGCCGGTGGTGCCGTGGGCGATCAGTCGCCGGTAGCGGGCGTTGGACTCCGCGGCCGTGCCGAAACCGGCGTACTGGCGCATGGTCCACGGGCGGCCCGTGTACATCGACGGGTACACGCCCCGTGTGAAGGGGTACGCCCCCGGTTCCCCGAGCCGCTCGGCGGGGTCCCAGCCCGCGAGGGCGTCCGGCCCGTACACCGGCTCGACGGGCAGATGGGACTCCGACTCGCGCGCCATGGGGGTGATCCCTCCCTGTCGAGGTGCCCACCGGTCCGCGGACCGGTTTTCCGTGCCGTTCACCACCATGCCGCTCCGTTCGCGGGACGTCATCCGGGGGGAACATCACTGGCATGCGGATCCGGAGATCGATCACCGCCCTGGCCGGCACGGCGGCCCTGGCGACGGTGTGCGGCTGTACCGTGCAGGCGCGGGAGGCGGACGGCGGAACACGCCCGTCCGTGCGGGCCGAGGCCACCGGCGAGCCCTCGGCGGCGGGCGCGAGCGCCGACGACAAGCCCCGCGCGGCCCCCACCCCCACTCCCGCCCCCGCCGTCCTGTGGTCCCACGGCGACACCGGGCCGGACGTCCGTGAACTCCAGGCCCGGCTGCGGCAGATCGCCTGGCTCTTCGAGGGGCCGACGGGCACGTACGACCGGGCCACCGAGCGGGCGGTGGAGGGGTTCCAGGGCAAGCGCGGGCTGCCGCGGACCGGGCGCACCGACACCGTCACCTGGCAGCGGCTGCTGGGGATGACCCGCGAACCGGGCCGGTGGGAGCTGTATCTGATGGGCGGTCAGCCGGCCGCGGCCCCCGATCCGCGCTGTCTGACCGGGCGGGTGCTGTGCGTCGACAAGACCAGCCGCACCCTGCGCTGGATGATCGACGGACGGACCCTGTCGACGGTGTCGGTCCGCTTCGGCTCGCAGTACACCCCGACCCGCGAGGGCGTGTTCCGCGTGTACTTCAAGTCCCGCCACCACGTGTCCACGCTCTACGACTCGCCGATGCCCTACGCGATGTTCTTCAGCGGCGGCCAGGCGGTGCACTACTCGGCCGACTTCACGGCCCGCGGATACGCCGGTGCCTCGCACGGCTGTGTGAACGTCCGGGACGAGGCGGCGATCGCGGGGCTCTTCGCGCAGGTCCGCACCGGCGACAAGGTCGTCGTGTCCTGGTGAGACCGGAGAGGGTGTGGGGCGCGGGCGGGACCGGGGGAACGTGTCCCGCCCGCGCCAGGTGCACGAGCCGTCGGTACGGGGGGAACCCCGGCTCAGTGCGAGGGCCGATGACCAGTCGGCTCACTTCTTACTGCGCCGGGACCTCCGAAAACGTCACACCCGGCGCGGAAAATGTTTCACGCGAGGGGAAAAGCGCAGGTCAGCGGCGGTTGTGGTGACCGCCGTGGCCACCACGGCCGCCTCGGGAGTGACCGTCACGGCCGTCCCGGCCGTCCCGCTCGCCGTGTCCCCGGTGGTGGCCGTCCCCGTCCCCGTCGTCCCCGTCGCCGCGACCGGATGCGCCGTCGCTGCCGTCGGAGCCGTCGGAGCCGTCGCCGGAGTCGCCGCCGGGGGTCTCGTAGCCGTTCCGGCCGTCACGGGTGTCCCGGGTGTCCCGGTCCTTGCCGTCCCGGCCGTCCCTGCCGTACTGACCGTCACGGGAGTCCCCCCGGCCGTCCCCCCTCCCCGCGACGCTCTTGAGGAGGTCCGCGCAGTACGTCCGTACCCGTGCCGGACCGCCGGCCAGGCGCTCCAGGGCCCGGGTGCGGTCGGCGTCCGGGGTCCGCCCCGCCCGCAGGTCGCGGCAGGAGGAGAGCGCGCCGTCGCGCCGGAGGCCCTCACCGTCCCGGGCGTCGGTGCCGTCGTCGCGGGAGTCGGTGTCGCCGGAGGCGCCGGGTGCGGCCGAGCCGCCCGCGCTGCCGGGGGTGTCGGGCGTGGCCCGGCCCGTGGCGCCGGCGGTGACGTCCGGTTCCGGGGAGGCCGACGGCCGTTCGGGGCTCGCGGGGGCCGAGACGGAGGCGCCGGGCGGGGCCGGCTCGCCGTCGAAGGGGCCCGGCAGCACCCCGGTGCCGGCCGCGACCGCGACCCCGCCGGCCAGGCCGACGGCCAGCGCGGCGGCGACCGAGAACCGGGCGGTGCGGCTCCAGCGGGACCGTCCGGCGGCCTTCGAGGGCCGGGGCCGCCCGATCCGCACCAGCCCGGCGTCGGACTCGTGCGCGACGGCGGTCCGGGGGCGCGGTACGGCGACGGAGGCGGTACGGCGGGCGGTGCGCAGGTCGGACAACTCGTCGACGGCGTACGCCTCTTGGGTGGCGTACGGCAATGCGACGGGAGGTTGCTCGGCGGGGGTCTCGCAGAGTGCGTCGGCGGCGCGGGCACTGCGGAACGCGGCCAGGGCGGCCGCCTCGCCCGGGAGTTCACCGGCGTCCGGAACGGGCGCGTCCGCGAGGGACGACAGCGCGGCCAGGGTGCGGACGAGCTGCTCCGCCTCGTCACGGTCGACCTTCGAGGCCGTGGGGCCGACCGCGTCGTCGGCCGACGCGCCGCGCAGCAGACGCTCCGCCGTCTCGCGGTCGAGCCACCCGTCCTGCTTGTCGGCCATCACATGTCCTTCTGCGTCCGCGTGCGCCCATGCGTCACTGTGGCGGACGTCACCGCGCGCGAGCGCGGGTCCCGCTGGGGCGGCAGGGCATCGAGCACGCCGGCCGTCTCCGCGTCGTCGCCGAGGAGTTCGGCGAGCTTCTTCAGACCGCGGTGCGCGGCCGTGCGGACGGCGCCGGGCCGCTTGCCGAGGGTCTCCGCGGCGCTCTTGGCGTCCAGGCCCATCACCACCCGCAGCACGACGGCCTCGGCCTGGTCCTGCGGGAGCCGGGCGATGAGGTCGAGGGTGCGGCCGGTGGCGAGCGCCTCGATGGCCTCGCCCGCGGTGTCGGACTCGGCGGGCCGCCCGGTCAGTTCGGTCTCGTCGCCGCCGATCGCCGGGCGCCGTCCGCGCATCCGGATGTGGTCCAGCGCGCGGTTGCGGGCGATCCGGGCGGCCCAGCCGCGGAACCGGTCGGCGTCACCGCTGAACCGGTCGAGGTCGCGGGCGATCTGGAGCCAGGACTCGGAGGTGACGTCCTCGGCGTCGGGATCCCCGACCAGTGTGCGTACGTACCCGAGCAGGCGCGGATGCACCGTGCGGTACACAGCACGGAACGCGCTCTCGTCCCCGTGCTGTGCCGCGAGCACCGCGGCGGTCAGCTCCGCGTCGTCCCCCACGTCGTGGTTTCCTCGGTCGAAGGTCGGTCGACGATCGGTCGACGCGCTGTCGATAGTCGGTCGATAGGTCTGTCGATGGTCGGTCGATGGGCGGTCGACGGGCGTCGGTCCGGGACCGCTGGTCGTCGCGGTGGTCATGCCGCTCGCCCGTTCGGCGCGAAAGGCACGTTACGACCTGAAACCGCCACGCGTCCATGTCCGTACAACATGCAACTAACTCGTGACACGGGAATCCCCGCGGGGGTGTGACAGAAAACGCACCCATGGCGCTGAACAGAACACGGGTCGCCGCGCGACCCGTACCGCGCGACGGCCGGGGCCTCTCCTGTGGGGGGTGGCGGCCCCGGTCGTCTCGCACAAGTCCCTTGCCGCCGACCGGTGTCGGGCGCCGCCCACCCCCGCCTCAGGCGCGGCCGCGGGCCCGGCGGGAGACCACCGCGCGCAGGACGCGACGGCCCTCCGTGCAGACCTCCAGCGCCGGGCGCAGACCGCCCGCGCCATGGCCGGCGAGAAGTTCCAGGACGGTGATCTGGCGCCGCAGTTCGGCGGCGACCAGCGGTGACATGCCCTCGGTACGGCCCTCGCGGCGGGAGTCGACGCCGACGGCGTCCTCGGCCGGGTCGAGCAGCCGGTGGATCTGGAGCGAGGCGACCGAGCAGGCGTCGGCCCACAGCCGCACCTCGGCGGGCGTCGGGTCCTCCGGGGCCGCGTCCAGCATCCGGCGGGCCAGCCGCGCGGCCTCGTCACCGCCGTCGTCACCGTCCCCGTCGCCCTGTCCGAGCTTGTTGCGGGCCTGGGCCAGGCCCTGGCCCCAGTCCCCGGCGCCGCTCTCGGCGAGGCTCGCCCACAGCGGGCGCAGGATCTCGTCGTCGCCTCCGAGCAACGGCACGCACCGATCCAAACAAGCCAACCCGCTCGCGGCCAGCCCGCGTTCGTCGGCCTGACCGATCAGTTCCACCAGGCTCATCCACGTCTCCCTCGCCAAGGCTCCACGCTTACAGAGCCCGCACTTCCCCTTACTGCGCGCGACGGGGCAAGACTGTCACAGAGAACATTTTCGGCCAAGTGTTCTCGTGAGATCGGATCGACCGAGAGTGAGAACAGGCGGTGAGAGGGGGCGGTGAGAGGGGCGTCAGCCGAGCCGGCCCGCCAGTGTCGTGAACTGCGCCCAGGACAGCGACGGCTGCCGTGCGTCCCACAGCT
Organism: Streptomyces antibioticus; assembly: GCF_002019855.1. Taxonomy (NCBI): domain Bacteria; kingdom Bacillati; phylum Actinomycetota; class Actinomycetes; order Kitasatosporales; family Streptomycetaceae; genus Streptomyces; species Streptomyces antibioticus. Next base: position 5,318,726 of record NZ_CM007717.1, on the reverse strand, counting down.
TCTGCGCGGTCGCCCGCAGCGGCATCCGGATGCCGGCCGCGACCTGGTCCTGTGTCTGGGAGTTCGCGAGGTCGCACCAGACGGCGAAGGACCCGCCGAGGATCTGGGCGTCGTAGCGGGCGGGCACCGCCGTGCTGCCGCGCAGCACCCTCGGGGTCCACTGCTCGTAGATGCGCTGCCCGGTGGGGTAGACGAAGGTCTGCGGCTCGCCGAGCACGTAGTAGAGGTACTCGTCGTTGTAGTTGAGCACCTTGCGGCCCGCCGCCAGATAGTCCGTGGGCACCCGCGCCCCGATCTCCTTGCCGGTCCAGTAGGCGACCACGAGGTCGGAGGCGGGCTTCACGGAGGTGTTCCGGAAGAAGCCGTCGTTCCACACGCGCATGGTCCGGCCGTGGGCGCGCATGGTGTCGGCGCGGTCGTTCAGCCAGCCGGTCGCCAGGTCGGCGACGCCCGCCCCGGAGCCGAACCGCGCCCGGGAGGCCGCGGCGAGCTGCGGGTAGGAGGCGGACGGGTTCGCGACGGTCAGCGCCTGGTACTCGTCGCCGCCGAGGTGCCACTGCGCGCCGGGGAACAGATCGGCGTACTCGTCGAGCAGGTCGTCGAGGAGGTTCGCCGAGTCCTCCTTGGAGATGTCGATCGCCCCGCGGGTCGCGACCCCGTTGACGTTGCGCAACTGGAGCGCGGGGTGGGCGGCGAGCACCGCGCCGAGGTGCCCCGGCGAGTCGATCTCCGGTACGACGGTGATGTGCCGCTCGGCCGCCAGCGCGACGATCTTCTTGACCTGCGCCTTGGTGAGGTGCTGCGGCGCCACGATCTCCGGGTGGCTGTCGGACTCGATGCGGAAGGACTGGTCGTCGGAGAAGTGCAGCCCGAGCTGGTTGAACTTCAGGTCCCCCAGCTCCCGCACCCGGTCCTCGATCCACCCGGCGGTGAAGTGCTTGCGGGCGATGTCGAGCATGAACCCGCGCTGCGGCTTGGCCGGCGCGTCCCGTACGACGCCCTCCGGGGCCGTACCCCCGCCGCGCACCTCCTGCTTGAGGGTGCGGGTGCCGTAGAACACCCCGGCGTCCGAGGGTCCGCTGACGGTGACACGGCCCCCGCGCACGGTCATGGTGTACGACTCCGGGTTCGCGCCCGCGTCGTCGTTCAGCGCCAGCCGCAGGTCACCGGCGCGGACGTCGCTCTTCTTCCCCGCGTACGTCATGCCCAGCTCGCCCGCGATCAGCCGGCCCTCGTCGGCGAGGTCGCCGTCGCTCACCACCACGCGGTGTCCGGCGGCGGGGCGCCAGCCGGGGCCGCGGGCGGGGGTGTGGGCGCCCACGGCGGGGATGGTGCGCGGGGCGGTGGACAGGGCGTAGGAGCGGCTGGGGGTCGGGGTGGCCGGGGCGCGGCCGGTGCCGGCGGGGCCGTCGCCGTCGGTGCCCCGGGCCGTGTCGCGGCCCGCCGTCGCCCCGGTGGACTCGCCGTCGTCGCCCGACGCGGCGTACAGCCCCAGCCCCAGGCCGAGCGCGACGACCAGGCCGCCGGCTATCAGAGCCCGCGGCGCGACACGCTGCTGCTGTTTCCTCTGGGGCGCCCGGCGCCGGTGCCTGCTCACGCCGCCCACGGTACGACCCTCGACGGGGTGGGGCGCGCCGGGGAAGCCCGCGGGGAGCTGTCCGGGAGGGGGACGTCCACGACACGTTCCGAAACTCTCTCGTTCGAGTGAAATTCGGGCATGCGTCGGACACATGCTGACCACTCTCGATAACGTGTCGACACACCTTTCACCGCATCCCCTGCCACCCCTCACGTGACGCGAGGATCCACGCTGTCTGCGCATCCCCTTTCCCGTTCCACCGGCCGGCTTGCCATACCGGCGCAGACCCGGACCTCCCCGGCCTCCCTGCCGGAGCTGCCGGAGCTGCTGGACGGCTTCAACGCCCTCCCGGCCGACGAGGCGACCCACCGTCTCCTCGGCTGTCTGCGCAACCTCCGCTGGGCCCGCCGGATCGCCGACCACCGCCCGTACCCGACGGTGGAGGCGCTGTTCGCCGCGTCCGACGAGGCGGCGTACGACCTGACCTCCGCGGATCTGGCGGAGGCGCTGGCGGGCGAGACGCTCCCGCCGCTGCCGGACGACGCCTACGAGGCGGCGCACATGGCGCTCGGCGCGGCCCACGCGGCCTACGAGGCCCGCTTCGGGCACGCGTTCGTGATCTATCTCGGCGACATCCCCGCCCGCGAGGCCCTCGACCGCACCCTCGAGGCCATCCGGTCACGATTGACGAACGATCCCGACGACGAACGGATCATCGCCTGGGAGGAGCTGCGGCGACTGGCCCGACAGCGCCTGCTGACCCTCCTCGCGGACACCGGGCCGCGACCTGACGGCCGCCACCCCCGCCATGGGGCGTGACCAGCCACGACGGACCCGCACTCGGGGTGTATCGGCGCAAACCCTCCCGGAAGCCGCGCCACTCACCCATACGCGTGCCACTTTGATCACACCGGTAGGCCCGACGTAAGCCCGGTGCCAGCGCGTCGCTACGATGCTGGGGGCCGGTGGACCGTACCCGGCCGGGCCCGTCCGACGCCGAAGCCGGCAGGCCCCAATCCCGCTTTCGGAGGGTTCTTCCGTGCCGGCTGGAACGCTGTACCGCGGCCGGGAAGGAATGTGGTCCTGGGTGGCTCACCGAGTCACCGGCGTCCTCATCTTCTTCTTCCTGTTCGTTCACGTCCTGGACACCGCACTCGTCCGTGTCTCCCCCGAGGACTACGACAAGGTCGTGGCCACGTACAAGACGCCGATCGTCGCGCTGCTGGAGTACGGCCTCGTCGCCGCCATCCTCTTCCACGCGCTCAACGGCCTGCGTGTCATCGCCGTCGACTTCTGGTCGCAGGGCCCCCGCTACCAGAAGCAGATGCTCTGGGGTGCCGTAGGTCTCTGGCTGGTGCTGATGCTCGGGGCGATCTACCCCGTCCTCGGCCACGCCGCTCGTGAAGTGTTCGGGAGCTGACACCGATGGCCACCACTGAAACCACCGCGTCCGGGATCGGCCCCGTCGAGGGCGGCCCGGTCTACGGCGTCGACAACCCGGCGCCCGTCATCGAGGCCCCGCGCCAGCGCACCAAGAAGACCCCGCGCACCACGCGCGGCAACTTCGAGATGGCCGCCTGGCTCTTCATGCGGCTGTCCGGCGTCCTGCTGGTCGTCCTGGTCATCACGCACCTGCTGATCCAGCTCGTGCTGGACGGCGGCGTCTCCAAGATCGGCTTCGCCTTCGTGGCCGGCCGCTGGGCGTCCCCGTTCTGGCAGGTCTGGGACCTGCTGATGCTGTGGCTGGCGATGCTGCACGGCGCCAACGGCCTGCGCACGGTCATCAACGACTACGCGGAGCGCGCGAACACCCGGCTGTGGCTCAAGGGCCTGCTCTACACCGCCACGGTGTTCACCATCCTGCTGGGCACGCTGGTGATCTTCACCTTCGACCCGAACATCCGCTAGGCACGGGGCTGCGAGAATCATGAAGATCCACAAGTACGACACCGTCATCGTCGGCGCCGGCGGCGCGGGCATGCGCGCGGCCATCGAGTCGACGAAGCGCAGCCGCACCGCGGTGCTGACCAAGCTGTACCCCACCCGCTCCCACACGGGCGCCGCGCAGGGCGGCATGGCCGCCGCGCTCGCCAACGTGGAGGAGGACAACTGGGAGTGGCACACCTTCGACACGGTCAAGGGCGGTGACTACCTGGTCGACCAGGACGCCGCCGAGATCCTGGCGAAGGAGGCCATCGACGCCGTCCTCGACCTGGAGAAGATGGGCCTGCCGTTCAACCGGACCCCGAACGGCACCATCGACCAGCGCCGCTTCGGCGGTCACAGCCGCAACCACGGCGAGGCCCCGGTCCGCCGGTCCTGCTACGCGGCCGACCGCACCGGCCACATGATCCTCCAGACGCTGTACCAGAACTGCGTGAAGGAGGGCGTGGAGTTCTTCAACGAGTTCTACGTCCTCGACCAGCTCATCACCGAGGTCGACGGCGTCAAGAAGTCCTCCGGTGTGGTCGCCTACGAGCTGGCCACCGGCGAGATCCACGTCTTCCAGGCGAAGGCCGTGATCTACGCGTCCGGCGGCACCGGCAAGTTCTTCAAGGTGACCTCCAACGCGCACACCCTGACCGGTGACGGCCAGGCCGCCTGCTACCGGCGCGGTCTGCCGCTGGAGGACATGGAGTTCTTCCAGTTCCACCCGACCGGCATCTGGCGCATGGGCATCCTGCTGACGGAGGGCGCCCGCGGTGAGGGCGGCATCCTGCGCAACAAGGACGGCGAGCGCTTCATGGAGAAGTACGCGCCGGTCATGAAGGACCTCGCGTCCCGTGACGTCGTCTCGCGCTCCATCTACACGGAGATCCGTGAGGGCCGCGGCTGCGGTCCCGAGGGCGACCACGTCTACCTCGACCTCACCCACCTGCCGCCGGAGCAGCTCGACGCCAAGCTCCCGGACATCACCGAGTTCGCGCGGACCTACCTCGGCATCGAGCCCTACACGGACCCGATCCCGATCCAGCCCACCGCGCACTACGCCATGGGCGGCATCCCGACCAACGTCGAGGGTGAGGTCCTGGCGGACAACTCCACCGTCGTCCCGGGCCTGTACGCGGCCGGCGAGGTCGCCTGCGTGTCGGTGCACGGCGCCAACCGCCTCGGCACCAACTCGCTCCTGGACATCAACGTGTTCGGCCGCCGGGCCGGTATCGCGGCGGCGGAGTACAGCCAGCGGGCCGACTACGTGGAGCTGCCGGAGAACCCGGCGCAGTTCGTCGTCGACCAGGTGGAGCGGCTGCGCAACTCCACCGGCACCGAGCGGGTGGCGACGCTGCGCAAGGAGCTCCAGGAGACCATGGACGCCAACGTCATGGTGTTCCGCACCGAGCAGACGATCAAGACGGCGGTCGAGAAGATCGCCGAGCTGCGCGAGCGCTATCTGAACGTCTCGATCCAGGACAAGGGCCGGCGGTTCAACACCGACCTGCTGGAGGCCATCGAGCTGGGCAACCTGCTCGACCTGGCCGAGGTCATGGCGGTCTCCGCCCTGGCGCGCAAGGAGTCCCGCGGCGGTCACTACCGCGAGGACTACCCCAACCGCGACGACGTCAACTTCATGCGCCACACCATGGCGTACCGCGAGGTGGGCGACGACGGCAGCGAGACTGTCCGTCTCGACTACAAGCCGGTCGTCCAGACCCGCTACCAGCCGATGGAGCGTAAGTACTGATGGCAACCCCCGTTCTGGACAAGGTCGAGGCGGAGGCCGCGGCCTCCCCGTACATCACCGTCACCTTCCGCGTCCGCCGCTTCAACCCCGAGGTGTCGGCCGACGCGACGTGGGAGGACTTCCAGCTCGAACTGGACCCCAAGGAGCGCGTCCTCGACGGTCTCCACAAGATCAAGTGGGACATGGACGGCACGCTGACGTTCCGCCGCTCCTGCGCCCACGGGATCTGCGGTTCGGACGCGATGCGGATCAACGGCAAGAACCGCCTCGCGTGCAAGACGCTGATCAAGGACATCAACCCCGAGAAGCCGATCACGGTCGAGCCCATCAAGGGCCTGACGGTCCTGAAGGACCTGGTCGTCGACATGGAGCCGTTCTTCCAGGCGTACCGGGACGTCATGCCGTTCCTCATCACCAAGGAGACGAACGAGCCCACGCGCGAGCGTCTCCAGACCGCCGAGGACCGCGAGCGCTTCGACGACACCACCAAGTGCATCCTGTGCGCCGCGTGCACGTCGTCCTGCCCGGTCTTCTGGAACGACGGGCAGTACTTCGGCCCGGCCGCGATCGTCAACGCGCACCGCTTCATCTTCGACAGCCGTGACGAGGCGGGCGAGCAGCGCCTGGAGATCCTCAACGACCGCGACGGCGTCTGGCGCTGCCGCACGACCTTCAACTGCACGGACGCCTGCCCGCGCGGCATCGAGGTCACGAAGGCCATCCAGGAGGTGAAGCGAGCGCTGATCACGCGCCGCTTCTGAGTTCTTCCCGGTACCCCTCGGAGGGCCCCGTTTCCTCACGGAAGCGGGGCCCTCCGGCGTGCGAGGCGCGTCGACGACGCCTCACCCAGCACTTCGCCCCGCCGATCGGTGATCGGCGGGGCGAAGGGGTTGCCACCCGGGGAGGTCAGCCGCGGAGGATGCGGCCTTCCTTGTCGGTGCGGTCGTTGCTGGTGAGGAACAGGATGCCGTCGATCAGGGCCCAGAAGCCGAGGCCGCCGCAGGTGAGGAGCTGGGCGACGCCCACGCCGACGGAGCCGACGTAGAAGCGTCCGATGCCCAGGGTGCCCAGGAAGAGCTGGAGGATACCGGCGACGATCTTGGACTTGTCGGAGTACGGGCGGCCCAGCGGGTCGACGCCGTAGGGGGCCTGCGGGGTGGGGACGGTCATGGCTACTGCTCCTGTGCTGCATGTCGGAACGGGGAGTCCAGGAGGGACGTGGTGACGTCGCGAAAACGCGCGTCGACCCATGTCCGCCGCTGCCGACCGACGCCCTCGCACAGCTCCGCCGTGCCAGGACATCCCCCCTGTGACTGGTGAGCCTAGGTAAAGCAGAGGGAAAAAAGGGAGGGGAGATGATCCATTGTTCCTGATCCGTGATCAAAATCAGCCAACAACGTTCCTCAGCACCGTCCATGCCACCGCGATCCCGAGGACGACGGCCACTCCCCTCGTCCCCAGACGCGGCCGCCAGACGCGCCCGCGCAGCCCCTCCCACGCCCAGCGGGCCAACAGCGCGAGGGCGAACGGCGAGGCGAGCAGCAGGACCCGGTTGTCCAGCCACGCCTGGGCGAAGTGACCGTGCATCAGGTCGTACACCATGCGGGTGCCGCCGCAGGCGGGGCAGAGCAGACCGGTGACCAGCCGGAACGGGCACCGCGGGAGCCAGTGCCCGGACGCGTGCGGGTCGGTGGCGTACAGATACGCGGAGCCGGCCGCACCCGCGGCGAGCACCGCGAGGGGGGCCGCCGCCGGGTGCCGCAGGACGGCCGGGCACCTCACGGAGAGGCGCCCGGCGTCAGCCACGCAGGACCCGCCCGTCGCTGTCGGTCGTGCTGTCGCTGACCAGCATCATGATGCCGTCGATCAGCGCCCAGATGCCGAGGCCGCCGCAGGTGAAGAGCTGGGCGAGGCCGATGCCGACATGGCCGATGTAGAAGCGGCCGACGCCGAGGGTGCCCAGGGTGAGCTGGAGCACGCCCGCGACGACCTTCGACTTGTCGGAGTAGGGACGGCCCAGCGGGTCGTACCCGTAGGGGGCCTGGGGGTCGCCGGTGAAGGTGCCGGGGGGTACGTAGCCGTAACCGGGCTGTCCGTAACCGGGCTGGCCGTAGCCGGGGTACGGCGGCTGGCCGGGCTGGGGATACCCGTAGGGGCCGGGGTAGCCGGGCTGGGTCGCGTCCTGCGGGCCCCCGCCGGGGTAGCCGTAGCCGGGCTGGGGCTGAGGCTGCGGTCCCTGGGGCTGAGGTCCCTGGGAGTGCGGGTCCTGGGGCTGGGGCTGCTGTGGCGTTTCGGACAAGGCGAGTTCCCCCGAAGTCTGTCGATCGGATCATCCATAGGTGAGATGGGCGCATGCCATCTTGCAGCAGAAATCCCGCCACGCGCAGACCGGGGTGCCCTTGACCTGTTTTCCGGGCCCCCGCGCCTAATATCTGACGGCATGTCAGACGATCTTTCGTACGAGCTGCTCGGTTTCGACAATGTGGTGCTGCCCGTCGGGGACCTCGGGGAGGCCGTCGGGTTCTACGAGCGGGCCGGGTTCGCGGTGGCGTTCCATTTCGACGAGGCCGGGATCGCGCTGCTGAGGGTGGGGGGCGAGACCCCGGGGATCCTGCTCAGACACGAGGACGGGATGGGACACCGGCCGCCGCCCTGGCCGTCGCCGCGGGTGTGGCTGGAGGTGCCGGACGCGCGCGTGGCGGCACGACGGCTGGCCGAGGCGGGCATCGCGCCGCTCGACGCGCCGTTCTCGGTGGCGACGGGCTGGACGGTCGAGGTCGCCGACCCGTGGGGCAACGTCGTCGGGTTCACGGACTACACGAAACGGCCGGAGTTGGGCCGCCGGCCGTGACGCAGGTCCCATGACCCCCAGTTGAACACGTTCAAAAGCAGCGCTACAGTCATCCCTGTCAGCGTTTTGAACGCGTTCGAAAAGGTGGGGAACATGGACCGCACGGTCATCGCCTACGTCATCTACCTGGTCGTCAGCATCGCGCTGACGATCTGGGTCGCGCGCACCCTCAGCCGCAACGGCCGGGTCTTCCTGGCCGATGTGCTCCAGGGCAACGAGAAGCTCGCCGACGCCGTCAACCACCTCCTGGTGGTCGGCTTCTACCTCGTCAACCTCGGCTTCGTCGCCCTCTATCTGAGCGGCGACGACACCATCAAGGACACCCGCGGCGTCTTCGAGGCCCTCTCGACCAAGCTGGGTGTGGTGCTGCTGGTGCTCGGCGTGATGCACCTGGGCAATGTGTACGTGCTCAACCGGATCCGGCGGCGCGGGGTCATGGAGCGGGAGCAGATCCCGCCGGTCGCCCCGCAGGGCTGGGCCGCGCCGTCGGCAGCCCCGTCGGCCGGGGCGTGAGCACCGTGGCCGCCCGACCGCGGGCCACGCCGGACCGGGGCGCCGCGCGCGTCCCGGTCCGCCGGCTCACCGTCCTCTACGACGCCGGCTGCGAGCTGTGCGTCTTCGTGCGGGACTGGCTGAACCGCCAGCCGCAGCTCGTGCCGCTGGACCTGGTCCCGGCCGGCTCCGACCGGGCCCGGGCCCGCTTCCCCGGCCTGGACCACCGCGCCACGCTGGAGGAGATCACCGTCGTCGGTGACGCGGGCCAGGTCTACCGGGGCGCGGCCGCCTGGATCGTCACCCTGTGGGCGCTGCGCGCGCACCGCCCGCTGGCCCACCGGCTGAGCACCCCCGCCGGGGCGAAGCTGGCCAAGGGCGCGGTGCTCGCGGCCGCCAAGTGGCGCGGGGCGTACGGCGGGGCGCGGGCCGCGGGGTGGGGCGGGCGCTCGTACCGCGCCGCGGACGGCTGGTCCTACGACCCGCGCGCGGGCTGGACGTACACCCCGCCCGCCTGTGCCGACGGGTCCTGCTCCACTGGTTAGGCTCTCGTCCGTGTCCGCCAACAACTCCGCCGACCACGACGGCCCCGCCGAGGCCGCTCCCCCGCCCCCGGCCGGGCCCTCCGAGGCGTCGCCCGCGTCCAAGTCGGAACAGACCCGCGCCCTGATCCTGGAGACGGCCATGCGGCTGTTCCAGGAGCGCGGCTACGACAAGACGACGATGCGGGCCATCGCCAAGGAGGCGGGCGTCTCCGTGGGGAACGCCTACTACTACTTCGCCGGCAAGGAATGGCTGATCCAGGGGTTCTACGACCGTCTCGCCGCCGAACACCGCGAGGCGGTCCGGGACATCCTGGCGCGGGAGACCAGCCTGGAGGCACGCATGGCGGGCGTGCTGCGCACCTGGCTGGACGTGGCGAAGCCGTACCACGAGTTCGCCGTGCAGTTCTTCAAGAACGCCGCCGACCCGGACAGCCCGCTCAGCCCCTTCTCGGCGGAGTCGGAGCACGCGCGCGAGGAGGCGATCGCCGTCCACCGGGAGGTGCTCGCCGGTTCCAAGGCGAAGGTGCCGGAGGAACTGCGGGAGGTGCTCCCCGAGTTGATGTGGCTCGCCCAGATGGGCCTGGTCATGTACTGGATCTACGACCGCACGGAGGACCGCGAACGCAGCTACCGCCTCGCCGGCCGCGGCGCCCGCCTCACCGCCCGAGGCGTCTCCCTGGCCCGCTTCCGCGTCCTGCGCCCCCTGGTCCTGGAGATCCACGAACTCTTCACCGACTTCCTCCCCGGCATGACCAACGCCCTGCCGGACCCGGCCACGCCGAAGAAGAAGTAGTCACGCCCGCCGGGAGGCCAGTTCGATCACCGTGATGTCGGACGGGGCGCCCACGCGGGTCGGTGGGCCCCAGGCGCCGGCGCCTCGGGTGACGTAGAGCTGGGTGTCGCCGTGGCGTTCCAGACCGGCCAGGGTGGGGTTCGCGGCCGCCGCGAACAGGTTGCCGGGCCAGAGCTGGCCGCCGTGGGTGTGGCCGGAGAGCTGGAGGTCGACGCCGTGGCGTACCGCGTCGTGGATCTGGACGGGCTGGTGGGCGAGGAGCACGCACGCGCGTGCCGGGTCCCGGTCGCCGAGCGCGCGGGTGAAGTCGGGGCCGAGGCCCTCGCTCTCGCCCGCGATGTCGTTGACCCCGGCGAGGTCGAACCAGGGCAGCTCCGTGCGGGCGTTCTCCAGGGGGAGCAGGCCGAGGCGCCGTACCTCCTCGACCCACTGCTCGGCGCCGGAGAAGTACTCGTGGTTGCCGGTGACGAAGTAGCTGCCGTGCCGTGCCTTCAGCCCGGCGAGCGGGGCGGCGGCCGGGCCGAGGTCCTTCACACTGCCGTCGACCAGGTCACCGACGACCGCGATCAGGTCGGGCTGGGTGGCGTTGATCGTGTCGACGACCTTCTGCGCGAAGCCCCGGCCGAGCACCGGCCCGAGGTGGATGTCGCTGACGACGGCGATCCGGTAGCCGTGGGCGGCGCGCGGGAGCTTGGCCAGCGGGACGGTGACCCGCTTGACGCCCGGGCCGCGCAGGACGCCGTAGGTGCCGTAGCCGACCGTGCCGACGGCCGCCGCGGCCGCCGCGCCGCCGACCACCCGGGAGACGAACAGCCGACGGGAGGGGGCGGGAGCGGGCGGCGGGTCCTGTGCCTGCCCCTTCGCCGCCTCCCCCTTCGCCGGCTCCGGCTTCGCCTTCGCGGGGACCGGGACCGGCTCGCGCTCCGGTACGGCGGCCGGCTCGGCGGCGCGGGCCGCCCGCCGTTCCAGCACGCGCCGCAGCACGGGCCGTACCGCCTCGCCCACGACCACGCCGAGCAGCAGGTAGATGGAGAGGGCCAGCCACAGGAAGCCGGGCCAGGCCAGCGTGCGCTGGAGCCAGAACGGCGCGCCCGCGCGCTCGGCGACCAGCGCGCCGATCGCCAGGGCCCAGCCGCCGCCGATCAGCACGGCGCCGCCGCGCCGCACGGGTCCCGGGCGGGCGGTGGTGTCGCGGAACAGCCGTCGCCACAGGTACCAGTTGGCCGCGACCAGGACGGCGAGGGCGAGCAGGACGAAGAGGACGACGAGAAGTGCCATCGGCTATGACGCTCCCCGCAGTGCGCGCAGACCACGCAACCCGATGACCCCGACGACCGTCCCCAATACGAAGGAGACGACGGCCAGCGTCAGATGGACCCAGAAGTACGCCGTGGGGTCGCCGTCGTCGAACGCGAGCCCGCTGCTGTCCTTGACCAGGTTTTTGACGAAAGTGACCCAGATGATCCAGCTCCACACCCCGAAGGCGAGCAGGAACCAGGAGAGGGGGCGGCTGAGCTTCATGACCTCAGTATCGCGGCCCCGTGTCCGGTTCCACGACGGGGGTGGGGAGGGCGGTGGGACTTCCCGCCCGGGGCCAGGTACGTTCTCCGTCGTGCCCGCACCCATCATGCAGACCGTCAGGCGATCCCTGCTGGTCACCTCCGCGACCCTCGCGTCCCTCGCGCTGACCGCGCCCGTCTCGCTCGCCGCGCCGAGCCCCTCCCCGTCGGGCTCCCCGTCCGCGACTCCCCCGGCGACGATGTCGACGGTCGGCGGGGTCCGGCTCGGGCAGCCGGGCACCCAGGTGGCGCTGGCCGGTGACGCGCCGGTGGTGCCGAAGGGCATCACCGCGCGGTCGTGGATCGTCGCCGACGCCGAGTCCGGGGACGTGCTGGCCGCGCACAACGCGCACTGGCGGCTGCCTCCGGCGAGCACGATGAAGATGCTGTTCGCCGACACCGTGCTGCCGAAGTTCCCCAAGAGCACCGCGCACAAGGTGCTGCCGGCCGACCTGGAGGGCATCGGCTCCGGGTCCAGCATGGTCGGCATAAAGGAGAACGAGACCTACACCGTCCACGATCTGTGGCTCGGCGTCTTCCTGCGCTCGGGCAACGACGCCGTGCACGTGCTGTCGGCCATGAACGGCGGCGTGGCCAACACCGTCGCCGAGATGAACGAGCACGCCGAGGAGCTCCAGGCCCTCGACACGAACGTGGTCTCCCCCGACGGCTACGACGCCTCGGGCCAGGTCTCCTCGGCCTACGACCTGACGCTGATCGCCCGCTCCGGGCTCCAGAAGAAGGACTTCCGGGAGTACTGCTCGACCGTCTCGGCCAAGTTCCCCGGCGAGACGAAGAAGAACAAGAAGGGCAAGCGGGTCCGCGGCTCCTTCGAGATCCAGAACACCAACCGGCTGCTGAGCGGCGACTACGACATCTCGCAGTACCCGGGCATCGCCGGGGTGAAGAACGGCAACACCACCAACGCGGGCGCCACCTTCACCGGGGTCGCCGAGCGGGACGGCCGGGTGCTGCTGGTCACGGTGATGAACCCGGAGAAGTCCGACCACAACGAGGTCTACAAGGAGACCGCCAAGCTCTTCGACTGGGGCTTCGCGGCGGCCGGCAAGGTGACGCCGGTCGGTGAACTGGTCGCGCCGAAGGGCACCGAGCAGGCCGGAAAGGCCGGCGCCAACCCGTCGGCCTCCGCCACGCCGGGCACGTCCGGCGAGGCGGGCGGCGGCGCCGCGAAGGCGGGCGACAAGCCGGTGGCGGCCGGGGCCGTCGCCGAGGACGGCTCCCGGGGCATGTGGACCGCGCTGGCGATCACCGGCGGGGTGCTGGTGCTGCTCGCGGCCGGGGCGTTCCTGGTCAACCGGCGCTGGCCGCTGCCGGATCTGGTCCGCCGCCGTCGCTGACGCCGTCCTCGTCGGCCCCGTCGGGGCCGGGCTCGCCGGCGCTGCCCGTCGCCGTCCACGAGGAGCTGTACAGGAGCAGCTTGCAGGTGAAGTTGATCCACAGCAGCAGGGCGATGGGCACGCCGAACGCGCCGTACATGCTCTTCGCGGCGACACCCTGGATGTAGCCGCTGAGCAGCAGCTTGAGCAGTTCGAAGCCGATCGCGCCGATCAGCGCGGCGACGATCAGGCGGCGGCGCGGCGGTTCGACGCCGGGCAGCAGGGTGAGGACGTAGAGCAGGACCAGGAAGTCGGCGAGGACGGCGATGGTGAAGGCGACGATCCGCAGCAGGATGCCGCCCCAGCCGCCGTCGTCGATCCCGGCCTCCTTGATGAGCCGGCCGACCAGCGCGGAGGCGAGCGTGGAGATCGCGATGGTGGCGAGGACGGCGCCGCCGAGGCCGAGCAGGATGCCCGCGTCCTTGGCCTTGGCCAGGACGACGTTCTCCTCCTTGTCGGGCAGCTCCCACACCGCGCGCAGACACTCCCGCATCTGGCTGACCCAGCCCATGCCGGTGAACAGCAGCAGGGCGCCGGCGATGAGACCGACCGTGCCGGCGTTCTGGACCAGGCTGTTGATGTCGAGCTGGTCGCCGATGCCGGGGAACTGGTCCTCGATCTTGTCCTGGAGGTCGTCCTGCTGGGACTTGTTCAGGGTCGCGGCGGCGATCGCGGCGGCGAGGGTCAGCAGCGGGAACAGCGCGATGAAACTGATGAACGTCATCGCGGCGGCCAGCCGCGTCCACTTCACCCGGTCCAGCCGCTCGTACGACCGCCAGGCGTGTGTGGTCATCAGGCGCGCGATGTACGGCCCGACGACGGGAAGCTTCTTCAGCCAGTCCATGATCCCACTCTGCCCTGCTCGCGGCCGATGACGCGGAAGACAAGAGTGCGTGTACCCCAGAAGCGCAGGACAGTCGCCAGCGCCATCCCGATCCCGGCGCCGGAGACGGTGTCGGCGCGCTGCGAGGTGAGCCCGAGGCCGTAGTGGCTGACGGTGAGGCAGAGCAGTTGGACGAGGGCGCCCGCGACGTTCACCGCGAAGAACACGGCGTACGGGCGCAGGCCCCGCACGCGCGCGTGCCGGTAGGTGCCGAGCGCGTTGCCGAGGTAGGCGACCGTGCAGCCGGCCAGGAAGGACAGGGTCTTCGCGGTGAGCGGGTCGTGGCCGGCCGGGCCGCGCAGCCAGGTGAACAGGGCGAGGTCGACGGCGTAGGCGAGCAGGCCGACGGCGGCGAAGCCCAGGAGTTCACGCCGGCCGGCTACCAATTGGCCACCGCCAGGCCGTACATGGCGAGCCAGGCGACGCCGATGAGGGCGAGGGCGCGGTCGCCGAGGACGACCTCCTCGGGCTCTCCCGCGGTGCCGCGGTCGGCGAAGACGGCGTAGCGCAGGACGGCCAGGATGAAGGCGACCATGGACAGTTGGCGCCAGGGCAGCACGCTGGTGTGCGGGACGCCGCCCTCCTCCAGCGCCCAAAGGCAGTAGCCGAGCACGGCGACCCCGGCGGCGAGCTGCCAGACGAAGCGCAGATAGCCGGTGGTGTACTCGGTGAGCAGGGCGCGGGTGGCGCCGGCCGCGCCGGCCATCTGGACGGCCTCGGAGTAGCGCTTGGCCGCGACCATGAACAGCGCGCCGAAGCCGGTGGTGATCAGGAACCAGCGGGACAGCGGGATGCCGAGGGCGAGCCCGCCGACGACGGCCCGCATCAGGAAGCCGGTGGTGACGACGACGAGGTCGACGACCAGGACGTGCTTGAGGCTGACGCAGTACGCCAGTTGCATGCCGAGGTAGGCGGTCAGGAGCGCGGCGACGGCCGGGGTGGTGAGCCAGGCCGCGGCGGTGGGCGCGAGGACGGCGAGGCCGCCGCCGACGGCGTAGGCGACGGGGACGGGGACCTGTCCGGCGGCGACCGGGCGGCGCCGTTTGGTGGGGTGGGCGCGGTCGGCGTCGGCGTCGCGGGCGTCGTTGATCAGGTAGACGGCGGCCGCGCAGGCGGTGAACAGGGCGAAGACCAGGGCGAGTTCGGTGAGGGCGGGCCAGGAGAAGAGCCGTCCGGCGGCCGCGGGGGCGGCGACGACGAGGATGTTCTTGACCCACTGTTTGGGGCGGGCGGTGCGCAGCAGTCCGCCGAGGAGACCGCCGGTGCGGCGGGGCGGGCCGCCGCCGTCGCGGGCCGGTGCGGGCAGCCGGCCGCCGGTGCGCGGGGCGGGCGGGGCGGCCTCGGCGGGGCGGGCGGTGCCGGTCAGGTGGGCGGCCTCGGTCATGAGCGCGCGCCTCCTCGTACGCCCCGCGTGTCCGGTACGGTCCGCGCGCCGTCCTTCAGCCAGCGCGCCCCAAGGCGCGCCGTGAGGGCCCCGAGGGCCGCGCCCGCCGCCACGTCCGAGGGGTAGTGGACGCCGACGACCAGCCGGGACAGGCACATCGCGGCGGCCAGCGGGCGGGCGGCCCGTACGCCCAGCGCGCCGAAGGCGACGGCGGCGGCCGCGGCGGAGGTCGCGTGCGAGCTGGGGAAGGAGTGCCGTCCGGCGGTGCGCACCAGGGGCTCGACATGGGTGGGGCGCGGTCGGCGCACGATCCGTTTCACGCCCATGCTGGCGATGTGCGCGCCGGCGGTGAGCGCGGTGGCGCGCAGCCAGGCGCGGCGCCGGCCGCCGTCCACGGCGGCGCCCGTGAGCCCCGCCGCGAGCCAGAGCGCGCCGTGCTCGCCCGCCCAGGACAGGGCGCGCGCGGCGCCCGCCACGCGCGGGTCGGCGCCCCGGGCGCGCAGCGCCGAGAGGATGCGGTGGTCCAGGTGGTCCGTGTGGTCCATGGAGATTCACTGTTCACGGGGATCGCATCAGAACACCGGCAATATTGAGCGACATCCCATTAATCACCCATTTCGGGGAGTGCGGGAGGTTTCAAAACCAAACGCACATAACAGGGCGATACGGTCACCGTCATGTCAGCCGAGACCGAGACCGTTTCCGTCACGGGATGGGGCCGTACCGCTCCCTCCACCGCCCGTCTGATCCGCCCCAGGACGTACGAGGAGGCCGTGGCCGCCGTCCGGGACTGCGGGGTCCGCGGCGGCATCCCCAGGGGCCTGGGACGGGCGTACGGGGACGCGGCGCAGAACGCGGGCGGGGCCGTGTTCGACATGACGGGCCTGGACCGGATCCACGCGATCGACGCCGACGGCGGGACCGTGCTGTGCGGCGCGGGCGTCTCCCTGCACTCGCTGATGCGGGTGCTGCTGCCGCTCGGCTGGTTCGTGCCGGTGACCCCCGGGACGAGGTACGTCACGGTCGGCGGGGCGATCGGCGCCGACATCCACGGCAAGAACCACCATGTGTGCGGCTCCTTCGCCCGCCATGTGCTGTCCTTCGAACTGCTCACCGCCGACGGCACGATCCGCACCGTCGCCCAGGACTCCCCGCTGTTCGAGGCCACCGCCGGGGGCATGGGCCTGACCGGGATGATCCTCACGGCCACCGTGCGGCTCCAGCCGGTCGAGACCTCCCTGATGTCGGTCGACACCGAACGCGCCGCCGATCTCGACGACCTGATGGCCCGGCTGACCGCCACCGACCACCGCTACCGCTACTCGGTCGCCTGGATCGACCTCCTCGCGCGCGGGGCGGCCACCGGGCGCGCGGTGCTCACCCGCGGCGACCACGCGCCCCTCGACGCGCTGCCCGCGCGCACCCGCCGGGACCCGCTGGCCTTCCGCCCCTCCCGGCTGCCGTCGGCGCCCGCCGCCGTCCCCGAGGGGCTGCTCACCCGCCGGACCGTGGGCCTGTTCAACGAACTCTGGTACCGCAGGGCGCCCCGCGCGCGGACCGGCGAACTCCAGCGGCTCTCCGCCTTCTTCCACCCCCTGGACGGCGTCCCGCACTGGAACCGCGTCTACGGCAGGGCCGGGTTCGTGCAGTACCAGTTCGTCGTCGGACACGGGCAGGAGGACGCGCTGCGCCGGATCGTGGGCCGGATCTCCGAGCGCCGCTGCCCGTCCTTCCTCGCCGTCCTCAAGCGGTTCGGGGCGGCCGACCCCGGCTGGCTCTCCTTCCCCCGGCCCGGCTGGACCCTCGCCCTGGACATCCCGGCCGGGCTGCCCGGACTCGGCGCCTTCCTCGACGAACTCGACGAGGAGGTGGCCGCCGCCGGCGGGCGGGTCTACCTCGCCAAGGACTCCCGGCTGCGGCCGGACCTGCTCACCGCGATGTACCCGCGCGCCGACGACTTCCGCGCGCTGCGCGCGGAGCTGGACCCGCGCGGCGTGTTCACCTCCGATCTGTCCCGGCGCCTCAACCTCTAGGAGCTGTCGTGAAGGACGCCTTCGGCATCCCCCAGTCCCTGCTCGTCCTCGGCGGCACGTCCGAGATCGCGCTCGCCACCGCGCGCCGGCTGATCGCCCGCCGCACCCGCACGGTCTGGCTGGCCGGCCGCCCGTCGGCCGACCTGGAGTCGGCCGCCGCCGAGCTGCGCGCGCTCGGGGCGGACGTGCGCACGGTCGCCTTCGACGCGCTCGACCCCGACTCCCACGAGGTGGTCCTCGGCAAGGTGTTCGCGGAGGGGGACGTCGACGTCGTGCTGCTCGCCTTCGGGATCCTCGGCGACCAGGCGCACGACGAACGCGACCCGGCGGCCGCGGTGCGGGTCGCCCGCACCAACTACACCGGGGCGGTCTCGGCGGGCCTGGTGAGCGCCCGCGCGCTCCAGGCGCAGGGCCACGGCTCGCTGGTCGTGCTCTCCTCCGTCGCCGGGGAGCGGGCCCGCCGCTCGAACTTCATCTACGGCTCCAGCAAGGCGGGCCTCGACGCGTTCGCCCAGGGTCTGGGGGACGCGCTGCACGGCACCGGCGTGCACGTCATGGTCGTACGGCCCGGGTTCGTGCGGACGCGGATGACGGCCGGGCTCGACGAACCGCCGCTGGCCACCACGCCCGAGGCGGTCGCGACCGCGGTCGAGCTGGGGCTGCGGCGGCGCTCGGAGACGGTGTGGGTGCCCGGCCTGCTGCGGGTGGTGATGTCGGCGCTGCGGCACGTCCCGCGCGGGGTGTTCCGGCGCCTGCCGATCTAGACGACGGGCGCTCTCAGCGGGTCGGCAGGGTGCCCCGGTCGACGCGGGCGGCCTGCGGGGGGACGACCGATCCGCCGAACGGGAACTCGCGCAGTTGGCGCCAGACGCCGTCCGTGCCCTGCTCGTGCAGGGCGAAGCCGGTGCAGGACCACTGCGCCTCGTACCCGGCCAGCTCCTCGAAGGCGCGGTCCATCGCCCGCTCGTCGATGCCGTGCGCGACGGTGACGTGCGGGTGGTACGGGAACTGCAGCTCGCGCACCAGGGGCCCGGAGGCGTCCCGGACCCGCTGCTGGAGCCAGGCGCACACCTCGGCGCCCTCGACGACCCGGACGTAGACCACCGGTGACACCGGCCGGAAGGTGCCCGTGCCGGACAGGCGCATCGGGAACGGCCGGCCGGCCGCGGCGACCTGCGCGAGATGCGCCTCGACGGCCGGAAGGGCGCCCGGCTCGATCTCGGTCGGCGGGAGCAGGGTGACGTGCGTGGGGATGCCGTGAGCCGCGGCGTCGCCGAAGCCCGTGCGCCGCTCCTGGAGCAGGCTGCCGTGGGGCTCCGGGACCGCGATCGACACGCCGATCGTTACGGTCCCCACGTCGTCTCCTGTCGTCATGTCCGCCCGGCGTGTCCGCCGGGTGTGTCTGCCGGGTTCGTACTCAGTCGTACGGCTATCGACTGTACGGCCACCGCTGTCCTGTGGGCAGGCGCAAGGGAAGTGATGTGCAGCGCTCTGCCACGAGGAACGTGTGTGCGGTGCGCCGTCGGTGCTTCCGAGCGCCGCTCAGTGCTTCGCGGGGAGGAAGCCGACCCGCTCGTACGACCGCGCCAGCGTCTCCGCGGCGACGGCCCGCGCCTTCTCCGCGCCCTTGGCCAGGATCGAGTCCAGCGTCTCCGGGTCGTCCAGGTACTGCTGGGTGCGGTCCCGGAACGGGGTCACGAAGTCGACGACGACATCCGCGAGGTCCGTCTTGAGGGCGCCGTAGAGCTTGCCCTCGTACTGCCGCTCCAGCTCCGGGACCGGGGTGCCGGTCAGCGTGGAGTAGACGGTGAGGAGGTTGCTGACGCCGGGCTTGTTCTCGGGGTCGAAGCGGACGACCGTGTCGGTGTCGGTGACCGCGCTCCTGACCTTCTTCGCGGTGGCCTTCGGGTCGTCGAGCAGGTTGATGAGGCCCTTCGGCGTGGACGCCGACTTGCTCATCTTGATCGCCGGGTCCTGGAGGTCGTAGATCTTCGCCGTCTCCTTGAGGATGTACGGCTTCGGGATCGTGAAGGTCTGGCCGAAGCGGCCGTTGAAGCGCTCGGCGAGGTCGCGGGTCAGCTCGATGTGCTGGCGCTGGTCCTCGCCGACCGGGACCTCGTTGGCCTGGTAGAGCAGGATGTCCGCGACCTGGAGGATCGGGTACGTGAACAGGCCGACGGAGGCGCGGTCGGCGCCCTGCTTGGCCGACTTGTCCTTGAACTGCGTCATCCGGCTGGCCTCGCCGAAGCCGGTGAGGCAGTTCATGATCCAGGCGAGCTGGGCGTGCTCGGGGACATGGCTCTGGACGAAGAGCGTGCAGCGCTCGGGGTCGAGACCGGCGGCCAGGAGCTGGGCGGCGGCCAGCCGGGTGTTGGCCGTCAGCTCCTTCGGGTCCTGCGGGACCGTGATCGCGTGCAGGTCGACGACCATGTAGAACGCGTCGTGCGACTCCTGGAGGGCCACCCACTGGCGCACGGCGCCGAGGTAGTTGCCGAGGTGGAACGAGCCTGCGGTGGGCTGGATTCCGGAGAGCACGCGAGGTCGATCAGAGGCCATGCCCCCCATTGTCTCAGAGAGCTCGAGGGGGTTCGGAGCGTGGGGAACTGCGGGTCGGTCGGGGTTGCCCGCGCAGTTCCCCGCGCCCCTGACGGGGCGCTGCTCCCTGGCCGGTGCTGATCAGCCCAGGTCGATCTCCGGGTACAGCGGGAAGGCCGCGACCAGGTCCGTCGCCCGGGTGGAGATCTCGTCCGCGATCTTCGCGTCCAGGACGTGGGCGGCCTTCGAGGGGGCACCCGACTTCGTCGTGCCCGGCTCGGTGGTGGTGAGGACGCGGTCGATCAGGGCGGCGACCTCGTCCATCTCCGCCGTGCCGAGACCGCGGGTGGTCAGGGCCGGGGTGCCGATGCGGATGCCGGAGGTGTACCAGGCGCCGTTCGGGTCGGCGGGGATGGCGTTGCGGTTGGTGACGATCCCGGAGTCGAGGAGCGCGGCCTCGGCCTGGCGGCCGGTGAGGCCGTAGGAGGCCGCCACGTCGATCAGGTTGAGGTGGTTGTCGGTGCCGCCGGTGACCAGGGTGGCGCCCCGGCTGGTCAGGCCCTCGGCCAGCGCGCGGGAGTTGTCGACGATCCGCCGGGCGTAGTCCTGGAAGGCGGGCTGCCGGGCCTCGGCGAGGGCGACGGCCTTGGCGGCCATCACGTGCGGCAGGGGGCCGCCGAGGACCATCGGGCAGCCGCGGTCGACCTGGTCCTTGAGGGAGTCGTCGCACAGCACCATGCCGCCGCGCGGGCCGCGCAGCGACTTGTGGGTGGTGGTCGTGACGATCTGGGCGTGCGGGACCGGGTCGAAGTCGCCGGTGAGCACCTTGCCCGCGACCAGGCCCGCGAAGTGCGCCATGTCGACCATGAGGGTCGCGCCGACCTCGTCGGCGATCTCGCGCATGATCCGGAAGTTCACCAGACGGGGGTACGCGGAGTAGCCGGCGACGATGATCAGCGGCTTGAAGTCACGGGCGGAGGCGCGCAGGGCGTCGTAGTCGATGAGGCCGGTCGCCGGGTCGGTGCCGTAGGAGCGCTGGTCGAACATCTTGCCGCTGATGTTCGGGCGGAAGCCGTGGGTGAGGTGGCCGCCGGCGTCCAGGGACATGCCGAGCATGCGCTGGTTGCCGAACGCCTGGCGCAGCTCGGCCCAGTCGGCGTCGGTGAGGTCGTTGACCTGGCGGGCGCCGGCCTTCTCCAGGAACGGGACCTCGACGCGGGCGCCGAGGACCGCCCAGAAGGCGACGAGGTTGGCGTCGATGCCGGAGTGCGGCTGGACGTAGGCGTGCCGGGCGCCGAACAGCTCCTTGGCGTGCTCGGCGGCGAGGGACTCGACCGTGTCGACGTTGCGGCAGCCGGCGTAGAAGCGGCGGCCGATGGTGCCCTCGGCGTACTTGTCGCTGAACCAGTTGCCCATCGCGAGGAGGGTGGCCGGGGAGGCGTAGTTCTCGGAGGCGATCAGCTTGAGCATCTCGCGCTGGTCGGCGACCTCCTGGCCGATGGCGTCGGCGACGCGCGGCTCGACGGCGCGGATCACGTCGAGGGCCGCGCGGAAGGCGGTCGACTGGGTGGAGAGGTTCTCGGCGGGGCGGGACTGCTGCTCTGACATGGCGTCGGCCTCCGGTGGCGTGGGCGTCAAGCGGTCACGGTTCTCGGTCTGGCCCAGGCGCACGGCACTCGGTCACACACAGGCCGCTCCCCGATGGTCCGTCCCATCCCAGCGCGCCAGTCACGGCCCGGTCAGCAGCCTACCGCCCGGCCGGGGACTGTCGGCCTACAGTCCGTCTGTGGTGTTCGGAATGGTGTGCGCCCTCGGCGCTGCGGTGTGTTTCGGTACGGCGACGGTGTTGCAGGCGATGGCCGCGCGGGCCGCCTCCGGGGGCGGTGGCGGGGAGGCGGCGCTGCTGCTGAGGGCGCTGCGGCAGTGGCGGTATCTGGCGGGCCTGGGGCTGGACGGGCTCGGTTTCGTGTTCCAGATCCTCGCGCTGCGCTCCCTCGCGATCTACGCCGTGGGGGCGGCGCTGGCGTCGAGCCTCGCGGTGACGGCGGTGGTCGCGGCGCGGCTGCTGCGGGTCCGGCTGAGCCGGACGGAGTGGACGGCCGTCGGGGTGGTCTGCGCGGGCCTGGCGCTGCTGGGCCTCGCCGCGGGCCCGGAGGGCGACGAGACGGGGCCGGGGTGGCTGCCCTGGGCGATGCTCGGCACGGCGGCCGCGGTCCTGGCCCTGGGCCTGTCCGGGCGGTGGCTGCCGGAACGTGGGCGGTCACCGGTGCTGGGCCTGGGCGCGGGCTTCGGCTTCGGCGTGGTGGAGGTCGCGGTCCGCCTGATCGACACGCTGTCCCCCGGCCCCCTCCTGACCGACCCGTCCCTGTACGCACTCCTCCTCGGCGGCGGCGCGGCCTTCCTCTCCCTGACCTCGGCCCTGCAACGCGGCTCGGTGACGGCGGCGACGGCCGGCATGGTGATCGGCGAGACGGTCTGGCCGGCGGTGATCGGCGTGGTGTGGCTGGGCGACGGGACACGGGAGGGCTGGGCGTGGGTGGCGGTCCTGGGCTTCGCGGTGGCGGTGGCGGGGGCGCTGGCGCTGGCGCGGTTCGGGGAGGCGCCGGACGCCGGCGCCGGGCCGAGGTGAGGGGTGGCGGCGGCACGTGAAGGGCTGCGGCGCCGTCGTGGCCGGTCGCGCGGTTCCCCGCGCCCCTGGGGAGGTTCAGCCCAGGTCGGTCCCCGGGTCCGAGACCCCCAGGGCCGTGCACAGGGTGGTCAGGGTGGGGGTCCAGGCGTGGTCCGGTGGGGTGGCGTAGCCGATCACCAGGGCGTCCGGGGGTGTGTCGGTCGCGTCGGGGTGGTGGTGGCGGGGGGTCAGGGGGTCGAGGGCCAGGCCGAGGTGGGCGGCGGCGCGGATCACGTCGCGTTCGGTGCCGGGCGGGAGGCGCAGGACGGCGTGCAGGCCCGCCGCGATGCCGGTGACGCGGACCCAGGGGGCGCGCTCGGCCAGCACCGAGACGAGGGCGTCGCGGCGGCGCCGGTAGCGGAGGCGGGAGGCGCGCACGTGACGGTCGTGGGCGCCGGAGGTGATGAACTCCGCCAGGGTCAACTGGTCCAGGACCCCGCAGGTGTCCACCGCGCCCTTGGCGGCGGCGAGTTCGCGGGCCAGGCCGGGCGGGGCCACGATCCAGCCCAGACGCAGACCGGGGGCCAGGGACTTGCTGGCCGTGCCCAGGTACACCACGTGGTCGGGGTCCAGGCCCTGGAGCGCGCCCACGGGCCGGCGGTCGTAGCGGAACTCGCCGTCGTAGTCGTCCTCCAGGACCAGGCCGCCGGTGCGGCGCGCCCACTCCACGACGGCCGCGCGCCGGTCGTGGTGCAGCGCCACGCCCGTCGGGAACTGGTGCGCGGGGGTGAGCAGGACCGCGCCGCCGGGCGGCAACGCGGAGGGGTCCGTGCCGTGTTCGTCGAACGGCAGGGGGTCCGTGGGCAGCCCCGCCGTCTCCGCCAGCCGCCAGTGCGCGTCCAGGCCGTACGACTCGACGGCGAGGGTGCGTACCCCGCGCGCGCTCAGGACCGTGGCGAGGAGTTGCAGCGCGTGGGCGAAGCCGGCGCACACCACGACGCGTTCGGGGTCGGCGCGCACCCCGCGGACCCGGGCCAGATAGCCGGCGAGCGCGGCGCGCAGTTCGGGCCGGCCGCGCGGATCGCCGTAGCCGAGGGCGTCGTAGGGCGCGACGGCGAGCGCGCGGCGGGCGGCCCGCAGCCAGGCGGCGCGCGGGAAGGAGGCGAGGTCGGGGGAGCCGGCGCGCAGGTCGTGGCGCGGCCGGGCGCGGGCGGGCCGGCGCGGGGCCGCCCCGGCCGAGGGGACGACGGACCGGTCCGCCACCCGGGTGCCGGAGCCCTGCCGGGCGGTGAGCCAGCCCTCGGCGACGAGGTCGGAGTAGGCCGCGGCGACCGTGTTGCGGGCCAGCCCCAGGTCGGCGGCGAGGGAGCGGGAGGACGGCAGCCGGGTGCCGGGGGCGAGGCGCCCGCCGCGGACCGCCTCGCGCAGGGCGTCGGTGAGCCCCCGGCGCACCCCCGGGCCGGACGGTTCGAGATGCAGGTCGACCCCGAGAGTGGCCCACGTTTCCGTCATGGAAATGGACCATACCCGTGGGCTGCCTCGACCCTAGGGTCGAGGACATGACCACCGAACAACGAGCCCCGCACGCCCCCGAACCCACCGCCCGACTGCCCTGGGCCAAGCACGCCCCCGAGGTGTTCCAGGCGATGGTCCGCCTGGACGGAGCCGCCCGCAGGGGCGTCGACCCGGTCCTCTACGAACTGGTGAAGATCCGCGCCTCCCAGATCAACCACTGCGCGTACTGCATCGACATGCACAGCAAGGACGCCCTGGCGGCCGGGGAGAGCGTGGAGCGGATCGTCCAGCTCTCGGCCTGGGAGGAGTCGCCGCACTTCTACACCGAGAAGGAGCTGGCGGCCCTCGCGCTGACCGACGCGGTCACCGTCCTCACCGACGGTTTCGTGCCGGACGAGGTGTACGCGCACGCCGCCGCGCACTTCGAGGAGGCCGAACTGGCCCATCTGATCGCCGCGATCGCGGTGATCAACGCCTGGAACCGGTTCGGCGTGACCGCGCGGATGGTGCCGGGCCACCACCACCCGGCCCCGCACGCCTGACCCGCCCGGAGGTCACGGCAGCCACGCCTTCCAGGTGGAGGCGTGGCGGTCGGCCCACTTCTCGGCCGCCTCGCGCGGGGTGAGCTTCTGGTCGGCGATCATCAGGGAGACCTCGTTCTGGTCCTCGGTCGTCCACCGGAACTTCTTCAGGAAGGCGGCCGCGTCCCCGCCGTTCCGCGCGAAGTCGGCGTTGAGGTACTTCTGGAGCGGGGTGTGCGGATAGGCGCAGGCGACCTTCGCCGGGTCGGCGTCGCAGCCCTCTTCGTACGCGGGCAGCCTCACCTCGGTCATGGGGACCTTCTCGAAGAGCCACTGCGGGGCGTACCAGTACGTCAGGAAGGGCTTCTTCTCCTTGGCGAACCGGGTGATCTGGGTGATCTGGGCGGCCTCCGAACCGGCGAACACGACCTGGTAGTCGAGGTCCAGGTTCTTCACCAGCGCCTTGTCGTTGGTGACGTAGGACGGGGAGCCGTCCAGGAGCTGGCCCTTGCCGCCGCTCTCCGGGGTGCGCATCTCGTCGGCGTACCGGTCGAGGTTCTTCCAGTCGGTGACGTCCGGGTGCTGCTTCGCGAAGTACGCCGGGACGTACCAGCCGATGTGCCCGGTGACGCCGAGGCCGCCGCCGCGCGCGATGGTCTTCTTGTCGTGGACGTACCGCTTCTCCTGGTCGGGATGCCCCCAGTCCTCCAGGATCGCGTCGACCCGGCCCTGGCTGAGCGCGTCCCAGGCGGGGACCTCGTCGACCTGGACGGTGTCGACGCGGTAGCCGAGTTCGCTCTCCAGCAGGTACTGGGCGACGGCGACGTTCGCCTGCGCGCCGACCCAGGACTGCACGGAGAGGGTCACGGTCCGCGCGCCGCGCGCGTCGGCGAACGGCGACGCCTGTTTCGTCATGTCGGCGGCGCCACAGCCGGTGAGCAGCAGCAGGGTGCCCGTCAGGGCGGTGAGGCGTGCGCGCATGTCACGCTCCCTTCGTCGTGCGGCGTTCGGTCGGCTGGGTCACCCGGTCGAGCGTCAGGCCGAGGCAGACGATGGCGGCGCCGGCGACCAGACCCGTCGCCAGGTCGCCCTGCGCGAGGCCGAACACGGCGTCGTAGCCGAGCGCGCCCCCGCCGACCAGGCCGCCGATCACGACGACGGCGAGGACCAGGACCACGCCCTGGTTCACGGCGAGCAGCAACGCGGGCCGGGCCAGCGGCAGTTGCACCTGCCGGATCTGCTGGGCGGGGGTCGCGCCGAGGGACCGGGCGGCCTCCAGGGCGGCCGGGTCGACCTGCCGCAGACCCTGCGCGGTGATCCGTACGACGGCGGGCAGCGCGTAGACGACGGCCGCGGCGACGGCGGGCGCGCGGCCGACGCCGAACAGGGCCACCACCGGGATCAGGTACACGAACTGCGGCATCGTCTGGAAGACGTCCAGGACGGGCCGCAGCAGCCGTTCGAACCGGTCGCCGCGGGCGGCCGCCACCCCGATGGCGAACCCGAGGACGAGGGTGACGGCGACGGCCGCGAGGACCTGGGAGAGCGTGTCCAGGGACGGTTCCCACACGCCGAGCACCCCGGTCGCGGCGAGGGCGAGCACGGCGGTGAGCGCGGTGCGCCAGGTGCCGATCGGCCAGGCCACCGCCGCGACCAGCAGCAGCACCGCCCACCAGGGCAGGCCCTGGAGACCGTCGCGGAGCGGGTCGAGGACCCAGGTGGTGAAGTGCCCGGCCCAGTCGGCGGTGCCGCCGACCACGGGGACGCCGGAGTAGAGGTGGTCGGTCATCCAGGCGACGGCGTCGTTGACGGGGGTCGCGACGGCCACCGTCCAGGAGGCGGGCCAGTCGAGGCGGCCGGACAGACGGGCGGCGACGGCCGCCGCCACGGTCACCGCGAGGGCGGCCGGGACCGCGTACACCGCGCGCGGGGCGGGCCTGCGGCCGGTGGTGTCGCCCGCGGCGGCCGTGATCCGGTCCAGGACGACCGCGAGCAGCACGATCGGGATGCCGGCGGCGAGCGCCGCGCCGACGTCCACCGAGGCCAGCGCCTGGTAGACGCGGTCGCCGAGACCGCCCGCGCCGATCACCGACGCGATGACCGCCATCGACAGCGCCATCATGATCGTCTGGTTGAGGCCGAGCAGGAGTTCCTTGCGGGCCAGCGGCAGCCGGGCGGTCAGCAGCCGCTGGCGGGCGGTGGCGCCCAGCGAGTCCACGGCCTCCAGGACCTCCTTGTCGGCGCCGCGCAGTCCGAGGGCGGTCAGCCGGGCCATGGGCGGGGCCGCGTAGACGACGGTGGCCAGGACGGCCGCCGGGACGCCGATGCCGAAGACCAGGACGACCGGCAGGAGGTAGGCGAAGGCCGGGAGCACCTGCATGGTGTCCAGGACCGGGCGCAGGACCCGGTCCAGCCGGTCGGAGAGTCCGGCGGCGAGGCCGAGGAGCGTCCCGACCGCGACCGACACGAGGACGGCGACGGCCATCAGGGCGAGGGTCTGCATGGTCGGCACCCACATGCCGAGCGCGCCGCAGGCCAGGAGGGCGGCGGCGGTGCCGAGCGCGAGCCGGATCCCGGCGACGCACCAGGCCAGCGCGGTCGCGGCCGCGGTGACCCCGGCCCAGCCGGCGGCGAGCAGCAGCAGATAGACGGCGCGTACGGAGACGACGACCGCGTTGCTGACATGGCCCAGGAAGTACAGGAACAGCGGGTGGCTGTCCCGGTTGTCGATGATCCAGTCCCCGGCGCGGGTGAGCGGGCCGGTGAGGTCGACGGTGAGGGCGCTCGGCCAGGAGCCGCTGGCCCAGCGGGCGTGGGCGAGGGGGACGAGGACGGCCGCGAGGGCGGCGAGCAGCAGGAGCTTGCGGGCGGCGGGGCGGCGGAGGACACCCGGCGGCGCGATCCGGAGGGAGGCGGCGGTGACCGTGGCCATCAGACCGCCTCCTGCCGGGCGGCCGGGGTCACTCCCGCGACCACCGCCAAGAGGCTCTCGTGGTCGACGACGCCCAGGCACCGTCCGGCGTCCATGACCCGGGCCGGGGCGCCCGCCCGGGCCACCGCCTCGATGGCCTGCGACACGGTCGCGGTCGGGGCGAGCGCCGGACCGGCGGCGGCCTCCTCGGCGGACGCGGGACGCATCGCCGTACGGACCGTCACCACCTGCTCGCGCGGTACGTCCCGCACGAACGCGCGGACGTAGTCGTCGGCGGGGCTGCCCACGATCTCCTCCGGGGTGCCGAGCTGGACCACGCGGCCGTCGCGCATGAGGGCGATGCGGTCACCGAGTCTCAGGGACTCGGAGAGGTCGTGGGTGATGAAGACCATCGTGCGGCCCTCCTCGCGGTGCAGCCGGACGACCTCCTCCTGCATGTCCCGCCGGATCAGCGGGTCGAGCGCGCTGAACGGCTCGTCGAACAGCAGCACCTCCGGGTCGGCGGCCAGCGCCCGGGCGAGGCCGACGCGCTGGCGCTGGCCGCCGGAGAGCTGGCTCGGGCGGCGCCGCTCCATGCCCTCCAGGCCGACCTTGGCGACCACGGCGGCGGCGCGCTCGCGGCGCTCGGCGCGGCCGACGCCCTGGATCTCCAGGCCGTACGCCACGTTGTCGAGGACCGTGCGGTGCGGGAGGAGACCGAAGTGCTGGAAGACCATCGCGGCCCGGTGGCGGCGGAGTTCCCGCAGCCGGGCGCGGTCCATGGCGCGGACGTCCTCGCCGTCGATGGCGATGGTGCCGGCGGTCGGCTCGATCAGCCGGGTCAGACAGCGCACGAGGGTGGACTTGCCGGAACCGGACAGGCCCATCACGACGAAGACCTCGCCCTTGCGGACGTCGAAGGAGACGTCCCGTACGGCGGCCGTGCAGCCGGTCCGGGCGCGCAGGCCGGCGGGCGGCAGCGCGGCCAGCCCGGGGTCGGCGGGGACCCGGTCGGCCTTCGGGCCGAAGACCTTCCAGAGGCCGTCGACGGAGAAGACGGGAGTTTCGGCGGCTGTACTCATCACGCACCGCCCCCGATCAGGTCGACGGCCCTCTCCCCGACCATGAGCACCCCGATCATCGGGTTCACGGCGGTCATGGTGGGGAACACGGACGCGTCGGCGATCCGCAGACCGTCCAGGCCGCGCACCCGCAACTCCGGGTCGACCACGGCGAGTTCGTCGGCAGCGTCGCCCATGCGGCAGGTGCCGGCCGGGTGGTACACGGTGTGCGCCACGCGGCGGGCGTACTCGCTCAGCTCCTCGTCGCCGGTGACGTGCGGCCCCGGGGCCACCTCGCGTCTGAGCCACCCGGCGAGCGGCTCGGTGCGGGCTATCTCGCGGGCGATCCGGATGCCGTCCACGAGGGTGCGGGCGTCGTAGTCGTCCTCGTCGGTGAAGTAGCGGAAGTCCAGGGCGGGTTTGACGGCCGGGTCGGCACTGGTCAGGTAAAGACGGCCGCGGCTGCGGGGCTTGGGGATGTTGGGGGTCATCGAGACGCCGTACGGGGGCCGTTCGTAGCCCAGTCGCTCCGGGTTGTCGGTGAAGGGGATCTGGTAGAAGTGGAACATCAGGTCGGGGCCCGGCTGTCCGGGGTCGCGGCGCACGAACAGACCGGCGTCGCTGTCCATCGCGGAGTTCTCCGGGATGGGTCCTTCCGTCTCCCAGACGATCACCGACTCGGGATGGTCGAGGAGGTTCTCGCCGACGCCGGGCAGGTCGTGGACGACCGGGATGCCGAGCGCCTCCAGGTCGGCGCGGGGGCCGATGCCCGAGTGCAGCAGCAGACGGGGCGAGTCGACGGCGCCGGCGCACAGCACGACCTCGCGCCGGGCCCGTACGAGGATCTCCTCGCCGTCCTTGCGGCGGACGTGCACACCGGTGGCGCGCGTGCCGTCCAGCTCCAGCTTGTACGCCCAGGTCTCCAACAGGAGGGCCAGGTTGGGGCGTTCGTCCATCACCGGGTGGAGGTAGGCCACCGAGGCGGACGAGCGCTTGTTGTCCTCGGGGTGGTAGGCGAGGTCGAAGAATCCGGCGCCCTCGGTGAAGGGGGCGCGGTTGAAGCCCTCGATCCGGGGGACGCCGAGGGCCTTCTGTGCCGCGTCGACGAAGTCCCGGGCGATGGCGTTGCGGTCCTTCTCGTCCACGGGGACGACGTTGTTGAGCAGCCGCGCGTAGTACGCCTCCATCAGCGCCGCGCCCCAGCCCTCGGCGCCGGCCGCCTCCCACTCCGCCCAGTCGGAGGGCAGCGGCTTGAAGGCGATGAGCGTGTTGTGGGAGGAGCAGCCGCCCAGGACACGGGCGCGGCTGTGCCGGATGTGCGAGTTGCCGCGGGGCTGTTCGGTGGTGGGGTAGTCGTAGTCGAGTTCGCCGCCGAGCAGGCCCATCCAGCGGCGCAGGGTCAGGACGTCGTCACGGCCGACGTCGCTCGGGCCGCCCTCGACGACGGCGACCGTGACGTCGGGGTTCTCGGTGAGGCGGGAGGCGATGACGGAGCCCGCGGTGCCGCCGCCGATGACGACGTAGTCGTAGACCTGGGTGTGCTCGGACATGGGGGTGCTCCAGGGGCGTGCGAGGGGGAAGGGCGGGGGCGGGTCAGCCGGCGAACCAGCGGACCGGCTTCGGCGCGAGGTTCTGGTAGACGTGCTTGGTCTCGCGGTACTCGGCGAGCCCGGCGGGGCCGAGTTCGCGGCCCACTCCGCTCTTTCCGAAGCCGCCCCACTCCGCCTGCGGGAGGTAGGGGTGGAAGTCGTTGATCCAGACGGTGCCGTGGCGCAGCCGGGCGGCGACCCGGCGGGCGCGGCCGGCGTCGGTGGTCCAGACGGCCCCGGCGAGGCCGTACTCGGTGTCGTTGGCGAGGAACACGGCCTCGTCCTCGGTGCGGAAGGTCTCCACGGTGAGGACGGGTCCGAAGACCTCCTCGCGGACGACCCGCATCTCGCGGTGGCAGCGGTCCAGGACCGTCGGCTCGTAGAAGTAACCCGATGCGGGGCGCTCGGGGGCGGGGTCGGGCCGGCGGCCGCCGGTGCGCAGCACGGCGCCCTCGGCGAGCGCGGAGTCGACGTACGACTCGACCTTGGCGCGCTGCTGTGCGGAGACGAGGGGGCCGCACTCGACGCCCTGCCCGGTGCCGCGGCCGAGGCGGATCCGGGCGGCGCGGCGGGCCAGTTCGGTGACGAAGCGGTCCCGGACGGACTCCTCGACGATCAGCCGGGAGCCCGCCGAGCAGACCTGGCCGCTGTGCATGAAGGCCGCGTTGAGGGCCTGGTCGACGGCGGTGTCGAAGCCCTCGGGGCTCGCGCAGGCGTCGGCGAAGACGATGTTGGGGTTCTTGCCGCCGAGTTCGAGGGCGACCTTCTTGACGGTCGGCGCGGCGGCCTCGGCGACCTTGACGCCGCTGGCCAGACCGCCGGTGAAGGAGACGAGGTCCACGTCGGGGTGGGCGGCGAGCCGGGCGCCGACGGTGGCGCCGGGGCCGGTGACGACGTTGGCGACCCCGGCGGGCAGCCCGGCCTCCACGAGCAGGTCGATCAGGGCGACGGTCGTCAGCGGGGTGATCTCGCTCGGCTTCACGACGAAGGTGTTGCCGGCGGCGAGCGCCGGGGCGATCTTCCAACTGGCCTGGAGCAGCGGGTAGTTCCAGGGGGTGATCAGCGCGCACACCCCGACGGGCTCATGGACGACGACGCTGTGGACGTCGGGTGAGCCGGCGTCCACCACCCGGCCCGGGGCCTCGGCGGCGACCAGGTCGGCGAAGTAGCGGAAGGCGTCGGCGACACAGTCGATGTCGATCCGGCCCTCCGCGGCCGTCTTGCCCGCGTCCCGGCTCTCCCGCAGGCCGAGGGATTCCCGGTCGCGGACGAGGAGGTCGGCGACGCGGCGCAGCAGCGCGGCGCGGGCGGCGGCCGGGGTGCGGGGCCAGTCACCGGCGTCGAAGGCGCGGCGGGCGGCCGCGACCGCCAGATCGGCGTCCCGCTCGTCGCCCTCGGCCACCTCGGCGAAGGGGCGGCCGTCGGCGGGGTCGAGGATCTCCCGCACGGCGCCGGAGACGGCCGTGCGCCACTCGCCTCCCACGTGGACGGTGCCGCGTGCCTGCTGTTCCGTTCTGTCGGCCATGGTTCGCTGTCGCCTTCCGTTCCTGTGCAGTCCCCCTGCGTCACCCGTGGATCACCCTCGGAGACCGCGAGCACCTGCCCCTGGTCGCGGGTCGCATGCGTGATCAGGGGTGGAATGTGTGATGCGTCACTGAAAAGGGGGGCATCGGGGAACATTTCGGGTGGCTGGTCGCCGGTGCGGCTGCCGGGCGCGAGCTGCGGGCCGCGTCAGTCCGGTCGGCTACCGGACATCAGGTCGCGGACCGTGGCGCGGAGCCAGGCGTGGGCCGGGTCGGCGTCGTGGCGGGGGTGCCAGGCCATGCCGAGGGTGAGGGGCGGCAGGGGGAGCGGGATCGCGAAGGAGACCAGGCCGAGGCTCTCCGCGAGCGGGACGCCCCAGGCCGTGTTCAGGCCCACCAGATCGGTGTCGCGGAGCACGAAGTAGGACGCGGGCAGCGAACCGACGCTCGCCACCACCCGCCGCCGCAGGCCGAGTTCGGCGAGCGCGGCGTCGACCGGGCCGTGCAGCCGGCCGCGCCGGGACACGATCAGGTGCCCGGCCTCCTCCGCGAACCGACGAGGCGTCAACTCGCCTTCCAGCAACGGGTGTCCGGCCCGTGCGACGCCCAGCATGCGGTCCTCGTGGAGCTGTTCGCGGTGCACCTCGGGCGCCGTGGTGTCGATGACGCCCACCTCCAGATCGGCGGTGCCCTCGCGCAGGAACGGCGCGTCGATGTGGCTCTCGCCCAGGAAGCGCAGCCGGACGCCGGGCGCCTCGGCGGCGGCGCGGGCCAGCAGGGCCGGGCCGTGCGCGGCCGCCAGGGCGTCGTGGCCGAGGATCGTGAAGGTCCGGACGGCCGTGGCGAGGTCGGTGCCGGCGGCCGGTGCGAACAGGGCGCGGGCCCGCTCCACGACCGCGCTCACCTCGGCGCGTACGGCGAGGGCGCGCGGCGTCGGCACCATCCGCCGCCCGGCCCGCACCAGTACCGGGTCCCCGAGCGCCCGCCGGATCCGGCCGAGGGTGCGGCTCATCGCGGGCTCCGACAGATGCAGCCGGCGGGCGGCGCCCTGCACGCTCTGCTCCTCCAGGAGCACGTCCAGCGCGACCAGCAGGTTGAGGTCCAGTCCCGCGGATTGCGTCATACGCATTCGTCCCTTGCGAAGGTTGCACTGGAAAGCAGGTCGGGGCCGAGCCTACGGTGGACCGGCCCGCCCGGCCCCCACGAGCGCCGTCCGGGCCTCCCACGCCGTCCAGCTCCCGAGGAGGAGCCTTGCCCCCGCACGCCCTGAAACGGTCCACGCTCCTCACGCTGTGCGCCTGCGTCCTGGTCGCCCAGAGCATGGTCGCCGCGATCAACCTGCTGATCCCGCAACTGGGTTCGTCGTCCCTGCACCCCTCGTCCGCCGAGGTCCTGTGGACCGTCGACGCCTATGTCATCGTCTTCGCGGGCCTGCTCGTCCCAGCGGGCGCGGTCGGCGACCGGTACGGCCGCAAGGGCGCCCTGCTCGCCGGGCTCGCCCTGTTCGCCGCGGGCGCCGCGACCAGTGCCCTCGCGGCCTCGCCCGCGGCGCTCATCGCGGGGCGGGGCGTCTCGGGCGCCGGTGCGGCGCTGATCACCCCGGCGACCCTGTCGATCCTGGTCCATCTGGCGGGACCGGAGCGCCGCGCCCAGGCCCTGGCCTCCTGGACGCTCGCCCTCGGCCTCGGCGGCATGGCCGGGAACCTGGGCGGCGGGCTGGTCGGCCAGTATCTGAGCTGGCGGGCCCTGTTCGGCGCGATGGTCCCGCTGGCGGCGCTGCTCGCGCTCGCCGTACTGGTGAGCACCCCGCGCACCGCACGCGCCCCGGGCGGCCGCCCCGACCCGGTGGGCACGCTGCTGCTCACGGCCGGGCTGGTCGCCGTCCTGTTCGGTGTGATCGAGGGCCCGGGCCACGGCTGGACCTCGCCGGACATCCTGCTGGCGTTCGCGGCGGGCGCCCTGCTGATCGCCCTGTTCACCGGGCACGCGCTGCGCTCCCCCGCCCCGCTGTTCGACCCGCGGGTGTTCCGCTCGCCCCGGCTGCGCGCGACCACGCTCGGCATGGCGACCGGGTTCTTCGGGCTGTTCGCGCTGTTCTTCGTCAACTCCCAGTACCTGCAAGAGGTCAAGGGGTACGGGCCCGCCCTCACCGGGGTCGCGATCGTCCCGCTGATCGTCGGCATGGCCCTGGTGCCGAAGCTGGCCGCCCGCTGGTCGGCGCATCCGCGTCCGGTCATCGGCACCGGCCTCGCCCTGATCGGCGTCGGCCTGCTCGCCGCGTCCACCGCGGGGCCCGGCACGCCGTACCCCCTCTACGCCTGCTGGCTGCTGGTCATCTCGGCGGGCACGGGACTGTCGATGCCCGCGCTGACCCTGGGCGTGGTCGCCGCCCTCCCGTCACGGCAGGCGGGCCTCGGCTCCGGGCTCGGCACCTCGGCCCGGGAGATCGGCGCGGCCCTCGGCGTGGCGGTCGCCGGAACGGTCCTCGCCGGTCACGGCGGCCTCGGCACCGGGATGGGGCCTGCGCTGCGCACGGTCGGCGCGGTGGTCCTGGCGGCGACGGTGGTTGTGGTGGCGGGACTGCGGGACCCGGCACCGGGTGCGGAGCGGGACATGCCGACGGGCCCCGTCCCGGAGGAGACCGGAGCGGGGCCCGTGAGGTGAGGCAGGATCTGACCGGGATCTGACCGGGATCAGATGAGGCCGAGGGCGCGGACCGCCTCGCGCTCCTCCTCCAGCTCCTTCACCGACGCGTCGATACGGGCGCGGGAGAACTCGTTGATGTCCAGGCCCTGGACGATCTCGTACACGCCGTCCTTGGTGGTGACCGGGAAGGAGGAGATCAGGCCCTCCGGGACGCCGTAGGAACCGTCGGACGGGATGCCCATGGAGGCCCAGTCGCCGTCGGCGGTGCCGTTGACCCAGGTGTGGATGTGGTCGATGGCGGCGTTGGCCGCGGAGGCGGCGGAGGACGCGCCGCGGGCCTCGATGATCGCCGCGCCGCGCTTGGCGACGGTCGGGATGAACTCGTCGGCCAGCCACTGCTCGTCGTTGACGACCTCGGCCGCGTTCTTGCCGCCGACCGTGGCGTGGAAGATGTCCGGGTACTGGGTGGCGGAGTGGTTGCCCCAGATCGTCAGACGCTTGATGTCGGCGACCGTGGAGCCCGTCTTCTTCGCGAGCTGGGTCAGCGCGCGGTTGTGGTCGAGGCGGGTCATCGCGGTGAAGCGCTCGGCCGGTACGTCCGGGGCGGCGGCCTGGGCGATCAGGGCGTTGGTGTTGGCCGGGTTGCCGACGACCAGGACCTTGATGTCGTCCGCGGCGTGGTCGTTGATGGCCTTGCCCTGCGGCTTGAAGATGCCGCCGTTGGCCTCCAGGAGGTCACCGCGCTCCATGCCCTTGGTGCGGGGGCGGGCGCCGACGAGGAGGGCGACGTTGGCGCCGTCGAAGGCGACGTTCGGGTCGTCGCTGATGTCGATGCCCTGGAGAAGCGGGAACGCGCAGTCGTCCAGCTCCATCGCGGTGCCCTCGGCGGCCTTGAGGGCCGGGGTGATCTCCAGGAGGCGCAGCTTGACCGGCACGTCCGCGCCGAGGAGCTGGCCGGAGGCGATGCGGAAGAGCAGGGCGTAACCGATCTGGCCGGCCGCGCCGGTGACGGTGACGTTCACGGGAGTGCGGGTCATGGCGTTCTCCGTATGACAGCTCGGTGGGGCGTCCCTGCCCCGGACGGGACGTACAAATGATCGATCTCTTGGTATCAAGAGACCCGACCAGCGGTCAGGCTATCGCGCCCGCCGGACACCGGACGGCCGGGGCCGTGTGGCCCGTCCCACAGAGTGGACCCCTCTTGCGCCGCGGCAGCCGCCGGCGGGGGGAGAGCTTGCGCCGCGACGGCCGCCGGCGGGGGGAGAGCTTGCGCCGCGACGGCCGCCGGTCCGGGAGAGGAGGAACCGTGCGACCGCCGCGGCGGGGGACCGGGTCGTGCCGGATCCCGTGGGGGTACGGTTCGCGTGCCCGCCGCGGACGAAGGTATTCCCGCCCCACCGGGTTTTTTCCACCCCCTGCCACACCTCAGCCACCCATCCGGCCGACGCGCACCCCACGTCGTGGGCGGCCGACCCGCGCGTGCGCCCCGCGTCTTGGACAGCCGACCCGCGCGTGCGCCCCGTCCGCCCGCCGGGCACCATGCATGCACTCCGCCGAGCAGACCTACGCCGCGCACCTCGCCCGGCCGCTCAGCGCCACGCACTCCGCCCGCGCCCGTCCCGCCGACCGGCGCCGTGCGTCCCGTCCGGCAGACCTGCGCCGCGCGCCCAGTCCGGCCGTCGCACCGCCACCACCCTCCGACCGACCCGCACCCCACCCGACCGGCGCCACACCCCCGTCCGCGCCCGGTCCAGCCGCGGCCCCCTGTCCCCGTCGGGCCAACCTCCGCCGCGCACCTCGCCCGGCCGCGCAGCGCCACGCACCCCATCCAGCCGCCGGCCGCATCACCACCACCCGTCCGGCCAGCCGACGCCACGCGCCTCGTCCGGCCGCCGCACCGCCGCCGCCTCTCCGGCCGGCCAACGCCGCGCGCCCGTCGAGCCGACCTCCGCCGCGCACCTCATCCGGTTCGGCCGTCGCACCGCCACCGTCCATCCGATCGACGGCCGCCCCGCGCCCCCCTACCCCGTACACCCCGTCTCCCCCGAAGCCAGCGACGCGCACGCCGTTGCCCGGGCCGGGTCCGGCACGGCGATCATCGGGGTGTAGGCGATGGTGTCGTCGGCGGCGGTGATGCGGGCGGTGTGCCGGGTCTTCCCCACGGTCACCCGCACCGAGTCTCCCGGCGCCGCCTGGACGATGCGGCCCCAGGCCGCGCCGCAGGTTCTGCTGTAGCGGACCTCGACCACGACCGTGCCGACGGTCGCGCTGCGGGCCGTGGTCACGAGGTCGCCGCTGCACCCCATCTCCTCGGCGTCCCGGCCGGTGCAGGCCGCCCCGCCGCACAGCACCCCGGAGGGCGGCGCGGTGGGGGAACTCGCGGACGGCGACGGCGTACGGCCCGAGTCGGACACCGGCTTCGGATCCCCGTCGCCGGTGAGCAGGAACCCGCCCACGACGACGATCACCACGCCCATGACCCCGGCCACGAACAGGCCCCACCGCCGCGCCCCGCCCGAGCCGCCCGGCCGGGGCGGGCCATCGGGCTCGGCCCTTTTCAGCCCTACGATCCTCAGCGCGTCCTGTGTCCCCGCGTTCCGCAACTCCGCGCGGCTCCAGGCGCGTTCGGCCGGTTCCCAGGCGGCGGTCAGTGGGTCGGCGGGGGTGCCGGCGGCCTCGGCGAGGGCGACGACCGCGCCCTTGGGGGCGAGCTGCCGGCCGTCGAGGTAACGCTCCCAGGACGCCCGGCCGTAGCCGGTCCGGTCGGCGAGCGTCCGCGGGTTCAGCCCGGCCCGGTCCACGACCCCGCGCAGCAGCTCGACGAACTCCCGTACCTGTGGGTCGAGTTCGTCGGACAGTTCCTTCCGGCGCGCCATCGGCCCCCCTCCCTGCACACGGTCCCCCCACGGGCCACGCGGACCCCGAGGTACCGACGATTCGGGACACATGGCCGAACTGTCAACGTATCGGCACGACGAGCGCACATCAGGCGCGCGTCCGTGGCAGGACCGCCACAGGGTTCCGGAACTGTCACTTCCATGACACAGCGCGTGGACAGCCGTTGAACGGGCCGTCACCGTGCGCGAGCGTGGAACACGACGGCGGCCCGTCCTTCTCGGGGGAGAGGACGGGCCGCCGCGCGTACGTCAGTTGGCGACCGTGAAGTGCAGGGTGTCCTTGAGGAAGGGGATCTGCAGCCAAGGATTCGGCTGCGCCATCATCGCCAGCAGGACGATCGCCGAGCCCAGCACCCCGTACGTCACTATGTCCGTGAAGCGGGAGCGGACGGCGAGCATGCCGACGTTGGGCAGCAGCCAGCGCAGCACCGCACCGGCCAGCAGCGCGACGCCGATCAGTATCGTCCCGATCCGGAACTGGTCGAGCGCGGTGAGCAGCAGGCCGAGCGCGACCGTCGCCAGGACCGCGATGATCGGCCACTGCCGGGCCGCCAGCGCGTCCGCGTCCGCCGCCCGGCCGCCGCCCTCGGGGCGGGCGGTGTCCCGGGTGAACTTCGGGAAGCGGCGAGTGGTGCGGCGCGGCACACCGTCGGGACCCGGCGCGCTGACGGGGTCGCGCACCTCGATCTCGTCGGGGTCCCGCACGTCCGGGGCGGTCCGGCCGCCCTGCGTGTCCTTGTCGTCCTCGGGTCCGCCCGGGGTGCCGTCAGCCGACACTGCGTTCCGCCGCCTCGACCACGTTCACGAGCAACTGGGCGCGGGTCATCGGGCCGACCCCGCCGGGGTTCGGGGAGATCCAGCCGGCCACCTCGCGCACGTCCGGGTGGACGTCCCCGACGATCCGGCCTTCGGCGTCGCGGGAGACACCGACGTCGAGGACGGCGGCGCCCGGCTTGACGTCCTCGGCCCGGATCAGATGGGCGGAGCCGGCGGCCGCGACGATGATGTCCGCGCGCCGCAGGTGCGCCGCGAGGTCCCGGGTGCCGGTGTGGCACTGGGTGACGGTGGCGTTCTCGCTGCGCCGGGTGAGCAGCAGCGGCATCGGGCGGCCGATGGTGACACCGCGGCCGACGACCACGACCTCGGCGCCCTTGATCTCCACGCCGAACCGCCGCAGGAGCGTCAGGACGCCGTGCGGGGTGCAGGGCAGCGGGGCGGGTTCGTTGAGGACGAGACGCCCGAGGTTCATGGGGTGCAGGCCGTCGGCGTCCTTGGCCGGATCCATCAGCTCCAGGACGCGGTTCTCGTCGATGCCCCTGGGCAGCGGGAGCTGCACGATGTACCCGGTGCACGCCGGGTCGTCGTTCAGCTCGCGGACGACCGCCTCGATCTCCTCCTGGGTGGCCGTGGCGGGCAGTTCGCGCTGGATGGAGGCGATACCGACCTGGGCGCAGTCGCGGTGCTTGCCCGCGACGTACTTCTGGCTGCCGGGGTCGTCGCCGACGAGGATCGTGCCGAGGCCGGGCGTGACGCCCTTCTCCTTCAGCGCCGCCACGCGGGCGGTCAGATCGGACTTGATCTCGGCTGCGGTGGCCTTGCCATCGAGAATCTGGGCGGTCATGGTCCCATCCTCCCGGATGACGGGTCCCGGGTTCCAATCCGGGTGACCTCGCAGGTGACACCCCGCGCCCGGCACCCCGCCCGCGTCCTTGATCGTGGATGTTGCACTTGCACAACACCTGCGGAATGCGGCTGGACAACAAACCGGCCATTGCAGAACGATTGACGGCACAGTGCCGCGGGCTGTACCGGGGGGATCAACCGCATCCGCACCTCTTCCTCCGAAACCGCGCCGCCCGTCGTCCCCGCACCCCGGTGCACTACGGAGGAAGGACCGCCATGAGTTTCGGCGACCCGAACAACCCCTACGGGCAGCCGCCCCAGCAGCCCGGCCCTCCCGGTTACGGCTACCCCGGCCAGCCCCCGCAGCAGGGGTACGGCGCCCCGCAGCAGGGCTACGGCTACCCGGCGGCCCCGCCGGTCTCCCAGCCGTACGGCGGCGGCTACGTCCCCACCCAGATCCCGGCCATCACGCGCGCCGCGCAGATCCTGCTCGGCGTGATCGCCCTGGCGCACGTCGTCATCTCGGGTGTCTACCTCAAGGCGCTGTCCGAGTGGGACAAGACGATGCTGGAGGCCGGCGTCACCGGTGACGCCGAGGCCGAGCGCTACGCCGACCTGGGCAAGGGCGTCGTCATCTTCTTCATCGGCCTGGCCGCCGTCTTCGCGGTGCTCGGCGTGGTGCTCCTGCTCCAGTACGCGGGCGGCGGCAACGGCGTGCGCGTCTGCTCGATCGTCTACGGCTCGTTCGCGATCGTGAGCGGCATCTTCTCGCTCGGGATGTACGGCCTCGGCCTGCTCGTCATGATCCTCGCGGTCCTGGTGATCGTCTTCGCCGCGAAGCGCGCCAGCGCGGAGTGGTTCAAGCGTCCGCGGTACTGACGCGACGCTGAACCGGCGCGGCCACTGACCAGTTCGCGCCATTCCTCCTCGGGGCCGTGTCACACCGTGACACGGCCCCGTTCCGTCACCCACCCTGATGCGGTAGGCGCGGGTGGGGAGCGGGAGACACAGCGTGTACAGCATCATCGTCGTACCACCGGGGGACCCGGGCGACGGGCGCGGCGGCCAGGAGCCCCGGCGCCCGCTCCGGCTCGCCCCCGGTGAGCGGCTGACCTTCGGGCGTTCGGCGCGCGACAACGACCTGGCGATCCCCCACCAGGGGGTCTCCCGGCGGGCGGGCGAGATCACCGCGCAGGGCGCGTTCTGGATACTGGGCAACTTCAGCCGCGAGCAGACCTATGTGGTGGAGAACCCGGAGGGCGCGGGCGAGCACATCAAGGTCGCGCCGGGGCGGCTGGACGCGCCGGTCCCCTTCGAGTTCGCGCGGATCGTGCTGCCCGCGGCGGGCGATCTGCTGCCGGTCGAGGTGTGGGCGCCGCGCCACGACTATATGGGCGCCGCGTCCGGCCTGGACGGGGCGACGACGGCGCCCGCCTTCGCCCTGGACCGCTCGAAGCGCTACTTCGCGGTGCTGGCCGCCCTGTGCGAGCCGAGGCTGCGCGGCGCGCCGCACGCCCCGCTGCCCACGGTCGAGCAGGTCGTGACCCGGCTGCGGCCCGGCTGGCCCGCCGCCTCCCGCACCTCGGTGCAGTGGAACATCGACTACCTGGCCGTGAAGCTGCGCCTCAAGCCCGGCCCGGAGACGGCGGACCCAGGACCGCGCCTCAACGGCAAGAAGGAGTCCCTCGTCTCGCTGGCGCTCCGCTTCGACCTGGTGCGCGAGGACGACCTCGCGCTGCTGGAGGTGACCGGGCGGTGAGCGGCTCCCCCGGCTCCCCCACGGTCCGGGTGCCGCCCGGCTACCGGATCGGCCGCTGGGAGGTGCGCGAACCCCTCGCGAGCGGCGCGTTCGGCAGCGTCTACGCGGCCCGGCGGCGGCCTGCCGGGAAGGCGTCTGACAACGATGCCGCGGCGCGGACGCCGGCGGACCTGCCCGAGACCGCCGCCCTGAAGTTCCTGCCCACCGGCACCCACACCCCGCGCCAGCTCACTCATCTGCGCGAACTGGCCGAGCGGGAGACAGAGTTGCTGAGCCGGCTGAGCAGCCCGCGGCTGATCCGGCTCTACGAGACCCTCACCGTGGACGACCCCGGCCGCCCGCATCTCGACGGCGCCACCGTGCTGGTCCTGGAGAAGGCCGAGACGTCCCTGTCCGCCCTGCTGAGGCGCACCCCGCGGCCGGCCGCCGGGCCGCCGCTGCTCGCCCAGGTCTGCGCGGGCCTCGCCCAACTGCACCGGGCGGGCTGGGTGCACGGCGACCTCAAGCCCGCCAATGTGCTGCTGATGGCGGACGGTTCGGCCCGGCTGGCCGATTTCAACATGGCCGGCGAACTGGAGGGCACCCACGCCTACACCCCCGCCTTCTCCACCCCCGACTACACCCCGCCCGAGCTGCTGTGGGCCGAGATCGGCGAACGGGGCCGCCGGATCCGCCCGTCCGCCGACGTGTGGGCCTTCGGCGTCCTCGCCCATCTCGTGCTCACCGGCTCCTTCCCGCTGCCCGGCGCCACCCCGACGGCCCGCCGCGACGCGGCCGTCGCGCACGCCCGCGGCACCGCCGAACTGCGGCTGTCCCCCGAACTCCCGGACACCTGGCGGGAGATCGTGCACGCCTGCCTGGCCCGTACGCACGCCGCCCGGATCTCCACCGAGGCCCTCCTGCGCCGGGTGGAGACCGTCACGGACACGGCATCCGCCGAGGGCCGCTCACGGCGCCTGGCACGCCTCCCGTCCGGCCGCCTCCCACACGTTCTCCCCGGCCGACTGGCCCGTCGTACGGCCGTCCTCGCCGCCGGGCTCGCCACCGCCGCCGTGGCGGGCCTCGGGTACACCGTCGCCACCTGGGACTTCGGCTCCGCGCGGGGCGCCGCGGCGGGCGGGGCCGCGGCGGACACGGGCGTCGTGCCGTACGGGGCCGAGCACCTGCGCACCGACCGGGGCGTGCCGGGCGCGTACCGGCTGCTGATCGTCGAGACGGCGCACGACTGCGACCATCCGTCGGTCACCCCGGCCCTGATCGCCGCCATGCTGAAGGTGGAGAGCGACTTCGACCCGGACCTCGCCGACCCCGGGAAGGACGAGTACGGCATCGCC
Source organism: Streptomyces antibioticus (assembly GCF_002019855.1). Lineage (NCBI taxonomy): Bacteria > Bacillati > Actinomycetota > Actinomycetes > Kitasatosporales > Streptomycetaceae > Streptomyces > Streptomyces antibioticus. Next base: position 5,277,006 of record NZ_CM007717.1, on the reverse strand, counting down.
CGCTGGACCCCGCGGGTGCTGCGCTGGTGGATGAACGAGGACGGCACACCCGGCGAGACCGTCCCGTCGCCGCCGTTCCCGCCCGCCGAGTCCATCCCGGCGATGGGCCGCTACCTGTGCTGGATCGCCCCGCGCCTGGCCTCGGACAACACCGGGGACCCGCGGGTCCTGGTCGCCGTCGCCTACCGGACGTCGTGGGACAAGGTGAACAAGTCCGGTGGGGTGCCGGCCCCGTACCGGGCGTACGCGAAGCAGGTCGCCCACTACCTCGACGCGTACACACCCCCGGACCGGGCGCCCTCCGGCCGTACCACCGGACCCTGAGAAGTCCGAGGTACCCCCCGGCCCCGGTCTGCCCGAAGGTGTGAGTGCCGCACCGGAGACGGGCGGCGACGGGGAACCCACGGGGGAAACGGGGGGACGTGCCATGAGGCGTGCGCTCGCCGCGCTGTGCGCGGTCGCGGCGGTCACGGGGGTGGTCGCGACCGGGTGCGGCACGGGCACGGACGACCCCGCCGCCGCCCGTCAGGACCGGCCGAGGCCGCTGACCTGGCAGCAGGAACTGCGGATCGAGGACGCCCAGCAGCGGCTGACCGCCCGGTGCATGGAGCGGCACGGCTTCTCCTACGCCGAGGACCGCACCCTGACCCTGCGCGAGTCCATGCCGGTGCGCTATGTGCAGGACGACGTGGCGTGGGCCGAGGCGTACGGGTACGGCGGGCGCATCGAGGCCCGGCAGGAGCGCCGGCGGCTGCACCACCCCGTCGCCGTGTACCGGCAGGGGCTGTCTCCCGCGCGCCGTGCCGCCTTCGACGAGGCGCTCGACGGCGGCGACCGCTTCCAGGTGCTGTCGGCCAAGCTGCCCGGCAGCGGCCGCGAGGTCCGCAAACGCCTCGGCGGCTGCACGGCGGAGGCCGAGAAGGCCCTCTACGGCGACCCCGGCACCTGGTTCCGCGTGTCCAAGACCGCCACGGGCCTCAACGCCCTGTACGCCGACGACCTGCTGCGCGACCGGCGGCTCACCGACGCCGTGGCCGCCTGGTCACGGTGCATGGAGAAGGCGGGACTGTCCTATCCGGACCCGCAGGCCGCCCGGGACGCGGTCCGGGAGAACACCGCCCGGCTCGGCCCAGCGGGCGCGGGGCGGGCGTTCGCCACCGAGAAGGCGACCGCCGTCGCCGACGCCCGCTGCGCCCGCGCCACCTCTCTGCGGTCCGTGGCGGCGGCCCGCGAGACCTCCTACGTCGACCGGCTCCCGAGCCGGTACGGCGAGGCGCTCGACACATATCGGCGCCTCCAGCGGCAGGCGTACGACCGCGCGGTACGGATCGTGCCGCAGCGCGCCTGACGCGACCGACACAACCGAAGCACACGACGCGACACCAACGAGGGGACCATCATGCGCAAGATCTTCACCACGGCGGCGGTCGTCGGACTGACCGCGCTCGGCCTCGGCGCACCGGCGACGGCCGCCCAGGCCGCCGAGACCGGCGCGCAGGCCACCGTCTGCAACAGCAAGTGGCCCGGCCGCAACGGCAACGTCTACGCCTGGGACGCCTTCGACTGCCAGGGCAACCCGCTCGGCGTCACCGCGGGCAACGACCCCGACTGGAACAGCGCGGGCGGCGGCTTCGCCAACGCCTGGGACAAGGCGTCGTCCGTCATGAACGCCGGCTACACCGGCGGCAACGACATCGTGCAGTTCTGGTACATCCAGCAGTACCAGACGGGGTACACGTGTCTGTCGCCCTACGAGTACTTCGCCGACGACCTGTCCGACAACACGTTCAGCAGCGGCCAGAACGTGAACAACAACATCCGCGCGCACAAGTGGGTCAGTAGCTGCAACGTGTGGCTGACCTGACCGAGGACCGGTGCGGGCGGTCCCGGCCCCACCCGGGGCCGCCCGCACCTTCGCTCACGCGCGCGTGGGCTCAGTGGAAGAAGTGCCGCGTCCCGGTGAAGTACATGGTGACGCCGGCCTTCTTCGCGGCCTCGACGACCAGCTCGTCACGGACCGAACCGCCCGGCTGGACGACGGCCTTCACCCCGGCCTCGACGAGGATCTCCAGCCCGTCGGGGAAGGGGAAGAACGCGTCGGAGGCGGCGTAGGAGCCGCGCGCCCGCTCGGCGCCGGCCCGCTCCACCGCGAGCTTCGCGGAGTCGACCCGGTTGACCTGGCCCATGCCGACGCCGACCGAGGCGCCGTCCTTGGCGAGCAGGATCGCGTTGGACTTCACGGCCCGGCAGGCCCGCCAGGCGAAGGCCAGCTCGGCCAGCTCGTCGGCGCTCAGCGCCTCGCCGGTGGCCAGCGTCCAGTCGGCCGGGTCGTCGCCCTCGGCCTGGAGCCGGTCGGTGACCTGGAGCAGGGCGCCGCCGTCGATCGGCTTGACCTCGACCGGGTCGGCGGGGGCGCCCGGCGCCTTCAGCACCCGGATGTTCTTCTTCCGGGCGAGGGCCTCCAGCGCGCCCTCCTCGTAGTCGGGGGCCACGATGACCTCGGTGAAGATCTCCGCGACCTGCTCCGCCAGCTCCTTGCTGACCGGCCGGTTCACGGCGATGACCCCGCCGAACGCCGACAGCGGGTCACAGGCGTGCGCCTTGCGGTGCGCCTCGGCGACATCCGCGCCGACCGCGATACCGCACGGGTTGGCGTGCTTGATGATGGCGACGGCCGGCTCGTCGTGGTCGTACGCGGCACGGCGGGCGGCGTCCGTGTCCGTGTAGTTGTTGTACGACATCTCCTTGCCGTGGAGCTGCTCGGCGACCGCGAGTCCGGTGCCCGAGCCGTCGACGTAGAGCGCGGCGGGCTGGTGCGGGTTCTCGCCGTAGCGCAGGGTGTTCTCGCGCTCCCAGGTGGCGCCGAGGAAGTCGGGGAACCGGGACTCGTCGACGGGCGCGTAGGACGAGGCGAACCAGGAGGCGACGGCCACGTCGTAGGCGGCGGTGTGCTGGAACGCCTCGGCGGCCAGCCGCTTGCGGGCGGCCAGGTCGAAGCCGCCGTCGGCGACCGCGGCGAGGACGTCGCCGTAGCGGGCCGGGCTGGTCACGACGGCCACCGACGGGTGGTTCTTGGCGGCGGCGCGCACCATGGACGGGCCGCCGATGTCGATCTGCTCGACGCACTCGTCCGGGGAGGCGCCGGAGGCGACGGTCTCGCGGAACGGGTAGAGGTTCACGACGACCAGGTCGAACGGCTCGACGCCCAGCTCGGCGAGCTGCTCGCGGTGGCTGTCCAGCCGCAGGTCGGCGAGGATGCCGGCGTGCACCTTGGGGTGCAGGGTCTTCACCCGGCCGTCCAGGCACTCGGGGAAGCCGGTCAGCTCCTCGACCTTGGTGACGGGGACACCGGCACCGGCGATGCGCGAGGCGGTGGAGCCGGTCGACACCAGCTCGACACCGGCCTCGTGCAGCCCGCGCGCGAGCTCCTCCAGGCCGGTCTTGTCGTAGACGCTGACCAGTGCGCGACGGATGGGCCGCTTGTTGCTCTCGGCGGTCACTGGATAACTACCTTTCGTCCCTCAATGCGATAGCCGTTGCGGGCGAGCCGCCCCACGACGTCGACGAGCAGCCTTCGCTCGACTTCCTTGATGCGCTCGTGCAGAGCGCTCTCGTCGTCCTCGTCCCGGACCTCGACCACGCCCTGGGCGATGATCGGGCCGGTGTCGACGCCGTCGTCGACGAAGTGGACGGTGCAGCCGGTGACCCGGGCGCCGTACGCGAGCGCGTCCCGCACCCCGTGGGCCCCGGGGAAGCTGGGCAGCAGGGCGGGGTGCGTGTTCACGAACCGGCCGCCGAACCGCGCCAGGAACTCCTTGCCGACGATCTTCATGAACCCGGCGGAGACGACCAGGTCCGGCGCGTGGGCGTCGACGGCCTCGGCGAGCGCGGTGTCCCAGGCGTCCCGGCTCTCGTGGTCCTTGACCCGGCACACGAAGGTGGGGATCCCGGCGCGCTCGGCCCGGGCCAGCCCCTCGATGCCCTCGCGGTCGGCTCCGACGGCCACGATCTCGGCGCCGTAGCCTTCCGCGCCGGTGGCCGAGATCTCGTCGAGCAGCGCCTGGAGGTTCGTACCGGATCCGGAAACCAGCACGACGAGGCGCTTGGCCACGGGCTTGGCGGCCACGGTGGGGGCCCTTTCTCGGGGAGGCGTGCGTACGGCCGGCCGCCCGAAGCGTCTACGGACGAAGCTTGTACGTTCGTACGAATGCATCGGGTTCCCGGATACGGGGAAGCCTACGAAGCAGCCGGCCGTCAGCAACGATACCGGCACATGGGGCGGCCCCCACGGGACGGGGGCGTGGCCGGAAGGTAGCGTCTGCGAGGAGCGGGATCGGGAACGCGGTCGCCGTGCGGCGCGTTCGTGAAGTGACAGCTCATGTCGGACAGTCGTGTTCTAGCCGTATTCACCCAAGGGGAAGACGCTCAGTTGATGCCGGACCGCAGCCCGCGACGCCACACGCTCCTCCCGCAGTACCTGCCCGGAGGAGTGCGCGGCGCGCTGCTGCTGCGCGAGCGGCCCGGCTCGCCGCCGGACGCCCCGCAGGGTTCGCCGCAGGACTCCCCGCAGGGCTCCTCGCAGGACTCCCCGCAGGGCTCCTCTCAGGGCTCCTCGCAGGACGACAACCCGTTCGCGCCGCCGCCCGAGGGCACCCCGGACCGGCCGTGGCAGCCGCGGCACCCCAGCGGTGACCAAGGTGGCCAGGGTGACCAAGGCGGGCAGGGCGGCCAGGGTGGCCAGGAGCCGCAGACGCCGCCCGGCGGGTACACGCCCTGGGGCAGTCAGTGGAGCGATCAGCAGCCCGGCCGGGCGCCCGGCGGCGGTTTCGGTGAGCGCCCCGGCGCCGGCCCCGAGGGCAACGGTCAGAACGGCCAGGGCGGACCCGGCGGTCAGGGCGGCGGCCAGGGCGGGCCCGCCTCCCGCTGGGACCCCACCGACCCGGCGCAGCGCAAGGCGCGCTACGCGCTGCTGTGCGGCATGTGGGCCTTCTTCTTCGCCCTCTTCGGCTGGCCGTACGTGGCCCTGCTGCTCGGCGCCCTGGCCCTGAACTGGGGCATCGTCGCCCTGCGCGCCAAGCCCCGCACCCCCGACCCGGACGCCCCGGCGCCCGCCGCCGACCCCAAGGGCAAGCCGCAGACCACCGCCGCCGTCAGCGGCCTGGTCACGGCGTCGCTGGCCCTGGCCCTGGTGGCCGCCACCTTCACCGCGCAGCTCGTCTACCAGGACTACTACACCTGCACGAAGGACGCCCTCACCAACGAGGCGGAGCAGGCGTGCGGCGACCTCCTCCCGAAGGAGCTGAAGGGGATCCTCGGCGCCAACACCTGACCGGTGTCACAGACGGAGCCCGTATCTCGTCATCGTGTCGTACGGCGACATGAGCGGGCTTCGACCGGGGAGAGTGACGTCGGTATGACCAGGACCGAGGAGTTCGAGGAGCTGCGGCCCCTGCTGTTCTCCATCGCCTACCGGATCCTGGGCGGGGTGAGCGAGGCGGAGGACGCGGTCCAGGAGACCTGGCTGCGCTTCGAGGCGTCCACGACCGAACCCCGGTCGGTGAAGGCGTTCCTCTCGGCCACGGTGACCCGCCTCTCGATCGACGTGCTGCGCTCGGCCCGGGTCCGGCGGGAGAGCTATGTGGGGCCCTGGTTCCCCGAGCCGCTGCTCGACGACCCCTACGAGGACCCGGAGCGGGCGGCGGAACTCGCCGACTCCGTGTCGATGGCGGCCCTGCTCCTGCTGGAGCGGCTCAGCCCGCTGGAGCGGGCGGTGTTCGTCCTGCGCGAGGTGTTCGACTTCGGCTTTCCCGAGGTGGCGTCGGCGGTGGGGCGCTCGGAAGCGGCGTGCCGCCAGCTCGCGGTGCGGGCGCGGCGCCACATGGCCGCGGGCCGGCCCCGTTTCGAGGCCGACCGCAGGGAGCGGGAGGAACTGGCGTCGCGGTTCTTCGACGCCCTGCACGAGGGCGACGTCGCCGCGCTGCGGGACCTGCTCGCCGCCGACGTGACGCTGGTCGGCGACGGCGGCGGCAAGGCGCCGCAGCTCGCCCGGGCGATCCTGGGCGCCGACAACGTCGCCCGGCTGCTGGGCTCCGTCGTCGAGCGGCTGTCCCAGGCGGGGGTCACCTTCACCCCGCACGAGGTCAACGGCCAGCCGGGCGCCGTCTTCCACGACCGCGACGGCCAGGTGCTGCACACGTTCGCCCTGGACGTGCTGGACGGCCGGATCAATGCCGTCCGTATCGTGATCAACCCCGACAAGCTCGCCCACTTGGGCCCGGTGGCGGACGCCTGGGCGATCGACCGGGAGATCCGGGCGAGGCGGCGGGCGCGGGACCGGGGTTAGGGGGCGGCTTCGGGTTCTGGTGCCTGGGGGGCCGCGGCCTCGGGCTTCTTGTCCTCCGGCGCGCCCTCGTCCGGCTCCCCCGGCTCCCCCGCCTCGGCCGCTTCCCGGAGCACCGCCCAGCGGGCCTCGCGGGGTGCGTCGTCGTGCCATACGGGGCCGGTGGGCCGGTCGCCCGTCTCCACGAGGTCGTAGGGCTCGACGTCGTACGGCTCACCGCCGAAGTCGTCGCCGGGCGTCTTCGGCGCGGGCACATCGGTCCGTGAGGGCCGCTCCGTCCGCTCCGTCCGCTCCGTCCGCTCCGTCCGCTCCGTCGACTCGGTGCGCCCGGTTCGCCAGGAGAGGTCCGGCACCCACTTCCGCCCCCGCCTCCCCCGCACCCACAGCCCCACCGGCACCCCGGCCGCCACCACCCACAGCACCACCGCGCCCCCGACCTGCCAGCCCACCGGCCCGAACCGGGCCAGCGCCCCGACGCCCAGCGGCCCGCCGGCCCATGCCGCGAGCGTGCCGACCAGCGCTCCGCAGAACACCGCTGCGGCCACCACAACCCCCGTCGTCCGCCATCGGGACCAGCCGTCCTCGCCCTGGCCCAGCAGCGCCCCGGCCCGCGCCACGAAGACGCCCACCGTCACCCCGGCCAGCACCGGCACCACCGCGGCGGCCCAGTTCCACAGGCCGCCCGGCCCCGCCTCCGGTGCCGCCGCCAGCAGCGGGAACGGCGGCAGCAGCGGCGCCGGGTCCGACAGCAGCGGGTCCACGACATGCCCGGCGCCGAGCACGAACCCCGGCCCGAGGGCGTACGCCGCGCCCCACACGGCCGCGTTCGGCACCAGCGCCATACAGAGCAGCAGCACCGCGAACCGGCCCGACCATCCCTCGGTGAGCTGGAGGAACGCTCCCCGGGCCGCGTCCGCGTGCCGCACCGACGAGGCCGCCACCAGCAGCGCCCCGCCGCCGACCAGCGCGGCCGCGCCGGCCCCGGCCGCCCGTACCGCCGCCCCGACCCACTCGCCGAGCACATGACGCCGTACCCGGCGCGGCAGCAGCCGTACCACGGCGTCCCAGGGGCGGCCGCACGCCGTCCACACCCCGGCCCCGGCCGCCAGGACGGCGACCGCCGGCAGGCACAGGACCACCCAGGGCCACGACGGGCGCAGCGCGCCGCCGGACGCGTAGAGCGCCGCCGCCGTCGCCACGGCGAGATAGCCGGCGACCACGCCCGCCCACACCGGTCGCGCGCCGACCTCGGCAGGCGGTGCGCCGCCCGGCTCGTCCGGTTCGTTCTCGCCGCCGTCGATCGCGTCGCGCGCGGCCCGGTGCAGCAGCCAGACCGGCAGCACCATCAGCAGCAGCGGCGTGACCCCGACCGGCGCCGCCGCCCCTGACAGGGTGTCGGCCCGCACCAGCTCCGCGCCGTGCGCGAGGAGCCACAGGGCGGCGGCGACATGGAGCGCGCCGCCCGGTCCGCTGTCCGGGTACGGCGAGCTGATCCACAGGACCATCACCAGCACGGCGAACGAGGCCAGTCCGAGCCCCGCCGCCAGCACGCCTCCCAGGACGCCGGCGCCCAGTCCGGGGGACCGGTCGCGGAACCGGGCGAGCAGGGGCGACAACGACGGCCGGCGGGCGCTCATCAGGATCACGACGGCATGGTCCCAACGACACGCGCTTTTCCCTTGTAACGGGCGAAGCTCCGTCGTGTCACTCAATATACGTTTATGTACTTTTTCGTACGGAGGGGCTTTCGGTGACCCAGCGTCCTGACATCCCGCTTCCGCCGCCCAAGGAGCGCCGACGTCTGCGCGAGGCAGGCGCCCTGACGCAGGCTCAGGTGGCCGCGCAGGTGGGCGTCGCCCGGGAGACGGTCCGTGCGTGGGAGTCGGGCCGCACCACTCCGCACGGACGGAAGGGGGAGGCGTACGCGCGGCTCCTGGAGTCCCTGACCACCCCGTCGGCGGAGCCGTACGAGGAACCCGCGGCCCCCCGGACGGCGGCGGGCCGTACGGGGAGACACCGGCAGCCGTCGCCGTCGGCGATCGCCACCGCCGAAGCACCGCAGCCCTCGGACGGCCTGACCCCCGCTCAGGCCTTCGACGCCCTGTACGCCTTCTGCGCCCCCGCGCTCGTCCGCCAGACCTATCTGCTCTCCGGCCGCCGCGAACTCGCCCGCGAGTCGGTCGAGCGGGCCTTCCAGACCGCCTGGCAGCGCTGGCCGGAGGTGGCCGTCGACCCCGACCCGGCGAGCTGGGTGCGGGCGACGGCGTACGAGTACGCGCTCTCCCCCTGGCACCGGTTCCGCCCCCGCTACCGGCACCCCGAACCCCCGCCGGCCGACGCCGCCGACCGCGCCCTGCTCGACGTACTCCTGACGCTCCCGCCGTCGTACCGCCGCACCCTGCTGCTCCACGACGGGGTGGGGCTCGGGCTGCCGGAGACCGCGGCGGAGACGGAGGCGAGCACGCCCGCCACGGCGAACCGGCTGCTGCACGCCCGCCAGGCCGTCGCCGCCCGGCTCCCCGGGCTCGCCGACCCGGCCGCGCTGCACCAGCGGCTGGCCGAGGTGGCGTCCGCCGAGCGGCTGCGCGCCCCCAGGCCGCCGACCGTGCGCCTGGGCAGCGAGCGCCGGGCGCGCTTCTGGACCCGCGCGGCGATCGCCTTCACGGTCACGATCATCGGCGCCACCGCGCTCACCGTGCGCACGGCCCCCACCCGGTACGAGCCGCCGGTGCCGCCCGGCGAGACGGTCCAGGGCATCCCGCCGCGGGTCGCCCCCGGCACCCTGTCCGACAAGGAGCTCAAGCTGCGCAAGAAGCTGCGCTCGGGGACGGCGCACGGGCCGCAGCGGCTGCTCCCGGAGAGCCGCTAGCCGAGCGCAGGGCGGACACGCCGACGGGCCCGGTCCCCCTGAGGGGAGCGGGCCCGTCGGTGTGCGGTCGGGCGGGTCAGCCGGCGAGGATCTCGCGGGCCAGCTTCGCCGTCTCGGTCGGCGTCTTGCCGACCTTCACGCCGGCGGCCTCGAGGGCCTCCTTCTTCGCGGCGGCCGTGCCGGAGGAGCCGGAGACGATGGCGCCGGCGTGGCCCATGGTCTTGCCCTCGGGCGCGGTGAAGCCCGCGACATAGCCGACGACCGGCTTGGTCACGTTCTCCTTGATGAACGCCGCGGCCCGCTCCTCGGCGTCGCCGCCGATCTCACCGATCATCACGATCAGGTCGGTGTCGGGGTCGGCCTCGAACGCGGCGAGCGCGTCGATGTGCGTGGTGCCGATGACCGGGTCGCCACCGATGCCGACGGCGGACGAGAAGCCGATGTCCCGCAGCTCGTACATCATCTGGTACGTCAGCGTGCCGGACTTCGAGACCAGGCCGATACGGCCCGGCTTGGTGATGTCGCCCGGGATGATGCCGGCGTTCGACTGGCCGGGGGTGATCAGACCCGGGCAGTTCGGGCCGATGATCCGGGTCTTGCCACCCTGCGAGACGGCGTACGCGTAGAACGCGGCCGAGTCGTGGACGGCGATGCCCTCGGTGATGACGACCGCGAGGGGGATCTCCGCGTCGATCGCCTCGACCACGGCGGCCTTGGCGAAGGCCGGCGGCACGAAGAGCACGGACACGTTGGCGCCCGTCTTCTCCATCGCCTCGGCGACCGTGCCGAAGACCGGGATCTCGGTGCCGTCGAAGTCGACGGACGTGCCCGCCTTGCGGGGGTTCACGCCACCGACGATGTTCGTGCCGTCGGCCAGCATGAGCTTGGTGTGCTTCATGCCCGTGGCACCGGTCATGCCCTGGACGATGACCTTGCTGTCCTTGTTGAGGAAGATAGCCATGGCTGTCTGAGTCCCTCTTCCTTACTTCGCAGCCGCGAGCTCGGCGGCCTTGTCGGCCGCGCCGTCCATGGTGTCCACGCGCTGCACGAGCGGGTGGTTGGCGTCGGAGAGGATCTTGCGACCCAGCTCGGCGTTGTTGCCGTCCAGCCGGACGACCAGCGGCTTGGTGACTTCCTCGCCCCGGTCCGCCAGGAGCTGGAGCGCCTGGACGATGCCGTTGGCGACCTCGTCACAGGCGGTGATGCCACCGAAGACGTTGACGAAGACGGACTTGACGTCCGGGTCGCCCAGGATGATCTCCAGGCCGTTCGCCATGACGGCGGCGGAGGCGCCGCCACCGATGTCGAGGAAGTTGGCGGGCTTGACGCCACCGTGCGCCTCACCGGCGTACGCGACGACGTCCAGGGTGCTCATGACGAGACCCGCGCCGTTGCCGATGATGCCGACCTCGCCGTCGAGCTTGACGTAGTTGAGGTTCTTGGCCTTGGCGGCGGCCTCGAGCGGGTTGGCCGACTCCTTGTCCTGGAGGGCCTCGTGCTCCGGCTGGCGGAACTCGGCGTTCTCGTCCAGGGACACCTTGCCGTCCAGGGCGATGACGTCACCGGAGGCGACCTTGGCCAGCGGGTTGACCTCGACGAGGAGCGCGTCCTCGGCGATGAAGGTCTTCCACAGGGTGACCAGGACGTTCGCCACCTTGTCGGCGACCTCGGCCGGGAAGTTCGCGGCCTCGACGATCTCGCGCGCCTTCTCGGGGGTCACACCCTCGTTGGCGTCGATCGGCGTCTTGGCGACGGCCTCCGGACGGGTGGCCGCCACCTCCTCGATCTCCATGCCGCCCTCGACGGACGCGATGGAGAGGAAGGTGCGGTTGGCACGGTCCAGGAGGAAGGAGACGTAGTACTCCTCCAGGATCTCCGGGGCCGTCTCGGCGATCATCACCTTGTGGACCGTGTGGCCCTTGATGTCCATGCCGAGGATGTCCGTCGCCCGGGCGACGGCCTCGTCCGGGGTGGCGGCGAGCTTCACGCCGCCGGCCTTGCCGCGGCCGCCGACCTTCACCTGGGCCTTGACGACGGACTTGCCACCGAGGCGCTCGGTGGCTGCGCGGGCCGCCTCAGGCGTGTCGATGACTTCACCGGCCAGCACCGGTACATCGTGCTTGGCGAAGAGGTCCCTCGCCTGGTACTCGAACAGGTCCACGCGCTTCCGTCCCTATCAGTGATCTCGCGGTTCGTTGGATGCGTGGGCGTGCCGCGATGGGCAACGTGACGTCCGCTTGGGTCACAGGGGGAGCGCACACGGTGTCCGGGCACGCGGCATGTCCGTCTCGCAGGTTATCTCCGCTTGCTGGAACCCCCTAAATCGAGGGTCACACCTGAGCGGTGATACCTGTCACATGATGTCGCGCTCACTGGCACGGGGTGCCGCGCGGGCGGGGTCTCACCGGACTGGGGCCGGCCCGGTGAGACCCCCTGAGCAGCCCCTTAGGGGCCAGATCGACGCAGAGTGAGGGATTCCCACCCCAATGGGCATCTCTCACCCCACTCCATGAGGTTCCGGCCGGACAAACCGATGACTTTCGGCCGTCCGGGGCCTTTCCGCTCATGAACGCGTCTGCTCGCCCTTACCCGCCGTAGACATGTCACTCCGGGGCCGGCACGGGCAGCGGGCGTCTCTCCAGGGCCGCCGCCATCACCTCCGGGAACTCCTCGGGCGTGCAGGCGAACGCCGGGACGTCCAGTGCCGCGAGCGCGGCCGCGTGCTCCCGGTCGTAGGCGGGCGCCCCCTCGTCGGACAGGGCGAGGAGCGCCACGAACTGCACGCCCGCCGCCTTCATCGCCGCGACCCGCTTCAGCATCTCGCCGCGGATGCCGCCCTCGTACAGATCGCTGATCAGGACCACCACCGTGTCCGCCGGACGGGTGAGGGCCGCCTGGCAGTGGGCGAGCGCCCGGTTGATGTCCGTGCCGCCGCCGAGCCGGGTGCCGAAGAGGACGTCGACGGGGTCGGCCAGGTGCTCGGTGAGGTCGGCGACCGCGGTGTCGAACACCAGGAAGCGGGTGCTCACCGACCGCATCGACGCCAGCACCGCCCCGAACACCGACGCGTACACCACCGACGCCGCCATCGACCCCGACTGGTCGACGCAGAGGACGACCTCCTTGCGCACGGCCCGCGACGCCCGCCCGTACCCGACGAGCCGCTCCGGCACGACGGTGCCGTACTCGGGCAGGTGGTGCTTGAGGTTGGCGGCGATCGTGCGGTTCCAGTCGATGTCGCGGTGGCGGGGGCGGGCGATGCGCGCGGCGCGGTCGAGGGCGCCGGTGAGGGTGGCCCGGGTGCGGGCGGAGAGACGCCGCTCCAGGTCCTCCACGACCGTGCGGACGACGGTGCGTGCCGTCTCCTTCGTGGTGTCCGGCATCGCCTTGGCGAGGGAGAGCAGAGTGCCGACGAGATGCACGTCCGGTTCGACCGCGGCGAGTGTCTCCGGCTCCAGGAGCAGCGCGGACAGCCCCAGCCGCTCGATGGCGTCGCGCTGCATGACCTGGACGACGGAGGAGGGGAAGTAGGTGCGGATGTCGCCGAGCCAGCGCGCCACGGAGGGAGCGGAGGCGCCCAGGCCGGCCGTACGGTCGCCGCCACGTCCCGCGCGGGGCTTGCCGCCGGTGTCCTCGTAGAGGGCGGCGAGCGTGCCGTCCATGGCCGCGTCCCGTCCGGACAGGCGGTGTCCGGTGCCGTCGGCCGCGTCGCCGCCCAGGATCAGGCGCCAGCGGCGCAGGCGCTCGTGCGCGGTGTCCTGCGGTGTCGAGGGTCCACTCGCCGTCATGTCGTCGCCACCTCCGCCGGTCCGGCGTTCCCGCCCGGTCCCCGTTCGTCGTCCCGTCCCAGCAGCAGCCGCACCACCGGCAGCACGGCGTCCGCGCGCTCCCCGTCGAGCCCGTCCGCGAACCCGAACGCGCCGGGACCGGCCCCGATCGCGCCCGCCCGCTCCCCCGGCCCCCGCCGGACCAGTTCACCGAGGGTTCTGCGCACCCCTTCCTCGTACGCCGAGAACGTGCGCCGCAGCAGCGGCAGCACATCGGTGAACGCCTCCGCCGGTACGCCGGTGAGCCAGCCGTCGACCAGGGCGAGGAGCCGTTCGTCGTGCACCAGCAGCAGTCCGCCCCCGGCCCCGCCGACGAACCCCTCGATCCACGCGGCCGCGTCCCCCGGCGGGGTCCCGGGCGACAGGGCGAGCCCCATGAGCCGCGCCGCCTCCACGGGGTCCAGGTCGCCGTCGTCCAGCGACAGCCGCACGGCCCGGCCCCGGATCAGCCCCGGCACCCGGTCCCGCCCTGCCAGCAACCGCAACACGGCCCGCCACCTTGCGCGCAGCCCAGCAGCGTCACGGACCGCCCTGCCGACCACGTCACGGGCCGCGTCCCCGCCGCCGACGGCGCTCCCGTCCGCCGCGGCCCCTCCCTCACCACCGCGCGGCACACGGGCTCCCCCATCAGCCCCGCCACCAGCTCCCTCGGGGCCCTCGTCGGGGTTCCCGTCCACCTCCGTCTCCTCCAACAACCCCACCGCCCCGTGCACGGCGTCCACGTGCTGGCGCATCTCCTCCGCCGCCTCGCCGTCAAGGGCGGCGCAGGCCGGGGGCAGGCCGACGAAGATGCGTTCGGCGAGGCCCGCGGCGACCTCCGTCAGCGCGCGCGTGTCGGTGCCGCGCACATCGCCGTAGCGCAGGGAGCGGACCAGGGCGGGCAGGGCCTGGGCGAGGTGGCCGACGTCCGTGTCGAGGGCCGCGCGGTCGGCGAGGACCCGCATCACGGCGGGCAGGGCCCGGGACAGTCCGGCCAGCAGACAGTGCTCGGCGAGGGCGGTCACCTCGGCGAGGCCCCGCGCGGCCACCGCGTCCTCCTCCGCCTTGGTGTTCGCCGCGGCCCGTACGGTCGTCCCCCACACCCCGGCCTCGGCGACCCGCACCGACAGCTCGGGCTCCCAGCGCAGCCGCCAGGTCTCCCGGAACGTCCCCGTGCCGCTCCGCGAGACCACCGGCTCGCCCCATCCGACGCCCAGGAGCCGCAGCCGGTGCAGCAGCCTGCCGCGCGCGGCGTCGGTCTCCTTGCGCAGATCGAGCTCCAGCTCGCGCTCGGCGGCCTCGGGACGGAGCCGCAGCTGGCGCTGGAGCCGGTCCAGGTCGCGCTGCAAGGGCACCGCCGGGGCACCGGCCGGCACCTCCCCCAGCACGTCACCGACCACGAGCCGGTCGTGCACGAGCGCCGCCGGGACGTCCGAGCCGTCGCACAGCACCGCCCGCACGGCGTCGGCCGTCTCGCTCAGACCGGGCAGCGGCCTGCCGCGCAGCGCGGCGAGCGTCTCCGCGAGCCGGACCGCCTCGATGACATGGGCCGGGGAGACGATCCGGTCCTCCTCGCGCAGCAGCCCCGCCACCTTGGTCAGCCAGCGCTCGACCGGCCGGTCCGGCGCGTCGAACAGATGCGCGTACCAGCCCGGCGCGTCGATGCCCGCCCCGTATCCCCCGGCGCGGGCCAGCCTGCGGTGGGTCCAGGGCACCCAGGTCAGCTCGGCCCTGACCTTCGGCAGCCCCTTGAGCAGCGCCCGGTCCGCGGCGACGGGGGCCCGCCGCCGCAGGGCGGGCACATGCCACGCCCCGCAGACCACGGCCACCCCGTCGTCCCCGAACTCCTTGCGGGCCGCCCGCACCTGGAGACGCATGTACGCCTCCCGCACCCGGTCGCGGGGGTCTTCCCCGCCTCCCCCCACTCCCCCGTCGCCGTCCGCAGCCTCGCGGAGCGCCTCCATGGCCTCCTCCAGGGCGGTGAACGGCGCGAACGGATTCCCGGGGCCCGCCGTGCGGTGCTCGACCACGTCCTCCCACCAGCGCTCGGCGTCGTCGTACCCGGCGATCCCGGCGAGCGTGCCCAGCGGATCGGCGCGCAGGCCGACGGTGTGAGGTGAGGCGGTGTCAGGCGTGACGGCAGCCGGTTCTTCTCCCACGTCCTCCTCTCCCTGCCAGGCCAGGGTGTGCGTGGCCGGCAGGTCGATGAAGCGGGCCGGTACGCCGTGCTCCAGGGCCCAGCGCAGGGCGACCCACTCGGGGGAGAACCCGGCCATCGGCCAGAACGCGGAGCGGCCCGGTTCGTCGACCGCGTGGGCGAGCAGGGCGACCGGCGGCCGCATGTCCGGGTCGGCGGCCAGCGGGATCAGCGCGTCGGCCTCGGGCGGCCCCTCGATCAGCACGACCCGGGGCCGGGCGGCGTCGAGCGCCGCCCGGACCGCCCGCGCCGACCCCGGCCCGTGGTGCCGCACCCCGAACAGGGCCGGCCAGCGTGTGTCGTCGTCCCGCCGGTCGACGCCGGCACTCCGAACCCCCGTCATGCGTCCCCCGTCCTTCACCTTCTCCGGTTCCTTCGCCTTCTCCGGCCTCTTCGCCCGCACTGCCTCTGTGTGTGCCGTTCCGCCCGCCGCCGCGCCCGCGCGGGCGTCGGTCATCCGCTCACCTCCCGGCAGGCCCGGTAGAAGTCGCTCCAGCCGTCGCGCTCGCGGACGACCGCCTCCAGGTACTCCCGCCAGACCACCCGGTCGGCCGCCGGGTCGCGGACGACCGCGCCGAGGATCCCCGCGGCCACATCACCGGCCCGCAGCACGCCGTCGCCGAAGTGGGCGGCCAGCGCGAGGCCGCCGGTGACGACGGAGATGGCCTCGGCGGTGGACAGGGTGCCGCTGGGCGACTTCACCTTCGTCCGCCCGTCGGAGGTGATCCCGTCGCGCAGTTCACGGAAGACCGTGACCACGCGGCGGATCTCGGTGATGCCGTCCGGCACGGCCGGCAGATCCAGCGAGCGGCCGATCTGGTCGACCCGGCGGGCCACGATGTCCACCTCGGCCTCGACGCTCTCCGGCAGCGGCAGCACCACCGTGTTGAAGCGCCGGCGCAGGGCGCTGGACAGTTCGTTGACCCCCCGGTCCCGGTCGTTCGCGGTGGCGACGAGGTTGAAGCCGCGCACCGCCTGCACCTCCTGCCCCAACTCCGGTATGGGCAGCGTCTTCTCCGACAGGACGGTGATGAGGGCGTCCTGGACGTCCGCCGGGATCCGGGTCAGCTCCTCGACGCGGACGGTCCTGCCCTCCGCCATGGCCCGCATGACCGGGCTGGGCACCATGGCCGCTCTGCTCGGGCCCTGGGCCAGCAACTGGGCGTAGTTCCAGCCGTAGCGGATGGCCTCCTCCGGGGTGCCCGCGGTGCCCTGCACCAGCAGGGTCGAGTCGCCGCTGACCGCGGCGGCCAGGTGCTCGGAGACCCAGGTCTTGGCGGTGCCGGGCACCCCGAGCAGCAGCAGGGCGCGGTCCGTGGCGAGGGTGCTGACGGCGACCTCGACCAGCCGGCGCGAGCCGACGTACTTCGGGGTGATCACCGTGCCGTCCGGCAGGGTGCCGCCGAGCAGGTAGGTGGCGACGCCCCACGGGGACAGCTTCCAGCGAGGCGGGCGCGGACGGTCGTCCTGCGCGGCGAGCGCGGTGAGTTCGGCGGCGAAGGCGTGCTCGGCATGCGGTCGCAACGCCTGCGCCGGCTGCTGCTGAGCGGGTTTCAGGAACGACGGGTCTACGGACACGGACATGGCGGAGGTCCCCTCCAGCTCGGCCGGTTCGGATCTGGTGTCCACCGTGCACCACGCCACTGACAATGCGATCCGACCTGCGGAAACGTCCTGGCGGAGGCAGCGTCCGGACCGATTGTCAGTGGGAGGACCTACCGTCGAGGACATGACTCAGCAGGAGGTGCGCCGGTCGGCGGACCAGGTGCTGTCCCTGGCCCCTGACTCCGTGTCACGCAAAGCGGGAAGCAAACTCGGCGTGCCCGGGCGGTGGTTCGATGCGGGCTGTTCGCGGGAGGGCGTGGTGTGGGGCGGTGGTTCACCGGAGGAAGGTGCCAAGGGCCCGGTGGGGGAAGGCGGTTCGGGGCTCGCCGATCCGGAGGCGGCGCGCCGCAGGGCGGAGCGGCGCGCCGAGCGGATCACTGCGGGGGCGGCGGAGCTGGAGCAGCGCCTCGCCGATCTGCTGCGGTCGGGTCTGGCCACGGCCGAGCGGTCGGGGTACGGGCTCTGGGAGGAGACGGCCGCCCGGATGGTCGACGCCCAGGCGCCCGGACTCGCCTCACGGGTGCGGGAGTTGGACTCTGTCGTCGCGTCCGGCCCCGACTGGCCGACTCGGCTGCTCGAGGAGTGCGCGCTGCTCCATCTCCTGAGCCGGGGCTGGCAGCACCGCGAGCGGCTGCCGGGACCCCTGGCGGCCACCGTCCGCACCCGCGTCGGCCTCCCGTCGGCACCGGCCGGCCCGCCGGTGCGCGACCACTGGCTGGTTCTCGCCCAGTACGACCTGACGGACCCGAGACTGACGACCCGTCGCATCTGGCTGTACGGCATCGGGTCGGGGCGTACGGCCCTCGTGCTGTCCTACGGCCCGGCGGGCCGGGCGCCGGACCTCGCACTGCCGGTCGGTCTGGCGCTGGACGCCGAGCTGTCCGCCCACGCGGGTTCCGGCCGGCTGCGGGCGACGCTGGGCGAGCGGTTCGCCGCGCCCGCACCGGCCACGGTCCGCCCGCCGGGGGTGACGACGGCCGGGGCGACCGTCCGGTACGGCGAGGCGCTGCGCGACGACCCGTGGCGGGAGTCGATCCCGGTGACGCTGGACGACGTCGTGCCGGTGCCGGACGGCGACGGCTGGCAGGTGGCCGACGCCTCCGGTGACACGGCTCTGCCGCTCGTCCAGGGCCCGGCGGGCCGCTCCGGTCTGTGGCGTCTGGTCGCCCTGTCGGGCGGCGGGCCGGTCACGGTCTTCGGCGAGTCCGGCCACCGCGGCTTCACCCCGCTGACGGCGTGGGCGCCCGGCTCGGGAGAGGCGGTTCGACTGTGACGGGTCCGACTGTGACGGGACCGACTGCGACGGGTTCGACTGTGACTGCGGCGAAGGGAACCCCTGTGACCACCCCCGCGACCAGCCCCGCGTGGGAGGAGCTGCTCACCGCGGCCCTCCTCGGCACGGACCGCCGTACGCCCGAGGGTGTCCCCCGGGGCCGGGCGGCACCGGGCGCGCTGCTGGACGCGGCGGCCGCCGAGACCGTACGGCGGCGGGCCGGGCTGCGGCCGGGGCGGGCCGCCGCGCCGCGCCCGGAGGCGGCCCCCGCCGACCCGCGCCCGGCGCTGCCCCCGGCCGCCGCCCGCAGACTCGCCCTGCTGCTGGCCGACCGCCCCGGCGCCGGCACGGCAGGCCGCAGAGGCACGGCGCCGGACCTGATGGAGCTGCTGCCGCAGTGGCTCCAGACGGCCAACACGCGCGGGCTCGCACCGCCCGCCGAGTCCCTGCCGGCGCTGCTCGACGCGGCCCGCGCGCGGACCGATCTGCGTCCGGCGGCGCTGGAGTTCGCCGGGCCGCGCGCCCTGTGGCTGGCCCGGCTGAACCCGGACTGGCGGTTCGCCCTGCGGGCGACACCGGGTGGGGGCGGTGCCCTGCCCGGCCCGCGGGAGACCGAGCGGATCGCGAAGCTGTGGCGGGAGGGCCTGTTCGCCGAGCGGGTCGCGGTCCTGTCGGCGCTGCGCGCCCGGGACGCGGACGCCGGGCGGGAGCTGCTCGTCTCGACCTGGCCGACCGAGCGCGCCGAGGACCGGCTGATGTTCGTCGACTCGCTGCGCACCGGGCTCGGCGCGCGCGACGAACCGTTCCTGGAACAGGCGCTGACCGACCGCAGCCGTACGGTCCGGGCGACCGCGGCGGAGCTGCTGTCGGCGCTGCCCGGGTCGGCGCTGGCCGCGCGGATGGCGGTCCGGGCCGGGGCCTGCGTGTCGGTGGACCGCACCCGGGACACGCCGACGATCGTGGTCGAGGCACCGCATGAGTGCGATCCGGGCATGGAGCGGGACGGTGTGTCCCCCAAGCCGCCCGCCGGTCGCGGGGAGCGGTCGTGGTGGTTCGGCCAGCTCGTGGAGTCGGCGCCGCTCGCCACCTGGCCGGCGCGGCTGGGCGGCCGTACGCCGCGCGAGATCCTGGCGCTGCCGGTGGCGGACGACTGGCTGGGCGAGCTGCACGCGGCGTGGTGCCGGGCGGCCGTACGGCAGCGGGACGCCGACTGGTCGCGGGCGCTGCTCGGAGCGCCGTCGGCGCCGGGGGCGGGCGGTCCCGGCGCGGTCTCCCTCGCCGAGCGGGCGAAGCTGCTGGGCACGCTGCCGGTGGGCGAGCGGGCGGCCTGGGTGGCCGGGTTCATCGCGGCGCACGGACTGTCGGAGGCGTTCCAACTGCTCGGGGTGTGCGCGGTGCCGTGGGCCGAGCCGCTCGGGCGGTCGGTGGTGGACGCGCTCAACATCGCGCGGGACGCCGGGAGTTACCCGTGGAGCTTCAGCGGGGTGATGGGGCTCGCCGAGCGCTGTCTCGACCCGTCGGAGGCGTCCCGGCTGGACGGCCTGCTGGCCGTGCCCGACGAACCGGAGGACGCCTCTCCGGGCGCCGGAAGCTACTGGGCCGAGGCGTTCCAGCGGCTGGGGTCGACGCTGCGGCTGCGGGCGGTGATGAGAGCGGAGTTCGAGCCCGCGAGCCCGCTGCCGGGGGTCACGCCCCGGCCGGCTGCCTGACGTTCGTCCGGACCCAGTCCACGATGGACGCCGTGGTCGCCCCCGGGGTGAAGATCTCCGCGACGCCCTTCTCCTTCAGCGGCGCGATGTCCGCCTCGGGGATGATCCCCCCGCCGAAGACGAGGATGTCCGCCGCGTCCCGCTCCTGGAGCAGCTCGATGACGGCGGCGAACAGCGTGTTGTGCGCCCCGGAGAGGATGGAGAGCCCGATCGCGTCGGCGTCCTCCTGGATCGCGGTGTCGACGATCTGCTCAGGGGTCTGGTGGAGACCGGTGTAGATGACCTCCATACCGGCGTCGCGCAGCGCCCGCGCGATCACCTTGGCCCCACGATCATGGCCGTCGAGCCCCGGCTTGGCGACCACCACGCGGATCGGACCGGCTGCCACACCCATCACTGCCTCCATGTCACTGCTTCCATGAAGCGACTCCGTCCATCCTCGATGGCCCGGCCACCCCTCGCCACACCGCCGGGGGAGTGAACGAACGTTATCTCCAGCATCCCGCAACCGGCAGTTTCGTGGTGCCGACCGAGGGGGAAATCACACGATGGGACAACTTCACCGCGCACTGTCCCCCCGCGCCACGGGGGAGCAGCCGCACACGGGAGCCGCACGAGGTCGCCGTACCGCCGCGCCGCAGGCCGCGCGACGCGGTGGTACGGCGCACCGGCATCGGTACGACCGGAACGCAGAGCGGGCCGGTCGCGCCCCTCGTCGGTCTGCGTCGCGACTTCCACGAGGGCACACGGGGGACGGAGCAGTCGTCCGCGTGCCGACAGGAGGTCGGCCATGCAGGTCACCCGGGCGCTGGAGCCCCTTCTCCCCTTGTGTCAGCGACTGCTTCCGAACCTTCCGAGCCTGCCCGCCGTGCCGGTCAGACTGGCCGGGCTCTCCGCCGCGCTCCTGAAGGCGACGGCCCTGGAGATCGCGATCCTCGCCGGCCACCTCCTCCTCTACCCGTCCGGCATCATCCAGGAGCGCAGGGCCGCCTCGCCCCCCGACGACCCGGGCCCGGGCACGGGCGGTACGACAAGCGTCGACAGCGGGGACGGTCCCGTGCCGCTGCCCACCCAGGCCCCGCCCCCCGTGGTCCTGCTGCACGGCTTCATCGACAACCGTTCCGTGTTCGTCCTGCTGCGCCGCAGCCTCGCCCAGCACGGCAGGCACCGGGTGGAGTCGTTGAACTACTCCCCGCTGACCTGCGACATCCGGACCGCCGCCGAACTGCTCGGCCGGCACATCGAGGAGATCTGTACGCGCACCGGCAGCAGCCGGGTGGATGTGGTCGGGCACAGCCTCGGCGGTCTGATCGCCCGCTACTACGCGCAGCGGCTGGGCGGTGACGTGCGGGTGCGGACGCTGGTCACCCTCGGCACCCCGCACTCCGGCACCCGGGTCGCGCCGCTGGCCAACGCGCATCCGATCGTGCGCCAGATGCGGCCCGGCTCGGCGCTGATCGAGGAGCTGTCCCGGCCCGCACCGGGCTGCCGGACCCGTTTCGTCAGCTTCTGGAGCGACCTCGACCATCTGATGGACCCGCTGGAGTCCGCCTGTGTCGACCACCCCGATCTGCTGGCGCAGAACATCCGGGTGACCGGGATCGGGCATCTCGCCCTGCCCGTCCATCCGGCCGTCGCGACGGGGATACGGCAGGCCCTCGACTCCGTGCCGGAGGACGCCGAAACCGCCCCGGCCGCCGGCGGACTGACGGTCGCCTGACGCCTCGGGCCCGGCCCAGTCCCCCAAAACCTCGAACAATCTTCGAACATAGAGCCAAAATCCGTGCCCGCCCTCCCCCGAATCAGGGCCGAATGCCCCTTTCCCCCGGGCACGAAACCTGCGGAAGATTGTCGCGCCCGCATACCGCCGGGTACAGTCGCCGCACTGCTCTGGCAGCCCCTGTTGTCGGCGAAAGAGAAGTTGGTGAACGACCGTCACCCGTCGGGGAGCACGACCGCCCCGGCCCCGGCTTCCGACGCCGACCCGGCGCACTACACGTCGTCGTACGGCGCGCAAGCGGAAGCCCAGTACGACGGCTTCACCACGTACGAACACGGTTACGCCACCGGCCACTTCGCGGCCGACCCCCTCTTCGGCAGCCTCCCCGCCGACGGCTCCGCCACCGGCGGGTACGACAACGGCGGGCAGTGGAACACCGGCGGCCACCAGACCCTGACCTACGACCCGTACGCCGGGCACCAGGCCGTCTACGACACCGGTGGCTACGACACGACCGGCTGGTCCGCCGACGGACAGCAGTCGGCCGTGATCCCGCCGCAGGGCACGACGACCGACACCAGCGGCTGGGGATATCCCTTCCAGGGAGCGGACGCCCTCCAGGAGAACTCCTGGAGCCGGCCCGACCAGTCGCACCCCGCCGACCCGACCCAGCAGTGGGAATGGGGCACGCAGAGCTTCGACACCGGTGCCTACGACGCCACGCAGTGGAACACCGACGGCGGCGAGCACACCGCGGCCGCCGACGCGTACGAGCAGCCGGCCGAGGTCCCCTTCGACCAGCAGGCCACCGCCACCTTCGACCAGGTCGACCAGGTCGGCCATGCCGAACCCGCCGACGGCGACGACGAGTCGACGGCCACCGGCGAGCTGCCCGCCGTCTCCGAGCGGCCCCTGCTCGACGACCAGGAGGAGCCGGTCTTCGTGCCCTCCTCCCGGGTCGCCGCCCGCGGCGCGAGCCGTTCCCGTCGCAGGCCGCCCGCGAAGCGCTCCGCGCTGCTGACCGTCGCCGTCCCCTCGGCCTGTGTGATGGGCGTCGCCGGCATCGCCGCCGCCTCGGTCGCACCGCTCGGCGGCAGCGACGACAAGGACACCACGGCGTCCGCCGCCGACGCGCAGCCCGTGAAGCCGTCCGCCGCCAACAACAAGCTCGACGCCCAGCTCGAGACGCTGAGCGCCGAGGCCGACGACTTCGGCGACCGGGTCAGCCGCACGCAGGAGCGCATCGACCTCAAGGCGCAGCAGGAGGCCGAGAAGAAGAAGGCCGCCGCCGAGGCCGCCCGCAAGGAGCGGCTGCGCCCCAAGTACGCCCTGCCGGTCGCCCAGCGCGGACTGAGCGCCTACTACGGCCAGGCGGGCATCAACTGGATGTCCCAGCACACCGGCATCGACTTCCCCGTGGCCTACGGCACTTCGGTGGTGGCGGCGACCGACGGCACCGTCCGCACCCAGTGGAACAGCGCCTACGGCAACATGCTGATCGTCACGGCGAAGGACGGCACGGAGACCTGGTACTGCCACCTCTCCAGCTACCGCGTCGCCTCCGGTACGACGGTCAAGGCCGGCGATCCGGTCGCGTACTCCGGCAACTCCGGCAACTCCACCGGCCCGCACCTGCACTTCGAGGTCCGGCCGGCCGGCGGTTCGGCCATAGACCCGCTGTCGTGGCTGCGCAGCCACGGACTCGACCCGACGTAGGACTTCGACGCTTCGGTCCGGCCCCCGCTCCTTGTGGAGAGGGGGCCGTTCGCGTCGTCGTTACAGCTTCTCCACCGGCGCGTACCGCAGCAGCAGCCGCTTCGGCTTGGTGTCGCCGAAGTCGATCGTGGCCTCGGCGTTGGCGCCCGTGCCCTTCACCCCGACGACCGTGCCCAGTCCGAACTGGTCGTGGGTGACCCGGTCGCCGACGGCCAGCGCGACCACCGGCTTCTCCGCCGCGCCCCGGCGGGTCGCGAATCCGGACGCGCCGGAGGCCGAGGAGCGCGAGCGGGACGAGGACAGCGAGGCCGCGACCCCGGACACCGGCCCGGAGGACACCGGCGCGGCCGCGCCCGTCCGCTTCCAGTCCACGTGCGTCCCCGGGATCTCCTCCAGGAACCGGGAGGGCGGGTTGTACGACGGCTGGCCCCAGGCGCTGCGCAGGGCGGAGCGGGTGAGGTAGAGCCGCTCCCGCGCGCGGGTGATGCCGACGTAGGCCAGCCGGCGCTCCTCCTCCAGCTCCTTGGTCTGGCCGAGGGCGCGCATGTGCGGGAAGACGCCGTCCTCCATGCCGGTGAGGAAGACGACCGGGAACTCCAGGCCCTTGGCGGTGTGCAGGGTCATCAGGGTGATGACGCCCGAGCCGTCCTCGTCCTCGTCGGGGATCTGGTCGGAGTCGGCGACCAGCGCGACCCGCTCCAGGAAGGCGGCGAGCCCACCGGTCGCCGCGCCCCCTTCGGCCTCGGCGGTCTCCTGCTCGAACTCCAGGGCCACGGCAGCGAGTTCCTGGAGGTTCTCGATGCGGGTCTCGTCCTGCGGGTCGGTGGACGCCTGCAACTCGGCGAGATAGCCGGTGCGTTCGAGCACGGCCTCCAGGACGGTGGCGGGGCCGGCGCCGGACTCGACGATCGTGCGCAGCTCGTCCATCAGGACGTTGAACCGCTTCACGGCGTTGGTGGAGCGCGCGGCCATGCCGTACGCCTCGTCGACGCGCTTGAGCGCCTGCGGGAAGCTGATCTTCTCCCGCTGGGAGAGCGCGTCGATCATCGCCTCGGCGCGCTCGCCGATGCCGCGCTTGGGCACGTTGAGGATGCGGCGCAGCGGGACGGAGTCCTCCGGGTTGGCCAGGACCCGCAGATAGGCCAGGACGTCCCGGACCTCCTTGCGCTCGTAGAAGCGGACTCCGCCGACGACCTTGTAGGGCAGGCCGACGCGGATGAAGACCTCTTCGAAGACACGGGACTGGGCGTTGGTGCGGTAGAAGACCGCGACGTCACCGGCCTTGGCGTCGCCCGCGTCCGTGAGGCGGTCTATCTCGTCGGCGACGAACTGCGCCTCGTCGTGCTCGGTGTCGGCGACATAGCCGGTGATGCGCGCGCCCGCGCCCGCGTTGGTCCACAGGTTCTTGGGGCGGCGGGACTCGTTGCGCTCGATGACCGCGTTGGCGGCGGACAGGATGGTCTGCGTGGAGCGGTAGTTCTGCTCCAGCAGGATCGTCGTCGCGTCCGGGTAGTCCTCCTCGAACTGGAGGATGTTGCGGATCGTCGCGCCCCGGAAGGCGTAGATCGACTGGTCGGCGTCGCCCACGACGCACAGCTCGGCCGGCGGTACGTCGAACTCGTTCGGGGGGACGTCGACCGGGTGCTCGGAGGTGCCGACCAGCTCCCTGACCAGGGCGTACTGGGCGTGGTTGGTGTCCTGGTACTCGTCGACCAGGACGTGCCGGAAGCGGCGGCGGTAGTGCTCGGCGACATCGGGGAAGGCGCGCAGCAGATTGACCGTCGTCATGATCAGGTCGTCGAAGTCGAGGGCGTTCGCCTCGCGCAGCCGCGACTGGTACATGGCGTACGCCTGGGCGAGGGTCTTCTCGAAGCCGTCACCTGCCTGGGCCGCGAAGTCCTCCTCGTCGATCAGCTCGTTCTTCAGGTTGCTGATCTTGGCGCTGAAGGACTTCGGCGGGTAGCGCTTGGGGTCGAGGTCCAGATCGCGGCAGACGAGCGCCATCAGACGCTTGGAGTCGGCGGCGTCGTAGATCGAGAAGGAGGAGGTGAAGCCGAGCTTCTTCGACTCGCGGCGCAGGATCCGCACGCACGCGCTGTGGAACGTCATCACCCACATGGCGTTCGCGCGCGGGCCGACGAGCTGCTCGACGCGCTCCTTCATCTCGCCCGCGGCCTTGTTGGTGAAGGTGATCGCGAGGATCTGGCCCGGGTGGACCTGGCGCTCGGCGAGCAGGTGGGCGATGCGGTGGGTGAGCACGCGCGTCTTGCCGGAGCCGGCGCCGGCCACGATGAGCAGCGGGGTGCCGGCGTGCACGACGGCCGCGCGCTGGTTGTCGTTCAGCCCGTCCAGGAGGGCCGCCGCGTCCAGCACCGGGCGCGGGGCGCCGTCGCGGTAGTGGGCGTCCCGGTCCGGGGGCGTGTCGAACTTCCCGCCGAACAGATCGTCCGGAAGCTGCTCCGGAGAGTGATCGTCCTCGGGCGGCGGCGGGGGCTCCTCCTCATGGGCGCGGGGGCCCTGGAGGTCCGCCAGGAAGCTGTCGTCAAAGAGGCTGCTCATCGCTCTCCGAGTCTAGGGGGCGCCACTGACAACCGGTCCCGGTCCCCGAAACATCCCGCCACTCACCTTCCGGCGCGGCCTTATCACAACCCGTGATCGAACGAGGACCCTTTCCCTCAGGTCACGAAAATGTATCGGACATATCACCCATCAACCTTCACAAGGGCCTCACACGTTGGCTACCGTGCCGAACAGGCCGTACGACCTCCACCGGCGAACCTCGCCGGGCCGCGCGGCCTCCGCCGAGTCCGGCCACGCCCCCTTCCGTGCGGCGCCCGGAGCCGGGGACCCACCGAAACTCCGGGGTGAATCGGCCCGACTCCCCGTCCCGCGCGGGGACAGGCCGTAGGGCAACCCTTCCGAACCACCCGCCCGAACCCGACAGCTAACCCGGTAGGCGGACGATGGAAGGAGTCGCCTCCTTTGGCGTCGCAGCACCGCAAGCCACGGCGTGCCTCCGGTCCGCGCGTGGCGGGCATCCGCACACCCGCCCTCGCCACCGCCGCCCTCACGTCCGTGGCCCTGTTCTCCCAGTCGGCCGACGCCGCCCCCTCCTCGGACGACGGCACACCGAGCCTGGAGGAGGTCGAGAAGAAGGTCGGCGACCTCTACCGCCAGGCCGAGTCGGCGACCGAGAAGTACAACGCCGCCAAGGAGAGGACGACCACCCAGCGCAAGCGCGTCGCCGGTCTCCTCGACGACGTCGCCCGACGCACCCAGAACCTCAACGAGGCGCGCGAGGAGCTGGGTTCCTTCGCCGCCGCCCAGTACCGCACCGGAGCCGCCGCGCCGGACACGGCGGCCTTCCTGCTCGCCGACACCCCGCAGGACTACGTCGACCAGGCCCAGCTCATGGGGCGCCTGACCGAACGTCAGAAGGGCATGGTCGACGACTACGTTACCGAGCAGTCGACGACGATGCGGAAGCGCCGGGAGGCCGGTGAGAGTCTCGCCGCGCTCACCGACACCCAGCGCGAGCTGAAGACCGCCAAGGCGACGGTCCAGAAGAAGCTCGCCACCGCGCGCGAGCTGCTGTCCCGGCTGACCGCCCAGGAGCAGGCGCGACTGGCGGCGATCGAGCGGCAGCGCCAGGAGGAGGCCGCGCGCAAGGCGGCGGAACTGGCGCAGCGACAGGCGGCCGCCGCGCCGGCCACGGACACGGGCACGTCGTCCCCGTCCCCGTCCCCGTCTCCCTCCCCCTCGCCCTCGCCCTCGCCCTCGCCTTCGCCGTCCCAGAGCGGCGTGGTCTCCACCAAGGCCGAGAAGACACTCGCCTTCGCCCGCGCGCAGATCGGCAAGCCGTACGTCTGGGGCGCGACCGGCCCCGGCTCCTACGACTGCTCCGGCCTCACCCAGGCCGCCTGGAAGGCCGCAGGCGTCGCCCTGCCGCGCACCACCTACGACCAGGTGACCTTCGGCACCACCGTCTCCCTCACCGACGCCCGCCCCGGTGACCTGGTGTTCTTCTACGAGGGCGTCAGCCACGTCGGCATCTACACAGGCAACGGCATGATGATCCACGCCCCGAAGCCGGGCACGTACGTGCGCGAGGAGTCGGTCTACTACGACGGCGAGTCGGCGATCCACAGCGTGGTCCGGCCGGCCTGACGCACGCACACGCGCGTGGACCGCTTTCCGGTGGTACGCGTTTTCGGCGGTACGCGCGCGTATGCCGGTTTTTCGCCGCCCCCGCGCGCGTGCCCCCGCTGAAGGCGCCGCGCACTCCCTAGCATCGGCTCCATGCCCGGCTCCCCCTCCTCCGCGCCCTCCTCCGGTCCCGCCGGTCCCGCCCTTCGTGCCTGGTGGGCGGAGCGTCCCCCGGCGGCCGGGGCCGCCGTGATGGCGACCGGCATCCTGTCGATCGCCCTGCACCTGGCCGGCCACGAGGGCCTGTCGCGCGTGATGCTGGCGCTGGCCGGTATCGGCTGGGTGGGGCTGGCCGCGGACTTCGTCCTCCGGCTGGTGCGGGAGCGCGAGCGCTGGCTGACGGAGGCGTCGACGCCGGGCGGGCTGACCGCCGTGGCCGCCACGACCGTCCTCGGGACCCGGCTGTCGACCCTGGGCTGGCCGGTCCCGGCCGAGGCGCTGCTGGCGGTCGCGGCGGTCCTGTGGCCCGTGCTGCTGCTGCGCGTCATGCGGCACTGGACGCGGCGGATGCCCGGGGCGGTCTTCCTGTGCTGTGTGGCCACCGAGGGGCTCGCGGTGCTGGCGGCGACCCTGGCCGCGGAGGAGCTGACGGAGTGGCTGGCGCACGCCGCGCTGGTGCTGTTCTGGCTGGGGCTGGTGCTCTATGTGCTGATGCTGGCGCGGTTCGACCCGCGGCAGGTGACCGAGGGCGCCGGGGACCAGTGGGTGGCGGGCGGGGCGCTCGCCATCTCGGCGCTCGCCGGCACGAAGCTCATCGCGGCCGACAGCGCGGAGATGTACCTGTGGAACGTCGACGACGAGCACGTCCTGCGCACGGTGACCATCGCCCTGCTGGTCCTCGCGCTGGGCTGGTACGCCGTCCTGCTCGTCGCCGAGATCGTCCGGCCGCGTCCGCGCTTCGACGTGCGCCGCTGGGCGACCGTCTTCCCGATGGGGATGACGGCGGCGGCATTGCTGTCCGCCGTCCCCGCCCTTGGCATCGACTGGCCGCAGCGGCTCGGGGAGGTACTGCTGTGGGTCGCGGTGGCGGTGTGGCTGGCGGTCGCGGTGGCGGCGGCCGTGGCGGCCCGCGCGACGATCGGCGCCGCGAGGCCGCGCTGAAACACGCACCCGCACACGCATATATGCGCTTCCATAGCAGCCCGCCGCTCCGAAGCGTCCTCGAATCGTCGCTTCGGTCAGCGCGCCACGCGAAGCCGACGGCTCCACTCCGCGTCCCCGGTCAAAAACGGTCAGACGGCGGCCCCCTCATGCCACTTCCGCACATCGCGTTACCGACCCGACACAAACGGGCCTAGCGTCCTCCCCCAGGTGACCGGCTCCCCACCGCCGCCCGGGCCAGGGGCGGCAGTCGGCCACCACCGCCGAGAAAGTCCGGCGGCGGCCGGCTCCCCCTGTGCGGGCCGTCGCCGGACGCGTCAGCCGCAGCCCCCGGGCCGTCCGTCCGCTCACACGACGGCCCCGGACCCGGGCCCGCGGACCGCCGACCGGTCGGGCCGATCCCCCTTCGGTCCACCGCCGGGCCTGCGGACGAGGCGGTCGGACGAAAGGACGTGCAAGTCCCCCGTGGCAGCGCACCGAAAGCCCCGACAGCGCTCATTCGGCGGCCACAAGGCCCGTACGGCGTTCACGCTCGCCCTCGCCGGGGCGGCGACGGCGACCGCCTTCGACGGGACCGGACAGGCCGAGCCGAATCTGACACCGGCGCAGGTCAAGGCCAAGGTGGACCGGCTGTACCGGGAGGCGGAGGAAGCCACCGAGAAGTACAACGGCGCCCATGAGAAGGCCACCGCCGCCGAACAGCGCCTGAAGTCCCTGCGCGACGAGGCCGCCCGCAAGGAGGAACGGCTCAACTCGGCCCGCGAGAAACTGGGTTCGATGGCGGCCGCACAGTACCGCGACGGCGGGCTCGGCCCCGCCGTCCAACTGGCGCTCTCCGACGACCCCGACGGCTATCTGGACGGCGCCGCCTTCGCCGAACGCGCCGGTGACCGCCAGTCGGCCGCCGTCAGCCGGGTCCGCCGGCAGCTCCGTGAGATCGAGCAACTACGGGGCTCCGCCCGCCTCGAACTCACCACGCTCAGAACCCGCCAGGCCGAACTGAAGAAGCACAAGACGACGATCACCGGCAAGCTGGACGCGGCACGCAGGCTGCTGTCCCGGCTGACCGAGGCGGACCGGGCCCGCGTCACCGGCTCCGCCGCGACCGGCGGCGGCACCGGCACCCGTGCCTCCCGGGCCACGACGGGCGCCCGCGACACCCTCCGGACACCCGGCTCCACCGCGGGCGCGCCCACCGCCCGCGCCGCGGCCGCCGTCTCCTACGCCTACTCCAAGCTCGGCAGCCCGTACGTCTGGGGCGCGACCGGGCCGAACGCCTTCGACTGCTCGGGGCTCGCCCTGGCCGCCTACCGCTCGGCCGGGATCTCCCTGCCCCGCACGACCTACGCCCAGATCGACGCCGGCCGACGGGTCTCCCGCTCCGAACTCCTCCCCGGGGACCTGGTGTTCTTCTACTCCGGCATCACCCACGTCGGCATCTACATCGGCGACGGCCGGATGATCCACGCCCCCAACCCCTCGGCGCCGGTCCGGGTGGCGCCGATCAGCGAGATGCCCTTCGCCGGGGCCACCCGCGTGGTGTGAGAGCACCCGGGAGGGCGCCCGCGCTCACACCAGGCGCCGTGCCGTCGCCCAGCGGGTCAGCTCATGACGGTTGGACAACTGGAGCTTGCGCAGCACCGCCGAGACATGCGACTCGACCGTCTTCACCGAGATGTAGAGCTGCCGGGCGATCTCCTTGTACGCGTACCCGCGGGCGATGAGGCGCAGCACCTCGCGCTCGCGCTGCGTGAGACGGTCCAGGTCCTCGTCGACCGGGGGCGCGTCCGTGGAGGCGAAGGCGTCGAGGACGAACCCGGCGAGGCGCGGCGAGAACACCGCGTCGCCCTCCTGCACCCGGAAGATCGAGTCGACCAGGTCGGTGCCGGTGATCGTCTTGGTGACATAGCCCCGGGCGCCGCCCCGGATCACCCCGATCACATCCTCCGCCGCGTCCGAGACGGACAGGGCGAGGAACCGCACCGGCTGCTCCGCGTCCCCCATCAACCCGGCGCAGCGGCGCAGTACTTCGACCCCGCCGCCGCCCGGCAGATGGACGTCGAGGAGGACCACCTCGGGCCGGGTGGCGGTGATGACGGTGACCGCCTGGTCGACGTCCGCCGCCTCCCCGACCACCTCCACACCCGTCTCCTCGGTCCGGCCGATCTCCGCCTGCACGCCGGTGCGGAACATCCGGTGGTCGTCGACGAGGACCACCCGCACCCGGCGCCCGCTCGCGCCGTCGCCCGCGCCGGCCGCCCCGGCCGCTCCCGCCGTACCGTTCTCCTCGGGCGATTCGGTCGATTCGGTCGCCCCGGTCGCCTCGGTGGGCCCCGTCGCCTCGCTCGGGTCGCTCATGACGTGTTCTCCACCCTCTCCATCTCCAGCTCGACCTCGGTGCCGCCGCCGGGGACCGCCCGCAGCCGCGCCGTGCCGCCGTTGCGCTCCATGCGGCCGATGATCGATTCTCTGACGCCCATCCGGTCGGCGGGTATCGCGTCGAGGTCGAAGCCGGGGCCCCGGTCCCGGACGGACACGAAGACCGTCCTGCCCTCGACTTCGGCGTAGACCTGCACCGCGCCGCCCTCGCCACCGTACTTGGCGGCGTTCACCATTGCTTCGCGCGCGGCCTGCATCTGTGCGCCGACTCTCTCGTCGAGCGGGCAGTCGCCCACGACCACCACCTCGATGGGGACGCCGTGCTTGTCCTCGACCTCCGCCGCGTTGCGCCGGACCGCGTCGGCGACCGTGGCCGGCTCGTCCTCCTCGTCCTTGCCGGTGCCCTCGGGCTTGTAGAGCCAGGTGCGCAGGTCGCGCTCCTGGGCGCGGGCGAGGCGGCGCACCTCGCTCGCGTTCTCCGCGTTGCGCTGGATCAGGGTCAGGGTGTGCAGCACCGAGTCGTGGACGTGCGCCGCGACCTCGGCGCGCTCCTGGGCGCGGATGCGCATCAGACGCTCCTCGGAGAGGTCCTGGGTCATCCGGACCAGATACGGACCGGCGAGCAGGGTGATCCCGACGAGCACCGCGAGCGCCGCCTGGAGCACCGAGCCCAGGTGCGCGGCGGAGCCCTGGAGGACGAAGATGCCGGAGACACCGGCGGTGACCAGAAGAACTCCGCCGACGGCCCGCAGGAGCGTGAGCGTCCGGCGTCTTCGGCCGGCCGCGACCCAGCGGGCCCGCCGGGCGTTGTCCGCCTGCCGCCAGACCAGGGCGACACCGGCGCCGACCAGGACGGCGGGCAGGAGGTACGCCTTGGCGCCGCTGCCCAGGTTCACATTGCCGACGAAGACCATCGCGACGACGACCATGAGGAGCAGGGCGACGATCTGCCCCTTGTCCGGCTTGCGCGCGACGAGTCTGCGGCGGCCGTCGGGCGCGGTCTCGGTGGAGACGAGGGACGGCGGCTTCTGGTCGCCCACCCCGCCGACGCCGAGCGGCACGAAGAACCAGAAGGCCGCGTACAGCAGGGCACCGAGGCCGTCGGCCATGAACAGGCCCACGAACACGAGCCGCACCCACACGACGGGCAGGCCGAGATGCCCGGCGAGCCCCCGCGCCACACCACCCAGCCAGCGTCCGTCACTGCTGCGGTAGAGCTTGCGCGGCGGCCGCGGTTCGACGAGTGGCGCTGCTGCGGCTTCCGGCATGCCAACGATGCTCACACAGCCGTCCGGCCCGGGCATCAGGGTTCGCCCCCGAGACGCCCCTGATCTTCGAGCCCGCCGCCGGTCGAACACCTCCCGGGTGCGGGCTCGGGGCGGATATCAGGGTCCGACCAGGGTCGTCCCGACTGCCGCCGGGGCCGTTCGACCGCCACCATGGACGCATGGCAGATCACCAGCACGCCGAGGACGCCGTGCCCGACGGGGACACCCCGCCGACCGGCACGCCCGGCGCCGCGGGTGAGAACACGGACGCAGACCCAGACGCAAGCACAGAGACAGACGCAAACGCAGACGCAGACACCGGTACAGAGACAAGGACAGGAGCGGCGGGGGCGGTGAAGGACACGCAGAACGGCGCCGGAGCGACCGCGGCCGAGGCCGCGATCGGCGCCGCCATGGCGAGGGAGTACCAGGCGGGCCCGGGCTCCGGTGCGGGGCCGGGCTCGACGGACGACCCCGGTGCCCCGGGTACGGCGGAGGGCACATCCCCCGCCCCGCCGGCCAGATTCCGGCGCGACCGGCGGCACAAGATGATCGCGGGCGTGTGCGCGGGACTCGGGCGGCAGTGCGACATGGATCCGGTGATCTTCCGGATCACCCTCGCCGTGCTCTCCGCGACCGGCGGCATCGGCCTCATCTTCTACGGCTTCGCCTGGCTGCTCGTCCCCTACTCCGACGACGACCAGAACGAAGTGCGCAGACTGCTGACCGGCCGGGTCGACGGCCAGGCCCTCGCAGCCGTGCTGTTCGCGCTGGTCGGCTGCGGGGTGTTCCTGTCGATGCTGAAGAACGGCGGGGTGCTGACCTTCGCCGTCGTCCTCTCCCTGCTCCTCGCGGGCGCCGGGTACTGGTCGCGGCACCGTGACTCCTCGGCGCCCGACCCGCTCGCCGCGCAGGCCGTCGCCGACGCCCCGCCGGAGGCCCAGGCACCGCCGGCGCCGACGGCCTACCCGTCCTGGTGGCGCGACCCCATCGTCAAGGACGGCACGCACGACGGCGGCACCGGCTATCTGTGGGGCCCCCGGGACTACCGCGGCCGGGCCTTCGAGGCCGGCATCCGGGTCGACCTGACCGGTCACGGCCTGCCCGAGGACATACCCGCCCCGCCCGGACCCTCGCGCCGGGCGGCCGGGCCCCGCTGGATCGGCGGGTGGGTCTTCCTGCTCGCCCTGGCCGTGGGCTTCGCCGCCACCCGGCTGACCTGGGACCACCAGCCGCTCGGCACCAGCCTCCAGGCCGGACTGGCGGCGGCGCTCGCGGTGCTCGGCCTCGGCATCGCGGTCAGCTCGTTCCTCGGGCGGACGGGAGCGGGGTCGGTGTTCCTGGCGATCGTCACGGCGGCCCTGCTGGCGGCGTCGTCGGCCCTGCCCAAGGACGTCGGCACCGACTGGGTCGACCGGACCTGGCGTCCGGCGGCGGTGGCGGACGTACGGGAGTCGTACGACCTGGGCACCGGGGACGCCACCTTGGACCTGTCCCGGCTGGAGCTGGCGAAGGGGCAGACGGCGCGCACCAGCGCCGAAGTGGGGCTGGGCCGGCTGCGGGTGATCGTGCCGCCGGACGCGACCGTGAAGCTCAGCATCGACGTGGGCCTGGGCGACATCCGGCTCCCGGGCGACAACAAGAAGGACGTGGACGTGCAGCCGGGCCGGCAGAAGGAGACGACCCTGTCGCCGCAGCCGGACGGCAAGGGCGGCACAAACGGCGGGACGCTCGACCTGGACCTCCATGTCGGCGTCGGACAGGTGGAGGTGAGCCGTGCTGCGTCATGAGTTCCAGCCCGGACGGCTGGTCGCCGGTGGCTTCCTCGTCCTCGCGGGCGTCGCCTACGCGGGTGACGCGGGCGGCCTGTGGGAGGTGCCGTGGTTCGCGGTGATCCCGATGGTCGTGGGCGGCCTCTGCCTGGGCGGCGCGGCGGGCGTGGTGGCCCACGCGGTACGCGCCGGACACGGCGGCCGCGGGAGACACGACGGCGGCCGCGGGAGACACGGTGGCCATGGCGGGCTCGGTGGGCACGGGGGTCATGGCGGTCATGGCGGACGCGGTGCCCCCGGCGGACACGGAGGTCACGGCGGGCACGGAGGTCACGGCGGGCATGGTGACCCCGGTGGACACGGCCCCGGCCCCGGTCGGCACATACCGACCGGGGCCGGGGACCCGGACTCACCGTACTGACCGGATACGGGGGCCGGGGCCAAGGCCCGAACCGGGATCAGGACCAGGACCGACAGCCCCGCCCCGCCGGACCGGCTCGGGTTACGTCAGCCCCTCCGCCCGCTCCCGGCGCCTTCGGCGCCAGGCCGCGTCCAGGGAGAGGACGGAGGCGCCCGCGAGGATCAGGGGGATCCAGCCCATGAGGTAGGGGAGGTCGTTGCCGTAGTAGTAGGGCTCGGCGGACCAGCTCACGGTGAGCCAGAGGCTGAGCGAGATCAGGGCGCCGCCGAGGGCGGCGAGGCGGGTCAGCAGACCCACCAGGGCGCCGATGCCGACGGCGAGTTCACCGAGGGCGATGGCGTAGCCGAAGCCGACGGGGTTCTTCAGGGCCAGGTCGACCAGGGCCGGAACGGCCGAGGAGTCACGGACGGCCCGCATGGTGTCGCCGATGGAGCCGGCGCCGCCGTCCTTCATGAAGGCGCTGTCGGTGAGTTTGTCGAGACCGGCGTAGATGAAGGTGACGCCGAGGAAGATCCGCAGGGGAAGCAGGGCGTACCGGGTGGCGGTGTCCCGCCAGCCCCGGCCGCCGCCGTCGGGATAAGGAGGGTACGTGTCACTTCGCATACTGTGAGTCATCGCCCGAGCCGCCTCTCGCCCGCCGTGGTGGGGACCCCTCGACAGACCATACGTACCGAACGAGAACAGCGCTCAACCGTCCGCGGTCACTCGGTGACGTCGATGGCGTACCGGTTGGTCTCGACGCCGGCCGCGGTGACGACCTGGACCTCGACCCGGCCGGGTTCCACGTCGGCGGGGACGGGGACGGTGAGGAGGGCGTCGCTCGGGTTGCTGAAGCCACCGGTGACCGGGACGAGCGGGACATGGACATGGACGGGCCCGATGCGGACGACCATGCGGGAGAGCCGGTCGGCGGTCTGGGCGCCGGGCGGGACGAATCCGGCGCCGCGGATCTCGATGTCGTCGCCGGTGCGGATCGGGGCGTCGAGGTCGCCGGCCTCGCGGGAGCGGACGACGGAGAGGATGACGGGGCGGCCGCCCTCCGCGTACTTCCCGGCGAGGTAGGTCGCGGCCGAGACGAGGACCACGACCGCGAGACCCCAGGGCAGGTCGGGGAGCTGGTCGGGGCGGCGGGCCAGGCGGACCGCGGCGAAGACCAGGGCGACGGCGCTGATCACGACGTACTGGATGTCGGCGAAGGTGCCGCAGCCGGAGTCGTCGGTGAGCAGGTCGGCGGCGCGGGGGCGGTGCCCGCGGACCTTCTGGAGCCGCTGGCCGAACACCCGCAGTCCGACCACGCGGCGCACCAGGACGGCGATGCCGCAGACCACGGCGAGGACCGTCACCACACCGGCGCCGCGGGCGAGGTCGAGGCCGGAGATGAGCGCGTCGCGTTCGGCGGGGCCGGAGGCGGCGGCGAGCCGGCCGACGAGGACCAGGACGGCGTAGGCGACGAGGAGGACCCAGGACGCGGCGACCGCGCGGGAGGTGGAGAGGCGGTTGTCCTCGCCGATGACGGGGGCGAGCGCGCCGCCGCGGGCGCGGTGGAACCAGGAGGCGGCGGTGAGCGCGCCGGCGACGACCAGGGCGGCGAGAAGGCCGGCGGTGCGGGCGCTGGTCCAGCCGGCGCCGATCGCGGTCAGGGCCTGGACCAGCAGCAGGGCGACGACGGCAGCCCACACCGTGCCGGCGGTGCGGACCCAGAGGCGGCCGAGCCATGCCTCGCCCTCGGCGCGGCCGCGGTCGGCGACGTGTTCGGCGGACTGGGTGAGTTCCTCGGAGACCCACTGGCGGGAGGCCGAGGCCGAGTGGGCGACGGCGGCCGGAAGTCCCTGCCCGGCCGCGAACTCGTCGCGCTTGAGCAGGAATTCGGCGACCGCGCGCCGATGTCCCGCGCGGGCACCGTGCGGACAGTCCCCGCAGGTGCAGCCGCCCTCGTGCGGGCCCGGACCCGCTCCCGGACCCGCACCCTGTCTCGCCTCCTGCACCGCCACGTCCGACGCCTGCCTTCCCCATGACCCGAACGGACGGCGGCCTTTGTGGAACCTGTTCGGGATCCCGGCCGCCGCCCTATGGACAACTCCCCTGTGATGTCAGCGAATTGTGCCCTACCGCACACCTCTCGCCCTCGGCAGGTCCGGTCAGCGCGGGTGATGTCGGGCGGGCCGTGTTGACCCGGCTGCGAGAATTTCCGTATGGCCGAGATCATCCAGCGGGACGGGACCTGGGCCTTCGACGGCACGACGGTCCGGATCACGCCGGGACTCCACCGTTCCGTGCCGCTGTTCCGGCAGTCGTACGGGGAGATCGCGGTGCCGCTGGAGGCGGTCGCCGGGGTCGTCTACGAGCCCGAGCGCAGGCGGGGGCGGCTGCGGATGCGGCTGCGGGAGGGCGCCGACCCGCTGCTCCAGGCGACGGGCGGACGGCTGCCCGACGCGGCGGATCCCTACCGGCTGGCCGTGGACGTGGACCGGGCCGGGGTCGCCGAGTACGTGGCCGAGGAAATCCGGCACGCGCTGCTGCTCGACGACGTCCCCAAGGAGCCGACCGGTGCCTATCTGCTGCCCGGCCCTCCGGTGCCGGTGTCGGTCCGCTCCTCCGACGGCAGGGTCTCCTTCGACGGGACGCAGGTGCGGATCGACTGGGCCGACACCTCGGACCGGGTGAAGCGGGCGACGGGGCCGCGCATCATCGCCGTGGCGGACCTGGTGCATGTGGAGTGGCTGCCCAACTCCGGCTACGAGGACGGCTTCCTGCGGTTCGCGACCCGGGAGACGGTGTTCTCGAAGCTGCCGCCGGAGAAGGACCCGTACGCCCTGGACCTGTGGGGCAATGTGCGCCGGGACCTGCTGACCGCCCTGGTGGCGACGGCGGTGACCGCGCGGCTGCCGCACCCCTCCGCCCGCACGGAACGGACCCGTCCGACGGATCCACCGGACGGTACACGGCCTCGGCGGCGACCCGCGTCCGTGCCCGCCCAGGCCGACCATCACGACGTACTGCTGCGCCGGCTGCGGGAGTTGGGCGAGCTGCATCGCGACGGGGTGCTCACGGACGAGGAGTTCACCCGGACGAAGTCCGTGATACTGCGCGGCTTCCGCCCGGTCTAGGTGGCATCCGGGGCGACCGTCGCGGGCCGGGTGCGGAGGATCTCGCGGGCCTGTTCCGCGGCGCGGGCGGTGCTCTCGGAGACGAAGTCGAGGAAGCGGGCGATGTTCTCCAGGCGGACGGCGGCCGGGGTGCCGGGGACGAAGACCTGGACGCCCTCCCGCGCCGTCTCGACGAGGTGGGCGATGGAGCGGGCGCTGGCCATCATCGACTGGTACCAGACGTCGTCGTCGACGACATAGCGGTCACGGCGGCGTTCGTCGCGTTCCCGGCGGACGAGGCCCTGGCTCTCCAGGAACGCGATCGCCTTGGACACGGACGCCGGGCTCACCTGGAGGCGCTGTACGAGTTCGGACGCGGTGAGGCTGCCGGTGTCGGTGAGGGTGAGGCAGGCCAGGACGCGCGCCATCATCGACGGCATGCCGGAGGCCGTCATGACGGTGGTGAGCGTCTCCTCGTAGGCGCGCACGGCCTCGGCGTCCCGGCCGTACGCCTGCTCGGGCGCCTCGGTCCCGCGCGGGGCGGGCTGCCGTCGACGGTGGGCGCGGCGCTCGGTGGCCCGGTGCGCCAGGTCGGCGCGGTAGGCGGTGGGGCCGCCGTTGCGCAGCACCTCGCGGGTGATCGTGGAGGTCGGCCGGTCGAGGCGTCTGGCGATCTCGGCGTAGGCGAGGCCGTCGGCCAGTCCCAGCGCGATCTCCCGGCGTTCCTGCTGGGTGAGCCTGCCTCCCGGCATCGCGGTCTCCTCCGTGCGTGCCCTCCGAGGGGCCCGGTGGCCCTCGGCGCCGTCAGCATAGCGTTCACCACCACCCCATTGCAATGAACCGCCTCGCCTTCATTGCGTTAAGGTAGAGCCCATTGCAATGATTTCCCTCAATTCACCTGCGAATACGGTGATCTGACGCAACAAGTTCGTTGCCAGATCCATGAACGCAACGTAGCTTTTCCTCTATCGGAAACAACGAGTCAGAGGAGAACGCAATGCAGCAGTTCGCAACCCCCGCCCCCGTCTCCGCCGTCCTCGACATCCAGGCCGGGGAGGTGCGGGTCATCGCCGCGGACCGCGACGACACCACCGTCGAGGTCCGGCCCCTGAACCCGGCCAGGAGCCGGGACGTGGAGCTGGCCGAGCGGGCGACCGTCGAGTACGCCGACGGCACCCTGCGGGTCACGGCCACGGCACCGGCGAGGAGCCGGATCCTCGGCCCGGCCGGATCGGTCGAGGTGACCGTGCGCCTGCCCGTCGGCTCCCGCGTCGAGGCCACGTCGGCCGGCGCCGGGTTCCGGGGGGTCGGACGGCTCGGGGAGGTCACCTTCGACGGCGCGCACGGCCAGGTCAAGCTGGACGAGACCGCGGGCGCCCGCCTCACCGTCCAGGCCGGGGACGTCACGGTCGGCCGCCTCGGCGGACCCGCGCACATCAGCACCCAGCAGGGCGACATCCGGATCGCCGAGGCCACCGGGGGCACCGTCACGCTCCGCACCACGCAGGGCGACATCTCGGTCGGCGCCGCCCGCGGCGTCTCCGCCTCCCTGGACGCCGGCACCACCCACGGCCGGATCCGCAACACGCTGACGAACACCGAGGGCGCCGCCGCCGCTCTCACCCTCCACGCCACCACCGCCCACGGCGACATCACGGCCCACAGCCTGTGATCCACCGACCGACACAGAATTGAGGGGGCACCTGTCATGACCGACCCGGCCAGCACCGACCCGGCCATCGAGGCGCACGGCCTGCGCAAGTCCTACGGCGACAAGACCGTCCTGGACGGCGTCGACCTGACCGTCCCGCGAGGAACCGTCTTCGCGCTGCTCGGCCCGAACGGCGCGGGCAAGACCACCGCCGTGCAGATCCTCTCCACGCTCGTCGCCGCCGACGGAGGCCGGGCCCGGGTCGCGGGCCACGACCTCGCCGCCGACCCGCAGGCGGTCCGCGCCGCGATCGGTGTCACCGGGCAGTTCTCCGCCGTCGACGGACTGATCACCGGCGAGGAGAACATGCTCCTCATGGCCGACCTGCACCATCTGTCCCGGCCCGAGGGGCGGCGCGTCGCCGCCGAACTGCTGGAGCGCTTCGACCTCACCGAGGCCGCCGGCAAGCCCGCCGCCACCTACTCCGGGGGCATGAAACGCCGGCTCGACATCGCCATGACCCTGGTCGGCGACCCGCGGATCATCTTCCTCGACGAGCCGACCACCGGTCTCGACCCCCGCTCGCGTCACACCATGTGGCAGATCATCCGCGACCTGGTCGCGGGCGGGGTCACCGTCTTCCTCACCACCCAGTACCTGGAGGAGGCCGATCAGCTCGCCGACCGGATCGCCGTCCTCGACGGCGGCCGGATCGCCGCGCAGGGCACCGCCGACGAACTCAAGCGGCTCGTCCCCGGCGGCCATGTCCGGCTCCGCTTCACCGACCCCGCCGCCTACCGAAGCGCCACCGCCGCACTGGACGAGGTCACCCGGGACGACGAGGCGCTCGCCCTGCGGCTCCCCAGCGACGGCAGCCAGCGCGCCCTGCGCTCGCTCCT
This sequence comes from Streptomyces antibioticus, assembly GCF_002019855.1. Taxonomy (NCBI): domain Bacteria; kingdom Bacillati; phylum Actinomycetota; class Actinomycetes; order Kitasatosporales; family Streptomycetaceae; genus Streptomyces; species Streptomyces antibioticus. The sequence goes on along the minus strand of NZ_CM007717.1, from coordinate 5,236,988 downwards.
GGACCGCCTGGACGCCGTCGGCGTCGAGGCCGCCGAACTGACCGTGCACACCCCCGACCTGGACGACGTCTTCTTCGCCCTCACCGGCGACACCACCGTGCCCGGCCGGCCCGACCACCCCAAGGAGTCCGCACGATGAGCACCCTGGCCCTCGCGATCCGCGACTCCTCCACCATGCTGCGGCGCAACCTCCTGCACGCCCGCCGCTACCCCTCCCTCACCCTCAACCTGCTGCTCACCCCGGTCATGCTCCTGCTGCTGTTCGTCTACGTCTTCGGCGGCACCATGAGCGGCGGCGCGGGCCGCTCCGCCTACCTCGCCTATCTCGTCCCCGGCATCCTGCTGATGACGATCGGCTCGACCACGGTCGGCACCGCGGTGTCCGTGGCCACCGACATGAACGAGGGGATCATCGCCCGCTTCCGGACCATGGCCATCCACCGCGGGTCCGTCCTGTTCGGCCATGTCGCGGGCAGCGTGATCCGGGCGCTCGCGAGCGTCGTCCTCGTCGGCGCGATCGGGGCCGCCATGGGCTTCCGCTCCACGGACGCCACCGTCCTGGAATGGCTCGCGGCCTTCGGACTGCTCGCCGTCTTCGCGCTGGCGTTCACCTGGATCGCGGTCGGCATGGGGATGAGCAGCCCGAACGCCGAAGCGGCGAGCAACAGCGCCATGCCGCTGATCCTGCTGCCCCTGATATCGAGCGCCTTCGTGCCGCTGGACAGCATGCCGGGCTGGTTCCGGCCGGTCGCCGAGTACCAGCCCTTCACCCCCGCCATCGAGACCCTGCGCGGACTCCTCCTCGGCACGGAGATCGGTCACAACGGCTGGATCGCCCTGGTCTGGTGTCTGGCCCTCACCGTCCTCGGCCACCGGTGGTCCAGGAAACAGTTCGGCTGAGCCCGCACGGCTCAGCTCAGCAGATCCGGCTCGCTGCGGCTGATGTCCTGCCACAGGGGCTGGTAGTTGATCCAGGCCACCAGGTCGCCGCCCAACTGCTCCCGGGTGGCGACCGCCGCCTTGTGGTCGATCAGGACCGGGCGGCCGGCCGCGCGGGCGGTGAGCTGGACCTGGCTGGAACGCTCCATGGACAGGAACCACCAGGCCGCCGCGTCCACCGAGTCCCCCACGGTCAGCAGCCCGTGGTTGCGCAGCACCAGCGCCTTGCGGGAGCCGAGCACCCGGGCGATGCGCCGGCCCTCCTCGGCGTCCACGGCGACGCCGGTGTAGGCGTCGTACAGCGCCACGTCCTCGTAGAAGGCGCAGCTCTCCTGGGTGATGGGGTCCAGCAGTTCGCCGAGGGCGGCGAGGGCGCGGCCGTGCACCGAGTGGCAGTGGGCGACGGCGACGACGTCCGGGCGGGCCGCGTGGACCTGGGAGTGGACGGTGAAGGCGGCCTGGTTGACGTGGTAGCGGCCCTCGACGACCTGTCCCTCGGAGTTGACCAGCACCAGGTCACTGACGGTGACGTGCTTGAAGGGCATGCCGAAGGGGTTGACCCAGAAGCAGTCGCTGAAGTCGGGGTCGCGGGCGGTGATGTGCCCGGAGACGCCGTCCTCGAAGCCCATCCGCCCGAACAGGCGCACGGCGCCCGCCAGGCGTTCCTTGCGGTGCCGGCGCTCGTCCTCCACCGAGTCGTGCATCGGCGGCATGGCGAACTCCAGCCGATCGGTGGGCAGCGGGGCAGGCGGTGTGGGCCCGTGCATCGATCCTCCAGCACTGGGTGGGTGTACGGGCGGAAGTTACCGTCGGTCAGCGCAGGAGAACAGGCTTGTTATGCAACGATGACGTCCGGCACCGCGACACCACACAAGATCGCGCCAAAATGGCGACAGAAGATGTCGGGTATCGGGGTCAGACTCGGTGCATGGCATCGACATGGGCGGCCTTCGCCGCAGCCGAACCCGATCTCGCGACGACCGTCGAGCAGCGCTTCGGCGCCTACACCCACCACGTCCTCGCGACCCTGCGCCGGGACGGCTCGCCGCGCACCTCGGGCATCGAGGTCCGTTTCCTCGGCGGGCAGGTGTGGCTCGGCATGATGCCGGACTCGCTGAAGGCGCTCGATCTGCGCCGCGATCCGCGGTTCGCGCTCCAGGCCAACCCGGGCGAGGGCACCACGATGGGCGGCGGGGACGTACGGATCGGCGGCCGGGCGGTGGAGGTGACGGACCCGGCGGCCAAGGCGGCGTACAGGAAAGAGGTGGAACCGCCGGAGCCGTTCCACCTCTTCCGCACCGAGCTGACGGAGGTCGTACGGACCTACGTCGAGGACGAGACGTACCTGGTCACCCAGGTCTGGAAGCCCGGAGAGCCGGTGCGCACCCTCAAACGGACCTGAGCCTCAGGGAGACCTACTCCCACTCGATCGTGCCCGGCGGCTTCGACGTCACGTCGACGACCACGCGGTTGACGTCCCGCACCTCGTTGGTGATCCGGGTGGAGATCTTCGCCAGGACGTCGTACGGCAGCCGCGACCAGTCGGCGGTCATGGCGTCCTCGGAGGAGACCGGGCGCAGCACGATCGGGTGGCCGTAGGTGCGGCCGTCGCCCTGGACACCGACGCTGCGGACGTCGGCGAGGAGGACCACCGGGCACTGCCAGATCTCGCGGTCGAGTCCGGCGGCCGTCAGTTCCTCGCGGGCGATGGCGTCGGCGTCGCGCAGGAGGTCCAGGCGCTCCTTGGTGACCTCGCCGACGATGCGGATGCCGAGGCCGGGGCCGGGGAAGGGCTGGCGCTGGACGATCTCCTCGGGCAGGCCCAGTTCCTGGCCGACCATCCGGACCTCGTCCTTGAACAGCTTGCGCAGCGGCTCGATCAGCTTGAACTCGAGGTCCTCGGGGAGGCCGCCGACGTTGTGGTGGGACTTGATGTTGGCGGTGCCGGTGCCGCCGCCGGACTCCACCACGTCGGGGTAGAGGGTGCCCTGGACGAGGAACTCGACCGCCGGACCCTCGTCGGCGATGATCTCGGCCTGGGCCTGCTCGAAGACGCGGATGAACTCGCGGCCGATGATCTTCCGCTTCTCCTCGGGGTCGGAGACCCCCTTGAGGGCGGTGAGGAACCGCTCCTCGGCGTCGACGACCTTGAGCTGGACGCCGGTCGCGGCGACGAAGTCCTTCTCGACCTGCTCGGTCTCGCCCTTGCGCATCAGACCGTGGTCGACGTAGACGCAGGTGAGCTGGGAGCCGATGGCCTTCTGCACGAGGGCCGCGGCCACCGCGGAGTCGACACCGCCGGACAGACCGCAGATGGCGCGCCGGTCGCCGACCAGCTCGCGGATCGCGGCGATCTGCTCGTCGATCACATTGCCGGTGGTCCAGTCGGGGGTCAGGCCCGCGCCCCGGTAGAGGAAGTGCTCCAGGACCTGCTGGCCGTACGTGGAGTGCAGGACCTCGGGGTGGTACTGGACGCCGTAGAGCTTCTTCTCGTCGTTCTCGAAGGCGGCGACCGGGACGACGTCCGTGGAGGCGCTGACGGTGAAGCCCTCGGGGGCGGCGGAGCAGGCGTCGCCGTGCGACATCCAGACCGCCTGCTCGGCGGGGGTGCCCTCGAAGAGGGTGGAGGACGTCCGGGAGACGTGCAGGTCGGTGCGGCCGTACTCGCGGGCGCCGGTGTTGTCGACGGTGCCGCCGAGGCTCTGGGCCATGAGCTGGAAGCCGTAGCACATACCGAAGACCGGGACGCCGGCCTCGAAGATCGAGCGGTCGAGGCGGGGCGCGCCCTCCTCGTACACGGACGAGGGGCCGCCGGAGAGGATGATCGCCGCCGGGTTCCTGGCGAGCATCTCCTCGACCGGCATGGTGCTCGGCACGATCTCGCTGTAGACCCGGGCCTCGCGGACCCGACGGGCGATGAGCTGGGCGTACTGCGCGCCGAAGTCGACGACCAGGACGGTGTCGGGGGCGGCGGGGGTCGCTGATGACACGGGTTGCCTTCCGGCGGTGAGCGAGGTGTGTGTGGGGCCGAGTCTACCGGGCGCCGCGCAGCCCCTTCGGGGCCGAAGCCGTCTCACGATCCGAACCGTCTTGGACACCCGGGGACACCACGGCATACTGGCCGCATGCTCACGCACCCGGCCTTCCTCTTTACCTATGGCATCCGGCCCACCGGCTGCCATGGTCGTGCTGCTTGAGCAACTGACAAGCGACTTCCCAGGCGCCCCGGGCCGACAAGGTCCGGGGCGCCTGGCGTTCGCGGACCGTGTCGCTCCGGGGCCGCCCCACTCGAATCCGACGAGGAGCCCCCATGACCGCGACCGACGTGACCGCGACCGACGTGACCGGCGCCCGCACCCCCGAGGCGGCCGAGGTGATCACCGGTGCCCGTGAGCGCATCGACGCGCTCGACGACCGGATCATCGGTCTGATCCAGGAGCGGACGGCCGTCTCCGCCGTGATCCAGGAGGCCCGGATCACCTCCGGCGGGCGGCGGGTGAACCTCTCCCGCGAGATGGAGGTCCTCGGCCACTACCGGGACGCGCTGGGCAAGCCCGGCACCGCGCTCGCCCTGACGCTGCTCGAACTGTGCCGCGGTCGCATCTGAGTTCGGTCCTCCTCTCACCCGTACGGCGCGTGACCGCCCCCGGCACGCTTCGTTGGTCCCGGTGTCCGTTCCAGCCAGGGGCGGGCCCGGAAGAACCACGCGTGGATCACTGGAGCGTTGAGGCGTACGGATCGTGCCGTGCGCCGTGGGACCTCGCTCCAGCACGTGACCGGACGGCAGGGGACAGCAGCCCGGTCACCAAGAGAACGGCCGGCCTCGGGGACGCCCGGGGCCGACCGGCTGAAACCGCAGAAATGCACAAGGGCTGGGTCAAACGGTTGCGGGGACCGTCCACATCCAGCACGATGCACACGAACCCCGCCCCCCGATACATGAATCCAGCGGCGCAACCCCCCGGCGCCGCTCCCAGGCACCGGCGCTGCCCTGACGCCGGTGCTGACGGTGAAGAAGGGCCCCGTGGATCCGTCCCACGGGGCCCTTCGTCATGCCCGGACCCCCTGCCGCACCCAGGCCCCTTCGGGTGTGACCCACCTCACATAAAGAATCTGTGAGGACGACGCAACTCCCCGGGGACTTCGCCGGTCACACCTACCGAATACCGGAACAAGGACCACTTCCGTCTCCGCCAAGGCCGACGGAACACGACTTGAACGGCATGACGAAGGGACCTGCGCTCGGAGGGGGGCGCAGGTCCCTTGGTCGTGTGTCACCACCGGGCCACCGGTGTCACTCCTTGGGCGGCACCGCCGGCATCCCCAGGAACGGCAGCCGCAGCGCGCCGAAGGCGTCCTCCGGAACCGCCGGTGCGGCGGGCTCCACCGGCCGCAGCCGCTCGTACGGCTCCCCCTGCTCCGGGCGCGGGTCCGCCTCGCCGTTGTTCGGCCAGTACGACATCGCGCGCTCGGCCTGGGCGGTGATGGTCAGCGAGGGGTTCACCCCCAGGTTCGCGGAGACCGCGGCGCCGTCCACCACCGAGATCCCGGGATGGCCGTACAGCCGGTGGTACGGGTCGATGACACCCGTCTCGCGGGAGTCGCCGATCGGACAGCCGCCCAGGAAGTGCGCGGTGAGCGGAGTGCCCATCAGCTCGCCCACGTTGGAGCCGGCGAAGCCGTTGATGTCGGCGGCGATCGCGGTGGCGGCCTCGGAGGCGGCCCTGATCTGCTTGGGGTTGGGCGCGCCGTGCCCCTGACGGGCGGTGAGCAGCCCCTTGCCGACGCCGGACGGTTTCAGATACGTCGTCAGCGAGTTGTCCAGCGACTGCATCACCAGGCCGATGATGGTCCGCTCCGACCAGCGCCGGTTGGACAGCGAGCGCAGCATCAGCAGGGGGTGGCGGGCCGCGTTCGCCAGCCAGCCGGCCACCCGCGAGGAACCCTCCGCGTACGGCACCTGGAGGATGGACAGACCGCCCATCGAGTTGGAGCCCTTGCCGTAGCGCACCGGCTCGATGTGGGTGTTCTCGTCCGGGTGGACCGACGACGTGATGGCGACACCGCGGGTGAAGTCGACCTTCGCCGCGCCGGTCGCCCTGCGGTAGCGGCGGTCGTCGGTCTGGGCGCCCACCAGGGCCTCGGAGTTGGTGCGGGTCAGCTCGCCGAGCCGGTCGGAGAGATACGGCAGCCGGCCGGTCGACTTCATCCGGTGCAGCAGGGTCTGGGTGCCGTAGGTGCCGGCCGCGAGGACGACGCGGCGGGCCGTGAAGGTGCGGCCCCGCCCCTTGCGCCGGTCGTCGGTCGGCAGGGTGGCGATCGCGTAGCCGCCCCGCGAGTCGTCGGTGACCGAGACGACCGTCGTCAGCGGGTGCACGACCGCGCCCGCCTTCTCGGCGAGGAACAGGTAGTTCTCGTTCAGGGTGTTCTTCGCGCCGTGCCGGCAGCCGGTCATGCACTCGCCGCACTCGGTGCACGCCTTGCGGGACGGGCCCGCCCCGCCGAAGTAGGGGTCGGCGACGGTGTCGCCGGGCGCGGCCTTCGCCGTGCCATCGGCGTCCTCGCCGTCGCCGAAGAAGACACCGACCGGCGCCATGTGGAAGGTGTCCCCGACACCCATGCGCTCGGCGGCCGCCTTGAGGTGGACGTCCGAGGGCGTGGTCGTCGGGTTGAGCCGTACGCCGAGCATCCGCCGGGCCTGGTCGTAGTACGGCTTCAGCTCGTCCTGCCAGTCGGTGATGTCCCGCCACTGGGGGTCGTCGAAGAACGGTTTCGGCGGGACGTAGAGGGTGTTGGCGTAGTTGAGGGAGCCGCCGCCGACGCCCGCGCCGGCCAGGACCATGACGTTGCCGAGCAGATGGATGCGCTGGATGCCGTAGCAGCCGAGCTTCGGGGCCCACAGGTAGTTCCTGAGGTCCCAGGAGTTCTTCGGCAGGGTCTCGCGGGTCCAGCGGCGGCCGGCCTCCAGGACGCCTACGCGGTAGCCCTTCTCGGTCAGGCGCAGGGCGGTCACCGAACCGCCGAATCCGGAGCCGACGACGATCACGTCGTAGTCGTAGGCGTCTTGAGGCACGGGTGTCTCCTCGTCGAGTCTCGTGCGGGTGTCGCTCACCGGAACCGGAACGCCTTCATCAGTCTCAGGCTGCGGCTCATGAACTGCGCGTACTTCTCGTCGTCCATGCCCAGCGAGGGCGCCATCGGCAGCAGGCGCTGGCGGGCCACCGTCTGGGCCTCGGTGTACTTGAGGATGCCCTCGGAGCCGTGCCGGCGGCCGAGTCCGGAGTCCTTCATGCCGCCCATCGGGGACTGGACACTGCCGTAGGCCGGGGCGTAGCCCTCGTTGACGTTGACCGTGCCGGTGCGCAGCCGGGCGGCGACGGCGGCGCCGCGCCGGCCGTCCTTCGTCCAGACCGAGGCGTTCAGGCCGTACGGCGTGGCGTTGGCCAGCTCGACGGCCTCGTCGTCGGTCGAGAAGCGGTAGACCGAGACGACCGGGCCGAAGGTCTCCTCGGCGCACACCGCCATGGGCTCCGCGACGCCGTCGAGGATGGTCGGCTCGTAGAAGTAGGGGCCGATGTCCGGGCGGGCCACCCCGCCCGCGACGACCTTCGCGCCCTTGGCGACCGCCTCGGCCACATGCCGCGTCACGGTCTCCAACTGGCGCTCGCCCACCAGCGATCCCATGTCGGCGCCGTAGGCGAGGGAGGTGCCGAGGCGCATGGCCCTGGTGCGGGTCGCGAAGCGCTCCAGGAAGGCGTCCGCGACCGACTCGTGGACGTAGAGCCGCTCGATGGAGATGCAGAGCTGGCCGGCGGAGGAGAAGCAGGCGCGGACCGCGCCCGCGGCGGCCTTCTCGATGTCGGCGTCGTCGAGGACCAGCATGGCGTTCTTGCCGCCGAGTTCGAGGGAGACGCCGACCAGCCGGGCGGCGGCGCTCTGCGCGACCTCGCGGCCGGTGCGGGTGGAGCCGGTGAAGGAGACGTAGTCGGCGTGCCGGACGACCTCGGGGCCGACGACCGGGCCCTCGCCGAGGACGACCTGGAAGACACCGGCGGGCAGTCCGGCCTCGATGAGCAGGTCACGGGCCCACAGCGCGGTCAGGCAGGTCTCCGTGTCGGGCTTCATGACGACCGCGTTGCCCGCGACGAGCGCCGGGAGGGCGTCGCCGACGGACAGCTCCAGCGGGTAGTTCCACGGGGCGATCTGGCCGACGACCCCGCGCGGGTGGCGCAGTTCGGTGACCTTCGTCAGGGTCGGCACGGCACCGGCGTGCCGCTTGGGCCGGAGGTAGGCGGCCGCCCGGCGCCCGTAGTGGCGGGCGGCGACCGCGACGGCCTGCACCTCCTCGTGGGCGTGCAGCCGTGCCTTGCCGGTCTCCAACTGGATCAGGTCGAGGACCTCGGCCTGGCGGGCGAGCACCAGATCGTGGAAGCGCAGCAGGACGGCGGCCCGCTCCCGGACCGGGATCCGCTCCCAGACGGCCTGGGCGGCGCGGGCCGCCTCGTACGCCCGCGCCACGTCCTCGGGAGTGGACTCGGGCAGTTCGGCGAGCACCTCGCCGGTGAACGGCGTGTGGTTCACGGTCCGGCCGGAGCCGACGACGCCCTTGGTGAGCTGGGCGACGAGCTGGGGGGTGACGACGTCGGCGGCGGTGCGGACGCCGGCGGGGGCGGGGGCGAGGGGGTTGGTGCCCGTGCCGGGGTCGATACCGGCCTTTTCCGGGGCCTGCGAGTCGGTCATGACGCGCAGGGTATGACGCCGGAGGGACTTTGGGTACCCGCCGGTAATAGGGATTCACCGACCGCACACAAGCCGCCAGTGTTCACTGGCAACAAAGCCGCTGATCAGGACGTTGTGTGCCGGGCTTCAGCCCGTCCCCGCCCGCTACAGCTTGTCGATCCGCAGATTGGCGATCGCCGTGCGGGCCACCTCCCGGCCGCGTTCGGTGAAGTCGCCCTTGCCCGGATAGGCGACGGTCAGCTTGTACATGTCGCCGGCCGAGGACTTGTAGTAGAAGAGCCGCAGTTCACGGGGGCGCGGGTGCTGGGAGTCGTCGGTCGTGTACCGGACCGTGTTCGCGGCGGCCTTGCGGCCCTCGAAGGTGACGTTGTCGTCGGTCTCGGTCTTCGCGCCCTTCGGCATGTCGAGGCGGTAGCTGCCGCGCTCGGTGAACTCGGCGTCGTCGGCGTACATCTCGGCGGCCGCGGACGGCTTGATCTCGTTGCTGGTGTCCTCCGCCTTGCGGGCCACCGTCAGCACCACGGACACCGCGCCGCTGGGGTCGGTGTAGCTGACCCAGTGGCTGTCGTCGGAGTCCCGCTCGGGCACGGTCCGCTGGTAGTCGGCGGGGAAGGCGAGGGTGGCGGTGACGTCCTTCTCGGCGGCCGTCTTCCAGTCGTCCGGCAGCGGCCCGGCGAACGGGTCGGCGAGCACCAGGTACGCCGTCACCGCCGCCGCGACGGCCGCGGCACCGAGCCCGAGCCACGCCTTGAGGCCCAGCCGGCGGCGCGCCACGGGCACTTCGACGTGCCGTACGACCTCGGTGGGCGCCGGGGCCGGTGCGGGCGGGTTCGCGGCGGCCGTCAGCAGGGCCCGTACCCGGGCGGCGTCGGGACGGCGCGCCGGGTCCTTCTCCAGCAGCCCGTTGACGGCCTCGGCGAGGGGGCCCTGCGCGGCGGCGGGCGGCGCGGGCGCGGCGTTCAGGACGGACTGGAGGGTGGCAGGCGTGTTGCTGCGGCGGAACGGCGACACGCCCTCCGTCGCCGCGTACAGCACCACGCCGAGCGACCACAGGTCGGACGCCGGGCCGGGACGCTGGCCCAGCACCCGCTCCGGGGCGATGTACTCGGGCGAGCCGACGAAGCCGCCGGTGTCGGTCAGGTTGGTCTCGCCCTCGATCTGGGCGATGCCGAAGTCGGTGAGGACGACCCGGTCGTACCGGCCGAGCAGGACGTTGTCCGGCTTGACGTCCCGGTGCAGGATGCCCGCCGCGTGGGCGGCCTCCAGCGCGCCGAGCACCTCCAGGCCGATCGTGGCGGCCTCGCGCGCGCCGAGCGTGCCCTCCTGGAGGGCGCTGCCGAGGGAACGGCCGTGGACCAGCTCCATCACGATCCAGGGCTTGCCGTCGACGACGGCGACGTCGTGCACGTTGACGACCGCCGGGTGGTCGAGCCGGGCGGCGGCGCGGGCCTCGCGCCGCATCCGCTCGTAGGCGTTGGCCCGTTCCCGCTCGGGAAGGTGGTCGGGGACGCGGGGTTCCTTGACCGCGACCTCACGGTCGACCGTCTCGTCCTTCGCCCGCCACACCGTGCCCATCCCGCCGTGGCCGAGCTTGGCGAGCAGCCGGTAGCGGCCCGCGATCAGCCGGCCGGTGCCGGGCTCGGGCTCTTGTGGGGGTGCGAACTGCTGGGCCGGAACACCGGGTTGCGGCACCGCGGACTGCGCCACGGCGTGCTGCGGGTTCGGCGGTTGCAGAACAAAACTCGTCGTGTCGTCGGGCTCGTGGCCGACTCCCCCGTTGTGGCTCATGACTCCATCCATATCGCGCCAGGCAGGCCGGTATCCACCGGGCGGCCCCACCGGTCACAGACCCGTGACGCGTGACGTTCCTTATGCACCATTTACCGGACCGGCCGGGGCACGTCACCGGGGCACGTCACCGGGCCACGAACGTGCCGACCGCGACGTCGAAGTACTCCCGCGCCTCCCGCACCTTGCCGACCGGCGCCGACACCCACACGTCGTACAGCCTGCCGTTCGCCTCCCAGCACAGGTCGTAGGTGTGCCGGGCGCCCTCGGCCGCGCTGAAGCCGTCCCAGGTGAACTCCCAGAGCGCCGCCGGGTGTCCGTCGTGCTCGGTCTCGGTGACCCTGCCGTCGTGGTAACCGGGGTTGTTCTCCGGCCCCTCGGCCGCCGCGCGCTCCATCGCGCCGAGGGGGCCGCCGGGCGCCGGGTCCGCGATCTTGATGCCGAGCCGGAAGGTCTCCCCCGGCGACAGATAGAACACCCGCTCCCCCTGGGGCACCCGGGTGAACTCCTCCGGGACGGCCAGGGAGAACCCGGCGGGGTCCACGGCGAGTCGGTAGCCGGAGGGCGCGGTGGCGTGGTCGTCGGAGGCGGGGGCGGCGCCGGGGGTCGCGGGACGGCCGGACGAGGGGCGCGCGGACGAGGAGGACGGTGTCGCCGGATCGCCGTGCGAGCCGGTCGCCGTCGGGCCCGGCGCCGCGCTCGTCGTCTCCCGGGACGCCGGACTCGTGGGCGAGCCACCGCCGCCGCCCCCGTCGCCGTTCACCAGCAGCGCCGCCGCCGACACGCCCGCGCCCGCCATCGCGGCGACCAGCAGCGCGGCCACCAGCACCCCGCGCGGCGACCGCTCCCGGGCGGGGGCCTCCGGTGCCGTGCGCGGCAGGTCCTCGCGGGTCGGCGTGTACCCGGACGACACCGGCGCCGGCGTGTGCCCCGTCTCGCGGAAGACCCGCAGCAGCCGCTCCGCCTCCGCCGCCCCCAACCGCCGCTCGGGGTCCCGCTCCAGCAGCCCGCGCACGACCGGCAGCAGCGGCGCGGCCTGCTCGGGCGTGCGGATGTCGGCGAAGACGACGGCGTGCAGGATGCCGCCCAGCGAGTCGCGCCGGAACGGCGACTCGCCGCTCAGCGCGGTGCACAGCAGCGCCCCCAGCGACCACAGGTCGGACTCGGGCCCGGTGCGCGCCCCCGACATCCGCTCGGGCGCGGTGTACTCGGGCGAGCCGACGAACGACCCGGTCTCGGTGAGCGTGGTGGCGCCCGAGACCTGCGCGATCCCGAAGTCGGTGAGGACGACCCGGTCGTTGTCGCCGTCGAGCAGGACGTTCGCCGGCTTGATGTCGCGGTGCAGGACACCGGCCGCGTGCGCGGCGCGCAGCGCGCCCAGCAGCGCGATGCCGATACGGGCCGCCTCGTCCGCGCCGATCGGGCCGTGCGCGGCGATCCGGTCGGCGAGCGAGCCGCCGTCGATCAGTTCCATGACGATGTACGGCCGTTCGCCGTCCTCGACGACGTCGTGCACCACGATGATGTGCGGATGGCTGAGCTGGGCCACCGCGCGGGCCTCGCGCAGGGTCCGGTCGCGCCGGCCGCGCGCCTCCTCGGCGGAGAGCGTGTCGTCCTGGATCAGCTCCTTGACCGCGACACGCCGTCCCAGCAGTTGGTCCGTGGCACGCCAGACCACGCCCATGCCGCCGCGCCCCAGCCTGGTCTCCAGCCGGTAGCGGCCCGCGATGATCCGGACGCCGTCCCCCTCGGTCCCCATACGCCCATCATGCCCCACCGGACGCCCCGCCTCCGGGTCGCCGTCCGGCCAACCACCGTCAGGAGGCGCCCGGTTCCCGCCAGCTCCGGAGCACGGACCGGAACTGCTCGGCCGTCCGCTCCCAGTCCTCGGCCGGGGACGACATGTAGATGATGTACTCCGTGCCGTCGCGGGCGATGTACGCCTCCTCGATCGCCCGGCGCGGCCCGGGGAACTCCGTGTCCTTGGCCAGCGCGGTCCACGTGTACTCCCATTCGGAGCCCTCGCGGTCGCGGTAGACGTTCTCCTCCAGCGTCACCGTCCTGTAGTCGACCAGCCGCTGGAGCTGCTGTTCGAGGTCCCTCTGATGGGCGTAGGCGCTGTCGAAGTCGGGCGAGGTGTCGATGGCGATCCGGACGAAGTGCTCGCCGCCGTCGGGGGTGTAGTCGACCTGCTTGAGGTCGCCGTCGTCCTGGAACAGCTCGCGCTCCCAGCCCTTCGGCAGCGAAAGACCGAACCCGAGCGGATCGGTGATCGGCTCCCACGAGCGCGGCAGACCGTCCTGCGAGGTGGGCGTCGCGCTGGCCGAATCGCTCGGCGTGCCGGAGGCGGAGGCACCGGCCGAGGTGGACGGGGACGGGGACTCACCGGCGTGCGAACGGCCTCCGGCGCCGTACTGCTGGAGGACCACCGCCGTACCGCCGCCGACCAGCGCGGCCACGGCGACCACCAGCGCCAGGGTGCGCAGCCTGCGGCGCCGCGAGGGGCGCGCGGAGGTACGCGGCGCGCCGTACGCGGGGACGTGCGCGGGGACGTGCGCGGAAGGGCCGCCCTGACCGGTGTGGCCGGTGTGGCCGTTGTGGCTGTTGTGGTGCGAGGGGCCGACGAGCGTCTGTCCGCCCGGGCCTGCGGGGCCGTTGGGACCTGTGGGGCCGACCGGGACGGCGGTCGCGGTGTCCGGGCCGCCGTACTGGGCCGGCACGAACACCTGCGCGCCGCCCGGACCGCCCGGACCGCCCGGACCCCGGCCCTCCGCCGCGTCGGCGAGGAGCCGTTCGGTCTCGGCGGTGGCCGGGCGGGCGGCCGGGTCCTTGCGGAGCAGGGCGGTGATGACATGGCCGAGCGGACCGGCGTGCCGGGTCTCGTCGGCCTCCTCCTCGACCACGGCCTGGAGCGTGGTCAGCGGCGAGGTCCGCCGGAACGGCGAACGCCCCTCGACCGCCGTGTACAGCGTCGCGCCGAGCGCCCACAGGTCGGAGGCCGGACCGGGGTCCTGGCCGCGCACCCGCTCGGGGGCGAGGTAGTCGACCGAGCCGACGACCTCGCCGGTCCGGGTGATGGTGCTGTCACCCTCGATCTGGGCGATGCCGAAGTCGGTGAGGAGGACCCGGCCGTCGTCGGCGAGCAGCACATTGCCCGGCTTGACGTCACGGTGCAGCACGCCCGCGGTGTGCGCGGCGCGCAGGGCGCGCAGCACCCACAGGCCGATCCGGGCCGCCTCGGCGGGCTCGATCCGGCCGTCCTCCGTGACCGCGTCGGCCAGCGAACGGCCCTCGACCAGCTCCATCACGATCCACGGGCGGCCGTCGTGGTCGAGCACGTCGTGGATGGTGACCACGGCGGAGTGGTTGATCCGCGCCGCGGCCCGGGCCTCCGCCCGCGTGCGCGCGAGGAGCCGCTCCCGGTCGCTCTCGGAGACGTAGTGGGCGGCGGTCAACTCCTTCACCGCGACAGCCCGGTGCAGCAGTTCGTCGTGCGCGCGCCACACACGGCCCATGCCGCCGCTGCCGATGGCCTCGGCCAGCCGGTAACGGCCCGCGACGAGCCGGCCCTGCATCTGATTCACGTTGCCCCGCAATGTTCTTGACAGGGTCAGCGTAAGGACCCCGGCGCTACCGGGGAACCTTCGACGTCCCAAGGAGACCGCACTGTGACGGTTGTCGCTTCTGCCGCTTAACGGGAACCGGCGGGCAGAACGGGTTCAGCCGGTGTACTCGTAGCTGTCGGCGGCCTGTTCGTACAGCCGCGTCACCTCGTCCCGCTCCGCCTCGGGACCGCGGACCTGGACGACGTGATAGCGCCCGTCGAGCAGGATCGCCAGGTTTCTGACGTACCGCTCGCGGCCGCCGTCGTTCCAGGTGAACTGGCCTTCGGCCATGACGCGTTCGCCCACCGTGGTGGTGCGCAGCCCGGAGGCGGTGGCCCAACTGGAGTCGCGGTACGGCTGGAGTTCGCTCTCCTTCTCCCGCTGGTAGACCATCGGGTCCGTGCCGTTCGCGGAGGCGCTGTCCCGGCCGGGTACGACGATCAGCTCGAAGTCACCGTGCGTGTACACGATCTGGCCGCGGCCGTTCTTCGGCGTGCGGTCCCAGCCGTCGGCGACGGCGATCCGGAAACCCGCCTCGTCCTCACGGACGGTGAACCCGTCGGCGGCGTCGGAGCCGCCCTCCGTCTCCGTGCCGTCCTGGGTGGTGCCGGAGGAGGCCGACGCGCCGTTCCCGGAGCCCGGCGCGGTCTGGTCGGGCCGGGGTTCGCTGCTCGCCTCGGGCGCCTGGCCGGCCGGCGGGGCGGTGGCCCCGGCCCGCTGGGTGGCGTCGGTGCCGGACGCGCCGTCCTCACCGGCCTTGGGCATGAACAGCAGGGCGTACGCGAACGCCGCGGCCAGCGCCAGCAGGATGAGCAGCAGCAGGGTGCGACCGAGGCTTCGCGGGGCGCGGCCGGTGTCGGGGCGGGCCCGCTTGTGCCGCGCGCGCGGTCCGGGGGCGGGCAGCCGGGCGGCGCGGCGCCTGCGCACCAACTCGCCCTTGCGGCGCACGATCGGCAGCCGGCTGGGGTCGGCGGGCGGCGCGGCGACCACATGCGCGCCGGCCTCGGGCTCCGGCGCGGACCGTACCAGGGAGCGCAGCCAGCCGCGCAGTTCCTCGAAGTCCAGCCGCTCGGTGGGGTCCTGGCGCAGCAGCGACTCCACGACGGGCCGCAGCGAACCGCACTCCTCGGCGTAGGCGGGCGGCTCGGCGCAGACCATCTGCACCAGTTCGGCGGTGGACTCCTCCGGGTAGGGCGCGTGCCCCTGTACGGCCCGGAAGAGCAGCGCGCCGAGCGCCCACAGGTCGGTCGCGGGGCCGATCGGGGCGGCCAGTTGCCAGTTCTCGTGCACCGGTCCCGCCTGCTCGGGCGCCCAGCGCTCGGTGACCGGTCCAACGACGGCCATCCGCGCCTGCCGCGCCCGCTCGGCGGCGAGGGCGGTGGCGGGGCCCCGGCGGGGGGCCGGGACGGGGGTGGGTACCTGCTGGGCCGTCGCACCGGGGGCCACTCCGGCGGCGGCTCCTGCCGCTCCCGCCGCCACCAGGTCGTCCCAGCGGGTGCCGGAAGGCGCCTCGGTGGAGGCGGAAACGTTCGGGGTGGGGGCGTGCGGGAGCGCGTGTCCGCTCCGGCCGGGTGCGCCCCGGACGCCGTACGGGTCGACGATCTGGCCGGGAGGCGTCCCGAACGGCGACGACGTCCCCGTCGCCGCGCCGTTCACCGCAGCGCCGTTCGCGGCGGTGCCCTGGCCGTCGTCCAGCGGGGTGCGGGCCCCGGGCAGGGCGGCGCGCCCGTTCTGCGCCTCCTGGACCCGGGCCGCGGCCCGCGCGCCCGCGCGGTACGCCGCGATCGCCCCGGCCCGCGCGGCCCGGATGTCCTCGCCGCTGTCCACGGCCGCCCTGCGGGCCACCGCCGCGGACGGCCCGCCCGGCTGCTCCCCGCCGGGCGGCGGCAGCGCGCCGGCCGCCCGCGCCTCGATGGCGGCACGCCGGGCCGCCTCAGGATCGGCGGCCCCGGCCGCGGGTGGTCCCGCGGGGTTCGGCGGGGCGGAAACACCGTTGCCGGGCGGGTCGTCGTCCTCCACCGGCACCGGGTCGTAGCCGCACAGCGCCTCTTCCGCGGCGCCGACGGCCAGCCCGGTCAGCATGACCCGTCCGTCGTCGCAGACCATGACCGTGCGCGCGGTGATGTTCCGGTGCACCCAGCCGTGCGCGTGCAGCACCCGCAGCGCCATCAGCACGTCGGAGGCGACCTCGGCGGCCCGGTACGGCGTCAGCGGCTTCTCGGCGAGCAGCGCGGCGAGCGGCCGCGCGGCCACCGACTCGCTCACTATCCACAGCGAACCGCCCTCGGCGAACACGTCGAAGACCTGGTCGAGGCGGGGGTGATCGGGGATGCTCGCGGCGGCCTGGGCCGCCTCGACGGCCCGTCGTACGACGGGATCGGCGGGCCTGCGCGGTCCGCCACCGGCGCCCGGTCGGGCTCCGGGCCGCCCCGCCGTGCGCTCACGTGCCGTGAACCCGGCGGGCAGTCCCTCCGCGTCGAGCACCTCGGCCTCGACGACCTCGGGCAACGGCACCTGCCGGACCAGGACTTCCTGTCCGCTGTAGGTGTCGAAGGCGCGGGTCTCGGTGAGTTCGTACTCGTCGGACGGCGGCAACGGCAGGCGGTAGCGGTCGGCGAGCACCCGACCCGCATAGTCGTCCACGTTGCCTCCCCCGGCCACCTGGTGGTCACATTCGTTCGCAGCCATTCACGATACGTGCCGGAGGCAGGACCGGAGAGGGGATGCCCAGATATCGGGCCGCGTACGCGCGCCGAACGCGCCGTGGGCCGGGGCTACTTCTTCGGTGTGAAGGTCTCCGTCAGCGTCTTCCAGGTGGACTCGCGCAGTTCGGAACCCCACTCGGCGGCCTTCGCCGTGTACATCAGCGCGTACCCCTGGCTGCCGCTGACGACGAAACCGCGGTCGACGGTGCGGTACTTGGTGCCGCTCTCCTGGTAGGTGAACTCCCAGTCGGCCGTGTTCCAGCCGCGGTAGTCCACCGCCTCTATGCGGATCTTCTTGTACTGCGAGCGCGTCATGTAGCGCTCCTGGCTCCGCCAGTCGGCGACCGGGTCGCCCTTGGGCGTGCTCGTCCAGGCGACGAGCAGCTTCTGCCCGTCGGGCCCGGTGAACCGGTCGCCCGCCGAGCCGGTGGACTCGAACTTCCAGCCGTCCGGCAGCCCGATCGAGTACCCCTGGCCGCCCTTGTACGTCGAGACGGCCCCGCCCTTCCCGGTGTCGGAGACCTCGGTCGCGCCGGTGGAGCCGTTGGTGGCGGCGCCGCTGTCCACGGTGGCGTCGTCGCCCGGGGTGGTGCCGGTCGCGGAGCCGTCCGAGGCGGAGCCGTCGGTGCCGGTCCCGCCCTTCTCGTCGTCCTTGGTGTCGGCGCTCGCGCTGCCGCTGGCCACGGTCTTGGCGCCGCCCTTCGCCGGACCGCCGGCGTTGTCGCCGTCACCGCCGCCCAGGACGAGGGCCAGGACCGTGCCCAGCACGGCCAGCGCCACCACCACGGCGATGATGACCAGCGTCCGCTTCGGCACCACGTCCGTGAGCGGCGCCCTCGGCACCTGCCGCGGCGGCAGATCCGGCGGGGTCATCACGGGCCAGCCGGAACTCCGGCCGCCGGACGCGCCGTTGACCGCCGTAGGAGAAGAGGAAGGGGAGGACGGCGAGGACGTGGTCGTGGGCGCCGTCCCGCCGACGGCACTCCGCGTCCGCTCCGTCCCCACGGAGGCGGAGGCGGAGGTCGACGTGGTGCCGGACGACTTGGTCCGGGACGCGGCCGCGGTGGTCGCCGCGCCCGCCGCCACGGCGGCCTTGCGCACGGACCGCAGCGCCCCGCGCAGCTTCACGCCCGCCTCGGCCGAACCGCCGCGCCCCTCGGGGCCGCCGGGCTGGGCGGGCAGGGGGACGACCCGCGTCGCGTCCGACGGCTCGGTGTCCTTGGGGTCGGGCGCGTGCAGCACCCGCTGGAGCTTGGCGCGGGCACCGGCGTCGTCGAGCCGCAGCTCGGGGTCCTTGGTGAGCAGCCCGTAGATGACGTCCCGGAGCGGGCCCGCGTTCTTCGGCTCCTCCAGCGGCTCGGTCATCACCGCGGTGAGCGTGGCGATGGCGGAACCCTTGTCGTATGGGGGCGAGCCCTCGACCGAGGCGTACAGCAGACCGCCGAGCGACCACAGGTCGGCCGCGGGGCCCGGCTTGTGACCGCGGGCGCGCTCCGGCGAGATGTACGACGGCGCGCCGACGAGCATGCCGGTCGAGGTGATGGACGGGTCGCCCTCGACCTGGGCGATGCCGAAGTCGGTGAGCACGACCCGGCCGTCCTCGGCGATGAGCACGTTGGACGGCTTCACGTCACGGTGCAGGATGCCCTCGCGGTGCGCCGAGCGCAGCACGTCGAGGATGGCGAGCCCGACCTCGGCGGCGCGCCTCGGCTCCAGCACGCCGTCCTCGCGGATGACCTCGGCGAGCGACTTGCCCTCGACCAGTTCCATCACGATCCACGGCCGGTCGTCCTCGTCGACCACGTCGAAGACGGTCACCGCGCTGTTGTTGCGGATCCGCGCGATGGCCTTGGCCTCGCGCAACGTCCGGGTGATCAGCCGGCGCTTCTCGTCGTCGTCGATGTTCCCGGGGAACCGCAGCTCCTTGACGGCGACCGTGCGTCCGAGGGTTTCGTCCTCGGCGCGCCACACCGTCCCCATGCCGCCGCGGCCGAGTACGTCTCCCAGCCGGTACCGCCCGGCGAGGAGACGTGCGCTCTTGTCCTGACGGGATGTCCCCGCCCGCTCCGCCTCCGACATGCGTCCCCTCATGCAACCCGCCCTGACAGAGCCTCCATTGTCCCTCACCCGACAAGTGCCCGACGCCCAGGGTGCCCCTCACTTTCCCCGGGGAAGGGACCTTTCCGGCCAGAAGGTGCAGCACGCTTCGGCCAACCCCGCCGCGGGCACCACAGGAACACCCTGCATGATGACCCGACCAGGAACCCGAGGGGAGCCCGGCGGGAACTCGGCGGGAACTCGGCCAGGAAGGAGCACCCGTGTCGTCGTCGTGGCGGAACCTGCTGGCCACAGCCGTGGCCGTGGTCCTGCTCGGCCTGGCCGGGACCGCCTCGCGGGCCGGCGCGGTCCCGCACCCGGACGACCTGCTCCCGCTGCTCGTGACCCGCGGCGGCGCCCCCGCCGCCGCCCTGCTGGCCGAGGACGGGACCGGAATCCGCTACGGCGAGGCGGGATCCGGCATCGATCCGGACGACCACTTCCGGGCCGGCAGCATCACCAAGACCTTCGTGGCGACGGTCGTGCTCCAACTGGCCGCCGAGCGGCGGCTGTCCCTGTCCGACACGGTGGAGTCCCACCTGCCGGGCCTGGTGCGCGGAGCCGGCAACGACGGGCGGGCGCTGACCCTGCGCAGCCTGCTCACCCACACCAGCGGCCTGTACGACTTCGCCCGCGACACCGGCGGCACCATACCGGTGACCGCCCGTCAGGCCGTCCGTCTCGCGCTCGACCACCCTCCGTCCGGCTCCGGCCGCTTCGCCTACTCCAACACCAACTACGTCCTGCTCGGCCTGGTCGTCGAACAGGTCACCGGCCGCTCCTACGCCCGCGAGGCCGAGCGGCGGCTGATCGCCCCGCTGGGTCTGACCGGCACCTCCTTCCCCGGTTCCCGCACCGCCCTGCCGGTGCCGCACGGGCGTGCCTACGACGAGGACGGACGCGATGTCACCGCGCTCGACCCGCGAGTCGCCGGGGCGGCGGGCGAGTTGGTGACGACGCTCGCCGATCTGAACCGCTTCTACGCGGCGCTGCTCGGCGGGGCCCTGCTGCCCGCCCGGGAGCTGGGCGAGATGCTCGACACCCGCACCGCGCACGGGGCGTACGGCATGGGCCTGTTCCCGACGAGACTCGCGTGCGGTGTCACGGTATGGGGGCACAACGGCCGCATCCCGGGCAGCTTCGTCCGCACCGCGGCCACCCTGGACGGCCGGCACGTCCTCACCTTCCGGGTGAACACGACGGAGATCGCCGACCCCGACGCCGAACCGGCCCTGCTCGCAGCCGAGTTCTGCCCTCGCACCCCTTAGGACCTGTGGCAGCCTGACGCGATGCGCACCGATCCCGCCGATCTCTTGGACTGGCCGTCGCTCGCGGCCGGGGGCTTCCCCTTCCCCGAGGCCGTACCGGCGTCCCGGCTCGCCGACGAGCTGTCGGCCATGCTGGTCTCGCCCGACCCCCAGATCCGTGACGACCACGCCTGCACCGCCGCGGCCCGCTGGATCAGGGAGGGCCGTCTCGACGGGGTCCTCATCACGCTCGGCGACACCGCCGCCGGCCGGTTCGTCCACCCCGGCATACAGGCCCGCACCTTCGCGCCGCTGGTCATCGGCTCCGTCCTGACGCGCGCACACGCCGCCCCCGGTCTGGTGCCGAGGGAGGCAGCGGAGCGCTGGTACGCCGCCTTCTCTGCGTGGTACCCGGCGGAGCGGGACACACGCGGCTGGGACGACTCGCTGGGCTGGCTGCACGCCGTCGCGCACGGGGCCGACGCCATCGCCGCGTTCGCCAAGGCCCTGCCCGACCGCCGTACCGAGCTGCTCGAACTCTGTGCCCGCAGGATGACGGCCCCGCAGGCCGACTACCGGTACGCCCAGTTGGAGGACGCGCGGCTCGCCCGTGCCCTCACGCGTGTCCTCCAAGCGCCCGGTCTGACGCGCAAGCAGGCCACCGGCTGGCTGACCACGGTGGAGAAGGCCCTGGCGGGAGGCGGCCCCGGGCCCGTCCCGGTCTGGGCGTTCAACACCTTCGCCACCCTCCAGTCCCTCCATCTGCATCTGACCAGGGGCCTCGCCGACGAAGGCGTCCCGCCGCACGCCGAGGCGGTCGCCGCCCGCGCCGCCGGCCTCCTCCGCCTGCCCTGCCACTGGCTGGCCTGACCCGGCGGCCCCGGGGCCGCCGCCGTCCTAGAGCGGCACGATGTCCGGCGCCCCCAGCCGTGCCGCGTCCGCCGTCAGGTCGTCGGGCTGGAGCTGGGACTCGCGCTCCGCCTCCACCCGCTTCTCGTAGTGGGCGACCTCGCGTTCGACGTGGTCCTTGTCCCAGCCCAGCACCGGTGCCATCAGCTCGGCCGCGTCGCGGGCGCTGCGGGTGCCGCGGTCGAAGGTCTCGATGGAGATGCGGGTGCGCCGGGTGAGGACGTCGTCCAGGTGGCGGGCGCCCTCGTGGGAGGCGGCGTACACGATCTCGGCGCGCAGATAGTCGTCGGCGGCGGGCAGCGGCTCGCCCAGTGACGGGTCCGCGGCGATGAGGTCGAGGACCTCCTCCGCCATCGAGCCGAACCGGTTCAGCAGGTGCTCCACCCGGACCACGTGGAGTCCGGTGCGCGCGGCGATCCGCGCCCGCGCGTTCCACAGCGCGCGGTAGCCCTCCGCGCCCAGCAGCGGCACGTCCTCCGTGACGCAGTCGGCGACTCGCTGGTCGAGTCCGCGCACCGCCTCGTCCACGGCGTCCTTGGCCATCACCCGGTAGGTCGTGTACTTGCCGCCCGCGACCACGACCAGGCCGGGCACCGGGTGGGCGACGGTGTGCTCGCGGGACAGCTTGCTGGTGGCGTCCGACTCGCCGGCCAGCAGCGGGCGGAGTCCGGCGTAGACGCCCTCGACGTCGTCCCTGCTCAGGGGGACCGCGAGCACGGAGTTGACGTGTTCGAGGAGGTAGTCGATGTCGGCGCTGGAGGCGGCCGGGTGGGCCTTGTCGAGGTCCCAGTCGGTGTCGGTCGTGCCGATGATCCAGTGCCGGCCCCAGGGGATGACGAACAGCACGGACTTCTCGGTGCGCAGGATCAGTCCGCTGGTGGAACTGATGCGGTCCCTCGGCACGACGAGGTGGATGCCCTTGGAGGCGCGGACGTGGAACTGGCCGCGCTCGCCGACCATCGCCTGCGTGTCGTCGGTCCACACCCCGGTGGCGTTGACGATCTGCCGGGCGCGGATCTCGTACTCCCCGCCCGCCTCGACGTCCTGCACGCGCGCGCCCACGACCCGTTCGCCCTCGCGCAGGAAGCCGGTCACCCGCGCGCGGTTGGCGGCCTTCGCGCCGTAGGACACGGCGGTGCGCACGAGGGTGGTGACGAACCGGGCGTCGTCCATCTGCGCGTCGTAGTACTGCAACGCGCCGACCAGCGCGTCCTTCCTCAGCGCGGGGGCGACGCGCAGGGCGTGACGGCGGCTCAGATGGCGGTGCGCGGGCAGGCCCCGGCCGTGGCCGCGGGCCATGGACATCGCGTCGTAGAGCGCGACGCCCGAACCCGCGTACAGGCGCTCCCAGCCCTTGTGCTGGAGCGGGTAGAGGAAGGGCACCGGCTTGACCAGGTGCGGGGCGAGCCGCTCCAGCAGCAGTCCGCGCTCCTTCAGGGCCTCGCGGACGAGGGCGAAGTCGAGCATCTCCAGATAGCGCAGGCCGCCGTGGATCAGCTTGCTGGATCTGCTCGACGTGCCCGACGCCCAGTCGCGCGCCTCGACCAGGCCGGTGGACAGGCCGCGGGTGACGGCGTCCAGGGCGGTGCCCGCGCCGACCACGCCGCCGCCGATCACCAGCACGTCGAGTTCGCGCTCGGCCATGGCCGCCAGTGACTCGGCTCGCTGCGCCGGCCCGAGTGTCGCTGTCCTCACCGCTGCCTCCCGCTGTCCGTCACGCGAGCCCCTCCCGTCAGGGCGAGGCCCGTCCCGTATCACCCATGCCCAGAATTGTGACCTTGTTGCCGCGCTTCAGCCACCACGCACCCCCAGCCTGTGGACAACGTCAAAACGGCAGATCAAAACGGCAGATCAACACAGCCGATCAATCCCACATAACGGTCATATTTACTCCTAGTCTGACATTGCGCTCGCTCGTCCTGTCCACAGGGCTTGCGCACCTGTCCCGCTTCGGTTATTGGGAAGGACGGCCCACGCCATGCCCGCAGATCTCGCCGTCATCGGACTCGGCCCCCTGGGCCTGCCCCTGGCCCAGGCCGCGGTCGCCGCCGGCATCCCCACGCTCGGCTACCGGACCGGCACCGGCCCCGAGGCGGGCTCCCTCAGCCCCGCGGAGCTGCGCCGGATGCTCTCGGGGGGCTTCCGGCACGCCACCAACCCCGCCGAGCTGGGCCGGGTGCGCACCGCCGTCATCTGCGCCCCCACCCCGCGCGACGCCGACGGCGGACTCGACCTGACCCAGGTGGAGGCCGCCGCCCGCACCCTGGGCGCCCGGCTGCGCCCGCACACCACCGTCATCCTGGAGTCGCCCGTGTACCCGGGGACGACGGAGGAACTGCTGCGGCCGCTGCTGGAGGAGACGTCCGGGCTGCGCGCGGGCCGCGACTTCCACCTGGCCTACTCCCCCAGCCGGGTCGACCCCGGCAGCCGCTCCTACTCCCCGGCCAACACGCCGAAGGTCATCGGCGGACTGACCCCGGCCTGCACCGAGTCGGCGGCCGCGTTCTACGGCCGGCTCACCGACAAGGTGGTCCGCGCGCGCGGCCTGCGGGAGGCCGAGACCGTGCAGCTCCTGGAGACCAACTTCCGGCACGTCAACATGGCGCTGGTCAACGAGATGGCCGTCCTCTGCCACGACCTCGGCGTCGACCTGTGGGACGTCGTGCGCTGCGCCGAGACCAAGCCGTTCGGCTTCCAGGCGTTCCGTCCAGGACCCGGCGTCGGCGGCCACTCCGTCCCGCTGGACCGCACCGGCCAGCCCGGCAGCCCGCTGCGCATGGTGGAACTGGCCCAGCAGGTCAACAACCGGATGCCGCGCTACGTCGTCCAGCGCGCCGCCGCCCTCCTGAACGAGCACGGCAAGTCGGCCCGCGGCGCGCGCGTGCTGCTGCTCGGCGTGACCTACAAGGCCGACCTCGCCGACCAGCAGGGCTCCCCCGCGCGCGAGATCGCGATGCGGCTGATGGAGCTGGGGGCCGCGGTGAGCTACCACGACCCGCACGTGCCGTCCTGGAGCGTCCTGGACCGCCCGGTCCCGCGCGCGGACTCGTACTACGAGGCGGCGGCCGACGCCGATCTGACGATCCTGCTCCAGCAGCACCGCACGTACGACCTCCAAGGGCTGTCCGTGAAGGCCCAGTTGCTGCTGGACACCCGCGGAGCCACCCCGACGGGGGCCGCGCACCGGCTCTGAGCGGGCGGGATGCCCGGAAGACGGCAGATAAATGACAGATGAAGAGGGCGGCGATGCCCTGCTACTCTGCGGCGACTTCTCGCACGCACGCGTGTGCGAGAACGCGTCGCTCCTGTCGCCGCCCTCTTCTTCTCGTCCGTCCCGTGGGGGGATATCTGTCATGACCGAGTCAACTCCGCCGTCCCCGGCCCCGTCGTCCCCGTCCGAGCCGCAGCCCGTCGACGGCAACCCGTACGCCCAGCCGGCCGCGGACGCCCCGCCCGCTCCGGACGCCACCGCCACCGCGACCGCCGCCCCGGCGCCGGCCCCGGCTCCCGCCCCGGTCGCGGGCGGCAACCCCTTCGCGGCGCAGCCGGGCGCCGTGCCGCCGCCGTTCCCGGCCGCCCCGCGCCAGGGCAACCTCGTCCTCGGTCTGCTCACCGCCCTCGTGGTCGCCCTGGTCACCGCCGGGATCTACGGCGGCATCGTGGGCGCCACCGAGTACGAGATCGGCTACGCGGCCGTCGGTGTCGGCCTCCTCGTCGGCTTCGCGGCCGGCAAGGTCGGCGGCGCCAACCCGGTGCTGCCCGTCGTGAGCGCGGTGCTCGCCCTGGGCGCGGTCTACCTCGGCCAGATCATCGGCATCGGGATCATCATGGCCGACATCGCCGGGGTCTCCGCGACGGAGATCTTCAGCGAGCACCTCGACCTGATCACCGAGGGCTGGAGCGAGGAGGCCGACGCGCTGAGCTTCGTCTTCCTCGGCATCGGCGCGTTCGCCGCGTTCTCCGGCGCCAAGAAGGGCGCCGCGTAACACCCGCCGTACGCGAAGGGCCCGTCCGTACCCACGGACGGGCCCTTTTCACACGTACACGCGCGCGTGCGGTACGGCGTCAGCGGCGGTGCACGGAGTCCGCGACCGTCACCTCGACGCGCTGGAACTCCTTCAGCTCGCTGTAGCCGGTGGTGGCCATGGCGCGGCGCAGGGCGCCGAAGAAGTTCATCGAGCCGTCCGGGGTGTGGGACGGGCCGGTGAGGACCTCCTCGATGGTGCCGACCGTGCCGAGGTCGACCTTCTTGCCGCGCGGCAGCTCCTCGTTGACCGCCTCCATGCCCCAGTGGTGGCCGCGGCCCGGCGCGTCGGTCGCGCGCGCGAGGGGCGAGCCCATCATCACGGCGTCGGCGCCGCAGGCGATGGCCTTGGGCAGGTCGCCGGACCAGCCGACACCGCCGTCCGCGATGACATGCACGTACCGGCCGCCGGACTCGTCCATGTAGTCACGGCGGGCCGCCGCCACGTCCGCGACGGCGGTCGCCATCGGGACCTGGATGCCCAGCACGTTGCGGGTGGTGTGCGCGGCGCCGCCGCCGAAGCCGACCAGGACGCCGGCCGCACCGGTGCGCATCAGGTGCAGTGCGGCCGTGTAGGTGGCGCAGCCGCCGACGATCACCGGGACGTCCAGCTCGTAGATGAACTGCTTCAGGTTCAGCGGCTCGTGCGAGCCCGAGACGTGCTCGGCCGACACCGTCGTACCGCGGATGACGAAGATGTCCACGCCCGCGTCCACCACGGCCTTGGAGAACTGGGCGGTGCGCTGCGGGGAGAGCGCGGCCGCCGTGACCACGCCGGAGTCGCGCACCTCCTTGATGCGGGCGCCGATCAGCTCTTCCTTGATGGGGGCGGCGTAGATCTCCTGGAGGCGGCGGGTCGCCGATTCCGCGTCCAGCCCGGCGACCTCGTCGAGCAGCGGCTGCGGGTCCTCGTGGCGGGTCCACAGACCCTCCAGGTTGAGGACGCCGAGACCGCCCAGCTCACCGATGCGGATCGCGGTGGCCGGGGAGACGACCGAGTCCATGGGGGCGGCCAGGAAGGGCAGCTCGAAACGGTAGGCGTCGATCTGCCAGGCGATCGAGACCTCCTTCGGGTCCCGGGTACGGCGGCTGGGGACGACGGCGATGTCGTCGAAGGCGTACGCCCGGCGGCCGCGCTTGCCGCGCCCGATCTCGATCTCAGTCACGTGTGTGGCCTTTCCCTGATGCGTTCAGCGTCTTCCAGTATCGCCGACGGGCACGACAAGGGCGGCCCCGGTGCTCCGGGGCCGCCCTTGTCGTACGTTCACACGCGTGTGCCGCCGCGTCCTGCTCGCGTCGGCCGGTGGCTCACTTGTGGCGGCTGTAGTTCGGCGCCTCGACCGTCATCTGGATGTCGTGCGGGTGCGACTCCTTCAGACCCGCCGAGGTGATCCGGACGAACTGGCCGTTGCTCTGCAGCTCCGGGACGGTGCGGCCGCCGACGTAGAACATCGACTGGCGCAGACCGCCGACGAGCTGGTGGACGACCGAGGAGAGCGGGCCGCGGTAGGGCACCTGGCCCTCGATGCCCTCCGGGATGAGCTGCTCGTCGGAGGCGACGCCCTCCTGGAAGTAGCGGTCCTTGGAGAACGACTTGCGGTCGCCGCGGGACTGCATGGCGCCCAGCGAACCCATGCCGCGGTACGACTTGAACTGCTTGCCGTTGATGAACAGCAGCTCGCCCGGGGACTCCTCGCAGCCCGCGAGGAGCGAGCCCAGCATCACGGTGTCGGCGCCCGCGACGAGCGCCTTGGCGATGTCGCCGGAGTACTGGAGGCCGCCGTCGCCGATGACCGGGACCCCGGCCGCCTTGGCGGCCAGCGCGGCCTCGTAGATGGCGGTGACCTGCGGGACGCCGATACCGGCGACCACGCGCGTCGTACAGATGGAGCCCGGTCCGACACCGACCTTGATGGCGTCCGCGCCGGCGTCGACCAGGGCCTGGGCGCCGTCACGCGTGGCGACGTTGCCGCCGATCACGTCCACGCCGGAGGAGTTCGACTTGATCTTGGCGATCATGTCGCCGACCAGGCGGGAGTGGCCGTGCGCGGTGTCGACGACGATGAAGTCGACACCCGCCTCGATCAGGGCCTGGGCGCGCTCGAAGGAGTCACCGGCGACACCGACCGCGGCGCCGACCAGGAGCCGGCCCTGGCCGTCCTTGGCGGCGTTCGGGTACTTCTCGGCCTTGACGAAGTCCTTGACCGTGATCAGGCCCTTGATGACGCCCTCGTCGTCGACCAGCGGCAGCTTCTCGATCTTGTGCTTGCGCAGCAGCTCCATGGCCTCGACACCGGAGATGCCGACCTTGCCGGTGACCAGCGGCATCGGCGTCATGACCTCGCGCACCCGGCGGCTGCGGTCCGACTCGAAGGCCATGTCGCGGTTGGTGACGATGCCGAGCAGCTTCTTGTTGCCGTCGGTGACCGGGACGCCGCTGATGCGGAACTTGGCGCAGAGCGCGTCCGCCTCGGCGAGCGTGGCGTCCGGGTGGATGGTGATCGGGTCGGCCACCATGCCGGACTCGGAGCGCTTCACCAGGTCGACCTGGTTGGCCTGGTCCTCGATGGAGAGGTTGCGGTGCAGAACGCCGACGCCGCCCTGGCGGGCCATCGCGATCGCCATGCGCGACTCGGTGACCTTGTCCATGGCGGCGGAGAGCAGCGGGATGTTCACCCGCACGTTCTTGGAGACGTACGAGGCGGTGTCGATCTCGTCGGGAGCCATGTCCGACGGGCCCGGCAGCAGCAGCACGTCGTCGTAGGTCAGCCCGAGGGTCGCGAATTTGGCGGGCACTCCGTCGACGTTGGCAGTCATGACACCTTCCCCAAATGGCCTTGATCGGTGCGGATGTCCATGCTAACGGGAAGCGCACCCCCCGAATTCCACGGTTCTTCCACGGTTCGACACCCGTGCGGGCTTCGTATGTTCGTACGGAATCGGCGGCCTCCCTTCTCAGGAAGTGCCGAAACCGAAGGCGGCCGGGGGCTGTCCGCTACTGCTCGGCGAGCGCGCGCAGCCGGCTGAGGGCGCGGTGCTGGGCCACCCGGACCGCTCCGGGTGACATTCCCAACATCTGTCCGGTCTCCTCGGCCGTGAGCCCCACGGCGATCCGCAGCAGAAGCAGCTCCCGCTGGTTCTCGGGCAGGTTGGCGAGCAGTTTCTTGGCCCATTCGGCGTCACTGCTGAGCAGGGCGCGCTCCTCGGGGCCGAGGGAGTCGTCGGGGCGCTCCGGCATCTCGTCCGAGGGGACCGCCGTGGAGCCGGGGTGGCGCATGGCGGCGCGCTGGAGGTCGGCGACCTTGTGGGCGGCGATGGCGAACACGAAGGCCTCGAAGGGCCTGCCGGTGTCCCGGTAGCGGGGCAGGGCGAGCAGGACCGCGACGCAGACCTCCTGGGCGAGGTCCTCGACGAAGTGGCGGGCGTCGCCGGGCAGCCGGGACAGCCGGGTGCGGCAGTAGCGCAGCGCCAGCGGGTGGACGTGGGCGAGCAGGTCGTGGGTGGCCTGCTCGTCACCGTCCACTGCGCGATGGACGAGTGCCCCGATGGTGCCCACGGCGTTGACCGCCTCGTCGTCGCGCATCGGTCCATGGTGCACTGCGGCACTTGCGTCCGCCGCACCGTGCCCGTCGTTGTGCACCGAAGCGTTATGAGCAGGTGCGCCGGAAGTCATCCCCTGCGCCCTCCCCTTCCGCTCGACCGACTCGTTCCCGAGGAACTCCACACCTCAAGGATGCGGCATCCGCGGCGAAACGAGCAGCGGGCCTCCGAGGGGGCCCCGCGCCACCCCCGCCCGCCGCCCGGCAGGCGGGGTCGTCCCCCGGTCTTCCGACCCCGTCCGAGCTGGGAGTTCCGCTCATGTCCCCGCTCCCTCCGCTGAGTGACCGGCGGACGTCGAGCCGCCTGGACCGGGCCTGGGGGACCGCTCCGGTCCCCCGGACGGCCGAGCGCCCGCACCGCCGCGCGGGCAGATCCTCCTGGGGCCTGTCCGCCCTAGCGGACCAGTCCCCATCGGAAGCCGAGCGCCACCGCGTGCGCGCGGTCCGAGGCGCCGAGCTTCTTGAACAGCCGGCGGGCGTGGGTCTTGACGGTGTCCTCGGAGAGGAACAGCTCGCGGCCGATCTCCGCGTTGGAGCGGCCGTGGCTCATGCCTTCGAGCACCTGGATCTCACGCGCGGTGAGCGTGGGCGCGGCGCCCATCTCGGCCGAGCGCAGCCGGCGGGGGGCCAGTCGCCAGGTCGGGTCGGCGAGGGCCTGCGTGACGGTCGCCCGCAGCTCCGCGCGCGAGGCGTCCTTGTGCAGATAGCCGCGGGCGCCGGCGGCGACCGCGAGGGCCACGCCGTCGAGGTCCTCCGCGACGGTGAGCATGATGATGCGGGCACCGGGGTCGGCGGACAGCAGCCGCCGCACGGTCTCGACGCCGCCCAGGCCGGGCATGCGTACGTCCATCAGAATGAGGTCCGAGCGGTCGGCACCCCAGCGGCGGAGGACTTCCTCGCCGTTGGCCGCCGTCGTCACGCGCTCGACGCCGGGCACGGTCGCGACCGCGCGGCGGAGCGCCTCTCGGGCAAGCGGGGAGTCGTCGCAGACGAGGACGGATGTCATGGCCGCCCTCCGCAGCTGATGCGCGTCACCTTGTGCCTCCAGGCTGGTACGAAATCGTCACCTGTGCGGTCGACCGTCTCGGACGCCTGCCCGAGCGTTTGTGTTTTCAACCGCCTCGCACTCTCAACGACGGTCACTCGAAAGAGTTACGGGGCTACGTGCACTCTTCGGCACTCTACGTGAGGGGGCGGACACGGTGGAGGGAGCCGCGCGGACCCTCAAGCTTTCATCACAACCCATGCCCCATTTGGCGCCATTTCTTCCCTTTAGCTGGTGTCTGAGGCTAGATTCGCAATGAGTCATATTTTCATCTCCTTAGATCGTAGTTGTACGGTCGTGGGCACCGTATCCGCTCTGAACGGCTACAAGGGGTCACGCAATGGCAGATTTCTCCCGCCTTCCCGGACCGAACGCGGACCTGTGGGACTGGCAGCTCCTGGCTGCCTGCCGCGGGGTGGACAGTTCGCTCTTCTTCCATCCGGAAGGTGAGCGCGGGGCGGCTCGGAGCGCTCGAGAGAACTCGGCCAAGGAGGTCTGCATGAGGTGCCCGGTCCGCGCACAGTGCGCGGCACACGCGTTGGCGGTCCGTGAGCCGTACGGCGTGTGGGGCGGTTTGACCGAGGACGAGCGCGAGGAGCTGATGGGACGGGCGCGCAACCGTCTGGTGTCGGCGTCGGCGGGCGCGAGAGACACCGCCTCGAACACATGAAGGAACGTTTCTGCATGCTCCTGTGAGGGCTGCGGGCTTCCCCGAGAACGGCGGGCACACGCGCGTGCCCGCCGTTCTTGTTGTTCGTGCCCGCCGTTTCTCGTGGCTTCAGTCAGGCGGGTCAGGAGGGCGCGGCCGCCCGCTCCAGTTGCTCCAGGGTCGCCGCCACCGCCGGCACCTGGGCCAGGTCGGGCAGGGTCAGTGCGACGATCTCCCGCCGCACCGCCGGTTCCAGCCGCACCGCGCGTGCGCCGCGCGGCCGTACCGACTCGATGGCGAGCTGGGGCAGGACGGCCACGCCGAGACCGGCGCCCACCAGGCCGACCACCGCCGGGTAGTCGTCCGTGGCGAAGTCGATCCGGGGAGTGAAGCCCGCGCGCTCGCACACCTCCACGAGCTGGCCGCGGCAGCGCGGGCAGCCCGCGATCCACGGTTCGGCGGCGAGTTCGCCGATGGCGACGGACTCCGCGCGCGCGAGCCGGTGCCGTTCGGGGACGAGCGCGACCAGCCGGTCCGCCAGCAGCGGCCGTACGACCAGGTCCTCCCACTCCTCGGCGGCGCCCGCGCGCGGGTAGCGGAAGGCCAGCGCCACGTCGCAGTCGCCGCCCCGCAGGATCTCGACCGACTCCGGGGGCTCGGCCTCCTCCAGGGAGACGCGGGTGCCGGGGTGGGCGGCGCGCAGGGCGGCCAGCGCGGTGGGCACCAGGGTGGAGCTGCCGCTGGGGAAGGAGACCAGCCGGACCCGGCCGGCGCGCAGTCCGGCGATGGCGGCGACCTCCTCCTCGGCGGCGGTGAGCCCGGAGAGGATGCCGGCCGCGTGCCGTACGAGGGCCTCGCCGGCCTGGGTCAGCCGCATCTCGCGCCCGCTGCGCACCAGCAGGGGGGTGCCGACGGACGCCTCCAGGGCCTTCATCTGCTGGCTGACGGCCGGCTGGGTGCAGCCCAGCTCGCGCCCGGCGGCCGAGAAGGAGCCGGTGGCGGCGACGGCGCGCAGCACGCGGAGATGACGGGCCTCGATCATGCTCCGAGCATAGCTCCATGCATAAGCGGAGCTTGGATACGGCGCCGAAAATTGCGTCGACACTTTGATCAGGGGTCTCGTACCGTACGGTCATGAGGCTTCTGTCAGTCAATCTGGGCCGCCCGAAGAGCGTGCCGTACACCGACAACCCGCAGGGTGTGACCGGGATCGACAAGCAGCCGGTCGAGGGGCCGGTGCGGGTCGCGGCGCCGGGTCCGAAGGGCGTCGCGGGCAGCGGTCTTGCCGGGGACGCGGTGTGCGACCTGCGCCATCACGGCGGCGACGACCAGGCGGTGTACGCCGTCGCGCGCGAGGACCTCGACGACTGGGAGCGCGAGCTGGGGCGCACGCTGGGGAACGGCGCGTTCGGCGAGAACCTCACCACCGAGGGGCTGGACGTCTCGGGGGCGCGGATCGGCGAGCGCTGGCGGATCGGGCCGACGGTCGTGCTGGAGGTGACCGGCGGGCGGATACCGTGCCGGACCTTCCAGGGGCATCTGGGTGAGAAGGGCTGGGTCCGGCGGTTCACGCAGAAGGCCGCGACGGGCGCGTATCTACGGGTGATCGAGCCGGGGGAGATCCGCGCGGGGGACGCGATCGAGATCGTGCACGTCCCGGACCACGAGGTGACGGCGCGGATGGAGTTCCAGGCCACCACCACCCACCGCGAACTGCTGCCGCGGCTGCTGGAGGCGGAGGACGCGCTGCACTCGGAGACGCGGGCGGCCGTCCACAAGTACCTGGCGAAGTACGGCGGCTGAGCGACCGTCGGAAGAGGCACGCGGTGAGGGCCGTCGGGAGGGTGCGTGCGGACGGCGGACGCGCCGACTCCGGGTCACTAACCTTCTGCCATGACAACGGCTCTCATCACGGGTTCGACCGCGGGAATCGGCGCCGCGTTCGCGCGCAGACTGGCGGCGGACGGCCATGATCTCGTCCTCGTGGCCCGGGACACCGAGCGGCTGCGCGAGCAGGCGACCGAACTGCACGACCGGCACGGCATCGAGGCGGAGGTGCTCACCGCCGACCTCGCCACGGACACCGGCATCGAGGCGGTGGCCGCCCGGCTCGGCGACCGCAAGAACCCCGTCGACCTGCTGATCAACAACGCGGGCTTCGGCAACAAGGGCCGCTATCTCGACGTGTCCATGGCCGACGAGCTGACGATGCTCAAGGTGCACTGCGAGGCGGTGCTGCGGCTGACCTCGGCGGCGGCCGCGGCGATGCGGGAGCGGGGGCGCGGCGGGGTGGTCAACGTGGCGTCGGTGGCCGCGTTCGTGCCGCGCGGGACGTACGGGGCGTCGAAGGCGTGGGTCGTGCAGTTCACGCAGGGCGCGGCGCGGGATCTTGCGGACAGCGGGGTGCGGCTGATGGCGCTGTGCCCGGGGTTCGTGCGGACCGAGTTCCATGAGCGGGCCGGGATGGGGACGGACAACATCCCCGGCTGGATGTGGCTGGACGCGGACAAGCTGGTGGCGGCGGCGCTGGCGGATCTGGCGCGCGGCAAGTCGCTGTCGATCCCCGATCCGCGGTACAAGGCGCTGATGGGGCTGGTGAAGGTGACACCGCGCTCACTGCTGGGCGGGATCTCGTCACGGACGGGCCGGAAGTACGGACCGCAGTGACCGGTGCGAATCGGTGACCCGTGCGGAAACGGCGACCGGTGGGAAACTGGACATACAGGCAACACCGGACCCGGGGGGACCGGAGGCGGCGTCATGACGTTCGTACAGCTCATCGACTGCAAGACGAGCCGGTTCGACGAGATGGACCGGCTGATGGACACCTGGGTCGAACAGACCCGGGGCAAGCGGACGGCGACGCACGCGGTGGTCGGCAAGGACCGCTCCGACGCGTCGCACTTCATCGAGATCGTGGAGTTCCCGTCGTACGAGGAGGCGATGCGGAACTCGAATCTGCCGGAGACGGACAAGGTCTTCCGCGAGCTGGTGGCCCTGTGCGACGAGATGCCGACGTTCACGGACCTCGACGTCGTACGGGACGAGAAGCTGTACGCGGCGACGGCACGGCAGTTCTTCGAGACGGTGGGCACCGCGGGCGAACTGCCGCCGCTGAACGGACTGATGGCGGAGAGCTACCACGACCATGACCCGTCCAACGAGCAGGACGTGATCGGCATGGACGCGATGCGCCGCGAGGCGGACATGTGGCGCGGCGCCTTCGACGTCCGCTTCACCATCGAGGACCAGATCTCCGAGGACGACCGCGTGTGCACCCGCTGGACGTTCACCGGCACCCACCACGGCGACTTCATGGGCCTGCCCCCCACCGGCCGCGAAGTCACGATGACCGGCACGACCGTCTTCCGCTTCGACGACGACGGCAAGATCGCCGAGGGCTGGTGGCAGTACGACCGCCTCGGCCTGCTGTCCCAACTGGGCGCCCTCGACCCCCTGGAAACCTGACCCCACCCAGACCCGCCCGCGAAGGGAGAAACCCCCGCCCCCCGTTCCACTACGGGACGGGGGTTTCTTCGCCCGAAGCGCCTCCCACCTCCCACCTCCCGCTTCCCGGCACTCGGCGTGCGGTGTCCGGCGCGGGGACCGAGCATGGACACAACCACACCGGCCGGCACCTCCGGGAGGACCGATGCGCCGCCTTTCCGTGTTACTGCTCGCCGGGCTGACGGTGACCGCCGTCGGCTGCTCCGACGACAAGACGGTCACCACCGCTCCGCAGAGCGCCCCGGCCACCTCCCCGACCTCGGCCGCGCAGGAGCAGCCGTCTTCCGCCGCGCCGACGGCCACGCCGTCCAAGAAGGCGGCGTCGGTCGGGGACACGCTCGGGGTCCGGGGAATGGAGGACGGTGAGTCGCTCGCCGTGACCGTCGTGAAGGTCGTCGACCCGGCTGGCGCCGCGAACGAGTTCTCCTCCCCCGACCCCGGCACACGTTTCGTGGCCGTCCAGTTCCGGCTGAAGAACACCGGCACGGCGGTCTATTCGGACTCCCCGAGCAACGGGGCGCGGCTGGTGGACGCGCAGGGGCAGCAGTTCGACGCGTCCTCCGACGAGACGGCGGCGGGCCCGGACTTCCCCGGCGGCGTCACGATCGCCCCCGGAGACACCGGCCTCGGGTTCGTGGCCTTCGAGGTGCCGGTCGCCTCGAAACCGGCCAAGGTGCAGTTCACGATGGACAGCGGCTTCGCGGACGACACCGGTCAGTGGAACATCACCCGCTGAGGCGGGGGATGCGGGCGGCGGTTAGGGTCGGCGGTCACGAGACCGTGTACGAGGAGGGCCTTGATCATCCGTCGCTGCGCCCGGTTCTTCGCGGCGCTGGCCGTTGTCGTCTGCCTGACCGCGTGTTCCGGCGCGGATGCGGACGGCGCCCGTGCCTCCGATGAGCGCTGGCCGCGGTGGGACGAGAGCGCCGGTGTGGCCGAAGTCGTCGCGTTCATGAACGTGGCGGTGCCCGAGGGGGCTACGGAGGTCGAGGGGGCCGTTCAGATCAATCCGCAGGAGGACATCTTCCTTCTCTCCTTCGTCACGGACGAGGAGAAAGCCGAGGACATCGCGGAGGACCTGCGCTCGGAAGAGCCCCTGCGGGTGAGGAAAGGGGACTCCGCCGAGGGGGAGCGCTTCGGGCACCTCGGGCTGTCTGAACCGCAGACGCTGAAGGAAGTGCGCTGGGCCGGGGTGTGCCCGCCCTGCGTGAGCGACGGCCGCCGCTCGAAAGTGCAGTGGATCGACATCTACGTCGAGACACTCAAGGCCGGTCGGGCCCGGGTCTATCTGCAAGCGTTCTGACGTGCCGAGACCCGGCACCCCCCGATGAAGGGGATGCCGGGTCTCAGGGTTGACCGTGGGGTCAGTGGGCGTGGCCGTGGCTGTGACCCGCGGCGGCCGGCTCTTCCTCTTCCTTCTTCTCGACGACCAGGGTCTCGGTCGTCAGGAGGAGGGAGGCGATGGAGGCGGCGTTCTCCAGGGCGGAGCGGGTGACCTTGACCGGGTCGATGACGCCGGCCTTGACCAGGTCGCCGTACTCGCCGGTCGCGGCGTTGAAGCCCTGGCCCTTGTCCAGCTCGGCGACCTTGGAGGTGATGACGTAGCCCTCGAGGCCGGCGTTCTCGGCGATCCAGCGCAGCGGCTCGACGGCGGCCTTGCGGACCACGGCGACACCGGTGGCCTCGTCGCCGGTCTTGTCGAGGTTGCCCTCGAGGACCTTGACGGCGTGGACCAGCGCGGAGCCACCACCGGAGACGATGCCCTCCTCGACCGCGGCGCGGGTCGCGGAGATGGCGTCCTCCAGACGGTGCTTCTTCTCCTTCAGCTCCACCTCGGTGGCGGCGCCGACCTTGATCACGCACACGCCGCCGGCCAGCTTCGCGAGGCGCTCCTGGAGCTTCTCGCGGTCCCAGTCGGAGTCCGTGTTGTCGATCTCGGCCTTGATCTGGCCGACGCGGCCCTGCACCTCGGAGGAGTCACCGGCGCCGTCGACGATCGTGGTGTCGTCCTTGGTGACCGTGACCCGGCGGGCGGAGCCCAGCACGTCGATGCCGACCTGGTCGAGCTTGAGGCCGACCTCCTCGGAGATGACGGTGGCGCCGGTGAGGACGGCCATGTCCTGGAGCATCGCCTTGCGACGGTCGCCGAAGCCCGGGGCCTTGACGGCGACCGCGTTGAAGGTGCCGCGGATCTTGTTGACGACGAGGGTGGAGAGCGCCTCGCCCTCCAGGTCCTCGGCGATGATCAGCAGCGGCTTGGAGGAGTTGGTCTGGATGACCTTCTCCAGCAGCGGCAGCAGGTCGGCGATCGAGGAGATCTTGCCCTGGTTGATGAGGATGTAGGGGTCCTCCAGGACGGCCTCCATGCGCTCCTGGTCCGTCACGAAGTACGGCGACAGGTAGCCCTTGTCGAAGGCCATGCCCTCGGTGAAGTCCAGCTCCAGACCGAAGGTGTTGGACTCCTCGACGGTGATGACACCGTCCTTGCCGACCTTGTCCATGGCCTCGGCGATCAGCTCGCCGACCTGCTGGTCCTGCGCGGACAGCGCGGCGACGGCGGCGATGTCGGCCTTGTCGTCGATCGGGCGGGCCGAGGCGAGCAGCTCGTCGGAGACGGCCTTGACCGCGGCGTCGATGCCCTTCTTCAGGGCGGCCGGGGAGGCACCGGCGGCGACGTTCTTCAGGCCCTCGCGCACCAGCGCCTGGGCGAGCACGGTGGCGGTGGTCGTACCGTCACCCGCGATGTCGTTGGTCTTGGTCGCCACCTCCTTCACGAGCTGCGCGCCGAGGTTCTCGTACGGGTCCTCGATCTCGACCTCACGGGCGATCGTGACACCGTCGTTGGTGATGGTGGGGGCACCGAACTTCTTGTCGATGACGACGTTGCGGCCCTTGGGGCCGATCGTCACCTTGACCGTGTCGGCCAGCTTGTTGACGCCGCGCTCGAGGGCGCGACGGGCGTCCTCGTCGAACTTCAGGATCTTCGCCATGACAGCGGGAGCCCTCTCGGATGTCTGTGGATGGAAAATGCACTGCGCCCCGGGCGCCCGGCTTCTTATGTGGTCGCGGGGGCCAGGGGCGCAGTGTCGAGCAATGTGTGCCTGAGGTGGACTACTTCTCGATGATCGCGAGGACGTCGCGAGCCGAGAGGACGAGGTACTCCTCGCCGTTGTACTTCACCTCGGTGCCGCCGTACTTGCTGTACAGGACGACGTCGCCGACCTTGACGTCGAGCGGCAGACGCTCGCCGTTCTCGAAGCGACCCGGGCCCACCGCGAGGACGGCGCCCTCCTGGGGCTTCTCCTTCGCGGTGTCCGGGATGACCAGGCCAGAGGCGGTGGTCTGCTCGGCGTCGAGCGGCTGGACCACGATGCGGTCCTCGAGCGGCTTGATGGCAACCTTGGAGCTGGTGGTCGTCACGATCCGACCTCCCCCTTCGGAGATCTCACGGGGTTAACTGTCTGAGGTGGCGACCAGGTGGATCCGTCGTCGCGGGTGCCGGACCTGCCCGTCGCGTTGTTGGCACTCTCCAGTGGGGAGTGCCAGAGCCGAGACTATGACTGCGATTAGCACTCGGTCAAGCGGAGTGCCAATGACGGCGGGGCGCGGGCGGGAAATCGGGCATCGTGGGGGCGGCGTGGAGCGCCGCCCCGGGTCTTCGTTCGCGTGCCTTCCCGGGCGACGGCCGTGCGCCGGGGCCGCCCCGAGGCGGGTGCTCGCGTCGGGGCGGCAGACGGGCCCGACGGGGCAATCGTGCGGCTGGGCGCCCTGGTCTCGTGCGGCTGGGCGCCCTGGTGGGGGCGGCTCCCGGCCCATCGGCCACCTGCCCCCCCGGCCGGCCGGGGGGCATAGGCGCGACCGGCACCGGCCCTACAGGTAGTCCTCCAGCCGACCCACCGTCAGGCCCTCTTCCTGGATGTGGCGGAGCAGGCGTGTCGTGCGTTCGCGCAGGGTCGGGCCGAGCAGCTCGTCCGGGTCCACGGCGACGATGTCGCCGGGGCGCAGCCGGTGGGGGCCGTGCGTGTAGGTGAGGTCGGTGGGGCCCATCGAGGCACGCCACAGGACGAGCGCGGTGATGCCGCAGTCGGCGGCGGCGCGCAGGGTGGTGGTGTCGTACCGGCCGTAGGGCGGGCGGAAGAGGCGGGGGCGCAGGCCGAAGCGGGCGTGCAGTTTCTGCTGCTGGCCGCAGATCTCGGCGCGCTGTCCGGCGTACGGCAGACCGCGCAGGGCCGCGTGGTCGAGGGTGTGGTTCTGGAGGCTCGCGCCGACCGAGCGCAGCCGGGCGAAGTGGCCGTAGCCGGGGCCGACCACGCTGTCCGTGAGGAACATGCTGACCGGGAGCCGCAGTTCGCGGACCATGTCGACGAAGCGGGGGTCGCGTTCGGCGCCGTCGTCGTAGGTGAGGAAGACGACCGGGTCGCGGGTGGTGATGTGGTCGACGACCGGCGGCAGGGCGGCGGCCCGGCCGGCGGACGTGCCGTCCGGGCCGGGGCTGCCGGACAGGGGTGCGGCGGGCGCGGGCGGCGAGGCGAGCGGGGCGGCGAGGCCCCAGCGGCGGTAGGGCTGCCGGTCCTCGCCACGGCCGCCTCCCTGGCCGTCGGTCGCGCCGT
This sequence comes from Streptomyces antibioticus, assembly GCF_002019855.1. Taxonomy (NCBI): domain Bacteria; kingdom Bacillati; phylum Actinomycetota; class Actinomycetes; order Kitasatosporales; family Streptomycetaceae; genus Streptomyces; species Streptomyces antibioticus. The sequence continues at coordinate 5,198,524 of NZ_CM007717.1, read as the reverse complement.
CGGTTGCGGCTTCGTGCGGGACGACCCGTTCCGCCGCCTTCTTGCCGAGCCGTTCGATCGGGTCGACCGACTGGGCGCAGCCGAGCGGTGCCGCCACCGTCAGCGCCAGCAGGAAGGCCGTCGCGGCCCGCCGCCGCGTCCTCACAGGTAGTCCTCCAGGCGTGCCACCGCGTACCCCTTCTCCGTGACCTTGTTCAGGAACCGGCGGATCATGTCGGGCATGGTGCCCTTCCAGTGGCCCTTGCCGCGGAAGTGGCTCAGCACGATGTCGCCGGGGTGGAGGTCGCGGTCCCACTCGCGGTACTCCCAGCGGTCGACGAAGACCTCCTCGGCCCAGAGTGGCGCGTACGTCACCCCGCAGGACTTCGCCGCGATCAGCGTGTCGCGGTTGTAGTTGCCGAACGGCGGCCGGAAGAGGGCGGGGCGCTTGCCGTACTTCTCGCGGAGCACCTCCTGCATGCCGCAGATCTCGTGCCGCTGCTTCCGGTAGGAGAGGCCGGGCAGGTAGGGGTGGTTCAGGGTGTGGTTGTTCAGGGTCACGCCCCGCTTCTGCATCTCGCGGAAGTAGGCGTAGTCGTCGTCGATGACGTAGTCGCTGAGGAACGCCGTGTACGGGACCTTGAGTTCGCTCATCATCCGCAGGAACGCGGGGTCCTTCTCGGCGCCGTCGTCGATGGTGAGGAAGACGACCTTCTGCCGGGTGGGGATCCGGGTGAAGACCGGCGGCAGGCCGAGTTCCTCGTGGTCGTCGACCTCGAAGCCGTCGCGGGTGGTGATCCGGGGCTTCTGCGCGGGCGGGGCCGGTGCGGTGAGCGGGACCTTCTTCAGGCCCCATCGCCAGGCGGCCGCGATCCGGGCGGTGCGCTCGGCCCGGAGCCGGGACGCCTGCTCACGGCGGGCGTCGGCGGCGTCGGCCGCGTCGGCGGGTCCGGCGGGAGGCGCCGCGGCGCCGGACTCCGGCCCCGGGGAGCCCGCACCGCCGCCGCGCTCCGCACCGCCGCCCTGGACACAGCCCGAGCCGATCGCGGTGAGGGCCAGCATCGCGATACCGCCCCGGATGCCGGCCCTGCGGCGCGCGGCACGGGACGCAGGGGTGGTGCGGGCGGTGTCAGCAGTGCCGTAAGCCCCAGATGCACCATTCTTGTCATTTTGTACGACGGATCCCATGGCGCCGGATCCTCGCAGCCGTGCCCCGCGAAACCCGGCCCGACACCGCACGACACCACCACCGGAGGCACACCGTCCTCCGACTGGCCCACAATGTCCCGGTGAACGACCTCGCCCCGCTCCTCACCCCCGAGGGCCGTGCCCTCCTCGACGCCGTGCGCGGTACCGCCCCCGCCGATGAACTCGCCGTCGCCACCCGGCTGCGCCGCGACCATCCGGCGGAGCTGGTGTCCGCCGCCCTCGGGCAGGCCCGGCTGCGGCAGCGGGCGGAGGCGAAGTTCGGGGCCGAGGACGCGCGGCGGATGTTCTTCACGCCGAACGGGGTCGAGCAGTCGACGCGGGCGAGCGTGGCGGCCTACCGGGCCGAGCGGATGAAGGGCCTCGGCATCACCTCCGTCGCCGACCTGTGCTGCGGGATCGGCGGGGACGCGATCGCGCTCGCCCGCGCCGGGATCCGGGTGCTGGCCGTCGACCGCGATCCGCTGACCGCGGCGGCGGCCCGGGCGAACGCCGAGGCGCTCGGGCTCGCCGGCCTGATCGACGTACGGGAGGCGGACGTCACCGAGGTGGACACGGCCGGTTTCGACGCCGTGTTCGTGGACCCGGCCCGGCGGGGCGGCCGGGGCCGGATCTTCGACCCCGAGGCGTACTCCCCGCCGCTGTCCTGGGCGATCGGGGCCGCCCTCGCCGCTCCGCACGCCGCGCTGAAGATCGCGCCCGGGGTGCCGCACGAGGCGATTCCCGACGCGGCGGAGGCGGAGTGGATCTCGGACGGCGGGGACGTGAAGGAGGCGGTGCTGTGGTTCGGCACCGAGCCGGGCGCCGTACGGGCGACCCTGCTGCCGGGGCCGCGCACCCTGCTCGGCACCGGGCTGCCGAACCCGGAGGTCCGGCCCGTCGGCCGCTATCTGTACGAGCCCGACGGCGCCGTCGTCCGGGCGCATCTGGTCGCCGAGGCGGCCGCCGCGCTCGACGGCGGGCTGATCGACGAGACGATCGCCTACGTCACCGCCGACACCCTGCGTCCGACGCCGTACGCGACCGCCTACGAGATCACCGACCGGCTGCCCTTCAACGTCAAGAAGCTGAAGGCGCTGCTGCGGGAGCGGGAGGTCGGGATCCTGACGGTGAAGAAGCGGGGCTCGGCGGTGGAGCCGGAGGAACTGCGCCGCAAGGTGCTGCCCAAGCCGCAGGGGTCGCGTGCGGTGACGGTGTTCCTGACCCGGGTGGCGGGCGCCCCGACCGTGCTGATCGGCGGCCCGGCAACCGTCTGATGTCCGGGCGGACGTCAGCAGGTCTCCGCTCTGCGCAGCAGCAGGTCCCGTTCGCGTCCATTGCCCGCGAGGGCGGCGGCGCGGGTGAACTCCGCCCGGGCCTCCGCCGTGCGGCCGAGGCGGGCGAGCAGGTCGGCGCGGACGCTCGGGAGCAGGTGGTAGCCGCGCAGGGCCGGTTCATCGGTCAGGGCGTCGACGAGGGCCAGGGCGGCGGCCGGGCCCTCGGTCATCGAGACGGCGACCGCGCGGTTCAGCTCGACCACCGGGGACGGGAAACGGGCCGCGAGCAGGCCGTACAGGGTGGCGATGCTCGCCCAGTCGGTGTCCTCGTAGGTGTACGCGTGCGCGTGGCAGGCGGCGATGGCGGCCTGGAGGGCGTAGCGGCCGGGGGCCGCCGGGGCGGTGGCGCCGGCCCGGTCGAGGGCGGTGATGCCGCGGGCGATCAGCATGCGGTTCCAGCGGCGGCGGTTCTGGTCCCGGAGCAGGACCGGGGTGCCGTCGGGGGCGGTGCGGGCGGCCGTGCGGGACGCCTGGAACTCCAGCAGGGAGACCAGGCCGTGCACCTCGGGCTCCTTGGGCATCAGCGCGGCGAGCTGCCGGGCCAGCCGGAGCGCGTCCTCGCACAGCGCCGGGCGCAGCAGGTCGTCGCCGGCGGTGGCCGCGTACCCCTCGTTGAAGATCAGGTAGATGACGTCGAGGACCGAGCCGAGCCGGGCCTCGCGGTCGGGTCCGTACGGCACCTCGAAGGCGATGTTCCTGGTGGCGAGGGTGCGCTTGGCGCGGACGATGCGCTGCGCGACGGTGGCCTCGGGCACGAGGAACGCGCGGGCGATCTCGGGCGTCGTGAGGCCGCCGAGCAGCCGCAGGGTGAGGGCGGTGCGGGCCTGGGCGGAGAGCACGGGGTGGCAGGTCATGAAGACGAGCCGCAGCAGGTCGTCGTCGATGTCGTCGGGGCCGGACGGCTCCTGCGGCGGCGGTACGTCGGCGAGGTCGCGGCCGATCTCCCGGAGCTTGCGGGCGTAGTTCTCCCGCCGCCGGACCAGATCGACGGCCCGTCGCCGCGCGGCGGTGACCAGCCAGGCCCCCGGCCGGTCCGGCACCCCGTCCCGCGGCCACTGCTCCAGGGCCGCGACCAGCGCGTCCTGCGCCAACTCCTCGGCGATCCCCACGTCCCGCACGACCCGGGTGACGGCGGCGACGACCCGGGCAAACTCCATCCGAAAAACGATCTCGACGGCGGCCCGGGGGTCGGTCGGCTCCCGGGCACCGGCCCCCGGACCCGGGCCAGCGGGGGCACCCACGCCGACCGGCGTATGCGTGCCGACCTCGGCCCCGGCACCGGCCGCCGTCTCCGGGCCACCCCCGGTACGAGCTCCGCCGCCCACCGCCGGACCGACCGCCGCCTCCGCGCCATCCCCGATACGAGCCCCGCCGCCCGCCCCCGAACCGGCCGCTGCCTCCGGGCCATCCCCGGTACGAGGCCCGCCGCATGCCGCCGGACCGACCTCGGCGTCGACGGCATCACCCGCCGCATGCGGGCCGACCGCGGCGCCGACGCCGAACCCCACCCCCGAACCGGCCACGGGGCCGACGGCACCGGCCCCCGACTCCGGCGCAACCGGGCCGCAGGGCTGGGCCGACGCGAGTGGCACGGCCGTCGTATCGGCACCGGACGCTGCCTCTGGGACGGGCCTGATGCCAGCACCGGCCACCGCCTCCGTGGCGGCCCCGGTGCCCGCACCGGATCCCGCCTCCGAGTCCACGCCGCTGCCGACAGGGCCGACCCCCGACTCCGGCGCAGCCGGACCGCAGGGCTCGGCCGACGCCAGTGGCACGGCCGTCGTATCGGCACCGGACGCTGTCCCCGGGACGGGCCCGCTGCCCGCCTCGGCCACCATCTCCGGGGCGGCCCCGATGCCCGCACCGGATCCCGCCTCCGACTCCGCGCCGCTGCCGACAGGGCCGGCCCCCGCTTCCGGCGCAGCCGGACCGCAGGGATCGGCCGACGCGCGTGGCACCGCCGTGGTGTCGGCACCGGACGCTGCCCCCGGGACGGGCCCGCTGCCCGCCTCGGCCACCATCTCCGGGGCGGCCCCGATGCCCGCACCGGATCCCGCCTCCGAGTCCACGCCGCTGCCAGCAGGGCCAGCCCCCGCCCCCGACTCCGCGCCGCTGCCGGCAAGGCCGGCCCCCGTGGCCGGGCGACAAGGGTCCGTCGGCGGCTCCGAGGCGGGCGTGGCGCGAGGGGCGATGGCGGGATGGCGTTCCACGTCTCCATCGAACACCCCCGGAGGGGCCCGTGCCGTGGGGTCGGGGGATCAGCCCTCGGCGATCTCGCGGACCTCGCAGGTCACCGTCCAGAAGTCCTCGTGGACCTTGAGGAAGCGCTTGGTCCATTCCAGGGCCTCGGCCAGGTCCTTGCACTGCATGATCGCGTAGCCGCCGACGACCTCCTTGGACTCGGTGAAGGGGCCGTCGGTGACGGAGATCTCGCCGCCCTCCCAGTGCACGCGGGTGCCCTGGGCGGACGGGGTGAGGCCGGCGGTGTCGAGCATGACGCCCGCCTTGGTGACCTCCTCGATGAGTTCGCCCATCCGGCGCATCAGCTCGGGGCTGGGGCCCTCGGCGGGGGCGGAGGCTTCGTCGATCTTCACGAGGGAGAGATAGCGGGGCACGGTGACTCCTCGGGTCCGGCGCCGGGTCCTTCCCGGCCGCTCACCCCTGCGTCGAACGGGAGGCCGTCGGATCGACACGCTCAGCGCAGCGATTCCCACAGTGCGCTCGCCTCCGGTTCGTCCGCCACCACCCGGTTGGGGTCGGAGGGGGCGGTGACCACCGGCATGGTGACCGTGGTGAGGTGCTCGGTGCTCAGGTCCCGCAGGCTCTCGCCGAGCCGGGTCAGCTCGCCGAGCGAGTCCAGACCGGTGTCGGTGGTGAGGCTGCCGGTGACCGCGTCGGCGACGCCGTACAGCTTGGCGGGGCTGGTCAGCAGGTCCGTCGAGGAGATCTGGGCCAGCAGGGCCTTGACCAGGTGCTGCTGGAGGCCGATGCGGCCGAGGTCGCTGCCGTCGCCGATGCCGTGCCGGGTGCGGGCCAGCGCGAGGGCCTGCTCGCCGTCGAGATGGTGGGTGCCCGCCGCGAGGTGCAGATGGCTGTCGTCGTCGTCGATGTCCTCGTCCGTGGTGACGGTGACCCCGCCGAGCGCGTCCACCAGTTCGGCGAAGCCCGCGAAGTCGACCTCGATGTAGTGGTCCATGCGGACGCCCGTGAGGGACTCGACCGTCTTGACCGCGCAGACCGGCCCGCCCACCGCGTACGCGGTGTTGAACATCGCGCCGTACGCCACCGCCGTGGAGCCGCCCGAGGACAGCGGGCAGGACGGGCGGGTGACGAGGGTGTCGCGCGGGATGCTGACCACGGTGGCGCCGGTCCGCCCCGCGTCGATGTGCACGACCATCGCCGTGTCGGAGCGCGCCCCGCCGCTGTCGCCGCCGCCGAGCGCCTTGTTGGCCGCGCCGCTGCGCGAGTCGGAGCCCAGCACCAGGATGTTGACGGCCCCAGTCGGCAGCGGGGAGGCCGAGGCCGAACCGGTGGGCGCCGAGGTGGTGAGCGCCCGCGCGGGCCGGTTGTCGCCGAGCGCGCTGTCGATGTCGACGCTGCGGATGTTGCCGTCGAGGTGCCGGTAGGCCCAGCTTGCCGCCCCGGCGCCCAGCACCAGGGCGGCGGCCAGGGCGAGACCGGCGGCCTTCAGCACACGCCGGCCCGGCCGTCGGCCCCCTCGGGTGCCGTCCTCGCGGTTCTCCTCGTGTCGCGTCACGGGGAGGAACGTAAGTCCGAATTATTAGCGGACTGTTAGGACAGCCACTCCGGGCGGGATTTCTTGTGAAAATCTCATCATTCTCCGTCGGCGTCACCCCGAACCCCCGTCCGGCCCAGCCCCGTTGTACGCCCCGCGCCCCCTCCGGCCGCCGCCCGTGCCTACGGAACCGGCGGCGCCCCCGTGCTCGCCCGCACCACCAGGCTCGTGGCCAGTTCGATGCGGGTCGCCGTCGGGGACTCGACGGCCGGGGCCCGGCCCAGTTCGAGGACCAGCCGGGCCGCCGCCTCGGCCATCTCCGTCAGCGGCTGCCGTACGGTCGTCAGCGGCGGGCCCACCCAGCGGGCCACCGGCAGATCGTCGAAGCCGACCACGCTCACGTCCTCCGGGATACGCAGCCCCAGCTCGCGGGCGGCCTCGTAGCAGCCGAGCGCCTGGAGGTCGTTGCCGGCGAAGACGGCGGTCGGCCGGTCCGGGCGGCCGAGCAGTTCACGGCCGAGCCGGTAGCCGGTGTCGTGGTGGAAGTCCCCGGTCAGGATCAGCCCGGGGTCGACGGGCAGTCCGGCGGTCTCCAGCGCGGCCCGGAAGCCGTCCATCCGGGCCCGGCTGCACATCATCTGCGGCGGACCGCTGATCGCCCCGATCCTGCGGTGCCCCAGCTCCACCAGATGCCGGGTGGCGGCCAGCCCGCCCTGCCAGTTGGTGGCGCCGATCGACGGCACGTCCGCGCCCGGGTCGCCGGCCGGGTCCATCACCACGAACGGGATGGAACGGCTGGTCAGCAGCGCCCGCTGGGACTCGTCCAGCCCGGACAGCACCAGCACCACCCCGTGCGGCCGGCGGGCGGCGACCTGGTCGGCCCAGCTCCGGCCGGGGGTGAGGCGCCCGGCGCTCTCGCTGAGCACCACGCTCAGCCCCGCGTCCCGCGCCACGTTCTCCACGCCCCGGATGACCTCCATCGCCCACGCGCTCTCCAGCTCGTGGAAGACCAGGTCGATCAGGGGCGAACGGGCCGCCTCCGCGCGCCGCCGCCGGTAGCCATGGGCGCGCAGCAGCTCCTCGACGCGGCTGCGGGTCCCGGGGGCCACGTCGGCGCGGCCGTTGAGGACCTTCGAAACAGTCGGCGCCGAGACGCCGGCCTCGCGGGCGATCTCCGCGAGGGTCGCGGTCTGCCCGGACCGGCCGTCCGCACGCGCCGCTGACCGGCCGCCGCCGGGGGCCGCCGTGTCGTCCTGGGTCCGTGTCTCAGCGGGCTCCGAGGGTGTCATGGCGGCGATCGTATCCTCGCGCGGCCTCTGGACGAACCCCGTGTTCCGCCATGGGTTCCCGGAACATTCGAAGTGAGTCACGAAAAATTCGGCCGGGTGCGGTGGAGCGCGATGGAGCCGAGCCGGGGCGGCCGGGGGTCCCCGGGTGCCGCTGTGCCACAATCCGCCGACGCCGTACAGGCGTTGCACAGGGATACGCAGGCACACACGCGACGGGAACGCGATGGACACGCCGATATCCGAGGACGGCAGAGCCGGGCGGTGGCTGCTGAGCGCCGCCCTGCTGGCGCTGTCCTGGCTGCCCAGGACCGTCCTCGCGGTGGGGTGGATCCTCGTCTGTCTGCACTTCGACCAGGTCGCGGGCGCGGCGTGCGTCGTCGCCTTCGTGACGGTGCGGGCGGTCCGGGCCGTCGGCCGGCGCGGACCGCTGCCGGGGCGGGCGCTGAACCCCGACGACGAGCCCGAACTGGCCGCGCTGGTCCGGGACGTCGCCGAACGCGTCGGCTTCGGCGAGCCCCTGCTCGTCCGGGTCGTCCCCGGCGTCGAGGCGTCCCTGGGCCGGGTCCGCGTCGGCCGGACCGACACCCGGGTCCTGCTGCTCGGCCTGCCGCTGCTGCGCGCGCTCACCGCCGCCGAGCTGGCGTCGGTCGTCGCCCACGAGCTGGCGCACGAACGGCACGTGGGCGACCGCGGTGTCGTCCTGCTGCGGTTCGCGCGGGCCTGGACGGCGGACGGCCTCGAAGGCCGCTTCCGGCCCACCGCACCCCTGGCCGGCCCGCTGCTGCGCGCCTCCCAGCCGCAGATGTGGCGGGCCGAGACGGCGGCCGACGCCGACGCCGCGCGCGTCGCGGGCACCGAGGCCACCGCCGGGGCGCTGCGCCGCACCGCGCTGCTGCACACCGTCCTGGACAACCTCGGCGAGAGCTGGCTGGACCGGCTGGCCGAGGACGGCCGGCGCCCCGAGGACGTCTACGACGCCCTCGACGCCGCCCTCGCCGACCCGCACGTGGCGCACCGCGCCGCCCGCGCCGTGGCCGAGGCGGACCTCCTGCACCCGGACCCCTACGCCACGTCCGACCACCCGCCCCTCGAACGGCGTCTGGCCGCGCTGCCCCACCACACCGGGACGCCCTACGGCGACACGCCGGTGCCGCTGCGGACGGCCGCCGCCGTCGAGGCGTGGTGCGCCCGCGCGCTGGCCCACGGCGAGGAGCGGCCCGGCACCCCGGCCTCCGACACCGACGCGCTGCGCCCGGTCCGCCTCCTGGAGCTGCCGGACGACGACCTGCGGGAGCTGGGCGGGAGCCCCCTCTCCCCCGCGCTGTGCCGCGCCACCGGCCGCGACACCCCGGCCGAGGCGGTGTCCGCCGCCCTGGACGCGATCGCCGACGGCACCTGGACCGCGCTGGCCCGCGCGCTGGAGCCGTCCCTGCGGCACGCCCCGGCCGCCGCGCGCGCCCCGATCGCCCGGACGGTCGTCGCCGCCGCCGTCGGCCACACCCTGGCGGACGTCCTGCTCGCGGCCGGCCTGACCCCCGCCGGCCGCTGGACCCGCACCGTGCTGCTCACCCCCGACGGCCGGCCGATCGACCTCTACGAGCGGGCCGCCACGGCGCTCGACGACGGCGACCCCGGCCCCCTGCGCGCCCTGCTGACCACCACCGGCCCGAAGGAGACCGCCGTATGAACCGCCCCGGCCCGGCCCTGCGCTTGGGCCTCTTCGGCGTCGCGGTCACCGTCCTCGGCCACGCGCTGTTCGCCGGCTGGCTCGGTCTCCATCTGGTCCGCCACCAGGACGCCCGCGACCGCGCCACCTCCCTGGCGGTCGGGGTGGTCGTCGCGGACGGCGTCGGCGACGCGGAGGACATCCGGGTGCGCTGGACGGACGACCAGGGCCGCACCCACGTCCAGCGCTTCGGCGTCTACGACACCGGCCGCCACACCGAGGGCACCCGGTTCCCCGTGCGGTACGCCCCCGGCGGCACCGAGGGCTTCCCGGCCGACCCGGACGAGACCGCCGCCGAGGACGACCTGCTCGTCCCGATCCTCCTGGCCGGGCTGGTCGCCCTGCCACTGGCCGGGGTGTGGGGCTGGCGCGGGCTGCGCTTCCTCGTCACGGCACGGTTCCCCGGCCGCCCGATGACGGTCCGGGTGCGCCGCCGCACGGCCGGGCGCGGGCCGAAGACCTGGCTGGAGCTGACCGCGCCGGACGGCACCCGGCACTGGCAGCGCGTGATGTGGCACCCGGCGACGACGGACGTCCCGGACGCGACGCCGGTACGGGTCCACGGCCGGTCGCCCCGGCGCCCGGCGGTCGTCGCCCTCCCGGACGGCACCCGCCTGGTCCCCCTGGGCCGCCCGCGCCACCGCCGCCCGGCGGGCGGCTTCCTCGACGAAGCCGTCCGCACCGACCTGCGAGACGCCTTCCTCCTCCCGCCCGGCACCGCCGCGGGACCGGCGCTTCCCTGGCGCGGCGCGGCCTGGGCCGCGGCAGCCGGCACGACACTCGGCACCGCCACGGGCATCACCCTGACCGACGCCTCCCCGACAGGCACGATCGCCCTCACGCTCGGCGGAGCGGCCTTGGCGGCAGCGGCCTGGGCGCTGTCGGATCCGCAGCCACGGTAGGCGCCGCCGTACGCCATGCCATTCGGCGCGGCGCACCCTCACCGGGGCGGCCCCGGCGGCACCGGCCTGGGCCCCGCCGGACCCGCTGCCCCGGCGAGGGGAGGCCGCTCGCGTACGCCAGGGACACTCGGTGCCACCAGCCCGGGCTCACCCTCACCGGGGCGGCCCCGGCGGCAGCCGCCTTGGCCCTGGTCGAGCCAGAGCCCCGGCAGGGCGACGCCCGTCGGAGCCACTCGGCGTCCGGCACCGCCCGCCGCAGGACCCCCCGTACGCCACAACACTCGGCGCCACCCGCCCCGGGCTCGCCCTCACCGGGGCGGCCCCGGCGGCAGCCGCCTTGGCCCTGCCGGAGCCAGAGCCCCGGCAGGCGACGCCCGTCGGAGCCACTCGGCGTCCGGCACCGCCCGCCGCAAGACGCCCCGTACGCCACAACACTCGGCGCCACCCGGCCCGGGCTCACCCCCGCCGGGGCGGTCCGGCGTCAGCGGTCCCACCCTGTCGGCAGCGCAACCCCTGTCGGCAGCGCAACGCGCGGCAGGGGACGCCGCTCGCCGGGCGCAACGCCGCTCAGTGCCACCAGCCTCGGGCTCACCCCGTCTGGCCCTGTCGGAGCCGCGGCCCCGATAAGCCGCCCGGCGCTACTCCCCGTCCGGCACCGACTCGAAGCGCCACCTGTGGACCGGGCGGGTCACCAACTCGACGGGCGGGTCCGGGAGTTCCGGGAGGTCCGCGTCGTACGGGGCGTTCCACCACGTGATGACCAGGACCCGGTCCTGGGGGGCGCGGAGCACCTCCCGGCGCAGGGGTGGCCGCGGGAGCCGCTGGGTGCGGGCCCAGGCGAGGAGGTCCGGGCCGCGGCCGGGGAGGGCTCGGGCCTCCCACATCAGGGCGACGGTCACGAGTAGAGGTTCTCCTTGCTGACCTCGTGCACATGGTCGTGGCCCGGGACGTGCGGGTCGGTCACCGGCAGGGAGGAGTCCGCCGAGAGGTCCCAGCTCGACGCCGCCCGGTTGCGGGCCACCATCTCCGCGCCGAGGGCGGCGACCATCGCGCCGTTGTCGGTGCACAGCTTGGGGCGCGGGACGCGCAGCCGGATGCCGGCGGCCTCGCAGCGCTCCTGGGCCAGGGCGCGCAGCCGCGAGTTGGCGGCCACCCCGCCGCCGATCATCAGATGGTCGACGCCCTCGTCCTTGCACGCGCGGACGGCCTTGCGGGTCAGGACGTCCACGACGGCTTCCTGGAAGGAGGCCGCGACGTCCCGCACCGGGACCTCCTCGCCGGCCGCCCGCTTCGCCTCGATCCAGCGGGCCACGGAGGTCTTGAGGCCGGAGAAGGAGAAGTCGTACGCCGGGTCGCGCGGCCCGGTGAGGCCGCGCGGGAAGGCGATGGCCTTCGGGTCGCCCTCGCGGGCGTAGCGGTCGATGACCGGCCCGCCGGGGAAGCCCAGGTTCAGCACGCGCGCGATCTTGTCGAACGCCTCGCCCGCCGCGTCGTCGATGGTCGAGCCCAGCGGACGCACGTCGGAGGTGATGTCCGTGGACAGCAGCAGCGAGGAGTGGCCGCCGGACACCAGCAGCGCCATCGTCGGCTCGGGCAGCGCGCCGTGCTCCAACTGGTCGACGCAGATGTGCGAGGCGAGGTGGTTGACGCCGTAGAGCGGCTTGCCGAGCGCGTAGGCGTACGCCTTGGCCGCCGAGACGCCGACCAGCAGCGCGCCCGCCAGGCCGGGGCCCGCGGTGACGGCGATGCCGTCGAGGTCCTTCGCCGAGACGCCGGCCTCCTTCAGCGCCCGGTCGATGGTCGGGACCATCGCCTCCAGGTGGGCCCGGGACGCGACCTCGGGGACGACCCCGCCGAAGCGGGCGTGCTCGTCGACGCTGGAGGCGACGGCGTCCGCCAGCAGGGTGGTGCCCCGGACGACGCCGACGCCGGTCTCATCGCAGGACGTCTCGATGCCGAGGACGAGGGGTTCGTCAGCCATGGGTGTCGGTTCCTTGTACCTGGGTGGAGGGGTCCGTCAGACGCATCACCAGCGCGTCCACGTTCCCCGGCTGGTAGTAGCCGCGCCGGAAGCCGATCGGCTCGAAGCCGAACCGTTCGTAGAGCTTCTGGGCCCGGACGTTGTCGACCCGGCACTCCAGCATCACTTCGGCGCACTCGAAGGCGGTCGCGGCCCGCAGCAGCTCGGTCAGCAGCCGGCCGCCGAGCCCGGTGCCCCAGTGGCCCTGAGCGACGGCGATGGTCTGCACGTCGGCGACGTCCGCGTTGGCCGCCAGCCCGGCGTAGCCGACGATCCGCTCGCCCTCGGTCGCGACGACGTACCGCCGGGTCGCCTCGGGCCCGCGGGCGTGGGCCAGGTCGGACCAGAACATGCCTCGCGACCAGGCGTCCTCCGGGAAGAGGATCTTCTCCAGTTCGAGCACGGGTTCGATGTCCCACCAGCGCATCTCGCGCAGCACGGGAAGGGCGGCTCCGGTCACTTGGGGGTGACCACCTTGTAGTTCTTGGGGACCTGGGCGTCCGGCCTGCGCAGATACAGCGGCCGTGGCGCCGGCAGCTCCTCGCCCCGGGCCAGCCGCTCGGCGGCGAGCGAGGCGAGGGCGGCCGCGGAGACGTGCGCGGGCTCGTGGACGTCCGGGAAGGTGTCCGGGTAGAGCAGTGCGCCCGCGCCGGCCGCCGGGAGCCCCGCGACCCGCTCCGCGATGTCGGCGGGCCGGTCCACGGCCGGGTCGGTGACCCGGGTGCGGGAGTCGTCGTAGCGCGCCCAGTAGACCTCCTTGCGGCGGGCGTCGGTCGCCACGACGAACGGTCCGGCGAGGTCGGCGGCGTAGGCGAGGCCGTCGAGGGTGCACAGGCCGTGCACCGGGACGCCGAGCGCGAGCCCGAAGGTGTCGGCGGTCATCAGTCCGACGCGCAGCCCGGTGTAGGGGCCGGGGCCGATGCCGACGACGATCGCGGTGACGGCGTCCAGCGCGCGCCCCGCCTCGGTGAGCAGCCGGTCGACGGCGGGCAGCAGCAGCTCACCGTGCCGGCGCGCGTCCACCTGGGTCGAGGAGGCGATGACGTCCGTGCCGTCGTGCAGGGCGACGGTGACGGCGGGGGTGGCGGTATCCAGAGCGAGCAAGAGCACGCCAACAGCCTACGGCTCCTCGGCGGCTGTGTCGGATGTCCCGGTCGGGGCCGCGACGGCTGCTAACGTCACGCCGGAGCGGCACCGAAAAAGGCAGAAGAGCGACAGAAGCACGACATACACCGATTTGACGATGGAGTGGTCACGGTGGCAGGCAGCAGCGCGGCGGTCGTCGCCGGTCTCACCGCGGCGGCCCTGGCGACGGTCGGGGTCCTGGCCTACCAGGCGTCCGCGAACGTGCCCGCCGGCCTGGGCAGACCCCGGGCCGAGACCGCCGCGACCCCTACGGTGACCAAGGCCCCGCGCGACAAGAGGCACCCCACGGCGCTGCCGGCCGGCTCCGGGTCGGGCCGGCGGGTGGTGTACTCGGTGGACGACGACCGGGTGTGGCTGGTCACCGGCGACGGCAAGGTGGAACGTACGTTCCAGGTGTCCCCCGGCTCGGTCGACCCGGTGCCGGGCGTGTACACCGTCACCTCCCGCTCGAACGCGGCCGTCGGCACCGACGGCACTCCCATCGAGCACGTCGTCCGGTTCGCGACCGCCAAGGGCGTGACGATCGGCTTCAGCGCGGCGGTGACCGGCTCGGCACCGGAGGCGGACCCGGGCCGGCGCACGGGCGGCATCCGTGAGTCCCGCGAGGACGGCAAGGTGATGTGGCACTTCGCGACGATCGGCGAGCGGGTCGTCGTGATCCGCTAGAGCGGCCTCGCAGCCGTACGGTCAGGCGGCCTCGGGGTGCGCGACGGGCCCGGCCGGCGCCGTACGGTCGGGGGTCCGGGGCGGGGTCGAGACGGCGCGCGCGGCCTCACAGGAGGCCAGCAGCGCGCTCATGGACACCCCGGGGAGCGTGTACGGCCGCGACGGGTCCGGTGCGGCCTCGGGGGCCCGGTGCTCGGTGGCCGACATGGACGCCTCCTCGGATGGGGCGGGGCCTGGTTAGGTAGACCTAACCAAGGTCTGGGTACCATGTGACCACGCCCACGACACCGAATGCAACATTTTGCCGACGTCCTGTCGGAAACGTTCACACGCCCGACCGGTCAGGGGGACAGGCGGTCAGGCGGACAGCACGCCCAGGTCCGCCGCCGCCCACCGCGGGCCCAGCCCGGTGAGGGTCACGTGCCGCACCTCGTCGGTGGTGTCGCCGACGGAGCGGTGGATCCGGACCTGGAGCCGCTCGTCGGTCAGCTCCTCGACCTTCCCCTCGCCCCACTCCACGACGATCACCGAGTCGGAGAGCGACACGTCGAGGTCGAGGTCCTCCATCTCGTCGAGCCCGCCGCCCAGGCGGTACGCGTCGACGTGGACGAGCGGCGGCCCGTCCCCCAGGGAAGGGTGGACCCGGGCGATCACGAAGGTCGGCGAGGTGACCGCGCCCCGCACGCCCAGCCCCTCGCCCAGGCCGCGGGTCAGCGTCGTCTTGCCCGCGCCCAGCTCCCCGCTGAGCATCACGAGGTCGCCGGCCCGCAACAGTTTCGCCAGACGGCGGCCCAACTCCCGCATCCGTTCGGGGGAGTCGACGATCAGCTCGGTCTCAGCCGGGTTGTGCGGTGCTGCTGGTGCTTCCATAGCCACCCACGGTAGCCCCTGCCGGCACGGCGCCCGCGCGGGTCAGCAGGTCGGCGAGGCGGTCGGTGACCACCTCCGGGTGCTCCAGCATCACCAGGTGCCCGGCGTCCGGCACGAGCACCAGCTCGGCGTCCGGCAGCAGATCGGCGATGGCCTCGCTGTGCTCGCTGGGCGTGACCAGGTCGCCGATCCCGGCGAGCACCAGCACCGGCATCTCCGTGAAGCAGGCCAGCGCCTCGGTCTTGTCGTGGTCGGTGAAGGCCGGGTAGAACTCGGCGACCACGTCGATCGGGGTGCCCTCGATCATCCGCTCGGCGAACCGCGCCACCGCCGGATCCACGTCCCGGGACGCGAAGGAGTACCGCTTGATGATCCCGGCGAAGAGGTCGGCGGTGGCCCGGCGCCCCTTCTCCACCAGGGCCGCCTGCTGACCGAGCGCCTTGAGCACGCCCGGCAGCACCCGCCGGACCGCGTTGACGCCCGCGACCGGCAGACCGAAGTTGACCTCGCCGAGCCGCCCGGACGACGTACCGACGAAGGCGGTCGCGACGACCCGGTCCCGGATCAGCTCCGGGAACTGGGCGGCGAGCGCCATCACCGTCATCCCGCCCATGGAGTGCCCGACCAGCACGATCGGCCCCTCCGGCACGGCCGCGTCGATCACGGCCTTCAGATCGCGCCCCAACTGGTCGATGGTGACCGGCGCCCCGTCCTGGAGCTGGGCCGCCCCGCGCGCGGACCGGCCGTGGCTGCGCTGGTCCCAGTGCACGGTGCGCACCACGCCCCGCAGCGCGGCCCGCTGGAAGTGCCAGGAGTCCTGGGAGAGGCAGTAGCCGTGGCTGAAGACGACGGTGACCGGCAGCGGAGCCTTGCGGCCGAACAGCCGGCGGCGCCGGGGGGCCGGGCCGCCCTGCGGCTCGACGTCGTCCACCTCGTAGTACAGCTCGGTGCCGTCGTCGGCCGTCGCCCTGCCGGGGGTGCCGCGCAGCGCCCCGTACGGGCCCGCCGAGTCGAGGGCGAGCCGGGCCTTGGCCCGCATCCCGCGCCCCACGGTCATCCGCTCCAGGGCGACCCCGGCCGCGGCGCCCGCGGCGATCACGCCTATCGCGGCACCGGCGATACCGGTCGCCCGGCGCCAGTTCCCGGCCGCCCCCGTCGCGGAGGCGGCGGCGACGGCCGCCGAGGCGGCGCCCGCCACCGCCTCCGCACTGCTCTCGCTCACGTACCGCTCCTCTGATCCGCTGGTCCGCCGGGCGCCTGCCGTCGGGTCCCGCCCGCGGGGCGCCCGTCCCCGTCACGTCACTGGTCGCGCGTCACCCGTTCACGCGTCGCCCGTTCACGCGTCACTCGTTCACATAGACGCGCGGGACGCGTCCGCCGATGCGTGTGACGATCTCGTACCCGATGGTTCCCGCCGCCTGCGCCCAGTCCTCCGCCGTGGGCTCGCCGCGGTCGCCGGGGCCGAAGAGGACCGCCTCGCCGCCCGCCTCCGGTTCGTCTCCGCCGAGGTCGACGACGAACTGGTCCATGGCGATCCGCCCGGCGACCGTCCGCCACTTGCCGCCGATCAGCACCGGTCCGGTCCCGGAGGCGTGCCGCGGGACGCCGTCGGCGTACCCCAGCGGGACCAGGCCGAGGGTGGTGGCGCCCGGGGTGACGTAGTGGTGGCCGTAGCTCACGCCGTGCCCGCCCTGGACGTGCTTGACCAGGGCCAGCGGGGTGGCGAGCGTCATCACCGGGCGCAGTCCCAGGTCCGCGCTGGTGCCGACCTCGGGGCTCGGCGACAGGCCGTACATCGAGACGCCCGGACGGACCAGGTCGAAGTGGGCCTCCGGGAGGGTGAGCAGGCCCGGCGAGTTGGCGATGTGCCGCACCTCGGGCCGTACGCCCTCCGCCTCGGCGTACCCCACCATCTCGCGGAAGCGGGTGAGCTGGGCGGCCACGGAGGGGTGGCCGGGTTCGTCGGCGCAGGCGAAGTGCGACCACAGCCCGGTGATCCGGACCAGTCCGTCGCGCTCGGCGCGCAGCGCCCCGGCGACCAGTTCGGGCCAGTCGGCGGGCTGGCAGCCGCTCCGCCCGAGCCCGGTGTCGGCCTTGAGCTGCACGCGCGCGGGACGGCCGGCGGCGCGGGCGGCCCCGACGACCTCCCGCAGCGCCCACATCGCGCTCAGGGACACGTCGATACCGGCCTCGACGGCCTCCCGCCAGGGCCCGCCCGGCGTCCACAGCCAGCACATGATCCGGACGTCCGCCGGCAGCCCGCCGCGGGCGCGCAGCGCGAGCGCCTCCTCGGGGGTGGCGGTGCCCACCCAGGTGGCCCCGGCCTCGACGGCCGCCCGGGCGCACGGGAACGCGCCGTGCCCGTACCCGTCGGCCTTGACCACGGCCATGAACGCCGCCCCCGGCGCCTTGGCGCGCAGGGTCCGCACATTGGCCCGCAGCGCGGCCAGGTCGATCTCGGCGCGGGCGCGGGGCGGGGCGGCGGGCGGGCGTGCAGTCTCACTCATCGCGCCCAGTGTCTCAGAGCGGCCGGACAAGCCCTCGGGGACCGGGCCGGTCCCCGCGCGACGGGCTCCCGCGGCAGCACCCGAACGCTCACCCGCCCGGCCCCGCCCCGGCCCGCACCCGGCTCACGCCGAGCCACCCGGCCGGACGCCCGCCTCACCCCCGTACGTCCCGCCACACCTCCGGCAGCGCGTCCGCCACGTCGTGGGCGCCCACCGGTGCGCCGTCCGAGGCGAAGCGGCCCGCCAGGCCGTGCAGATACGCCGCCACGCTGCCCGCGTCCCGTGCCGTCAGGCCCGCCGCCAGCAGGGATCCGGCGAGCCCGGAGAGCACGTCACCGCTGCCGGCGGTGGCGAGCCACGGGGTTCCGGTCGGGTTCACCCGGACGGGCCCCCCGTCCGGGTCGGCGACCAGCGTGGTCGAGCCCTTGAGCAGGACCGTCGCCCGGTAGCGCGCGGCGAGTTCGCGGGCGTGGGCCAGCCGCGCGGCCTCGACCTCCTCGCGCGCCACCCCGAGCAGGGCCGCGGCCTCTCCGGCGTGCGGGGTCATCAGGGTCGGCGCGGTCCGGGCCCGTACCGCGTCCCGGTCGGCCAGCCGCAGGCCGTCCGCGTCCAGCAGCACCGGTACGTCCGCCGCGAGCACCTCGGTGACGGCGGCGGCGTCGTCCCCGGCCCCGGGTCCGACCACCCACGCCTGCACACGCCCCGCCTCCCGGGGCCCGCGGTCCGACACCAGCGTCTCGGGGAACCGGGCGAGCACGGCGGGCCCGGCGGGTCCGACGTACCGGACGGCCCCCGCCCCGCCGCGCAGCGCGCCCGCGACGGCCAGCACGGCGGCCCCGGGATAGCGCGCCGACCCGGCGGCGACGCCCACCACCCCGCGCCGGTACTTGTCGCTCTCGGCCCCCGGCACCGGCAGCAGCGCGGCCACGTCGCCGTGCTGCAACGCCTCCAGCACGGCCCCGTCGGCGGGCGGCTCCAGGCCGATGCCGACGAACCGCACCGACCCGGCGTACTCGCGCGCCGGGTCGACCAGCAGGGCCGGCTTGTGCGCGCCGAAGGTGACGGTGAGGTCGGCCCGGACGGCCGCGCCGCGCACCTCGCCGGTGTCCGCCTCCACCCCGCTGGGCAGGTCGACGGCGACGACGGCGGCGCGGGTGGCGGCCACCCGTTCGACGAGCGCGGCGGCGTCCTCGCGCAGTCCGCCCTTGCCGCCGATGCCGACGATTCCGTCCAGCACCAGATCGGCCCGCCGGATCGCCGGTCCGGCGTCGCCGGGCGTCACGGTCCTGCCGCCGGCCCGCAGCAGCGCGGCCAGCCCCTCGGCGTGGGCCCGGCCGGGGGCGAGCAGGACGGCCGTCACCCCGGCGCCGCGCCGGGCGAGCCGGGCCCCGGCGTACAGGGCGTCGCCGCCGTTGTCCCCGCTGCCGACCAGCAGGACGACCCGCCGCCCGTACACCCGCCCGAGGAGATCGGCGCAGGCGGCCGCCAGCCCGGCGGCGGCCCGCTGCATCAACGCCCCCTCGGGAAGCAGCGCCATGAGCGCGCGCTCGGCTGACCTGACCGTCTCTACGCTGTACGCGGTACGCATACGACCGAGTCTGTCACCGCCGGGCGCCCGGCCCCCGGCAATCGCCGCCGAGCCGTCACCCCTCCGCGATCACCACCGCCGAGGCCACCCCCGCGTCGTGACTGAGCGACACATGCCAGGACTGGACGCCCAGTTCGGCGGCGCGTGCCGCCACGGTCCCGGACACCCGCAGCCGCGGCTGCCCGCTGTCCTCGACGTACACCTCCGCGTCGGTCCACAGCAGCCCCGCCGGTGCCCCCAGCGCCTTGGCCAGCGCCTCCTTCGCCGCGAACCGCGCCGCCAGCGAGGCGACCCCCCTGCGCTCCCCGCTCGGCAGCAGCAACTCGCTCTCGATGAAGAGACGCTGGGCCAGCGCGGGGGTCCGCTCCAGCGAGGCGGCGAACCGCTCGATCTCGGCCACGTCGATACCGACCCCGATGATGCTCATGCCGAGCACCCTACGGCTGCCCCCGGGGGCGGCCCTGCCGCCCCGCCCGCCCACCCGGATGTCACAGCTTCCTGCTAGCCTTCCGCGACTTGATCATGACAAAAAGGCGGGCGGGGGACATGAGCGGAACCGACGGCAGACCCACGACAGCGGGCTGGGGCCCGCCGGGGCCCACCTTCAGCCCCTTCGACAACACACCCGAGCTGCGCCCGCTGCGCACCGCGGCCCGCGCGGGCAAGTGGCCCGAGGTACGTGCCTGGTTCGGGTCGCTCGACTCGGTGGAGAAGGTCACCACCGGCGCGTCCGTCCTCGCCGACATCGACGGCGTCGAAACGTTTCTGGAGCAGGCCGCCGCCGACCTCCCCGCCGACCCGCTGCCCCGCACCCTGCTCGCCGAGCGGTACATCCGCATCGGCTGGGACATCCGCAGCGGCGCCCGCGCGAACCACGTCTCGCGCGACCAGTTCGACCAGTTCCACGACTGGCTGCGCAGGGCCGAGCGCCTGCTGATCGACGTCTGCGCCGAACAGCCCGGCTACGCCCCCGCCTGGACGGCCCGCCTGCTCACCGCACGCGGTCTGGAGCTGGGCCGGGCGGAGGCCCGCCGCCGCTTCGACCGGCTCTCCGCCCACCACCCGCATCTGTACCGGGCGCAGACCCAACTGCTCCAGCAGCTCTGCCCGAAGTGGGGCGGCACCTGGGAGCTGGCCCACGGCTTCGCCCGCGAGTGCGCGACCTCCGCGCCGGACGCCACCGACGCCGCCGCCGTGGTCGCCTTGGCCCACATCGAACACGCGGCGGACCTGGACGGCACCGACTCCGCCGCCTATCTGCGGGGCGTACCGGTCCGCGACGATCTGCGCTTCGCCGCCCAGGTGTCCGTGCTGCACGCCGACTACCGCCCCGGCTGGAACTCGGTCGGCGCGCACAGCGCGTTCGCGTTCGCCTTCTCCCTCGGCGGCCACCACGCGCTGGCGGCCCCGCACTTCGCCTTCCTCGGCGACCTGGCCTCCGAGTTCCCCTGGCAGTACACGGGCGACCCGAGGGCCACGTTCCTGAAGTTCCGCGACGCCGCGTTCCAGGCACAGGGAGGGGCCCACCGATGACCACCGGACTCACCGGCCCGAGCGGCCTGGACACGCTCGACGGCCTGCTCTCGCACACGACCGTCCAGGGCGTTCCCGTCCTGTACGCCCCCGGGACCGGCACGGAGATCACCGCCGGTCTCTTCTTCCGGGTGGGCCGCGCCGACGAGACCCTGGCCACCGCCGGGATCACCCATCTCGTCGAGCATCTCGCCCTGCACCGCCTCGGCCTGTCCGACCTGCACCACAACGGCGCGACGGGAAGCACGTACACCCTCTTCCACGCCACCGGCGCCGAGGAGGAGATCGTCGCCCATCTCAACGGCGTCTGCGCGGGCCTGCGCGATCTGCCGATGGAGCGCCTGGAGACCGAGAAGGAGATCCTGCGCACCGAGGCGGCCGGCCGGGGCACCGGTCCGAACCACCAGATGCCGGTGTGGCGGTACGGCGCCCAGGGCTACGGCCTGGCCGGATACAGCGAGCCCGGCACCTGGAGCCTGACCGCCGACCAGGTCCGGCGGTGGGCCGAGACCCGCTTCACCCGCGACAACGCGGTCCTGTGGATCACCGCCGGCCATGTCCCCGAGGGCCTCGACCTGACCCTCCCGGCGGGCG
The DNA here is from genome assembly GCF_002019855.1 of Streptomyces antibioticus. NCBI lineage: Bacteria > Bacillati > Actinomycetota > Actinomycetes > Kitasatosporales > Streptomycetaceae > Streptomyces > Streptomyces antibioticus. The sequence goes on along the minus strand of NZ_CM007717.1, from coordinate 5,177,446 downwards.
AGCGCATCCCGGCCCCCGCCCCGACCAGCGCCCTGCCGGTCACCCCGGCCTACATCCACGGCGAGGACGGCCATGTGGTCCTCACCTCCGTCGTACGCCGCTCCACGGCCGCCTCCGTCTACGCCGACGTCGTCGGCCGGGCCCTCTTCAAGGACCTGCGCCAGGAGGGCGGTTACTCCTACACGGCGGAGGCCGACTACTCCCCGCGCGACGCCGAGTACGCCACCCTCACCGCGTACGCCGACGCCCTGCCGGAGAAGCAGGACGCGGTGGTCGGCGGTTTCGTCGACACCCTCGCCCGGCTGCGCGCGGGCCGCATCGAGCAGTCCGAACTGGACTCCGTGCGCACCAAGCTCCTCAAGCTGTACGACCTTCCCGACCTGGGCGCCGTCTCGCTCCCCTCGTACGCGCTGAGCCTGCTGCTGGGGCATCCGATCCTCAGCCCCGACCGGCACCGGGCCGAGCTGGACGCGGTGACCCTCGCCGATCTGCGCGAGGTCGCCCGCGAGGCGTGGCAGAGCACCCTGCTCCAGGTGCCGGGCCGGGGTGTCGACTGGGCAGGCCTCACCCTGGCGCCGCAGCACTCCGAGGACCAGGTGACCGGCACCCGGCACGTGTCTCTGGAGAACGACCAGGTCGCGCTGGTGATCGGCGCCGAGGGCGTGAGCCTGGTGACGCCCCGGGGCCCGGTCACCGTCCGCTTCGACGCCCTGGCGGCGATCACGGCCCGGCCCGACGGGGCCCGGGTCCTCACCGGTCACGACGGTTTCATCGTCACCGTGGAACCCACCCTGTTCAAGGGGGTCACCGCCGAGCGGATCGCGGCGATCGACGCGGCCGTACCTGCGGACGCCGTGGTACCGCTGCCGGCCCGCCCGGAGGAGCAGATCCCGCGGCCCCGCAAGCCCGAGAAGCCGCCCCGCGACGTGCGCGGGACGGCCCGCCGCTGGGGCTGGACGGCGCTCTGCGCCGTCCTGGGCACTGCGGCCGCCGTCTGGCCGGTGATCTGCGGGTACCTGATCGTCGAGCGGATCCAGGAGGACCGCTTCCCTCCCCTGCACGGCATGCTCGGCATGGCCGTCCTGGAGTACAGCCTGTTCCGCTGGGCCCGCGCGTCCTGGCGGCGCCGCGAGGGCAACGGCTGACCGGTCGGCGCCGGGGCCTCCCCCGGCGCCGGGCCGTTCACTCCACGGTCACGGACTTCGCCAGGTTGCGCGGCTGGTCCACCTCGTTGCCCCGGGCCGTCGCCAGCTCGCAGGCGAACACCTGCAACGGCACCGTCGCCACCAGCGGCTGGAGCAGCGTCGGCGTGACCGGCACCCGGACGAGATGGTCGGCGTACGGCACGACCGCCTCGTCCCCCTCCTCCGCGATCACGATCGTGCGGGCGCCCCGGGCCCGGATCTCCTGGATGTTGGAGACGATCTTGTCGTGCAGGACCGAGCGGCCCCGCGGCGACGGCACGATCACGACGACCGGCAGATCGTCCTCGACCAGCGCGATCGGCCCGTGCTTCAGCTCCCCCGCCGCGAAGCCCTCCGCGTGCATGTACGCCAGCTCCTTGAGCTTCAGCGCGCCCTCGAGGGCGACCGGATAGCCCACGTGCCGGCCGAGGAAGAGCACCGTCTTCTTGTCGGCGAGCGACCGCGCCAGCTCCCGCACCGGCTCCATGGTCTCCAGCACCTGCTCGACCGACCCGGAGATCCGGGCGAGGTCCCGGATGACGGCGGTGATCTCGTCCCCCCACTTGGTGCCCCGCACCTGCCCCAGATACAGGGCCACCAGATAGCAGGCCACGAGCTGGGTCAGGAACGCCTTGGTGGAGGCGACCGCCACCTCGGGCCCGGCGTGCGTGTACAGCACGGCGTCCGACTCCCGCGGGATCGTCGAGCCGTTGGTGTTGCAGATGGCGAGCACCTTGGAGCCCTGCTCACGGGCGTGCCGCAGCGCCATCAGGGTGTCCATGGTCTCGCCGGACTGGGAGATCGCGATGACCAGCGACCGCGAGTCCAGGATCGGGTCCCGGTAACGGAACTCGCTGGCCAGCTCCACCTCGCAGGGGATGCGCGTCCAGTGCTCGATGGCGTACTTGGCGATGAGCCCCGCGTGGAAGGCCGTACCGCAGGCGACGATGACGACCTTGTCGACCTCCCGCAGCTCGGAGGCGGAGATCCGCACCTCGTCCAGCGTCAGCGAACCCGAGGCGTCGATCCGCCCGAGGAGGGTGTCGGCGACCGCCTTGGGCTGCTCGGCGATCTCCTTGAGCATGAAGTAGTCGTGGCCGCCCTTCTCCGCGGCCGAGGCGTCCCAGTCGACGTGGTACGAGCGGGTCTGCGCCGGAAGCCCGTCGAAACCGGTGACCGTCACCCCGTCCCGCCGCAGCTCGACCACCTGGTCCTGGCCCAGCTCGATCGCCGACCGGGTGTGCGCGATGAACGCGGCGACGTCCGAGGCGAGGAACGCCTCCCCCTCACCGACACCCACCACGAGCGGCGAGTTGCGGCGCGCCCCCACGACCACGTCCGGCTCGTCGGCGTGCACCGCGACCAGCGTGAACGCCCCTTCGAGCCGCCGGCACACCAGCCGCATGGCCTCGGCGAGGTCGGCCGTCACCGAGAACTCCTCGGCGAGCAGATGGGCCACCACCTCGGTGTCGGTCTCGGAGAGCAGCTCGTGCCCCCGCTCGGCCAGCTCGGCCCGCAGCACGGCGAAGTTCTCGATGATGCCGTTGTGCACGACGGCGACCCGGCCCGCGTTGTCGAGGTGCGGATGCGCGTTGGCGTCCGTCGGCCCGCCGTGCGTGGCCCACCGGGTGTGACCGATACCGGTCGTGCCGGTCGGCAGCGGCCGCTCCGTCAGCTCCTTCTCCAGATTGACGAGCTTGCCCGCCTTCCGGGCGGCGGCGAGCCCCCCGTCCGCCGGCACGGCGACACCCGCCGAGTCGTACCCCCGGTACTCCAGCCGCTTCAGCCCGGCCATGACGACCTCGAGCGCCGACTGAGACCCCACGTATCCCACGATTCCGCACATGCGCGGCAGCCTACGGCCGCCGGGCACCCCGAAAGAGGCTCCGCGTGCCCGATTCCGGAAATTCCCACCGGGGTACGAACGCCCCCGGGCACGTGACGGACCCCACCCGCCATCGTGTTCAAACTCCGTTAACAATGGACTGTGATCTCTCCGGTCTCCTCGATACCCCGGAGCGCCCACCGGCACAGGCCGGAGGCGACTCCCTACGTCGACCTCACCCGCCCCGAGTGGAGCGCGCTGCGCGAGAAGACTCCGCTGCCGCTGACCGCGGAGGAGGTCGAGCGGCTGCGCGGCCTGGGTGACGTCATCGACCTCGACGAGGTGCGCGACATCTATCTGCCGCTGTCGCGCCTGCTCAACCTGTACATCGGTGCCACGGACGGGCTGCGCGGCGCGCTCAACACCTTCCTCGGCGAGCAGGGCTCCCAGTCCGGGACCCCGTTCGTCATCGGGGTGGCCGGTTCGGTGGCGGTCGGCAAGTCCACGGTCGCCCGGCTCCTCCAGGCCCTGCTCTCCCGCTGGCCGGAGCACCCCCGGGTGGAGCTGGTCACCACCGACGGCTTCTTGCTGCCCACCCGGGAGCTGGAGAACCGCGGCCTGATGTCGAGGAAGGGCTTCCCCGAGTCCTACGACCGCCGCGCCCTGACCCGGTTCGTCGCCGACATCAAGGCCGGCAAGGACGAGGTCACCGCGCCCGTCTACTCCCACCTGATCTACGACATCGTCCCCGGCGAGAAGCTCACCGTGCGCCGCCCGGACATCCTGATCGTGGAGGGCCTGAACGTCCTCCAGCCCGCCCTGCCGGGCACCGACGGCCGCACCCGCGTCGGCCTCGCCGACTACTTCGACTTCAGCGTGTACGTCGACGCCCGCACCGAGGACATCGAGCGCTGGTACCTCAACCGGTTCCGCAAGCTGCGCGACACCGCCTTCCAGGACCCGAACTCGTACTTCACGAAGTACACCCAGGTCTCCGAGGACGAGGCCCTCGACTACGCCCGCACCATGTGGCGCACCATCAACAAGCCCAACCTGGTGGAGAACATCGCCCCCACCCGCGGCCGCGCCACCCTGGTCGTCCGCAAGGGCCCCGACCACAAGGTCCAACGCCTCAGCCTGCGCAAGCTGTGAGAACGGCCCGGTCCCCGCGCGATGTGCGCGGGGACCGGGCCGATCGTCTCCAAGCGAGGCTGCTAGCCCAGCGCGGACTTCACCACGTCGGCCAGTCGGCCCGCGACCGCGCGGGCCTGGTCGATGTCCGCCGCCTCGACCATGACCCGCACCAGCGGCTCGGTGCCGGAGGGGCGCAGCAGCACCCGGCCGGTCTCCCCCAGCTCGCGCTCGGCGTCGGCGACCGCGTCGGCCAGCTCGGCCGAGTCCCCGACCCGGGTCCGGTCGACGTCCGGCACGTTGACGAGGACCTGGGGCAGCCGCTCCATGATCCCGGCCAGCTCCCGCAGGGGCCGCTTCGTCTGGGCGACCCGCGCCGCCAGCAGCAGCCCGGTCAGGGTGCCGTCGCCGGTGGTCGCGTGATCGAGGATGATCACATGCCCGGACTGCTCGCCGCCCAGCGCGTAGCCGTGCTCCTTCATCTCCTCCAGCACGTACCGGTCGCCGACCGCGGTCCGGACGAGCTGGATGCCCTCGCGCTCCATGGCGAGCTTGAAGCCGAGGTTGGACATCACGGTCGCGACGACGGTGTCGGAGCGCAGTACGCCGCGCTCGCGCATGGCGAGGGCAAGGACGGAGAGGATCTGGTCGCCGTCGATCTCCTCGCCGAGGTGGTCCACGGCCAGGCACCGGTCGGCGTCGCCGTCGTGCGCGATACCGAGGTCGGCGCCGTGCTCGACGACGGCCGCCGTCAGCTTCTCCAGGTGCGTCGACCCGCACCCGTCGTTGATGTTGAGCCCGTCCGGCTCGGCCCCGATCGTGACGACCTGGGCCCCGGCCCGCGCGAACGCCTCCGGGGACACCCGGGCCGCGGCGCCGTGCGCCTCGTCGAGGACGATCTTCAGCCCGTCGAGCCGGTTCGGCAGGACGGCGATCAGATGGGCGACGTAACGGTCGAAGCCCTCGTCGTAGGCGCGCACCCGGCCGACGCCGGAGCCGGTCGGCCGCTCCCAGGGCTCACCGCGCCGGTGCTCCTCGTAGACGGACTCGATGCGGTCCTCCAGCTCGTCGGCGAGCTTGTGGCCGCCGCGGGCGAAGAACTTGATGCCGTTGTCGGGCATGGCGTTGTGGCTCGCGGAGAGCATCACGCCGAGGTCGGCGCCGAGCACACCGGTGAGATGGGCGACCGCGGGCGTCGGCAGCACGCCGACCGTCAGCACGTCCACACCGGCGCTGGCCAGACCGGCCACCACGGCGGCCTCCAGGAACTCCCCGGACGCGCGCGGGTCCCGCCCCACGACGGCCACCGGCCGGTGGCCCTCGAAGGTGCCCGCCTCGGCCAGCACGTGCGCCGCGGCGACGGACAGCCCGAGCGCCATCTCGGCCGTCAGATCCGCGTTGGCGACACCGCGCACGCCGTCCGTGCCGAAGAGTCGTCCCACTTGTCCTCCTGAGGAAGCGTCAGTTTCAAAGGCTGGGCGGCCGCGGAGCGATGTCGGAGCGGCTCCCGCATCTCAGGCATTTCATGCCTTCAACATCCGATCACACAAGCCTTTGAGCACCTTGTGCCGTTATACGCCCACGGCTGCGAGAAAACGAACGCCCCGACGGCACAATGGCGTGCCGCCGGGGCGTTCGGAGTACGCGGGAGCGAGCCGGTGAGGCTCGCTCCTGATACGTACGGGCAGGCAGCGAAGCTTAACGCTTGCTGTACTGCGGAGCCTTGCGGGCCTTCTTGAGACCGGCCTTCTTGCGCTCGACCGCACGGTCGTCGCGCTTGAGGAAGCCGGCCTTCTTCAGCGGGCCGCGGTTGTTGTCGACGTCCGCCTCGTTCAGCGCACGGGCGACACCGAGACGGAGCGCACCGGCCTGACCGGAGACACCGCCACCCGCGATGCGGGCGATGACGTCGTAACGGCCTTCGAGCTCCAGCACCTTGAAGGGCTCGTTGACTTCCTGCTGGTGCACCTTGTTCGGGAAGTAGTCCTCGAGGGTGCGGCCGTTGATCTTCCACTTGCCGGTGCCCGGGACGATCCGGACGCGGGCGATGGCGTTCTTGCGGCGGCCCAGGCCGGCGGCCGGCTGCGGGTCGCCGAAGCGGGAGGCCAGCGACTCGGAGGTGTACTCGCCCTCGACGGGCACCTCGGACTCGGTGGTGTAGCTGTCGATGTCGACGAGCTCGGTCTCTTCGAGCGGCTGCTCGGCAGTGGTCTCAGCCACGGTGATACCTCAGATTCTCTTCAGCTTGGGGTGGTGTGGCCGGACTTACTGCGCGACCTGGGTGATCTCGAACGGCTGCGGCTGCTGCGCGCCGTGCGGGTGCTGGTCACCCTTGTAGACCTTCAGCTTCGAGAGCATCTGACGGCCCAGCGTGTTCTTGGGGAGCATGCCCTTGACGGCCTTCTCGATGGCCTTCTCCGGGTTCTTGTCCAGGAGCTCGTCGTAGCGGACCGAGCGCAGACCGCCCGGGTAGCCCGAGTGGCGGTAGGCCATCTTCTGGGTCCGCTTGTTGCCGGACAGGTGCACCTTGTCGGCGTTGATGATGATGACGAAGTCACCGGTGTCGACGTGGGGGGCGTAGATCGGCTTGTGCTTGCCGCGCAGGAGGGAGGCGGCAGTGCTCGCGAGACGGCCCAGGACGATGTCCTGAGCGTCGATGACGTGCCACTGGCGCGTCACATCGCCGGGCTTGGGGCTGTACGTACGCACGGTTCGTAGCCTTCGCTTCTTCAGTGAATGGTCCTGACAGGCTCACCGAAGACGATCACGACAGCCGTGACCGCACTGCGGTGACGCAAACCGCGTGCTGGTCGCTGGTCATCGGCCCGGTGGACCGGTGTAAGGGCCCGTCCCGTGAGAATGAGCAAGCCAATACACAACGAACAAGCAGACTACCGGGGTGACCCGGAAGGGTCAAAACGGGGCCGTCTCCCGGCTGCGCCGCAGATCACGCCTCAGCTCCCCGCGGGGCCGCACGAAGATCCCCGGACCGCTCCCGGCGCGCCGCGCCGCCGCCCGTCCGCCGACCGCGTGCGCGGCCACCGCCGCCGCGAGCACGCACAGCGTGAAGGCGTCCTTGAACGCCCGCCGCCGCACCGGCTCCAGATACGGCCAGCTCACCCCCGGCACCTGCGGCACCAGCGCCAGCCAGAACCACGGCCGCCGCACCACCGACCCGGGACACGGCAGCCCGGCGAGCAGCACCGGCACCACGACCAGCAGATAGTGGTCGTACGACGGCCTGGACACCAGGAACGCCGACAGCATCAGCCCCGCCGCCGTCTCGGCGAGCCGCAGCGGCCCGGGGTCGGCCCGCCGCCAGCGCAGATACGCGCACCCCAGCCCGCCGACGCAGGCCAGCAGGGCCACCGCCTGGGCGACCGGGACCGGCACTCCCAGCCGGGGCAGCACGGCCCCGGGCGACGCCTCGTAGAGCCGTACGAAGGCGTCCTGGCCGCTCAGCAGGAACGGCAGCGTCCGGGTGACGAAGCCGGCCGGGTCGGGCAGCAGCAGCGCGCCGAGCCCCGAGGCCGCGGCCGGCACCGCCAGCAGCACGGCCAGCGCCCGCCAACGGCGCGCGAACACGAACAGCAGCGCCAGCGGGGCCAGCAGCGGCTTCAGCGCCAGCGCGGCGCCGAGCACCGCCCCCGCCGCCACCCACCGGCCCCGGCTCATCAGCAGCAGCGCCAGCGGCAGGGCCAGCGCCGCCGTCGCCGTCCAGTTCCCCAGCAGCACCAGATGACCGAAGGGCGCGAAGCCCGCCGCGAGCCCCGCGAGCCCCAGTACCGCGAACCGGCTGCGCAGCGGCACCCCGTGCAGCCGCAGCGCGCACGCCCAGCCGCCCGCCAGACAGACCGTGACCGCCAGCGGCACGAGCAGCCGCAGCGCGAGCGGCGGGAGCAGGGTCTGCGGGGCGGCCGCCAGAACGGCGCTCGGCAGATAGAGGAAGTGCGGGTCGTCGTACGGGGAGCCGCCGGCCAGCCAGAGCCGGGCGGCGCCCGCCACGATCGCGTTGTCCATCCCGCCGTCCGAGGTGGCCCGCGCCACATGTCCCGCCGTCGCGGCCAGCACCGCCACCAGCCCCAGCCACAGCGGCCACGGAGAACGCCGTACCAACCATCCGGAGATGTCGTCTTTGCCCTTGCTCATCCACCGAACGCTAGGGGCTCGGGGGTCCGACGAGGCGGAACAGCACACCTCGGCCCCGTCTAAGATGCCGCGCATGAGCTATGGGCAGGGGGGACCTCAGTCCCAGTGGGATCCGTGGAAACCGAACTCCCAGCAGCCGTGGACCGGCGACAGTGACGGTTTGTCCCCGGACTGGGCGGCGCTGGCCGACGCCTCCGAGAAGCGCAGCAAACGCCGCCGGGTGGCCCTCATAGGCGGCGGCGTGCTCGCCACGCTCGGCATAGGCACGGCCGTCGCCATGGCCGTCGTCTCCGCCGGCGACGACACGGCCGGCCGGCCCTCGTCCTCGCTGCCCGCGACCGCCGACCTGCCGAGCGCCTCGGGCACGCCGTCCTTCGCGCCGACCAGCGCCCCGCCGCCGCTGGACCCGAAGGACTTCGTCTCCAGCAAGGCCAAGGACAAGGCCCCCATCAGCGCGGACCTCCTCTTCCCCGGCACGCAGCTCACCATGGGCTCCAACGTGTACAAGAAGGGTCCGACGGCCGACTCCACCAAGTGCGACACCGGCGTCCAGGGCTCCCTGCCCAAGGTGCTCGCGGCCAACGACTGCACCCGGCTGCTGCGGGTCACCTACACCAAGGGCGACATCGCGGTGACGGTCGGCGTGGCGATCTTCGACACCGAGGCGCAGGCGCTGAAGGTGAAGAGCCAGTCCGACAGCAAGAGCATCGTCAAGGCCCTCACCGGCAGCGGCATCAAGGCCTTCTGCAACGGCCCGGTCTGCCGCTCGACGACCAACTCCTTCGGCCGCTACGCCTACTTCACGATCACGGGCTTCACCGACGGCAAGAACGTGACCACGAAGGACACCGCGGTCTTCACCGCGGGCGACGACCTCGCCGACTCCGCCTTCCAGCAGATCCGCCGCCGCGGCGAGGCCCAGGCGTCGGCCGCGGCGGCGGCCGGCTGACCGGCCCGCCCGAGGGGCCGGCTCAGCAGCAGCCGGCCCCGGGCAGCGTCCGCTTGTTGCGCGCCTCCCTGCTGCGCGCGGCGAGCAGCTCGTCGGCCGGGTAGCCGACCTCCTCCAGCGTCAGCCCGTGCGGCCGTACGACATGGACGGCCGAGTCCCGCACACCCGCGGCCAGCACCTTCCCCGGCCACTCGGCGCCCCGGTGGCCGTCACCCACGAACAGCAGCGCCCCGATCAGCGAGCGCACCATGTTGTGGCAGAAGGCGTCGGCCCGGACGGTCGCGGTGATGATCCCGTCGTCGCCCTTGACCAGGCTCAGCTCCTGGAGCGTGCGGATGGTCGTCGCGCCCTCGCGCTTCTTGCAGTAGGCGGCGAAGTCGTGCTCACCGAGCAGCCGCGCGGCCGCCTCGTTCATGGCGTCCACGTCGAGCGGCCAGTCGTGCCACAGGACGTGGTTGCGCAGCAGCGGGTCGACACCCCCCGGGTTGTCGGTGACACGGTAGGCGTAGCGCCGCCAGATCGCCGAGAAGCGGGCGTTGAAGCCGCTCGGCGCCTCCCGCAGGGCCCACACCCGCACGTCCCGGGGCAGCCGGCCCGCGAGCCGCTTCAGCAGCTTCTCGTGATGCTCACGCCAGAGCGGCTCCGGCAGATCGACATGGGCGACCTGCCCCCGCGCGTGCACCCCGGCGTCCGTCCGCCCGGCCACGGTCAGCTCGTACGTCGTCCCGTGCGACCGGGTGACGGTCCGCAGCGCGTCCTCGATCTCGCCCTGCACGGTCCGCCGTCCCCCGGCCTGCTTGGCCCACCCGGAGAAGTCCGTCCCGTCGTAGGACAGGTCCAGCCGCACCCGGACGAACCCGGGCTCCACTTCGTCACTCACACAGAGATCCTCTCAGCACCACGAAAGCGGGCCCGCCCCTTGGAAGGGACGGGCCCGCTCTACGCCAGGAAGGGGCGCTTACGCGTCCTTCGACTCCTCGGCGGGAGCCTCGGCGGCGTCGTCGGCCTTGGTCTCCTCGACCTTGGCCTCCTCGGCCTCCTTGACCGCGCGCTTCGTCGCGGCCTCGGCCTCACCGGTCGCCTGCTGCGCCACCGTCAGCGCCTCGACCAGCTCGATGACGGCCATGGGCGCGTTGTCGCCACGGCGGTTACCGATCTTGGTGATACGGGTGTAGCCACCCGGGCGGTTCTCGTAGCGCGGGCCGATCTCGGTGAAGAGCGTGTGCACGATGCTCTTGTCCGTGATCACCTGGAGCACCTGACGGCGGTTGTGAAGGTCGCCCTTCTTCGCCTTGGTGACCAGACGCTCGGCGTACGGGCGCAGGCGGCGGGCCTTCGCCTCGGTGGTGGTGATGCGGCCGTGCTCGAAGAGCGCCTTCGCGAGGTTCGCGAGGAGCAGCTTCTCGTGCGCGGCGCTGCCGCCCAGACGGGCACCCTTGGTGGGCTTCGGCATGGTGTTTCTCCTAGGTGTCTGCCCCGGCCGTATCAGGTACCGGAGTCAGTATCCGAGCAGGCGGTCGCCTGTCGGAGATCCGGGCGCCTTTTCGGACGCCCGGAGTGGTCCGCGCCCCAAAGGGGCGCGGGGAACTGCGCGACCAGCCACAGCCGGTCCGCAGCCGGATCAGTACTGCTCGGTCTCCACGAAACCCGCATCCGCGTCGTCGTCCGCACCAAAGGCGTCCGCGGCAGCGGTCGGGTCGAATCCGGGCGGCGAGTCCTTCAGCGCAAGCCCCATACCCGCGAGCTTGGCCTTGACCTCGTCGATCGACTTCGCACCGAAGTTGCGGATGTCGAGCAGGTCCGCCTCGGAACGGGCGACCAGCTCACCCACGGAGTGGATGCCCTCACGCTTGAGGCAGTTGTACGACCGAACGGTGAGCTCCAGCTCCTCGATCGGCAGCGCGAGGTCGGCCGCCAGGGCCGCGTCCGTCGGGGACGGACCCATGTCGATGCCCTCGGCGTCGATGTTCAGCTCGCGGGCGAGACCGAACAGCTCGACCAGCGTCTTACCGGCGGAGGCCATGGCGTCACGGGGACGCATCGCCTGCTTGGTCTCGACGTCGACGATCAGCTTGTCGAAGTCGGTGCGCTGCTCGACACGCGTGGCCTCGACCTTGTACGTGACCTTGAGAACCGGCGAGTAGATCGAGTCGACCGGGATGCGCCCGATCTCCTGACCGACCTGCTTGTTCTGCACGGCGGAGACGTAACCGCGGCCGCGCTCGACCGTCAGCTCCATCTCCAGCTTGCCCTTGCCGTTGAGCGTGGCGAGGACGAGGTCGGGGTTGTGCACCTCGACACCGGCCGGGGGCGCGATGTCGGCGGCGGTGACCAGACCCGGGCCCTGCTTGCGCAGGTACATCACGACCGGCTCGTCGTGCTCCGAGGAGACGACGAGCTGCTTGATGTTGAGGATCAGGTCGGTGACGTCCTCCTTGACGCCCGGCACGGTGGTGAACTCGTGCAGCACGCCGTCGATACGGATGGACGTGACCGCCGCACCCGGGATCGAGGAGAGGAGGGTCCGGCGGAGGGAGTTGCCGAGGGTGTAGCCGAAGCCCGGCTCCAGCGGCTCGATCACGAACCGGGAGCGGAACTCGTCGACGACCTCTTCGGTCAACGAGGGACGCTGAGCGATCAGCATGTTTCGTTTCCTTCAGTCAGGGACGCCCGCTATTTGACGTCCTACTGGTACTGCAAGGGTACGGGCGGCACGCCTCGAAGGAGCCGTACCGCCCGAACCTCAGTCAAGCGTGCGTCAGACGCGGCGACGCTTCGGCGGACGGCAGCCGTTGTGCGGGGTCGGGGTGACGTCCTGGATGGAGCCGACCTCGAGACCCGTCGCCTGGAGCGAACGGATGGCGGTCTCACGACCGGCGCCCGGGCCCTTGACGAACACGTCGACCTTGCGCATGCCGTGCTCCTGCGCGCGACGGGCGGCCGACTCGGCGGCCATCTGCGCGGCGAACGGCGTGGACTTGCGGGAGCCCTTGAAGCCGACGTGGCCCGCGGAGGCCCACGAGATCACGTTGCCGGCCGGGTCCGTGATGGACACGATCGTGTTGTTGAACGTGCTCTTGATGTGCGCCTGGCCGTGCGCGACGTTCTTCTTTTCCTTGCGGCGCACCTTCTTGGCAGCGCCCTGACGACCCTTGGGGGGCATCTACAAACTCCTACGGGGAGGTGGTCGGTCCTACAGCGAAGACCGCTGATGAAGCGTTGTCCGCTGAGGACTACTTCTTGCCCGGCTTCTTCTTGCCGGCGATGGCGCGACGCGGGCCCTTGCGGGTGCGGGCGTTGGTGCTGGTGCGCTGACCGCGGACGGGCAGGCCACGGCGGTGACGCAGACCCTGGTAGCAGCCGATCTCGACCTTGCGGCGGATGTCGGCCTGGATCTCGCGACGGAGGTCACCCTCGGTCTTGATGTTGTTGTCCACGTACTCGCGGATCGCGACGAGCTGCTCCTCGGAGAGGTCGCGGACGCGGGTGTTGGGGTCGACGCCGGTCGCAGCCAGCGTCTCCTGGGAAAGGGTCCGGCCGATGCCGAACACGTAGGTGAGGGCGACCTCCACGCGCTTGTCGCGCGGGATGTCAACACCGGAAACGCGTGCCATTCAATGGCTCCTGGTGATCTTCGGAGGTCTTCCGCAGGACCAGATCCCAGCCGCCGTACCAGGTACGAACTGGGTCCCCGGCCTCCGAACCGGGGGTGTCAGACGATGTCGTGCATCGACTGGGCCCTGCCTATGAACATGTTGAGCGCGTCGCGCGAAGTCCCTGCGATGTCGATGCAGAGGGTGATCAGAGTGCGGTCAGCCCTGGCGCTGCTTGTGGCGCGGGTTGTCGCAAATGATCATGACCCGACCGTGACGGCGGATCACCCTGCACTTGTCGCAGATCTTCTTGACGCTCGGCTTGACCTTCATGAAAGTGAGGTTCTCCGGGTCAGTTGCCGGCAACCGGCAAGATCTACTTGTACCGGTAGACGATCCGGCCACGCGTCAGGTCGTACGGAGACAGCTCCACCACGACCCGGTCGTCAGGGAGGATGCGGATGTAGTGCATACGCATCTTGCCGCTGATGTGTGCCAGGACCTGGTGGCCGTTCTGGAGCTCGACCTTGAACATGGCGTTCGGCAGAGACTCGACGACAGTGCCCTCGATCTCGATGGCACCTTGCTTCTTGGCCACGCTTCGCCCTTCGAATCGACTACCTTGATCGACTCCCGAGCTTTTCCCTAACGGGCGCATGCGGACATGCGGGTGCACGAGAGCCGACGAGTCAGTCTACGTCAGCCCTCTCGGAAACACGAATCGAGAAGTCTGCCCCAGGAACGAGATCATTACGCGACCGACCTCAGGCCAGCGGATCCGGTGCCGCGGTCACACCGTGCTCGGCGAGCTTCGCCTTGCCGCCATCAGGCGCCGTCAACACCAGCGGGCCCTCTTCCGTCAGCGCGACGGAGTGTTCCCAGTGGGAGGACCACGTGCCGTCCGTCGTGATGACGGTCCAGTCGACCCATTCTTGGACGCCCCTCTCGCGGGCTCGGCGCCGAGGGCGCCTCACAAGCGTCGAGCGGCTGCGCCGGCCTCCGACCGGCGGCCGAGGACAGGCCCGTCACTCAGGCCAGCGGGTCCGGGGCCGCGGTCACACCATGCTCGGCGAGCTTCGCCTTGCCACCGTCCGGGGCCGTCAACACCAGCGGGCCCTCCTCCGTCAGCGCGACGGAGTGTTCCCAGTGGGAGGACCACGTGCCGTCCGTCGTGATGACCGTCCAGTCGTCCTGGAGGACCTCCGTGCGCGGGGTGCCCAGCGAGACCATCGGCTCGATGGCCAGGCAGAAGCCCGGGACCAGCTTGGGGCCCTTGCCGCGGCGGCGGTCGACGTAGTTCAGCAGGTGCGGGTCCATGTGCATCTCGGTGCCGATGCCGTGGCCGCCGTAGTCCTCGATGATGCCGTAGCGGCCGCCGCCCGGCTTCGGCTGCCGACGGATGTACGTCTCGATGGCCCGCGAGACGTCGACGAGCCGGCTGCCGGCCTTCATGGCCGCGATGCCGGCCCACATCGACTCCTCGGTCACCCGCGACAGCTCGACCAGCTCCGGGGCGTGACCGGAACCCACGAACGCGGTGAACGCCGCGTCGCCGTGCCAGCCGTCCACGATCGCGCCGCAGTCGATGGAGATGAGGTCGCCGTCCTTGAGGACCACGTCGTCGGAGGGGATGCCGTGCACCACCACGTCGTTGACCGAGGTGCAGATGGTCGCCGGGAAGCCGCCGTACCCGAGGAAGTTCGACTTCGCGCCGTGCTCCGCGAGCACCTTGCGCGCGACCTCGTCGAGATCCTTCGTGCTCGCCCCCGGCACCGCCGCCTCACGCGTGGCCGCGTGGATGGCTGCGACGACCAGCCCCGCCGCACGCATCTTGGCGATCTGCTCGGGGCTCTTGATCTGCACCATGGGGGGCCTGCGCTCTCCGTCACTCAGGTCGATGGGGACTCGGTGGGGCATGTACTACACAACAGTACGGCCGTGGGGTCCCGGGGGACTCCACGGCCGTACAGGGACGACGGCTAGCGGTCGTCGCCCTCGCGCTTCAACGCGGCCAGCGCACGGCCGGTGACCTCTTCCACGGGACCCATGGAATCGATCGTCACGACCAGGCCCTGGGCCTTGTAGTAGTCGATGATCGGCTCGGTCTGCGTGTGGTAGACCTCCAGCCGGGTGCGCACGGTCTCCTCGGAGTCGTCGTCCCGCTGGTACAGCTCGCCGCCGCAGACGTCACAGACGCCTTCCTGCGCCGGCTTCTTGTACGACACGTGGAAGACATGGGAGGAGTCGTTGCGGCAGATGCGCCGGCCGGCGATCCGCTTGACGACCTCCTCCTCGGGGGCCTCCAGGTCGAGCACCGCGTCCAGCTTGATGGCCTCGGTGGTGAGCAGCTCGTCCAGCGCCTCCGCCTGCGACACATTGCGCGGGAAGCCGTCGAGCAGAAAACCGCGCTCGGCGTCCGGCTGCTCCATGCGGTCCTTGGCCATGGCGATGGTGACCTCGTCCGGCACCAGTTCGCCCTTGTCCATGTAGGACTTCGCGAGCTTGCCGAGCTCCGTCTGCTGGCTGATGTTGGCGCGGAACAGGTCGCCCGTGGAGATGTGAGGAACACGCAGCGTCTCGGCGAGGCGAGTCGCCTGTGTGCCCTTTCCGGCACCAGGCGGCCCGACGAGGACGATTCTCATCAGCGGAGGAACCCTTCGTAATTGCGCTGCTGGAGCTGGCTCTCGATCTGCTTCACCGTCTCGAGACCGACACCCACGATGATCAGGATGCTGGTACCGCCGAACGGGAAGTTCTGGTCTGCCCCGAAACCAGCCAACGCCATCGTCGGCACGAGAGCGATCAGGCCCAAGTACAGCGAACCCGGCCAGGTGATCCGGTTGAGTACGTAGCTCAGGTACTCAGCGGTCGGTCGGCCAGCCCGGATGCCCGGGATGAAGCCACCATACTTCTTCATGTTGTCCGCGACTTCCTCGGGGTTGAACGAGATGGCCACGTAGAAGAACGCGAAGAACACGATCAGGAAGAAGTAGAAAGTGATGTGCACCGGCGCCGAAGGGCTGGCCAGGTTCTGCTGGATCCACGTCGACCATCCGGCCTTGGATCCGGTGAACTGGACGATCAGCGCGGGAATGTAGAGCAGCGACGACGCGAAGATGACCGGAATCACACCGGCCTGGTTGACCTTGAGCGGAATGTAGGTCGACGTACCGCCGTAGGCCCGGCGGCCGATCATCCGCTTCGCGTACTGCACGGGGATGCGGCGCTGGGCCTGCTCGACGAAGACCACGAGTCCGACCATCACCAGGCCGACCAGGATGACCGTGCCGAACTCGATCCAGCCGCCCGCCAGGGTGCCCTGCTTCTTGATGGCCCACAGCGCGGCCGGGAAGGTCGCGGCGATCGAGATGAACATCAGGATCGACATGCCGTTGCCGATGCCGCGGTCGGTGATCAGCTCACCGAGCCACATGACCATCGCCGTACCCGCGGTCATGGTGACGACCATGACGATCGTGGTGAAGATCGCGCGGTCCGGGACGATCTGGCTCGCGACCGTGCAGCCGGAGAACAGGGCGCCGCTGCGCGCGGTGGCCACCAGGCCGGTGCCCTGGAGGATGGCCAGCGCCACCGTCAGATAACGCGTGTACTGCGTGATCTTCGCCGTGCCGGACTGCCCCTCCTTCTTCAGGGCTTCCAGGCGCGGGATCACCACGGTCAGCAGTTGCAGGATGATGCTCGCCGTGATGTACGGCATGATGCCGAGCGCGAAGATCGTGATCTGGAGCAGTGCGCCGCCACTGAACATGTTGACCAGGCCGAAAATGCCCTGGTTGCCGCTCGCCTGGTCGACGCAGGCCTGGACGGCCGTGTAGTCGACGCCGGGGATCGGGATGTGGGTGCCGATCCGGTACAGCACGATGATGGCAAGCGTGAAGAGCAGCTTCTTGCGCAGGTCGGGCGTCTTGAACGCCCGGGCGAACGCGGTGAGCACGGTGCCTCCTGCGACCCCCGCGCGTCTGCGTCAAGGGTGACGGTCTTGAGGTTCGACTAATAGGAACGACTTAGCTAACGGTCGACTGCCGCTCAAGGTGCCCCCTTGAGGGAACCTTGTGAAAGTGGGCAGTGCAGGTCACCTTACCCGCGACACACCTGCCCTAGGAACGACCAACCGGGGATACCCCATTTGTGGGGTATCCCCGGTCGGGATCGCTCAAGTCATCGAGACGCCTGTGGTGTTCAGACGAGCTCGGTGACGGTACCGCCGGCGGCGGTGATCTTCTCCTTGGCGGAGCCGGAGACGGCGTCGACCGTCACCTGGAGCGCCACGGAGATCTCGCCCTGGCCGAGGACCTTGACGAGGCTGTTCTTGCGAACGGCACCCTTGGCGACGAGACCCTCGACGGTGACCTCGCCACCCTCCGGGTACAGCGCGGCCAGCTTGTCGAGGTTCACGACCTGGAACTCGGTCTTGAACGGGTTCTTGAAGCCCTTCAGCTTCGGAAGACGCATGTGGAGGGGCATCTGCCCGCCCTCGAAGCGCTCCGGAACCTGGTAGCGGGCCTTCGTGCCCTTGGTACCACGACCGGCCGTCTTACCCTTCGACGCCTCACCACGACCCACACGGGTCTTGGCGGTCTTGGCGCCCGGGGCGGGACGGAGGTTGTGGATCTTGAGCGGGTTGTTCTCCGCCATGATCAGTCGACCTCCTCGACCGTCACGAGGTGGCGGACGGTGTGCACCATGCCGCGGAACTCGGGGCGGTCCTCCTTGACGACCACGTCGTTCAGGCGCTTGAGCCCGAGCGAACGCAGGGTGTCACGGTGGTTCTGCTTGCTGCCGATGTACGACTTCGTCTGCGTGATCTTGAGCTGAGCCATTACGCACCAGCCCCGGCACGCGCACGAAGCAGGGCCGCGGGAGCGACGTCCTCGAGGGGCAGACCGCGGCGGGCCGCGATCTCCTCGGGACGCTGCAGGCCCTTCAGGGCCTCCACGGTCGCGTGCACGATGTTGATCGCGTTGTCGGAGCCCAGGGACTTCGACAGGATGTCGTGCACGCCGGCGCACTCGAGCACGGCGCGCACCGGACCACCGGCGATGACGCCGGTACCCGGGGACGCGGGCTTGAGCAGCACGACGCCGGCAGCCTTCTCACCCTGGATCGGGTGCGGGATGGTGCCCTGGATACGCGGGACCTTGAAGAAGTGCTTCTTGGCCTCTTCAACACCCTTGGCGATCGCGGCCGGCACCTCCTTGGCCTTGCCGTAACCGACACCCACGGTGCCGTCACCGTCGCCCACCACGACCAGCGCGGTGAAGCTGAAGCGACGACCACCCTTCACAACCTTGGCGACACGGTTGATCGCGACGACGCGCTCAACGTACGCGGTCTTCTCGGCGGCAGCAGCGCCGCCGTCACGGCCCTTCCGGTCCCGCCGCTCGCCGCCACCGGCACCGCCACCGCGGCGCTGGGGTCCAGCCATTGGAATTACCTCTCTCTGTCTCCGCTAGCTACGGAACCAGGGCTCAGAACTTGAGCCCGGCCTCGCGGGCGGCGTCCGCCAGGGCGGCGATGCGCCCGGCGTACTGGTTGCCACCACGGTCGAACACGACTGCCTCGACACCGGCGGCCTTGGCGCGCTCGGCGACCAGGGCGCCGACCGACTTGGCCTGCGCGGACTTGTCGCCCTCGCCACCGCGGATCGTGCTGTCCAGGGTGGACGCCGACGCCAGGGTGTGACCCTTGATGTCGTCGATGACCTGGGCGACGATGTGGCGGTTCGAGCGCGTCACGACGAGGCGCGGACGCTCGGCCGTACCCGAGATGTGCTTACGGATCCGGATGTGGCGACGCTTGATCGCGGCACGCTTGTAAGCGTCGCCCTTGAGGATCTTCTGCCCGTATGCCATGGCTTACTTACCCGCCTTTCCGACCTTGCGGCGGATGACTTCGCCCTCGTACTTGACGCCCTTGGCCTTGTACGGGTCGGGCTTGCGCAGCTTGCGGATGTTGGCCGCAACCTCGCCGACCTTCTGCTTGTCGATGCCCTCGACCGAGAACCGGGTGGGGGCCTCCACCTTGAAGGTGATGCCCTCGGGGGCCTCGACGGTGATCGGGTGGCTGTAACCGAGCGCGAACTCGAGGTTCGAGCCCTTCGCGGTCACGCGGTAACCGACACCACTGATCTCGAGCTTCTTCACGTAACCCTGGGTCACGCCGGTGATCATGTTCGCCACCAGCGTGCGGGACAGGCCGTGCAGGGCCTTGCTCTGACGCTCGTCGTTGGGGCGGGTGACGTTCAGGACGCCGTCCTCACCCTTGGCGATCGCGATCGGCGAGACGATCGTGTGGGTCAGCGAGCCCTTGGGGCCCTTGACCGACACCGTCTGGCCGTCGATGGTGACGTCCACGCCGGCGGGAACCGTGATGGGGAGCTTGCCAATGCGCGACATAGCTGTCTCTCCGTTCCCTTCCGCTACCAGACGTAGGCGAGAACTTCTCCGCCTACGCCCTTCTTGCCGGCCTGCTTGTCGGTGAGGAGACCGTGCGACGTGGAGATGATCGCCACGCCGAGGCCGCCCAGCACCTTCGGCAGGGAGGTGGACTTCGCGTACACCCGGAGACCGGGCTTGGAGATCCGCTTGATGCCCGCGATGGAGCGCTCACGGTTCGGGCCGAACTTCAGCTCGAGGGTGAGGTTCTTGCCGACCTCGGCGTCCTCGACCTTCCAGCCCGTGATGAAGCCCTCCTGCTGGAGGATCTCCGCGATGTGCGACTTGATCTTGGACGCCGGCATCGTCACAGAGTCGTGGTACGCCGAGTTCGCGTTCCGCAGACGCGTCAGCATGTCTGCGATCGGATCAGTCATGGTCATGAATTGGCCTGTGGCCTCTCTCGCCGGGGTTTCCTGGTGCGCCATCCCTCTCCCCGATCCGAGACGGGACGGGTGCGGCGCGGTGGACCTACGGCGTAGTAAGTCGTACGGGCGACTGTCAGGCGCCCAACCCTCCAAGCCTAAGCCATGAAGAGGTGGGCACCTGACACGCCCATTGCTTACCGAGAGCCTCCGGAACCCCTAAATAGGGATTTACCAGGAGCTCTTGGTCACGCCCGGCAGCTCGCCACGGTGAGCCATCTCACGAAGGCACACACGGCAGAGGCCGAACTTGCGGTACACGGAGTGCGGACGGCCGCAGCGCTGGCAACGGTTGTACGCACGCACAGCGAACTTCGGCTTGCGAGCAGCCTTAGCGATCAGAGCCTTCTTCGCCATCTCGCTCACGCCTCCTTGAAGGGGAAGCCGAGGTGACGAAGGAGCGCGCGGCCCTCAGCGTCGTTGGTCGCCGTGGTGACCACGGTGATGTCCATACCCCGGACACGGTCGATCTTGTCCTGGTCGATCTCGTGGAACATGACCTGCTCCGTGAGACCGAAGGTGTAGTTGCCACGGCCGTCGAACTGCTTGGGGGACAGACCACGGAAGTCGCGGATGCGCGGGAGCGCGAGCGACAGGGTGCGGTCCAGGAACTCCCACATGCGGTCGCCACGGAGGGTGACGTGGGCACCGATCGGCTGACCCTCACGCAGCTTGAACTGCGCGATGGACTTGCGGGCCTTGGTGACGGCCGGCTTCTGACCGGTGATCGTGGTGAGGTCGCGGATGGCGCCCTCGATCAGCTTGGAGTCGCGGGCGGCGTCGCCCACACCCATGTTGACCACGATCTTGACGAGGCCGGGGATCTGCATGACGTTCTCGTAGGAGAACTCCTCACGCAGCTTGCCCGCGATCTCCTCGCGGTACTTCGTCTTGAGACGCGGAGTCGTGGTGGTAGCCATCAGATGTCCTCACCCGTCCGCTTGGCAACGCGGATCTTGTTGCCCTCGTCGTCGAAGCGGTAACCGACACGCGTGACGACCTTGTTGCCGTCCTTCTCCACGACGAGCTGAACGTTGCTCACGTGGATCGGGGCCTCGGTGGTCACGATGCCGCCGGCCTGCGAACCCTTGGCGGTCGGGCCGGCCTTGGTGTGCTTCTTGACCCGGTTGACACCCTCGACCAGGACGCGGTCCTCGCGGGGGAAGGCCGCGATGACCTTGCCCTGCTTGCCCTTGTCCTTACCGGTGATGACCTGGACCAGGTCGCCCTTCTTGATCTTCATGCTTACAGCACCTCCGGCGCGAGCGAGATGATCTTCATGAACTTCTTCTCGCGCAGCTCACGGCCGACCGGGCCGAAGATACGGGTGCCGCGAGGGTCGCCGTCGTTCTTCAGAATGACGGCGGCGTTCTCGTCGAAGCGGATGTACGAGCCGTCCGGACGGCGGCGCTCCTTGACGGTGCGAACGATGACCGCCTTGACGACGTCACCCTTCTTCACGTTGCCACCGGGGATCGCGTCCTTGACGGTGGCGACGATGACGTCACCGATGCCCGCGTAGCGGCGACCGGAGCCACCGAGCACACGGATGCAAAGGATTTCCTTCGCACCAGTGTTGTCGGCGACACGCAGTCGCGACTCCTGCTGGATCACGTCTATCTCCTGTTTGTCTGCCGGTTCCCCGGGAGCCGCTCAGCGGAGCGGCTCCCGGAGCCTGGCGGAACTGTCCTGCGGGGGATGCCTCGCAGGAGACTTACTTGGCCTTCTCGAGGATCTCGACGACGCGCCACCGCTTC
Source organism: Streptomyces antibioticus (assembly GCF_002019855.1). Taxonomy (NCBI): domain Bacteria; kingdom Bacillati; phylum Actinomycetota; class Actinomycetes; order Kitasatosporales; family Streptomycetaceae; genus Streptomyces; species Streptomyces antibioticus. Next base: position 5,155,978 of record NZ_CM007717.1, on the reverse strand, counting down.
GTGGCGGACAGCGGCCGGGTCTCCATCAGGAGGACACGGTCGCCGACACCCGCGGCGTTCTGCTCGTCGTGCGCCTTGAGCTTGTTGGTACGGCGGATGACCTTGCCGTACAGCGCGTGCTTGACGCGGTCCTCGACGGCGACGACGACGGTCTTGTCCATCTTGTCGCTGACGACGAGACCCTCACGGGTCTTGCGGAAACCGCGCGCCTCAGTGTTCTCAGTCACGTTGCTCTCGCTCATCAGGCGCTCTCCACCGTCTCGATGCCCAGCTCGCGCTCACGCATCAGGGTGTAGATCCGCGCGATGTCCTTGCGGACGGCCTTGAGCCGACCGTGGTTCTCGAGCTGACCCGTCGCCGCCTGGAAGCGGAGGTTGAACAGCTCTTCCTTGGCTTCGCGGAGCTTCGCGAGAAGCTCCTCGTCACCCAGTTCGCGCAGCTCGGACGCCTTGGTACCGGCCGACATCACGCTTCACCTGCCTCGCGCTTGACGATCCGGCACTTCATCGGCAGCTTGTGAGCGGCGCGAGTCAGGGCCTCACGGGCGATCTTCTCGTTGGGGTAGGACAGCTCGAACATGACCCGGCCCGGGTGCACGTTCGCGATCCACCACTCCGGAGAACCCTTACCGGAACCCATGCGGGTCTCGGCAGGCTTCTTCGTCAGCGGACGGTCCGGGTAGATGTTGATCCAGACCTTGCCGCCACGCTTGATGTGGCGGGTCATCGCGATACGGGCCGCCTCGATCTGGCGGTTGGTCACGTACGCCGGCGTGAGGGCCTGGATGCCGTACTCGCCGAACGCGACCGTCGTACCGCCCTTGGCCTCACCGCGACGCTTCGGGTGGTGCTGCTTGCGGTGCTTGACCCTACGGGGGATCAGCATGTCGGTCAGGCCTCCGTTCCGGTGCTCTCAGCCGGAGCGGCGGCGGGAGCCTCGGCCTTGGGGGCCTCGGCAGCCGGAGCCTGCTGCGGCTTACGACCGCGACCGCCACGCTCGCCACCGCGGCCACCACGGGCCGGGCGGTCGGCGCCGCCACGGGCCGGGCGGTTGCCGGCGCGGGCAGCGGCGTTCTCGGCGCGGACCTCGGCGATGTTCTTGACGTCGCCCTTGTAGATCCAGACCTTCACACCGATACGGCCGAAGGTCGTCTTGGCCTCGAAGAAGCCGTAGTCCACGTTCGCGCGGAGCGTGTGCAGGGGCACACGGCCCTCGCGGTAGAACTCCGAGCGGGACATCTCGGCGCCACCGAGGCGGCCACCGCACTGGATCTTGATGCCCTTGGCGCCGGCCTTCATGGCGGACTGCATGCTCTTGCGCATGGCCCGACGGAAGGAGACGCGGGAGGAGAGCTGCTCGGCGACGGCCTGGGCCACGAGCTGAGCGTCCGTCTCCGGGTTCTTGACCTCGAGGATGTTGAGCTGGACCTGCTTCTTGGTCAGCTTCTCCAGGTCGCCGCGGATACGGTCGGCCTCGGCGCCGCGGCGGCCGATGACGATGCCCGGACGCGCGGTGTGGATGTCGACGCGGACACGGTCACGGGTGCGCTCGATCTCCACCTTCGAGATGCCGGCGCGCTCCATGCCGGACGTCATCATCCGACGGATGGCGACGTCTTCCTTGACGTATTCCTTGTACGACTTGTCGGCGTACCAACGCGACTTGAAGTCGGTGGTGATGCCGAGCCGGAACCCATGCGGGTTAACCTTCTGGCCCATTACCGGGTTCCTTCCTTGCTGCTGACGACCACGGTGATGTGGCTGGTCCGCTTGCGGATCCGGTAGGCACGGCCCTGGGCACGCGGACGGAACCGCTTCAGGGTCGGGCCCTCATCGACGTACGCCTCGGAGATGAAGAGGCTGTCGACATCGGTGTGGTCGTAGTTGTGCGCGGCGTTGGCAATGGCGCTGTCCAGCACCTTGCCGACCGGCACGCTCGCGGCCTGCGGGGCGAAACGCAGGACCGCCTGAGCCTCCGTGGCATCCATGCCACGGATAAGGTCCACCACGCGGCGGGCCTTCATGGGCGTGACGCGGATGTACCGCGCCTGGGCCCTGGCTTCCATGGTTGTCCTTCCAGTGTCTGTCATGGTCATTCCACCCCGCTGTTAGCGGCGCTTCGACTTCCGGTCGTCCTTGACGTGACCCCGGAAGGTGCGCGTCGGCGAGAACTCGCCGAGCTTGTGGCCGACCATCGACTCGGTGACAAACACCGGAATGTGGGTCTTGCCGTTGTGCACCGCGATCGTGTGGCCCAGCATGCTGGGGATGATCATCGAGCGACGGGACCAGGTCTTGATGACGTTCTTGGTACCGGCTTCGTTCTGGGCGTCCACCTTCTTCACGAGGTGGCCGTCGACGAAGGGTCCCTTCTTGAGACTGCGCGGCATCTGAACCCGCTCCTAGCGCTTCTTGTTCGTCTTGCGGCGGCGGACGATGTACTTGTTCGAAGCCTTCTTCGGCGAACGAGTACGACCCTCCTTCTGACCCCACGGGGAGACCGGGTGGCGACCACCGGAGGTCTTGCCCTCACCACCACCGTGCGGGTGGTCGACCGGGTTCATCGCGACACCACGGACGGTCGGGCGCACGCCCAGCCAGCGCTTACGGCCGGCCTTGCCCCAGTTGATGTTGCTCTGCTCGGCGTTGCCGACCTCGCCGACCGTGGCGCGGCAGCGCTGGTCGACCAGGCGGATCTCGCCGGAGGGCATGCGGAGGTGGGCCATCGAGCCCTCCTTCGCGAGCAGCTGCACGGAGGCACCGGCGGAGCGGGCGAACTTGGCGCCGCCACCGGGACGGAGCTCGATCGCGTGGATCGTGGTACCGACCGGGATGTTGCGGAGCGCCAGGTTGTTGCCCGGCTTGATGTCGGCCCCGGGACCGTTCTCGACGCGGTCGCCCTGCTGGAGGTTGCGCGGGGCGAGGATGTAGCGCTTCTCGCCGTCCGCGTAGTGCAGCAGCGCGATGCGCGCGGTGCGGTTGGGGTCGTACTCGATGTGCGCGACCTTCGCCGGCACGCCGTCCTTGTCGTGACGACGGAAGTCGATCACGCGGTAGGCGCGCTTGTGTCCGCCACCCTGGTGGCGAACGGTCACACGACCGGAATTGTTACGGCCGCCCTTGCTGTGCAGGGGACGGACCAGCGACTTCTCCGGCGTGGACCGCGTGACCTCGACGAAGTCGGCGACGCTGGAGCCACGGCGGCCCGGCGTAGTCGGCTTGTACTTGCGGATTCCCATTTCTCAGTCCTCGTCCGATATCGGACGATCCGACCCGCTTACGCGGTCGGACCGCCGAAGATGTCGATACGGTCGCCCTCGGCGAGGGTCACGATCGCGCGCTTGGTGGCGGCGCGCTGGCCGAAGCCCGTGCGGGTCCGCTTGCGCTTGCCCTGGCGGTTGATCGTGTTGACCCCGGTGACCTTGACCGAGAAGACCGACTGGACGGCCTGCTTGATCTGGGTCTTGTTGGCGTTCGGGTCGACGATGAACGTGTACTTGTTCTCGTCGAGGAGCGCGTAGCTCTTCTCCGACACGACCGGCTTCAGCAGCACGTCACGGGGGTCCGTGTACGCCTTGCTGGGCGCGGTGACGACGGTGTTCTTGCCCTCGGTGGCGTGGCGCTTCGCCTTGGCGACGCGCGCGGCCTTGGCGGCCTTCGCGGCCTTCGCGGCGATGGAGGGGTGACGGACGGCCATCAGACCTCAGTCCCTTCGGAGTCGTTGGCCTTCGGGCCTGCGACGAAGGACTCGAGAGCGGCCTGGGTGAAGACCACGTCGTCCGAGACGATCACGTCGTACGTGTTCAGCTGGCCCGGCTCCAGGATGTGCACCTGGGGCAGGTTGCGGGCGGAGAGCCACGCGGCCTCGTCGCTGCGCTCGACGACGAGCAGCAGGTTCTTGCGCTCGCTGATCTTGCCGAACAGCGACTTCGCGGCCTTGGTGGAGATCTCGCCGTCGACCACGCCGGTGACGACGTGGATGCGGTTGTGGCGGGCCCGGTCGGTGAGGGCGTGACGCAGGGCGGCAGCCTTCATCTTCTTGGGGGTCCGCTGCGAGTAGTCGCGCGGCACGGGACCGTGCACGACGCCACCACCGGCGAACTGCGGCGCGCGGGTCGAGCCCTGACGGGCGCGGCCGGTGCCCTTCTGGCGGTAAGGCTTCTTGCCACCACCACGGACCTCGCCACGGGTCTTCGTCTTGTGCGTGCCCTGACGGGCAGCCGCGTTCTGCGCGACGACGACCTGGTGGATCAGCGGGATGCTGACCTTCTCCACGCCGAAGATCTCCGCGGGGAGCTCGACGCTACCGGTCTTCTCGCCGGCAGGCGAAAGGATGTCAACAGTGCTCATCGGTTACCTCAGGCCCCCTTGGCCGCGGTGCGGACCAGGACGAGGCCGCCGTTCGGACCGGGGACAGCGCCCTTGATGAGCAGCAGACCCTTCTCCGCGTCAACGGCGTGGACGGTCAGGTTCTGGGTGGTGACCCGCTCGTTGCCCATGCGACCCGCCATACGGAGGCCCTTGAACACACGGCCCGGGGTGGCGCAGCCACCGATGGAGCCGGGGGAGCGGTGCTTGCGCTGGGTGCCGTGACCGGCGCCGAGGCCCTTGAAGTTGTGACGCTTCATGACACCGGCGAAGCCCTTGCCCTTGCTCTTGCCGGTCACGTCGACCTTGATGCCGGCCTCGAACACCTCAGCGGTGATCTCCTGGCCGAGCGTGTACTCGGAGGCGTCCGCGGTGCGGATCTCGACGAGGTGGCGACGGGGGGTGACGTCGGCCTTCGCGAAGTGGCCCTTGAGGGGCTTGTTCACCTTGCGCGGGTCGATCTCGCCGAACGCGATCTGGACGGACTCGTAGCCGTCGGCGTCGTTCGTACGAACCTGGGTCACGACGTTGGGGCCGGCCTTGACGACGGTGACCGGAACAACACGGTTGTTCTCGTCCCACACCTGCGTCATGCCGAGCTTCTCGCCCAGGATGCCCTTGATCTGCTTTGCCATTCTCAGCTCACCGACCCTCAGAGCTTGATCTCGATGTCGACACCGGCCGGGAGGTCGAGTCGCATCAGAGAGTCAACGGTCTTGGGGGTGGGGTCGAGGATGTCGATCAGGCGCTTGTGCGTGCGCATCTCGAAGTGCTCGCGCGAGTCCTTGTACTTGTGCGGCGACTTGATGACGCAGTACACGTTCTTCTCAGTGGGCAGCGGCACCGGGCCCGCGACCGACGCACCAGTACGCGTCACCGTCTCGACGATCTTCTTCGCCGAGGAGTCGATGACCTCGTGGTCGTAGGCCTTGAGCCGGATGCGGATCTTCTGTCCCGCCATGGCTACTCAGTAGTCCTGTCTCTTCGTACGCTCTGAAGCCTGGTGTTCCCGCTTCGTTCTCCGACCCACGCGGTCGGGCGTGTCGCGCTCCCGCTGACAAAGATGTCCCTTGTTCGAACACCCCTGCGGGAATGCACACGGCCCTACCGGAACCGCAAGCCGGGGACGAAAGGCCCACCGGGCGCCTGGCCGGTGCCGCACCGCGCTTCCCGAAAGATTCCCGTACGTCCGCCCCAGCGCTGCCATCTGGCAGTTAGGGCGACGAGTACTGTGGGACTCGCTTCCGGTCCTCCCGGCGGGAGGCGCACAGCATCAACACTCGACCGAGCAACCCCGCTAGTCTGCCATACGGGGCAGCGCCTCCGCCAATCGAGCCGGAGAGAATACCCCGAGCGTGACGAAGGTCAAACCCTCGCACGCCGCCCCGCCGGTCAGCCGGTCTTGGCGACCGTCAGCAGGACCGCCGAGTCCTCCAGCGCCTCGAGCCCGTGCCGGGCGTCAGGCACGGTGATCAGGTCACCGCTCCTTCCCTCCCAGGCGGTGTCGCCGCTGGTCAGACGCACCCGGCCACGCAGGACCAGCAGGGTCGCCTCCCCCGGGTTCTCATGGTCGGCGAGGGAGGTGCCGGCGGTCAGGGCGAGCAGGGTCTGACGCAGCACGTGTTCATGACCGCCGTACACGGTGCTCGCACTGCGGCCCGTGGAGGCGGCGGCAGCGCGTTCGAGGTGTTCCCGGGCCAGGGCGTCGAGGGAGAGCTTCTGCATGGGTCAAGTCTTCCCACGGACGCCGTGCGGTGACAGGGCCATGTGGGGTAGCGCCTGTCGGTTCTCCGACGGCCCGCCCGGCGTCCGCCCCCGCGTCCGGTCCTCAGATGACGCCCTGGGCCAGCATCGCGTCGGCCACCCGCTCGAAGCCCGCGATGTTCGCGCCGGTCACGTAGTCGCCCGGGGCGCCGTAGCGCTCGGCGGTCTCCGCGCACGTGATGTGGATGTCGGTCATGATCCGGGCCAGCTCCTGCTCGACGTGGTCGGCCTTCCACGTCGTACGGGACGCGTTCTGGGTCATCTCCAGCGCGCTCACCGCGACTCCGCCGGCGTTGGCCGCCTTGCCGGGGCCGAAGGCGACGCCGGCCTGCCGGAGCAGATCGACGGCCTCGGGCGTGGTCGGCATGTTCGCGCCCTCGGAGACGGCCTTCACGCCGTTGCGGACGAGGGTCGCGGCGTCACTCGCGTTCAGCTCGTTCTGGGTGGCCGACGGCAGGGCGACGTCCGCCGGGACCTCCCACACCCGGCCCCCGGGCACGAACCGGGCCGAGGCGCCCCGGCGCTCCGCGTACGTGCTCACCCGGCCGCGCTCGACCTCCTTGACCTGGCGCAGCAGGTCGACGTCGATGCCCTTCTCGTCGACGACGTATCCACCGGAGTCGGAGCAGGTCACCGGGTTGGCGCCGAGGGCGGCCAGCTTGCGGATGGTGTGGATCGCGACGTTGCCGGAGCCGGAGACGACCGCGGTCAGGCCCTCCAGGTCCTCGCCGCGGGCGCGCAGCATGGCCTCCGTGAAGAGCACGTTGCCGTATCCGGTGGCCTCCGGCCGGATCAGCGAGCCGCCCCAGCCGGCGCTCTTGCCGGTCAGCACGCCGCCCTCCCAGCGGTTGGTGATCCTCCGGTACTGACCGAACAGATAGCCGATCTCGCGGGCGCCGACGCCGATGTCACCGGCCGGGACGTCGGTGTACTCGCCGATGTGCCGGTACAGCTCCGTCATGAATGCCTGGCAGAAGCGCATCACCTCGGCGTCGCTGCGGCCCTGCGGATCGAAGTCGCTGCCGCCCTTGCCGCCGCCTATGCCGAGCCCGGTCAGCGCGTTCTTGAAGATCTGCTCGAAGCCCAGGAACTTCACGATGCCGAGGTTGACGCTCGGGTGGAAGCGCAGGCCGCCCTTGTACGGGCCGAGGGCGCTGTTGAACTCGATCCGGAAGCCCCGGTTGACGTGGATCCGGCCGGCGTCGTCCTGCCACGACACCCGGAAGACGATCTGCCGCTCCGGTTCGACGAGCCGCTCGACGAGCCCCGGCTCCGCGTACTCGGGCCGGGCCGCGAGCACCGGCGAGAGGGTGTGCAGCACCTCGCGGGCGGCCTGGTGGAACTCGGGCTCCGCGGGGTTGCGGCGCTCCACCTCGGCGCGCAGCCGGTCGAGCGAGGTCTTGGGGTCGGGTCGAGTGGCCACAGGGTCCCTTTCCGCCGACCTCGTGGATGGTTGCCTGAGGCGGCCGACTTTCCGGTGTTACTCCTGTGTAAACCGGAAGGCCAGGGGGCTGCGTGATCGTCCGGCATCTGAGACCCGGGGTGGGACCTCTCAGTCGAGCTGGTCGAGCGTGTCCTTTCGCTCGTTGAAAGAGCTGTCGGAGGCGTCCTTTCGCAGGTCGTCCCGCACGGACGCGTCCAGCCCCAGGGCCGTGCCCCAGGTGGCGGTCAGGTCGGCGCTCTGGTCCTCCAGGGCGTCCGCGCCCTTCGCGCGCAGGGTCTGCTGCCAGGTGGCGACGAGGTGGCCGACGGGGTCCTTCGTGTACGACGGCGGCTCGGTGGCGTCCTTGGTCAGCCCCGCCAGGACCTCGTCCTGCCAGCGGTCCGCCTCCTTCGCGCCGAGGTCGCGCAGGACGTCGGCGCGCACGCCGTCCAGGGTGCCCAGGGTGCGGGAGTTGCGGGCGGGGGGCACGGTCAGTTCGGCGCCGGTGGTGCCGGGCCGCACCGCGGCGAGCCCCTCGGCGGCGTACCGGGTCGCCGCGTCCCGCAGCGCTGTGTACGCGGCGGGCTCCTGCGACAACGCCCGTATCGTACGAAGTAGTTCGAGTCTCAGTACGGACATGTGGACACCGTCGGCGTCCTCCCAGGCCGGCTCCGAGGGCACGGCGTGGGACACGTGGTCGGCGTCCCCGATGCCGAGCAGCTTGTCGGTGTCCGCCGCGTAGTCGGCCAGGGCCACGGCGAGCGGCACGCTCAGCTCCGGGTCGAGGCGCCCGCCCTTGTCGTCCAGGCCGTTCCCGACGGCGACGAGGACGTCCTTCATGGCCTGCGCCTGGCGCAGCGAGTGCTCCCCCGGTACCGACCCCACGGTGGCCTCGCGGATCGCCGTACCCAGCTCGGCGCAGTCCGTGACGGCCGCGTGGTCCTCGCCCAGCGCCTTCTGGATCCGCTTGTCCTTCAGCAAGTCGGCGCAGCCCTCCGCGTCCCCGCCGGATCCGACGAGGAACCACGCCCCGATGCCCCCGGCGACCGCCACACAGGCGACGGCGGCGATCAGCGCGGCACGGCGGCGCGGACGCCGGTCGGTCGGCGGCGGTGTCTCGGGCATGTTCTTCCTCGCTGCGCTGGTCAGTTGGTGGTGTCCGTCAGGTACTTCTGGGCCGTGCTCGACCCGCGGTCGTGGCCGTTCAGGATGTCGTCGGTGAGCACCTGGAGCTGGGCCTTGCCCTTGTCGGTCGAGGTGTCGATGTCCGTACGGTCGGAGGCCCAGGTGTCGACCATGGTGACCATCTGGTTGTGGGCGTTGAGGTACTCGTCGGCGATGCCGGCGTTGGCCGTGACGTCCGCCTCGGCCTTCATCGAGTTGCCCCACTGCCAGGCCCAGGTGTCCACCCCGCGCTGGAGGGCGTCGCCCACGACGATGGAGCCGCCCGCCGTGGGGATGGCCAGCGGGGTCACCGCGCCGCCGATGATGTGATAAGCGATCTTCGACTTCCAGTCGGCCTCGCTGTATCCGGCCATGCGCTCGTCGTTGATCACGTCCTCGCGGATGGCCGAGTACGCCCCGAGGGTGGCGCCCGCCTTGCTCAGCGGCGCGGACCGCTCGAAGTCGGTGGCCCCCTCCGGGATGCCGCGCATCTCGACGTCGATGTACCGGGACTCCGCCTTGTGCAGGGTGGCGTAGGCGTCCGGGTCCTCGGAGAGTCCCCGCATGAACTGGACCAGGTCCTTCTGGGTCACCGCCACATGCGTGGTGTCGCCGTCCCGGAAGGTGCCTTCCCCGGTCGCCGCCCGCACGTAGTCGGCGTCCATGCCGCCGAGGATCTCGTGGGTGTCGTCCGTGTACGCGGCAAGCGCGTTGGCCAGCGGCTGCCGCATGTTCGCGGCCACCCCGTCGGTGCCGGCGGAGGGCGCCAGTTCGGTGATGACCGCGTGCATCACCCGGGCCTGGGCGTCGGTGTGCTTGGTCTCGGGCCACGGGTCCTGACCGGCCGCCAGCGGCGGGTGGCCGGTCGTGGCGGCCTCCAGCGCGGCGCCCAGACCGGCCTTGTGCAGCGGGTCGTCCAACTCCATGACCGAGATGCCGGTGATCACGTGCTTGGGCCACTCGCGGGTGCCGTCGCCGCTGCCGGCCAGATAGTGCAGATGGTCGTTGCCGACGTGGTCGGCGCCGGCGCCGTTGCCCGCCGGGTCGAAGAAGGCGGTGGCGGCGTCCGGGTTACGGCTCATCACACCGAGGAGCCCGTCGATGGCGTCGGCGCGGATCCCGTCGTGGCCGGGGCCCCACTCCGTGAAGATGCCGGGGTGCTTCTTCTCCGCCGCGATGAGGTCGTCGCCCATCTGGTAGAGGAACTGGTCGTCGTACTTGGTGTCGCTGTGCTGCATCAGGCTCACGAACGACTGGTAGCCGTACAGCGGGTTGGTGTTGGACCCGAAGTTCTTGGTGCCGGCCTTCTCCAGGCCCTGCGTCCACTGGCGGTAGAAGGCGCCGTCGTCGCTGGCGAGCCAGTCCTTGAACTTCTGCGATCCGGGCGGCATGTCGGCGACCGAGCCCGGCACCTGGGTCGCCGCGGCGACGGTGTTGGCGAGTCCGCCCTGGAGGTCGAGGTAGACGCTCTTGCGGCTCTTGTCGGAGTCGTAGGCGAGGTCGTTCAGCTCATTGGTGAACTTGATGGTCGCGTCGGGGCCGAGTCCGCTGAGGAACGTCTTGTTGAACACGTCGTCCCCGGCGTTGTCCCGGAACGCGCGCCGGAGTTCGGCCAGATCGGCGTCGGAGACCTTCTCGCCCTTGGCGAGCCGGCCGGCTATGTCGTCGGCCTTCTGCGCCTCGTACTTCTCGATGTCGCCCTGGGCCTTGCCGTTGAAGCCGTTGACGGTGCCGTCGGTGATGTCCGAGTCGACGACGACGGCGTCGAAGGCGACCTTGACGCCGTCGTCGGCGTCGTTCACGGCCTGCACCAGGTGGTCGACGCGCTGCTGCCAGGAACTGACGCTTTTCCGCACGCTCTGCTGGTAATCCGGGTCGTGGCGGTAGGCGTTCAGCTCACCCGCGCCCAACTGCGAGGTGTCGAAGGTGACGATGCCCTGGTCGGACACGCGCATCCCCGCCTCGACGGCCTCCTTGCGGGCCGTCTCCAGCTTTCCGCGCAGATCCACGAACTGGGCGTGCGCGTCGCGCAGCAGCGAGGCGATGGCCTTGGCCTCGACCTGGGCGTTCTGGAACTCCTTGAGCGTGACGTCGAAACGCTTGCCGGCGGCGTTCGCGCTCAGCCCGAGCCAGGTCTGGCCCATGCTGATGCCGTACACGTCCCGCCGGTACGCCGTCTCCTGCTTGAGGAACTCCCCCGCCATGCCGTCCCAGCGTTCGGCGGCCGCGGTGAGCGTGGACAGGTCGGTCGTCATGATCTCGTTGTACGTCGGCATGGGTCCCCGTGATGCGTGATGGCGTACGGCTTGATCGGAGCGGCGGGCGCTACGGCCCTGTCAGTACCCGTCGAGCGGTGAGGTCTGGCGCAGGCCGGTCCCGATGCCGAAGTCCGTGGTCTGGAACAGCAGTCCGGTGCTGCGCAGCGCGGCCTTCTCCGAGGCGAGCCGGTTCATCAGGTTCTTGACCTGGTCACCCCAGGTCTTGTGCGCCGACTTGAGCGAGGTGGAGGTGACCCAGCCGTCGCCGTCCTTCGGGGCGAACGCCGTGACGGCCTTGCCGGTCTCGTCGTCCGCGTGGTCGCCGGCCTTGCTCGTGTCCGGCTCGATGTGGTCCTCGATGGCCTGGGCGGCGGCTTTCTTCTGAGCGGGGGTCGACACCAGGTTCGGCTGCCAAAGGCCGGGGGTCCCCGACCCTCCCGGTTCCGACGGCACATGGTCGATCTGCACCCCGAGGGGGCCCTGCTCTCCTGCCGATTGCGTCATGACGGACTCCCCCGCGCCCTCGGTTGACATACACGCGTCAGGTTAGCAAGCGCGTCCGCCCGCTTCTGGAAAGATCTTCGGACCGCGTACATTTCAAAAGGAAACCACGACCGAAGGAGACCGGACCATGACAGCCACCGAGCCCCGTGACGACGCCTCAGCCGCCTCACGGATGGACAAGTGGTCGGTCGCCTGGACCTTCCTGGCCCTGGCGCTCTGGGGCCTCTTCAGCTTCCTGCTCCTGGCCGACCACGGCCCCGACGCCCTCTGCCGAGGCCCCCTCATCGACCCCGACCCCTCCGAACAGTGCCGCGACGAAGCCCTCCGCCAGTGGCCGGCCCTCCTGAGCATCCTGTCCGTGACCCTCCTCGCGACGATCACGGCAGCGGCGACCACGGTCTACGCCAAGCTCCTGAACCGCCTGTCCCCCGCCGAGACGACCGAGCGGGACGGCGCGGAATCGTCCACGAGCGCCTGAGACTCCGTCAGCGGCGGGGGTCCCCCGCCCTGGTCAGGTGCGCGGCCTCGTTGTCGACGCTGAACAGCACGAACAGCCGACGGGTCTCGACGTACCGCGACAGCGCGGACCAGCGAGTCCTGCTCAGCCCGACGGGATTCACGGAACCGCCTTCCGGCGTGATACGGACCGACATGGCCGCGGGGACGCGCGCCACGACGACCGCGAAGCACTACCTCCGCCGCGTCGCCGACGACACCTTCGCATGCGCCCGCAAGGCCCCCAGCCACTCGTCAGTGGTCGACTCCGCAGCCGCCGTCATGCCGCACCCGCCCCTCAGTCCGCAGTCCCGGACTCCCCGGTCGACGCCAGGACCTCCGCCGTCGACGTGGCGGTGATGGCCTTCGTGAACCACCGCCCCAGCACGTCGAGGTCGTCGCAGCCGACGATCCGCTCCCGGTCCGCCTCGGTGACCTCGACGCCCCGATGGGCAAGCAGAATAAGGATGTCCTTCGCCCGGCTCTCGACCAGCCCCTCCTCGCGACCCTCCTCCCTGCCCTCCGCACGAAGCTTCTGCGCAGTCTCCGACTGGAAGAAGGACAGGTCGACGGCCATGAGATGCCTCCAGATTTCCGCGGCCGGCGTCTTGCCGAGGCCTTGTTCCATGAGTTCGATGTAGGTGCCTGCGGTGCTCTCGTCGTCGGCCGAGAGGTCCTTGAGTGCCTTGGCCAGCGCGTTCAGTATGGCATCGGCGTACGGGTCACGACGGTGCAGCGCCGCGGACAGGACCGTGAGCGGGATGTCGCGAGCGGCTTCGTCCGGGCTGTCGATCACCGGTACGTCGTCGGGCCCCAGAACGAGGGGGCGCAAGGTGAGCGCGGGCCACTGCCGTGGGCCGATGTCGACCTGCCGGGCTGCCCACTCGGCCGTCCCCCGGTCCGCGCAGACGACGAGGAGCACCGGCGGAACGCGGTACTTGGCGTACACGTACGAAAGGTAGTACGCCCAGCTCGCGGGCTTGCGCGGGTCCGGTTCTCCCTGCGACTCGACGGCCAGGAGGAAACTCCCGTCCTCGGTGTCCATCCGCAGCAGCGTGTCCACCCGGCGTTCCAGCGGCTGGGTCTCCGTGAGGTCGGTGGAGAGTTCCGTGGCGGAGACGGGAGGGGGAAAGGCGACGCCGAGGTTTCTGGCGGCGCGGGCGAAGAGGCCCGGGTCCTTCTGGAAGATCCGGTGCAGGGCCTCATGGGATGAGCTGACCATGAGGCAAAGCTAGGGATGAAACGTCATGTGCCACCCGCATTTGCCCCACCTTTCCCTCGACCGGGTGACGTCTCCGGCAGTGGAGTTGCCGCCCGGTACAGCGAAAGGGCCCGTACAACCGAGGTTGTACGGGCCCTCCCAAGGTGCTTCAGCCCAAGCTGGAGCAACCGGTCACATCAGCGAGATCACTTGTTGATCTTGATGACCTGGCCGGCGCCGACCGTGCGGCCACCCTCGCGGATGGCGAACTTCAGGCCCTCTTCCATGGCGACGGGCTGGATGAGCTCCACCTTCATCTCGGTGTTGTCACCCGGCATGACCATCTCGGTGCCCTCGGGGAGGGTCACGACGCCGGTCACGTCCGTCGTACGGAAGTAGAACTGCGGACGGTAGTTGTTGAAGAAGGGGGTGTGACGGCCACCCTCGTCCTTCGACAGGATGTAGGCCTGGGCCTCGAACTCGGTGTGCGGGGTGACCGAACCGGGCTTGATGATGACCTGGCCGCGCTCGACGTCCTCGCGCTTGATGCCACGGAGCAGCAGACCGACGTTCTCACCGGCCTGGCCCTCGTCGAGCAGCTTGCGGAACATCTCGATGCCGGTGACCGTGGTGGTGGTCTTCTCGGTCTTGATGCCGATGATGTCGACGGTCTCGTTGACCTTCAGGACACCACGCTCGATACGACCGGTGACGACGGTGCCACGACCGGTGATCGTGAAGACGTCCTCGATCGGCATCAGGAACGGCTTGTCGACGTCACGCTCGGGCTCCGGGATGGAGGTGTCGACAGCGTTCATGAGGTCGAGCACGGACTGGGTCCACTGCGCGTCGCCCTCGAGGGCCTTCAGCGCGGAGACGCGGACGACCGGCAGGTCGTCGCCCGGGAACTCGTACTCGGAGAGGAGCTCACGGACCTCGAGCTCGACGAGCTCCAGGATCTCCTCGTCGTCCACCATGTCGGCCTTGTTCAGGGCGACGACGATGTACGGAACGCCGACCTGGCGGGCCAGGAGCACGTGCTCCTTGGTCTGCGGCATCGGGCCGTCGGTGGCGGCGACCACGAGGATCGCGCCGTCCATCTGCGCGGCACCGGTGATCATGTTCTTGATGTAGTCCGCGTGACCCGGGCAGTCGACGTGCGCGTAGTGACGGGTCTCCGTCTGGTACTCGACGTGCGCGATGGAGATGGTGATACCGCGCTGACGCTCCTCGGGCGCCTTGTCGATGTTGTCGAACGCGGTGGCCTCGTTCAGGTCCGGGTACGCGTCGTGCAGCACCTTGGTAATGGCGGCCGTGAGGGTCGTCTTACCGTGGTCGATGTGACCGATGGTGCCGATGTTGACGTGCGGCTTAGTCCGCTCGAACTTCGCCTTCGCCACTGGGGTCCTCCTGTGGAGTGGTTCTGTACGCCTTGGATCGTCGGCGCCAGGTGATCTTTGCTGTTGGGTCCCGGGCCCGGGGTCGTTCCGCCACGAATGCGGAGGAACGACCCGTGAGGCTCCAGGGTCAAGCCTAAAGCGTCGTAGCGCGGTGCGTTACTCGCCCTTGGCCTTCGCGATGATCTCCTCGGCGACGTTCCGCGGAACCTCGGCGTAGGAGTCGAACTGCATCGAGTAGCTTGCGCGACCCGACGTCTTGCTGCGGAGGTCGCCGACGTAGCCGAACATCTCCGACAGGGGCACCAGGCCCTTGACGACGCGGGCACCGGCCCGCTCCTCCATGGCCTGGATCTGGCCACGGCGGGAGTTGATGTCGCCGATGACCTCACCCATGTAGTCCTCGGGCGTGGTGACCTCGACGGCCATCATCGGCTCGAGGAGCACGGGAGAAGCCTTGCGCGCGGCCTCCTTGAAGGCCTGCGAACCGGCGATCTTGAACGCGAGCTCGGAGGAGTCGACCTCGTGGTAGCCACCGTCGAGCAGGGTGACGCGCACGCCGGTCATCTCGTAACCGGCGAGGATGCCGAACTGCATGGCCTCCTGCGCACCGGCGTCCACCGAAGGGATGTACTCCTTCGGGATACGGCCACCGGTCACCTTGTTCACGAACTCGTACGACGCGTCGCCGCCCTCGATGGGCTCGATCGCGATCTGCACCTTCGCGAACTGACCGGTACCACCGGTCTGCTTCTTGTGCGTGTAGTCGACCCGGTCGACCGCCTTGCGGATGGTCTCGCGGTACGCGACCTGCGGCTTGCCGACGTTGGCCTCGACCTTGAACTCACGGCGCATACGGTCGACCAGCACCTCGAGGTGCAGCTCGCCCATGCCACCGATGATGGTCTGGCCGGTCTCCTCGTCCGAGTGGACCTGGAAGGACGGGTCCTCCTCGGCCAGGCGCTGGATCGCGATGCCCAGCTTCTCCTGGTCGCCCTTGGACTTGGGCTCGATGGCGACCTGGATCACCGGCGCCGGGAAGTCCATGGACTCCAGGATCACCGGGGCCTTGTCGTCGCACAGCGTCTCACCGGTGGTGGTCTGCTTCAGGCCCATGACGGCGACGATGTCGCCGGCGCCCACCGCGTCGATCTCCTCACGCTTGTTCGCGTGCATGCGGTAGATCTTGCCGATGCGCTCCTTCTTGCCCTTGACGGAGTTCAGCACGGCGGTGCCGGACTCCAGGCGGCCCGAGTAGACCCGGACGAAGGTGAGCTTGCCGAGGTGCGGGTCGCTCATGATCTTGAACGCGAGCGCCGACAGCGGCTCATCCTCGGACGGCTTGCGCTTGACGACCTCCTCCGCGTTGTTGACGGCGTGGCCCTCGATGGCCTCGACGTCGAGCGGGGAGGGGAGGTAGCGCACGACCGCGTCGAGCAGGGGCTGAACACCCTTGTTCTTGAACGCGGTACCGCAGAACACCGGGGTGACCGTGGTGTCCTTGGACTTGCCGGACGCGATGGTGATGCGACGGATCGCGGCGTACAGCTGCTCCACGGAAGGCTCCTCGCCCTCCAGGTACAGCTCCATGATCTCTTCGTCGTTCTCGGCCACGGCCTCGATGAGCTTGCCGCGGTACTCCTCGGCAGCCTCGGTGTGGGTGTCCGGGATGTCGACGATGTCGTACATCTCGCCCTTGGTCGCCTCGGCGGACCAGACGAACGCCTTCATGGTGACGAGGTCGACGACACCCTTGAAGTCCGCCTCGGCACCGATCGGGAGCTGCATGACGAGCGGCTGGGCACCCAGACGGTCGCTGATCATGTCGACGCAGCGGTGGAACTCGGCGCCGGTGCGGTCCAGCTTGTTGACGAAGCAGATGCGCGGGACGCCGTAGCGGTCCGCCTGACGCCACACGGTCTCGGACTGGGGCTCGACGCCGGCCACGCCGTCGAACACCGTCACGGCACCGTCGAGCACACGCAGGGAACGCTCCACCTCGACGGTGAAGTCGACGTGACCCGGGGTGTCGATGATGTTGATCGTGTGATCGACGTCGGCGAGCGGCCAGTGACAGGTGGTGGCAGCAGACGTGATCGTGATGCCACGCTCCTGCTCCTGCTCCATCCAGTCCATGGTGGCAGCGCCGTCGTGGACCTCACCGATCTTGTAAGACACACCGGTGTAGAACAGGATCCGCTCGGTGGTGGTCGTCTTGCCCGCGTCGATGTGGGCCATGATCCCGATGTTGCGGACCTTGGCCAGGTCAAGTGAAGTGGTAGCCATAAGGCTTCAGTCTTCTCTCGGTCTCGATGTGGGTAGCGACTACCAGCGGTAGTGCGCGAAGGCCTTGTTGGACTCGGCCATCTTGTGCGTGTCCTCGCGCTTCTTCACAGCGGCACCCAGGCCGTTGGACGCGTCGAGAAGCTCGTTGAGCAGGCGCTCGGTCATGGTCTTCTCGCGACGGGCGCGGGAGTAACCGACGAGCCAGCGCAGCGCGAGCGTGCTGGCGCGGCCGGGCTTGACCTCGACCGGGACCTGGTAGGTCGCGCCACCGACACGGCGGGACTTGACCTCGATGGTCGGCTTGATGTTCTCGAGAGCGCGCTTCAGCGTGATGACCGGGTCGTTGCCGGTCTTCTCGCGCAGGCCCTCCATGGCGCCGTAGACGATGCGCTCGGCGGTGGAGCGCTTGCCGTTCAGCAGCACCTTGTTGATGAGCGAGGTGACAAGAGGAGAACCGTAGACCGGGTCGATGATGACCGGGCGCTTCGGGGCAGGGCCCTTACGAGGCATTTCTTACTTCTCCTTCTTGGCGCCGTAGCGGCTGCGGGCCTGCTTGCGGTTCTTGACACCCTGGGTGTCGAGGGAGCCGCGGATGATCTTGTAGCGAACACCCGGCAGGTCCTTCACACGGCCGCCGCGCACGAGCACGATGGAGTGCTCCTGCAGGTTGTGTCCCTCACCCGGAATGTAAGCGGTGACCTCGATGCCGCTGGTCAGACGCACACGCGCGACCTTACGCAGGGCCGAGTTCGGCTTCTTCGGGGTGGTCGTGAACACACGCGTGCAGACGCCACGACGCTGAGGGGAACCCTCGAGTGCGGGCGTCTTGTTCTTCTCGACCTTGTCCTGCCGGCCCTTACGGACCAGCTGCTGGATCGTAGGCACTACTTCTCCGGTTTCTGTGTGCCGATGTGTACAGCTAACCTGGAACATCTCCGACCCACGCGGTCGGGTGTGTCGAATCCCGCGGACTTCCGCCGCGAGGCAGAAAGAGGCGCAGATTGCGGTGGCCGCACGCGGCCCCGGTGCGGTGGGAAGGCACGCACGAGGGCCAGGGCACACCCCAGGCACAAGGTCTGAGCGTACCCAGCGCAACCACTCCGGTCAAAACAAAGGCAGTGCTCCCGACACACCGCGGTCACGTTCGGGAGCCCGACCGCCCTTGTGATACCGGGGTCGTGGCCCCCTCGGGACGCTCTTCGGCCGTGTCATGGCCCACGAAAGTGTCATGGCCCACGAAATACGTCGGCCGGTTCTGCACCGCCGTGTAGATGCGGCCGACGTACTCGCCGAGCAGCCCCACACAGACGAGCTGGACCGCCCCGATGAACAGCACCCCGGTGAACAGGGAGGTCCAGCCGGGGACCGTGTGATCGAAGGCGTGCGCGCTCAGCGTGTAGACCATCAGCCCCAGGCAGACCAGGAAGGCGAAGCCGCCCAGCCAGGTCGCCACCCGCAGCGGCGCCGCCGAGAACCCGGTGACGCTGTCCACGGCGAGCCGGATCATCCGGCCGAGCGGATACTTGCTCCGGCCGGCCGGGCGCGGGGCGCGCTCGTACGTCACCTCGCCGCTGGGGAAGCCCAGCCAGGGCACCAGGAGCCGGTAGACCCGCTGCTGGTCCGGCAGCGCCTTCAGGGCGTCCACGGCGGCCCTGCTGAGCAGCCGGAAGTCACCGGCCTGCGCGGGCACCGACGGCCCCGCGAGGCGGCGCACCAGCCGGTAGTACAGGCCGGCCGTCCACCGCTTGAAGCCGGTGTCGCTGGCCCGGTCGGCCCGGATGCCGTAGACGATGTCCAGCTCGTTCCTGCGGGCCAGCTCCAGCATCTCGGGGATCTTCTCGGGCGGGTCCTGGAGGTCGGCGTCGATGCTGACCACATAGGCGCCCCGCGCGCGGTCCAGTCCGGCGGTGAGGGCGGCCTGGTGGCCGGAGTTGCGGCGCAGGCCGATGATCCGCAGCTCGGGCCAGCCCAGCCGGAACGCGGCGAGCAGCTCGGCGGTGCGGTCGGTGCTGCCGTCGTCGACGGCGATCACCTCGTAGGCGGCACCGAGGCCGTCGAGGGCCGGGCGCAGCCTGGTGACCAGGGCGGGCAGGACCTCTTCCTCGTCGTACATCGGTATGACGACCGACAAGACGGTCGCCGCCGCCACGGTGTTCGGCGCTTCGGGCACCCGTCCTCCCCCAAGCTGATGCGCACATGTGCGACTCTGTTGCGATCTTATGACCACACTTCACGACCATCCGGGCAGCGGTTCGGCTCCGTCCCCGCACGCCGGCCCGTCGTCCGAGGGGGGACCCCAGCCATGAGCACGGCCCGCAGCGACACGGCGACGGACTCGCCCCCGCCCGACGAGGCCGGCCCCACCGGCGGGCAGCAGAAGCGGCCGCCGGTGTTCCGCCGTCTCGCGATTCCGGAAGGTCTACGACCGTACCGCGCCCCCCTGCTCCTCTACGGTGTGACGAAGCTCGTAGGGCTCGCCGTTTTCGCCTGGTTGCTGGAGTGGGCCGACGACTTCCACAAGAAGGAGCCGCGCTTCGGCGGCGGCGCGCACTGGTGGGACGTCCTCGGCACCTGGGACGGCTGGTGGTACCTCCAGGTCGCGGAGAAGGGCTACGACCCCAAGCCGCTGCAGCCCCTCGGTCCCGGTGGTCTTTTCACGGTCAAACAGGACTCGGTCGCGTTCTTCCCGCTGTATCCGGGGCTGATCCGGGGCGTGTCGGAGATCACCGGTCTCGGGCTGTTCGGCTCCGGGATCCTGATCTCGGTCCTGGCGTCCTTCGTGGCCGCCGCCGGCATCTACGCCGTCGTCTCGACGCTCGCCGGGGTCCGGGCCGGGACGATCGCGGCCGGGCTGTGGGCGGTGGTGCCCGGGGCGGGCGTGGAGTGGGCGGTCTACTCGGAGTCGCTGTTCGTGGCGATCGCCGCCTGGTGCTGCTACTGCGTGATGAAGCGCCGGTGGGTGGCGGCGGGGCTGCTCGCCTTCCTCGCCGGGCTCAACCGGCCGACGTCCGCCGCGCTCATCGGCGCCGTGGGGCTCGCCGCGATCGTGACGCTGGCCCGCAGGGAGACGCGGCGCGAACACGGCGTGGCGGGACCCGTGTACGCGATGATCGCGGCGCCGCTCGGCCTGCTCACCTACGTGACCTGGGTCGGGCTCGCCATGGGCGACCTCACCGCGTACTTCACGCTCCAGCGCGAGGGCTGGGCGCACTACTTCGACTACGGCGCGTACACGCTGGACGTGCTGGGCAACATCGCGGTCGGTCACAACGACTATCTGTTCGCCTTCTCCACGCCCGACCTGATCGCCGTACAGATCGTGCTGGCGCTGCCGTTCCTGATCGCGCTGATGCTGCGCAAGAAGCCCCCGCTGGTGCTGGTCGCGTACACCCTGGCGTCGATCGTGACGGTGCTGGGGACCCAGCAGATGTTCGGCAACACCGGGCGCTATCTGCTGCCCGCGTTCCCCCTGCTGCTGGCCCCCGCGGCGGCCCTCGGCCGGCTGAAGTGGCCGAGCCTCACCGTGTTCTTCACGACCGCGGCACTGGCCTCCGGCTGGTACGCGCACTACGTGATCTTCGAACTCGGCATTCCGTAGAGCCGCCTGCCCCGGCCGCTCCCTGGGCCGGGCCCGCCGTCGCGCTCAGGAGCCCGAGGCGACCGCCAGGAACATGATCGCCAGAAAGAAGGCCCAGCCGACCACCGAGATCCAGCCGAGGACGAGCCCGGCCATCGCGAGGCCGTCGCCGCCCTCGCCGGTGCGGCGGATCTCACCGCGGGCCGTGTGCCCGAGGATCACCGCCGGGATGCCGGTGACGCCGAGGGTCATGGTGGTGAGGACACCGCAGATCATGGCGCCCACCGCCTTGCCGTTGGTGGGCGGCGGGGCCGGGAGGAAGGTGCGGGGCACGGGCGGGCCGTACGCCATCACCTGCGGGATGTTCTGCTGCTGGACGGCGGACGGGCCCTGCGGCAGGTCCGCGACGAGCAGGGACAGCTCGGCCACGGTCCGCGCCTCGTAGGCCCGCTGGACGCGGCGCTCGAACTCGGTCTGCAGCAGGCGTCCCTCGGCGAAACCCGCTCTGAGCACATCGACGGCGCGCTCGCGGTCCGCGTGTGCGGCCAGCATCGGCGGACCGCTCTGCCCCTGCCACGGCGACGGATACGACATGGACACCTCCCCCGCTGAACGCGAATGCCTTCATTGTTCTCCTACGCCGGGCGTCGCGCGATGGTTCCCGGGGCATCCCGTGACCCGTCCCACGGCGCTCTCGGCCCCGGTGGAGCGTCGCCACGGCCCCGCGCGCGCCGAAGGGCGGTCACCCCCATCGGGTGACCGCCCTCCTGTGCCTCAGCGCGCGGTGCTCAGTGGCTCAGCCCGCTCGGCGCCTCGACGGACGCCTCACTGGTTGTACGGACCGTAGTCGTAGTCCTCCAGCGGAACGGCCTGGCCGGAGCCCGTGCCGAACGGCGAGTAGTCGATGTCGTCGTAGCCGACGGCCGAGTACATCGCGGCCTTGGCCTCCTCGGTCGGCTCCACCCGGATGTTGCGGTAGCGGGACAGACCCGTACCGGCCGGGATGAGCTTACCGATGATGACGTTCTCCTTGAGGCCGATGAGGCTGTCGGACTTGGCGTTGATCGCCGCGTCCGTCAGCACTCGGGTCGTCTCCTGGAAGGAGGCGGCCGACAGCCAGGACTCCGTCGCCAGCGAGGCCTTGGTGATACCCATGAGCTGCGGACGACCGGAGGCCGGGTGACCGCCCTCCTGGACCACACGACGGTTCTCGACCTCGAACTTCGAGCGCTCGACCAGCTCGCCGGGCAGCAGCTCGGCGTCGCCCGACTCGATGATCGTCACCCGGCGCAGCATCTGCCGGATGATGATCTCGATGTGCTTGTCGTGGATCGACACACCCTGCGAGTTGTACACCTTCTGGACCTCGCCGACCAGGTGGACCTGGACGGCACGCTGACCCAGGATGCGCAGCACGTCGTGCGGGTTGGTGGCACCCACGGTGAGCTTCTGGCCCACCTCGACGTGCTCGCCCTCGCTGACCAGGAGACGGGCACGCTTCGAGATCGGGAACGCCGTCTCGTCGCTGCCGTCGTCCGGCGTGATGACGATCTTCTTGGTCTTCTCGGTCTCCTCGATCCGCACGCGGCCCTGGGCCTCGGAGATCGGGGCGACACCCTTCGGGGTACGGGCCTCGAAGAGCTCGACGACACGCGGCAGACCCTGGGTGATGTCGTCACCGGCCACACCACCGGTGTGGAAGGTACGCATCGTGAGCTGGGTACCGGGCTCACCGATGGACTGGGCGGCGATGATGCCGACCGCCTCACCGATGTCGACCAGCTTGCCGGTGGCCAGCGAACGGCCGTAGCACATGGCGCAGGTGCCGACCTGGGACTCGCAGGTCAGGACCGAGCGGGTCTTGACCTCCTCGACACCGGCCGCGACGAGCTGGTCGATGAGCACGTCACCGAGGTCGACGCCCGCCGGAGCGAGCACCTTGCCGTCCACGACGATGTCCTCGGCGAGGCAGCGCGCGTACACGGACGTCTCGGCGTTGTCGGCCTTGCGCAGCACACCGGCCTCGTCGCGCTCGGCGATGGCCAGCTTGAGACCGCGCTCGGTGCCGCAGTCCTCCTCGCGGATGATGACGTCCTGCGAGACGTCCACCAGACGACGGGTGAGGTAACCCGAGTCGGCGGTACGCAGGGCGGTGTCCGCCAGACCCTTACGGGCACCGTGCGTGGAGATGAAGTACTCCAGCACGGAGAGGCCCTCACGGAAGGACGCCTTGATCGGACGCGGGATGGTCTCGTTCTTCGCGTTCGACACCAGACCACGCATACCGGCGATCTGCCGCATCTGCATCATGTTTCCTCGGGCACCCGAGTCAACCATCATGAAGATGGGGTTCGTCTTGGGGAAGTTCTCGTTCATCGCCTCGGCGACCTCGTTGGTCGCCTTGGTCCAGATCGCGATGAGCTCCTGCGTGCGCTCTTCCTTGGTGATCAGACCGCGCTCGTACTGCTTCTGGACCTTCTCGTCCTGCGCCTCGTAGCCGCGGACGATCTCCTTCTTCGCCTCGGGAACGACGACGTCGGAGATGGCCACGGTGACACCGGAACGGGTCGCCCAGAAGAAGCCGGACGCCTTCAGGTTGTCGAGCGTCGCCGCCACGATGACCTTGGGGTAGCGCTCGGCCAGGTCGTTGACGATCTCGGAGAGCTGCTTCTTGCCCACCGAGTAGTCGACGAACGGGTAGTCCTCGGGCAGCAGCTCGTTGAAGAGCGCACGGCCGAGCGTGGTCTTCAGACGGAAGCTGTCACCCTGCTGCCACTCCGGCTCACCCTCCTCACGCGCCGGCGGGGTCCAGCCGCGCGGCGGGATGGTACCCACCGGGAAGCGGATGTCGATCGCCGACTGAAGGGCCAGCTCACCGGCGTCGAACGCCATGATCGCCTCGGCCGTGGAGCCGAAGGACCGGCCCTCGCCCTTGGTGTCACGCAGCTCGCCGTCGGTGGTGAGGAAGAACAGACCGAGGACCATGTCCTGGGTCGGCATCGTCACCGGACGACCGTCGGCGGGCTTGAGGATGTTGTTCGAGGACAGCATCAGGATGCGGGCCTCGGCCTGCGCCTCCGCGGACAGCGGCAGGTGCACGGCCATCTGGTCACCGTCGAAGTCCGCGTTGAACGCGGTGCAGACGAGCGGGTGGATCTGGATGGCCTTGCCCTCGACGAGCTGCGGCTCGAAGGCCTGGATGCCGAGGCGGTGCAGGGTGGGCGCACGGTTCAGCAGCACCGGGTGCTCGGCGATGACCTCTTCGAGGACGTCGTACACGACGGTGCGGCCGCGCTCCACCATGCGCTTGGCGCTCTTGATGTTCTGCGCGTGGTTGAGGTCCACGAGCCGCTTCATCACGAACGGCTTGAACAGCTCCAGCGCCATCGCCTTCGGCAGACCGCACTGGTGCAGCTTGAGCTGCGGACCGACGACGATCACGGAACGCGCGGAGTAGTCCACACGCTTGCCGAGCAGGTTCTGACGGAAGCGGCCCTGCTTGCCCTTGAGCATGTCGGACAGCGACTTCAGCGGACGGTTGCCGGGGCCCGTCACCGGGCGGCCGCGGCGGCCGTTGTCGAAGAGCGCGTCCACGGCCTCCTGGAGCATGCGCTTCTCGTTGTTCACGATGATCTCGGGCGCGCCGAGGTCGAGAAGCCGCTTCAGGCGGTTGTTGCGGTTGATGACGCGGCGGTACAGGTCGTTCAGGTCGGAGGTCGCGAAGCGGCCACCGTCGAGCTGCACCATCGGACGCAGGTCCGGCGGGATGACCGGCACGCAGTCCAGCACCATGCCCTTGGGGCTGTTGCTGGTCTGCAGGAACGCGGAGACGACCTTGAGGCGCTTGAGCGCACGGGTCTTCTTCTGGCCCTTGCCGGTACGGATGATCTCCCGGAGCTTCTCGGCCTCCTCGTCGAGGTCGAAGGACTCCAGGCGCTTCTGCAGCGCCGCGGCACCCATCGAACCGTCGAAGTACGTGCCGAAGCGGTCGCGCAGCTCGCGGTAGAGCAGCTCGTCGCCCTCCAGGTCCTGGACCTTGAGGTTCTTGAAGCGGGTCCACACCTCGTCGAGGCGGTCGATCTCGCGCTGGGCGCGGTCACGGAGCTGCTTCATCTCCCGCTCGGCGCCTTCGCGCACCTTGCGGCGGACATCGGCCTTGGCACCCTCGGCCTCGAGCTCGGCCAGGTCGGTCTCGAGCTTCTTGGCGCGGGCCTCCAGGTCGGCGTCCCGGCGGTTCTCGATCTGCTGCCGCTCGACGGAGACGTGCGCCTCCAGGGAGGGCAGGTCACGCGTACGGCGCTCCTCGTCGACGTACGTGATCATGTACGCCGCGAAGTAGATGACCTTCTCGAGGTCCTTGGGAGCCAGGTCGAGCAGGTAGCCCAGCCGGCTGGGGACGCCCTTGAAGTACCAGATGTGGGTGACGGGGGCGGCCAGTTCGATGTGGCCCATCCGCTCACGGCGCACCTTGGCGCGGGTCACCTCGACGCCGCAGCGCTCACAGATGATGCCCTTGAAGCGGACGCGCTTGTACTTGCCGCAGTAGCACTCCCAGTCCCGGGTCGGACCGAAGATCTTCTCGCAGAAGAGTCCGTCCTTTTCGGGCTTGAGCGTGCGGTAGTTGATCGTCTCGGGCTTCTTGACCTCGCCGTGGCTCCACTGACGGATGTCGTCCGCGGTGGCCAGGCCGATCCGGAGCTCGTCGAAGAAGTTGACGTCGAGCACTATGCGTCAATCCCTCTCAGGGTTGTAAGTCTTGGGGTCTGAAACGGGGGTCCCGGGGCCGGCGGGCCTTGATCGCTCAAGGCCCGCCGAACTCCCGTCAGACCTCTTCGACGCTGCTCGGCTCGCGCCGGGACAGGTCGATGCCGAGCTCCTCCGCCGCGCGGAAGACGTCCTCGTCGGTGTCACGCATCTCGATGGACATACCGTCGCTGGACAGCACCTCCACGTTCAGGCAGAGAGACTGCATCTCCTTGATGAGCACCTTGAAGGACTCGGGGATGCCGGGCTCGGGGATGTTCTCGCCCTTGACGATGGCCTCGTAGACCTTCACGCGGCCGGTCACGTCGTCGGACTTGATGGTCAGCAGCTCCTGGAGGGCGTAGGCGGCGCCGTACGCCTCCAGCGCCCACACCTCCATCTCACCGAAGCGCTGGCCACCGAACTGGGCCTTACCACCCAGCGGCTGCTGGGTGATCATGGAGTACGGACCGGTCGAGCGGGCGTGCAGCTTGTCGTCGACCAGGTGGTGCAGCTTCAGGATGTACATGTAGCCGACCGAGATCGGGTCCGGGAACGGCTCACCGCTACGGCCGTCGAACAGCCGCGCCTTGCCGGACGGGAGCACCATGCGCTCGCCGTCGCGGTTCGGGATGGTGTGCTGGAGCAGACCCGCCAGCTCGTCCTCACGGGCGCCGTCGAAGACCGGGGTGGCGACGTTGGTGCCCGGGGCGACCTGGTCGGCGCCGATGGCCTGGAGGCGCTGCGCCCACTCGTCGGCGAGACCGGAGACGTCCCAGCCGCGGCTGGCGAGCCAGCCGAGGTGGATCTCCAGCACCTGTCCCGGGTTCATTCGGGACGGCACACCGAGCGGGTTGAGGATGATGTCGACCGGGGTCCCGTCCTCGAGGAACGGCATGTCCTCGATGGGCAGGATCTTGGAGATGACACCCTTGTTGCCGTGCCGGCCGGCGAGCTTGTCGCCGTCCGTGATCTTGCGCTTCTGCGCAACATACACACGCACGAGCTGGTTGACGCCGGGCGGCAGTTCGTCGCCCTCCTCGCGGTCGAAGACGCGCACGCCGATGACCTTGCCGGTCTCGCCGTGCGGCACCTTCAGCGAGGTGTCACGGACCTCACGGGCCTTCTCACCGAAGATCGCGCGCAGCAGGCGCTCCTCCGGCGTCAGCTCGGTCTCACCCTTGGGCGTGACCTTGCCGACGAGGATGTCACCGGCGGTGACCTCGGCGCCGATGCGGATGATGCCGCGCTCGTCGAGGTCGGCGAGGACCTCCTCGGAGACGTTCGGGATGTCCCGGGTGATCTCCTCGGGGCCCAGCTTGGTGTCACGGGCGTCGACCTCGTGCTCCTCGATGTGGATCGAGGAGAGGACGTCGTCCTGCACGAGGCGCTGCGACAGGATGATCGCGTCCTCGTAGTTGTGACCCTCCCACGGCATGAACGCGACCAGCAGGTTCTTGCCGAGGGCCATCTCGCCGTTCTCGGTGGCCGGACCGTCGGCCAGGACCTGGCCCTCGATGATCCGGTCGCCCTCGTTGACGATGACCTTCTGGTTGACCGAGGTGCCCTGGTTGGAGCGGGCGAACTTGGCCAGGCGGTACGTGATGTACGTGCCGTCGTCGTTGGCGGTGGTGATGTAGTCCGCGGAGACCTCCTGGACGACACCCGCCTTCTCGGCCTTGACCACGTCGCCGGCGTCGACGGCGGAGCGGTACTCCATGCCGGTGCCGACGAGCGGGGACTCGCTCTTGATGAGCGGCACGGCCTGGCGCATCATGTTCGCGCCCATGAGGGCACGGTTGGCGTCGTCGTGCTCGAGGAACGGGATCATGGCGGTCGCGACCGACACCATCTGGCGCGGCGAGACGTCCATGTAGTCCACGTCGTCACCGGGGACGTAGTCGACCTCGCCGCCACGGCGGCGGACCAGGACGCGGGACTCCTCGAACCGGAGATCGTCGTTGAGCGTGGCGTTGGCCTGCGCGATGACGAAGCGGTCCTCCTCGTCGGCGGTCAGGTAGTCCACCTCGTCGGTGACCTGGCCGTCGACGACCTTGCGGTACGGGGTCTCGACGAAACCGAACGCGTTGACCCGGCCGTAGGAGGCGAGCGAGCCGATCAGACCGATGTTCGGGCCTTCGGGCGTCTCGATCGGGCACATGCGGCCGTAGTGCGAGGGGTGCACGTCACGGACCTCGAAGCCGGCCCGCTCACGGGAGAGACCACCCGGGCCAAGAGCCGACAGACGGCGCTTGTGGGTGAGACCCGACAGCGGGTTGTTCTGGTCCATGAACTGCGAGAGCTGGCTGGTGCCGAAGAACTCCTTGATGGAGGCGACGACCGGCCGGATGTTGATCAGGGTCTGCGGCGTGATCGCCTCGACGTCCTGGGTCGTCATCCGCTCGCGGACGACGCGCTCCATACGAGCCAGACCCGTGCGGACCTGGTTCTGGATGAGCTCGCCGACGCTGCGCAGACGACGGTTGCCGAAGTGGTCGATGTCGTCGGTCTCGACGACGATCGTCTGGCCGTTGTCCCCGACCGTCTCGGTCTCGCCGGCGTGCAGCTTGACCAGGTACTTGATGGTCGCGATGACGTCCTCGACGGTCAGGACACCGGCGTCGAGGGGCGCGTCCGCGGCCAGCTTCTTGTTGACCTTGTAGCGGCCGACCTTGGCGAGGTCGTAGCGCTTGGGGTTGAAGTAGAGGTTCTCGAGCAGCGTCTGCGCGGCCTCACGCGTGGGGGGCTCGCCCGGACGCAGCTTGCGGTAGATGTCCAAGAGCGCGTCGTCCTGGCCCTGGGTGTGGTCCTTCTCCAGGGTGGCGCGCATGGACTCGTACTCGCCGAACTCCTCGAGGATCTGCTCGGTGGTCCAGCCGAGCGCCTTCAGGAGGACGGTGACCGACTGCTTGCGCTTGCGGTCGATGCGGACACCGACCATGTCGCGCTTGTCGATCTCCATCTCCAGCCAGGCACCCCGGGAGGGGATGATCTTGGCCGAGAAGATGTCCTTGTCGGAGGTCTTGTCGATCGAGGAGTCGAAGTAGACACCCGGCGACCGGACGAGCTGCGACACGACGACACGCTCGGTGCCGTTGATGACGAAGGTGCCCTTGTTGGTCATGAGCGGGAAGTCGCCCATGAAGACCGTCTGGGACTTGATCTCGCCGGTCTCGTTGTTGGTGAACTCGGCCGTCACGAACAGCGGGGCCGCGTACGTGAAGTCGCGGTCCTTGCACTCGTCGATGCTGTTCTTCGGCGGCTCGAAACGGTGGTCGCGGAAGGTCAGCGACATCGACCCGGAGAAGTCCTCGATCGGGGAGATCTCCTCGAAGATCTCTTCGAGGCCGGACTTGGTGGGGACGTCCTGACCGTTCTCCAGAGCCTCCTCGACCCGACTCTGCCAGGCGGTGTTGCCGAGCAGCCAGTCGAAGCTCTCGGTCTGCAGCGCGAGCAGGTTCGGAACCTCGAGAGGCTCCTTGATCTTTGCAAAAGAGATGCGCAGCGGGGCGGTGCTGGCGCCGTTGTTCGTATTCGCGGTCGAGGCGTTGCGCGAGGCGGCCAAGAGGGGGTCCTTCCGAGGGCTCGGACTCACTACGCGCGTACCGGTCCCTCTCCCGCGCACAGAGACAGAGATCCCAGATGGGAGGCACTCTGATCGTCAATGCTCAAGTGAGGGCATGCCCCTGGTGACGGGCAGGGGACAGCTAACAGGCAGCGCAAAGGGTCAGTGTAGCCACTTGGCACACTGATGTCCAGTGCGGGTTTTTCGAGACCCTCGTTGTTCTCAACGCCCTCGGTCTGCTTGCCCTCGACGCACGGTGATACTGCCCTCTTCGCCGTCGATCCATGCCTCGGATTCGGATCCTTGTGACGACGCGTCCTGAGAATTGCGCGCTGCGTGCGGTTCGTCAAGGCCCCCCTGCCGAACCGGGATGCTCGGGAGACACGACGAAGATCACCATACCCCCCGCTCACGCGGCTTCGAGGCAACCGCGGCCGCGCTCCGGGAACGACGAAGAGCGACCACCCGGATGGATGATCGCTCTTCGGTGCACCGGCGTTACAGCCCCCGAGGGGGTTGTTTCAGCCTTTGCTCGCGGTCGTCGCCGACCGCGGGGTGTTACTTGACCTCGACGGAGGCGCCGGCGCCCTTGAGGGCCTCGGCGGCCTTCTCCGCGGCGTCCTTGGCGACCTTCTCGAGAACGGGCTTCGGGGCGCCGTCCACGAGGTCCTTGGCCTCCTTGAGACCCAGGGAGGTCAGCTCACGCACGACCTTGATGACCTGGATCTTCTTGTCGCCGGCGCCGGTCAGGACGACGTCGAACTCGTCCTTCTCCTCAGCGGCCTCGGCCGGGGCGCCGGGGACGGCGGGGCCGGCAACGGCGACCGCGGCGGCGGCGGTGACGTCGAAGCGGTCCTCGAACGCCTTCACGAACTCGGAGAGCTCGATGAGGGTCATCTCGTCGAACTGCGCGAGCAGGTCTTCCTGGCTGAGCTTCGCCATGGTGGGCGATCCTTCCACTAATTCGGCTGGTGCCGGATGTACATGTCTGGCGGGCGTACGATCGGCCCGCTGTGACCGCGTGCCTCAGGCGGACTGCCTCAGGCTGCGGTCATGCTGCGAGCCGAGTTACTCGGCACCGCCCTGCTCGTCGCGCTTGGCGCGAAGGGCGTCCACGGTACGGACGACCTTCGAGGGGAGCGCCTGGAAGAGCTGCGCAGCCTGCGTCTGCTTGCCCTTGAAGGCACCCGCCAGCTTGGCGAGCAGAACCTCGCGGGACTCGAGGTCCGCAAGCTTCTTGATCTCGTCGGCGGACAGCGCCTTGCCGTCAAGGACACCGCCCTTGATGACGAGGTTCGGGTTGTCCTTGGCGAAGTCACGAAGACCCTTCGCCGACACCACCGGGTCACCGGTGACGAAGGCGACCGCCGTCGGACCGTTGAACAGGTCGTCGAGCGAGGTGATCCCGGCCTCGTTGGCCGCAATCTTGGTCAGCGTGTTCTTCACCACGGCGTACTGGGCGTTCTCACCGAGCGAACGACGCAGCGTCTTGAGCTGCGCCACGGTGAGACCCCGGTACTCGGTCAGCACAGCGGCGTTCGAGCTGCGGAACGCTTCCGTCAGCTCGGCTACCGCGGCAGCCTTGTCGGGCCTTGCCATAGAGCGTCGGCCTCCTTCCGGGTGATGAGGACCGCTCAGAAGGGGCTGGCAAAACGAAACGCCCCGGCGCAGGCGCACGGGGCGTGACTCGACCGGAACGGCATCCAGTACGGATTCCGGGCCGGGAGCAACTTCCACAGTCACCTGCGCGGGTCGTCCGCGTATCAGCGGATCCTTCGGCCACCGTCCCCTCTTGCGAGAGCACGGCAACGACCAGCGGTCTTTGGCTTCTGTAGGAGAGTACGGGAGGCGGACGCCGGCAAGCAAATCCGCCCGTACGGGGCCGGGCGGACCTAAGAGGCCCCGCCCTGCTGGACCAGCTCCGCGAAGTCCGCGGTGTCGCTCGCCGGGGGCTCCTCGGCGCTCACCGGGGTGCCGTAGTCGCTGTAGTACGCGGTCTGGGTGAAGGCGCCGGCCGTGGTCTCGCCCTTCTCGACCTTCTTGACCAGCAGATCGTCGTCGTTGACCCAGATGTCGACGGTCTCGGTGGTGACACCGGCCTGGTCGAGCTGCTTCTTCAGGTCGTCGAGCTGCTTCTGGCTGAGGTTGGAGTTCTTCGAGGCCAGGTCGGCCACGTCGACCGTGCCCGAGTAGTGCGTGGTCTGCTGGCCGCGGACCTTCTCCTCGCCGACCTTGCGCACGTCCCCGGAGGCCAGCAGGAGCTTCACCGACTGGTTCGGGGTGGTGTTCTGCATCTGGTCCTTGAGATAGGCGCCCGAGCCGCCCGCGAGGGTCTCCAGGTCGTCGTACGCGTACTTGATCCAGTGCTTGCCGCCGGCCTGCGCCGCGAAGGCGTCGCCCATCTTGGCGTAGTACGCGTCGGGCAGATAGCGGGCCTCCATGGAGGTGCTGCCGGTCTGCCGCATCGTCTCGGCCATGGTGCCGCCGGTGTAGGTGATGGTGAGCGTGCCGGTGAGGCCGTCGCCCCAGCCGAGCGCGCCGTCGGCGGTCATCGACATCACCGAGCCCATGGTCGTGCTCGACTCGACCTTCGCGGAGTCGGCGGCGTCGGTGGACTTCTCGGCGCTGCGCAGGGCGGCCAGCGGCGAGAACCGCGCGGCCCCGTCCTTGCCGGAACCGCCGGAGCCCTTCGATCCCTCCGAGCCCCCTGAGCCCCCCGAGCTACAGCCGGTCACCGCGCTCAGCACGGTCACCGCCGCGATGGTCAGACCGGCACGCCGCAGAGTCGTGCTCTTCATTCGCTCCACCCCCAAGGAATCCTGTGTCCGCACGCTAACGCACGGCGCTGACACCCGTGCGCAATAGGTCGTACGGAAGAGTCGTACGGAAAAAGGGACGAGCCCCGCACCTCGAAAGGTTGCGGGGCTCGTCACCGACTGCTGTGAGCCGTACGACTTCGACGAGTCGACGAATCAGACCGCGGCCGGGTCCTCCTCGACGAGGAGGTTGCGGGTGCGGTTCGGGTCGACCTGGATGCCGGGGCCGATCGTGCTGCTGATCGCGGCCTTCTTGATGTAACGACCCTTGGCGGCGGACGGCTTCAGACGGAGGATCTCCTCCAGGGCCGCGCCGTAGTTCTCCACCAGCTTGGTGTCGTCGAACGACGTCTTGCCGATGATGAAGTGCAGGTTCGAGTGCTTGTCGACGCGGAACTCGATCTTGCCGCCCTTGATCTCGGTCACGGCCTTGGCCGTGTCCGGGGTGACCGTGCCGGTCTTCGGGTTCGGCATCAGGCCACGGGGACCGAGCACGCGGCCGAGGCGGCCGACCTTGCCCATGAGGTCCGGCGTGGCGACGACGGCGTCGAAGTCCAGACGGCCCTTCGCGACCTCGTCGATCAGTTCGTCGGAGCCGACGATGTCGGCGCCCGCGGCCTCCGCGGCCGCAGCACGGTCACCGGTCGCGAAGACCAGGACCCGGGCGGTCTTGCCGGTGCCGTGCGGCAGGTTCACGGTGCCACGGACCATCTGGTCGGCCTTGCGCGGGTCGACACCCAGGCGGAAGGCGACCTCGACGGTGCCGTCGAACTTGCTCGTGGAGGTCTCCTTGGCGAGACGGACGGCCTCGAGCGGGGCGTAGAGCTTCTCCCGGTCGATCTTGGCGTCCGCAGCGCGGAGAGACTTGCTGCGCTTGCTCACTACTGCTCCTGGTGATTCTGAGGAGTCGTGGTACGGGCCGAGCAGGCCCTGCCACTACTGCTGGGTACGGGGGTGAGGTCAGCCCTCGACGGTGACGCCCATGGAACGCGCGGTACCGGCGATGATCTTCGCGGCGGCGTCCAGGTCGTTGGCGTTGAGGTCGGGCAGCTTGGTCGTGGCGATCTCGCGGACCTGCGCCTCGGTGATCTTGGCGACCTTGGTCTTGTGCGGCTCGCCGGAGCCCTTCTCGATGCCCGCGGCCTTGAGGATCATCTTGGCGGCCGGCGGCGTCTTGGTGATGAAGGTGAAGGAGCGGTCCTCGTAGACCGTGATCTCCACCGGGATCACCCAGCCACGCTGCGACTCGGTCGCGGCGTTGTAGGCCTTGCAGAACTCCATGATGTTCACGCCGTGCTGACCCAGCGCCGGGCCGACCGGCGGAGCCGGGTTGGCGGCGCCGGCCTGGATCTGGAGCTTGATGAGCCCCGTGACCTTCTTCTTCTTGGGAGGCATAGCTCTCCGGGTCCTTTCGGTTCGGGTCCTGCCTGCGTTCGGGGGACAACCCGGACGCAGGCATACCGCACAACGATAACGGGTATAGGTGTGCGGCCAAAAACCGAGCAGGTCAGACCGGCTTCGGCAGCCTGTCTGACCTGATCGGAGGCGTGTGGTCCAGAACTAGTTCTTCTGGATCTGGTCGAAGCTCAGCTCGACCGGGGTCTCGCGGCCGAAGATCTCGACGAGGCCCTTGACCTTCTTCGAGTCGGCGTTGATCTCGTTGATCGTGGCCTGGAGGGTGGCGAAGGGGCCGTCGGTGACGGTGACCGAGTCGCCGACCTCGAAGTCCAGCACCTGGACCTCGACCTTGCGCTGCGGGGCGGGCTTGCCCTCGGCCTCGGCGGCCTCGCGGGCGGCCTTCTCCTCGGCCTCCGGGGCGAGCATCTTGACGATCTCGTCCAGGGTCAGCGGGTACGGGTCGTAGGCGTTGCCCACGAAGCCGGTGACGCCGGGGGTGTTGCGGACGACGCCCCAGGACTCGTTCGTCAGGTCCATGCGCACCAGGACGTAGCCCGGGAGCTTGTTCTGGCGGATCGTCTTGCGGTCGCCGTTCTTGATCTGGACGACCTCTTCCTGCGGCACCTCGGCCTGGAAGATGTAGTCCTCGACGTTCAGCGAGACGGCGCGCTGCTCCAGGTTGGTCTTCACGCGGTTCTCGTAGCCGGCGTAGGTGTGGATGACGTACCACTCGCCGGGGAGGGTGCGCAGTTCCTCACGCAGGGCGGCGACGGGGTCGACGGGCTCGGCCGGCTCTTCTTCCTCGACCTCGACCTCGGCCTCGTCCACCTCGACGTCGGCTTCGGCCTCGGTCGCGTCCTCGGCGGCCGCCTCGGTGTCCTCGTCCTCGTCCTCGGCGTGGAGCGCGGCTTCCTCGGCCGGCTCGCCCGCCTCGGCGTCGGCAGCCTCGAACTCGTCCAGGTCCTCGTCAGCGCCCTCGACGATGTCGAGCTCGTCGTCGACGTCGTCGGGCTCGATGGCGTCGTTCAGGTTCTGGTCAGACACGGTGGCTGCTTCTTCCTGGATACATGGGGGTGGAACACGCGAAAGGGGCGCCGATCACCCGGCGCCCTTCGCTCTTGGCTCAGCCGAAGACGTACTTGGCGACGTGGCTGAGTCCATAGTCAATCACGGTCACCAGGCCGATCATGACGACCACGAAGACGATCACCACGGTCGTGTAAGTGGTCAACTGACTCCGCGTGGGCCAGACGACCTTGCGGAGTTCCGCCACGATCTGGCGGTAGAAGAGGGCGAGACGCTTCAGCGGGCCCTTCTTGGCGCGCTTGCCGCCCTTGCGGCCCTTCTTCTTCGCCTCAGGCACTTCGTCCTGGGCATCAGGCGTGTCGATGGAGCCCACGGCATCCGCCATTCGTCCTCACCTGTTCCCGGGTCGTGGCCGTGCCGCGCCCGGTCTGAGCCGCACGGCGGTGCATTGCTGTACGTACATGCGCACACATCCTGGCGAAGGTGTGTGTAGCAGGGCCGGAGGGACTTGAACCCCCAACCGCTGGTTTTGGAGACCAGTGCTCTACCAATTGAGCTACGACCCTTTGTTGCGTCCCCCAACTTACCGCATCCGGCCGGGTGCTCGGTGTGCACCGGTGGAGGCAGGGCTGTTCAAGGCCAACGACGGATGAGTGTACGTGGTCCGAAGCGCCCCGTCGAACGGAAAGTGGTCTTGATCGGATTCCGTCTGGTGTTCTGTCGGCTGCCCGATGGGTGAAACCCGTGTGCCGGGCCTGTTACCCGTCTGAAAACATGGGCCGTATGAGCGCTGCTGCAACCTCTCCCACCGAGCGCCGGGTCTCCGCCCGAATCGGCGCGATCTCCGAGTCCGCCACCCTCGCCGTGGACGCCAAGGCCAAGGCCCTCAAGGCCGCCGGGCGTCCGGTGATCGGCTTCGGCGCCGGCGAACCGGACTTCCCGACCCCGGACTACATCGTCGAAGCCGCCGTCGAGGCGTGCAAGAACCCGAAGTACCACCGCTACACGCCGGCGGGCGGTCTTCCGGAGCTGAAGGCCGCGATCGCCGCGAAGACCCTGCGCGACTCGAACTACGAGGTCGACCCGGCGCAGATCCTGGTGACCAACGGCGGCAAGCAGGCCATCTACGAGGCGTTCGCCGCGATCCTCGACCCGGGCGACGAGGTCATCGTCCCGGCGCCGTACTGGACGACGTACCCGGAGTCCATCCGTCTCGCCGGCGGTGTCCCGGTGGAGGTGGTCGCCGACGAGACCACCGGCTACCGGGTCTCGGTCGAGCAGCTCGAGGCGGCCCGGACCGAGAAGACGAAGGTCGTGCTGTTCGTCTCGCCGTCCAACCCGACGGGCGCGGTCTACAGCGCCGAGGACGCCGAGGCGATCGGCCGCTGGGCCGTCGAGCACGGCCTGTGGGTGCTCACGGACGAGATCTACGAGCACCTCGTCTACGGCGACGCCACGTTCACCTCGCTGCCCGCGATCCTGCCGGAGCTGCGCGACAAGTGCATCGTGGTCAACGGTGTCGCCAAGACGTACGCCATGACCGGCTGGCGGGTCGGGTGGATCATCGGCCCGAAGGACGTCGTGAAGGCCGCGACGAACCTCCAGTCGCACGCCACCTCGAACGTCTCGAACGTCGCCCAGGTCGCCGCGCTGGCCGCCGTCTCCGGCGATCTGTCGGCCGTGGAGAAGATGCGGGAGGCGTTCGACCGCCGCCGCAAGACGATCGTGCGGATGCTCAACGAGATCGACGGCGTCCTGTGCCCGGAGCCCGAGGGCGCGTTCTACGCGTACCCGTCGGTGAAGGCGCTGCTCGGCAAGGAGATCCGCGGCAGGCGCCCGCAGAGCAGCACCGAGCTGGCCGAGCTGATCCTGGACGAGGCCGAGGTCGCGGTCGTCCCGGGCGAGGCGTTCGGCACGCCGGGCTATCTGCGGCTGTCGTACGCCCTGGGTGACGAGGACCTCGTCGAGGGCGTGAGCCGGCTCCAGAAGCTGCTGGCGGAGGCCAGGGACTGAGCTTCCCCTTTCTCGGCTCCCTCTTTCTTTCTCGCACACGCGTGTACGGGCCGTTTCCCCGCGGGGAGGCGGCCCGTTTCTTCGTGCGAGCAAGACCCCGTTCAGGGAATCGGCTACCGGGACGGCGGCGGCGTACGGCAGGATTCCTGGATGGAGCGTGTACGTGATGTCTCTGAGCTGCCGAAGGCCCATCTGCATCTGCACTTCACCGGATCGATGCGGCCCGGGACCGTGCTGGAGCTGGCCGACAAGTACGGCGTGCGGCTGCCCGACGCGCTGACCGAGGCGCTGACCAGCGGGGAGCCGCCGAGACTGCGGGCCACCGACGAGCGGGGCTGGTTCCGCTTCCAGCGGCTGTACGACGCGGCGCGGTCCTGTCTGCGCCGGCCCGAGGACATACAGCGTCTGGTGCGGGAGGCGGCGGAGGAGGACATCAGGGACGGCTCCGGGTGGCTGGAGATCCAGGTCGACCCGACGTCGTACGCGCCCCGGCTGGGCGGGCTGATCCCGGCGCTGGAGATCATCCTGGACGCCGTCGAGACGGCCTCGCGGGAGACCGGGCTCGGGATGCGGGTGCTGGTGGCCGCGAACCGGATGAAGCATCCGCTGGACGCCCGGACCCTGGCCCGCCTCGCGGTGCGCTACGCGGACCGCGGGGTGGTCGGCTTCGGCCTGTCGAACGACGAACGGCGCGGTATGGCGCGGGACTTCGACCGGGCCTTCGCCATCGCGCGGGACGGCGGGCTGATGTCCGCGCCGCACGGCGGCGAGCTGACCGGTCCGTCCTCGGTGCGCGACTGCCTGGACGATCTGCACGCCAACCGGCTGGGGCACGGGGTGCGGGCGGCGGAGGACCCCCGGCTGCTGAAGCGGCTGGCCGACCGGGGCGTGACGTGTGAGGTGTGCCCGGCGTCGAACGTGGCCCTGGGCGTCTACGACAAGCCCGCCGACGTCCCCCTGCGCACCCTGTTCGAGGCCGGCGTGCCGATGGCGCTGGGCGCGGACGACCCGCTGCTGTTCGGCTCCCGGCTGGCCGCGCAGTACGACTTCGCCCGCCGCCACCACGACTTCTCGGACGCGGAACTGGCGGAGCTGGCCCGTCAGTCGATCCGGGGCTCGGCGGCACCGCAGGACACCAAGGCGAAGCTGCTGGCGGGCGTGGACGACTGGCTGGCCGCGTAACCCCGCCCGCGCGTCCGCGTCACAGCCCGGCGCCCACCATCACCGGCTCGTTGACGAGCGTGATCCCGAAGGCGTCCCGGACGCCCGCCACGACCTCGCGGGCCAGGGCGAGCAGGTCCTCGGTCGTGGCCTCGCCCCGGTTGGTGAGGGCGAGGGTGTGCTTGGTGGAGATCCGCGCGGGGCCGCTGCCGTAGCCCTTGGTGAAGCCGGCCTTGTCGATCAGCCAGGCGGCGGAGGTCTTGGTGTGTCCGTCGCCCGCCGGGTAGGAGGGTGGCTCCACGCCCTCGCCCAGGCGCTCCCGCACGCGCGCGTGGAACGCCGCGAAGCCGGCGTCGGTGAGGATCGGGTTGGTGAAGAAGGAGCCGGCCGACCAGGTGTCGTGGTCCTCGGCGTCCAGCACCATCCCCTTCCCCGCCCGCAGCTTCAGCACGGTCTCCCGGGCGGCGGCGAGGGGGACCCGGTCGCCGGCCTCCACGCCCAGCGCGCGGGCGGTCTCGGCGTACTTCAGGGGCGCCGACAGACCGCCGGCGTCCTCCAGCTCGAAGCGCACGCGCAGGACGACGTACCGCTCGGGGTCGCCCTTGAAGCGGCTGTGGCGGTAGGAGAAGGCGCACTCGGCGTTGGAGAGCGTGACCGTCTCCCCCGCGTGCCGGTCGTAGGCGATCACCTCGGTGATCGTGGAGGAGACCTCCTGGCCGTACGCCCCCACGTTCTGGATCGGGGTCGCGCCGGCGGAGCCGGGGATGCCGGCGAGGCACTCGACTCCGGCGAGCCCGGCCTCGACGGTGCGGGCCACGGCGTCGGTCCACACCTCGCCCGCGGCCAGCTCCAGGCGGGTGCCGGTCAGTTCGACGCCGCGGGTGGCGATGCGCAGCGCGGTGCCATCGAAGCCCTTGTCGCCGATGACCAGGTTCGAGCCGCCGCCGATCACCAGCAGCGGTGTGCCGTCGGCGTCGGCCGCGCGGACGGCGGCGATCACCTCGGCGTCGGTGGTCGCGGTCACCAGCCGGGTGGCGGGGCCGCCCAGCCGGAAGGTGGTCAGCGGGGCGAGCGGGGCGTCGTGGAGTTCCAGCACGCGCCCCAGCCTACGAGACCCCACCGACAGCGCCGACACCGCCGACCGGCGCGGGTCCGCGCGGGTGGCTCCGGGCACGCCACGCGCGTGTGGGGCCCCACCGGTGTCGGCGGGGCCCCACACGCGTGTGCGCTTCTTCGAGAGCGGTACGGCGTCGGACGTCGTGCGCGTACGCCGTGCTCAGCGGTCGGCGCCCTCCAGCACCCGGCCCTCGGCGGGCCCGGCCGGAAGATCCGCCTTCGCCGTGGCCGCGCCCTTGCCGGTCCGCCGCATCGACGGAATGAACAGGGTCGCGATCGCGGCCAGGGCGACCACGGCCGCGCCGGTGACCAGGGCGGGCCGCAGTCCGTCCACGAACGTCTGCGCGCTCTCGTAGCCGCCCTGCGCGGCGAAGATCGACCCCATGACGGCGATGCCGAGGGCGCCGCCGACCTCGCGCAGCGCGTTGTTGGCCCCGGAGGCGATGCCCTGCTCCTCGGTGCGGACGCTGGACATCACCAGGTTGGACGCGGGGGCGAAGAACAGCGCCATGCCGACGCCGCTGACGATCAGGCCGGGCAGTTGGGCGGCGTAGGAGACGTCGACGGTCACCACGGTGGCCATCCAGGCGAGCCCGGCGGCCTGGAGGAAGAGGCCGGTGGCGACGACCGGCCGCCCGCCGATCCGGTCGGAGAGGATCCCGGCGATCGGCGCGACGAGCATCGGCATCCCGGTCCAGGGCAGCATCCGCAGCCCCGCCTCGGTGGGCGAGTAGCCGAGGACGCCCTGCATGTACTGGCTGAGCAGGAAGATCGAGCCGAACATGCCGAGGAACATCAGCAGGCTGGCCGCGTTGATGCCGGCGAAGGCCCGGGAGCGGAACAGCCGCATCGGCAGCATGGGGTTGGCGGCGCGGATGCCGTGCAGCACGAAGGCGGCGAGCAGGGCGCTGCCGGCGAACAGTCCGGTCAGCACGACCGCGCTGGTCCAGCCGTCGGCCGGGCCGCGCACCAGGCCGTAGACGATCCCGAAGAGTCCGCCGCTGGCGAGGAGGGTGCCGGGGATGTCGAGGGGCGCGCCGGAGCCGTAGGACTCGGCGAGCCGCAGCCGGGCGAGCGGCAGGAGGGCGAGGCCCAGCGGGACGTTCAGCCAGAAGATCCAGTGCCAGGACACGTGTTCGGTGAGGCTGCCGCCGATCAGCGGCCCGGACGCCACGGCGAGGCCGTTGACGGCGCCCCAGATCCCGTACGCCATCCCTCGCTTGGCCTCGGGCACGGCGGCCGTGAGCAGGGTGAGGGTCAGCGGCATCATGATCGCCGCGCCGACGCCCTGCACCGCGCGGGCGGCGATGAGGGAGTCGATGCCGGGTGCCATGGCCGCGGCGGCGGAGGCACCCGTGAAGATCACGAGGCCGACCTGGAAGAGACGCCGCCGTCCGAACCGGTCACCGAGCGCCGCTCCGAACATCAGCAGGACGGCGAAGGTGAGGGTGTAGGCGCTGACGGTCCATTCGAGATCGTGCAGCGCCCCGCCGAGGTCCTCGCGGATGGAGGGCAGGGCGGTGGTGACGACCAGGTTGTCGAGGGCCGCCATGAATCCGGCGGCCCCGGTGATGACGAGAGCCCAGGCGGCTCCCCCGCGCGGGGCGGTCCGGGTGCTCTGCTGTGCCGTTTCCTGTGACATCTCTCCCCCAGAGAGATCGTTGGTTAGTAATCGCTGACTAACTTTTGAGTCCATGGAACTGCCCGGACCCCCGTACTGCCGCGCACGCGCTTCCCGCGGCTACTTCTCCAGCCGGCCCAGAGCGCGGGCCGCCGGGTAGATCCCCTGCCACACCCGGTGCTCGGGTGCGAACCCCATGGCGACCAGGCAGTTGATGAGCATGCCGTACGCCATGAACGTCGTCGTCTCGTCCACGTCCGCGCCGAGCGGCACATGGACGGTGTCCCACAGCCGCATCCATCCGGCCCGCACGGCCTCGCCGAACTCACGGTCGCCGTCCGCCTCGGCGGCGGCCACGGCGAGGTACGTCTGCATCTGCATCATCAGCCGCTCGGGCTGTTCGACGATGACCTGCGCATACGCGTTCCCCATGGCCATGACGGCTTCCTCGCCCTCAAGACCCTCGGCCGCCTCCTCGAACATGCGCACGAAGTCGGCCATGCACCGCTCCGAGGCCGCGAGGAAGATCGCCTTCTTGCCCGGGAAGAGCCGGAAGAGATACGGCTGCGAGACACCGACCCGCCGGGCGATCGCCTCGGTGGAGGTGCCGTGATAGCCGCCCCGGGCGAACTCGCTCGTCGCCGCCCGGATGACGCTCTCACGCCGTTCTTCCGCACTCATCCTGGCCATGGAATGAAGTTAGTACTCAATCACTAACTACGTCAAGGGGCGGGATTCGCCTGTGGGCCGGACGCGGGTAAGGGGCGCCCCGCAATGGAGGACGCCCCTTACGCAGACAGACCGCGTTGACCCGTGCTCAGGCCAGCCGTACGACCGCCCGGGACATGCCGAGCACCTTCTGGCCTCCGCTGGTCACCGTCAGGTCGACCCGCACGGTGTTGTCGTCGAGCTTGGCCGCCACCTTGCCGGTGACCTCGATCTCGGCGCCCTGGTCGTCGTTCGGGACGACGACGGGCTTGGTGAAGCGCACGCCGTAGTCGACGACCGCGCCCGGGTCCCCGGTCCAGTCGGTGACCACGCGGATCGCCTCGGCCATGGTGAACATGCCGTGCGCGATGACGTCCGGCAGGCCCACCTCCTTGGCGAACCGCTCGTTCCAGTGGATGGGGTTGAAGTCCCCGGAGGCACCCGCGTACTGCACGAGCGTGGCGCGGGTCACCGGGAAGGTGCGCGCCGGCAGCTCGGTGCCGATCTCGACATCGGCGTAAGCGATCCTGGCCGTCATCGGTGTCTCACGCCTCCTCGGCCGCGCGGGCCACGAGCTTGGTCCAGGCGGTCACGACGTGCTCGCCGGCCTCGTCGTGCACCTCGCCGCGGATGTCCAGGATGTCGTTGCCGGCCATCGACTTGATGTTCTCGATGGTCGAGGTCACGGTGAGCCGGTCACCGGCACGCACGGGGCGCTTGTAGGCGAACTTCTGATCGCCGTGCACCACCCGGCTGTAGTCGAGGCCGAGCTGGGGGTCCTGGACGACCTGTCCCGCGGCCTTGAAGGTGATGGAGAACACGAAGGTCGGCGGGGCGATCACATCGGCGTACCCGAGCGCCTTGGCGGCCTCCGGGTCGGTGTAGACCGGGTTGCTGTCCCCCACGGCCTCCGCGAATTCGCGGATCTTCTCCCGGCCCACCTCGTACGGGTCGGTGGGCGGGTAGCTCCGCCCCACGAAGGACTGGTCGAGCGCCATGGGCTCGGCACCTCCTGGCTCTTCCTGGTTGCTCTGCGTTGTGACTCTGCGTTGTGACTGTGCGTGTGACTGTGCGTCGTGGCTCTACGGACCGGTGGTGCGGCTCTACTGGCCGGTACCGGCCCGTGAACGACGTGAGGCCGCCCCCGATCTCTCGGGGACGGCCTCACGTACGAGCCTGATTTATCGCGTCTCGCGGTGCGCGGTGTGCGCGTTGCAACGCGGGCAGTGCTTCTTCATCTCCAGTCGGTCCGGGTTGTTACGCCGGTTCTTCTTGGTGATGTAGTTCCGCTCCTTGCACTCCACGCA
This sequence comes from Streptomyces antibioticus, assembly GCF_002019855.1. Classification (NCBI taxonomy): domain Bacteria; kingdom Bacillati; phylum Actinomycetota; class Actinomycetes; order Kitasatosporales; family Streptomycetaceae; genus Streptomyces; species Streptomyces antibioticus. The sequence continues at coordinate 5,114,068 of NZ_CM007717.1, read as the reverse complement.
GGCCAGCGTGATCTTCGGGCGGACGTCGGTGGCAGCCACGTGAGTGCTCCTTGACGAACGGATAGGACATTTAACGCAAGAAAGAGTAGCCGATCGAAGGACCGACCCCGCAATCGGCTACTGTCAGTAGCGGTGACCGGACTTGAACCGGTGACACAGCGATTATGAGCCGCTTGCTCTACCGACTGAGCTACACCGCTTTGATGTGATCAGGTCCCGCCTCGCGACGGGAACCTCACACACCAGAGCCCCAATACGGAATCGAACCGTAGACCTTCTCCTTACCATGGAGACGCTCTGCCGACTGAGCTATTGGGGCGAGCGATGAAGACATTACACGGTCCGCAGCCGTTCACCCAAATCCGTTTCCGGGGGTCCGTCGCGGCCGCGCGGGAGGCCGTTTCCCCAGCCCCCGCCGCCCTCACGAGCCCCTCCCGGCTCCCGGGGCGCACCGGTACGACTATTGCGCTCCTCCCCGACAGCGCCGGGCCCCCGCCCTAGGCTCGACTCACTCTGTGTGATCTTGCGTCCCCCCGCGCAGTGCCCGATCCTCCTGGAGCGCGATGCCCGACAGCCAGCCGCAGCCGTCCCCCTGGTCGTCCTCGTCCGGCGTCCCGGGAGGCATGCCGGATCCGGCCGCCCTGCTGTTGTGCGGGGCCCGTCTGACGGACGGCCGGACCGTGGACGTACGGCTGAGCCGCGGCCGTATCGAGGCGGTCGGCACGGTCGGCAGCCTGGCCCCGGGCCCGGCCCGCTCCCCCGGCACCCGCGTGGACCTCAGCGGCTACCTCCTGCTGCCCGCCCCCGCCGAACCCCACGCCCACGCCGACACCGCGCTGTCGGCCGACGCCGACGGCCCCGTCTCGTACGCCCCGCCGGACGTCCAGCGCCGTGCCACGGAGGCCGCGCTCCTGCAACTCGGCCACGGCGCGACCGCGTTGCGCGCCCATGTGCGGGTGGGCGACGTCCAGGGCCTCGGCGCGCTGACCGCCGTCCTGCGGGTCCGGCGCTCGCTGCACGGCCTGGCGGACCTCTCGGCGGTGGCGGTGCCGCGGCTGCTGACCGGGGCGGCCGGCGCGGACGGCCTCGCGATGCTGCGGGACGCGCTGAAGATGGGCGCCGCGGTGGTGGGCGGCTGCCCGGACCTGGACCCGGACCCCACGGGGTACGTGGAGGCCGTCCTGGAGGTCGCCTCCGAGCACGGCTGCCCGGTCGACCTGCACACCGACGCCGCCGATCCGGCGCGGCTGGCCCGGCTCGCCGCGATGGCGGGCGGCCTGCGCCCCGGTGTCACCCTCAGCCCCTGCGGCGGCCTCGACCGCCTGCCCGCCGAGGCCGCCGGCCGCACGGCCGACCAACTCGCCGCCGCCGGGATCAGCGTGGTGTGCCTGCCGCAGGGCGGCTGCGGGGGCTGTGGGGGCGGCGCACAGGAGCGCGGCACGGCGCCCGTACGGCTGCTGCGCGCGGCCGGGGTGCGGGTGGCGGCCGGCAGCGGCGCGCTGCGGGACGTCTCCAACCCTGTCGGCCGCGGCGACCCGCTGGAGGCCGCCTATCTGCTCGCCTCCCGCCACGGCCTGCGCCCCGAGGACGCCTACGACGCCGTGAGCGCGTCGGCGCGGGCGGTGCTGGCGCTGCCCGAGGTCCGGGTCGAGGCGGGCTTCCCGGCGGACCTGCTGGCGGTCCGCGGCGACCGCCTCTCCGCGGCGCTCTCCCTTGCGTACAGCCGCATCGTGATCCACCGGGGCCGTGTGGTGGCCCGCACGAGCGCGGTCCGCGAGTACTGCAACTCGGCGGGCTCTTCGACGGCGACGGAAGCGGGGTTGCCTCGGCAGGGGCGGGGGGAGTTGTCGTAGGGGTGGGGGCCGGGGGGCGGCTGTGTCGGGTGGAGCCGTGGGGGGCGGCGCGGGCGTCCGCGGCGCCGACGGCCGAGCGGCATTTCGCGGGGCGGGCCCGTGGGCGTTGCGTCTTGCGTCTTGCGTCTTGCGGGAAGTCGGAGGGAGTTGCGGGGCTGGCGGTGGACGCGGTCCCCGGCTGACGGGTGCGGTCGGGCGGGGTAGCCGAGCGGCCAGGCAAGAGGAGGACCGGGGCCGCCCGGCGAGGTCGCAGTCCGGCGCGGGCGCGAACGACGACGCCCGGGCGTACGGTCGAAAGCATGCGCATTGTCATCGCTGGTGGTCATGGTCAGATCGCGCTGCTGCTGGAGCGTCGGCTCGCCGCGCGCGGGGACGAGGTGGCGGGGATCATCCGCAACCCCGAACAGGCCGACGACCTGAGGGAGGCGGGAGCCGAACCGGTCGTCCTGGACCTGGAGTCGGCGTCGGTCGAGGCGGTCGCGGAGCGGCTGCGCGGCGCGGACGCCGCGGTGTTCGCGGCGGGCGCCGGGCCGGGCAGCGGTACGGCCCGCAAGAACACCGTCGACAAGGGCGCGGCGGTGCTGTTCGCGGACGCGGCGGTCCTGGCGGGCGTACGGCGGTTCGTGGTCGTGTCGTCGATGGGCGCGAATCCGAAGCACGACGGCCGTGAGGTCTTCGACGTCTATCTGCGTGCCAAGGGCGAGGCGGACGCCCATGTGCAGCGGCAGAAGTCCCTCGACTGGACGATCCTGCGCCCCGGCTCGCTCACGGACGACCCCGGCACGGGCCTGGTCCGCCTGGAGGCGCACACGGGCCGCGGACCGGTACCCCGCGAGGACGTGGCCGCGGTGCTGGCGGAACTCCTGGACTCCCCGGCGACGGCGGGCCTGACCCTGGAACTGATCGGCGGCCCGGTACCGGTGCCGGTGGCGGTGAAGTCGGTGGCGGGCAACTGAGCAGGGGCTTTATTAAGCCCTAGAAGAGAGACAACTGACCGGGAAACTCCGGCACGGCGTACCCGTCCAACGTGGGCTGCGCGGCGCCGAGTTGTGCTGTGCGGCGGGAGCCGGGACAGGAGACCAGTTGCCCGATCTCGCGTGCGCCGGGCGGGTCGTGCCGGGCGAACCGTCCGGCGACGACGGCGATCTCGCGACGGCACTCGGGGCAGGTTCTGCGACGGCTGGACATGGGGTCAGTGTGCCCCAGTGGGCCACCCGGGTACCTCCGCGCGAGGCACGCCCCGCTCACCGCGCGGAACGGCCCCCGCCTCCCTAGCATCCGAAAGGTGGCACATACCTTCGAGGAACTCGTCCAGAAGCAGCGCGCGGCCGACGAGGCACACGTGAGGGTGCTTCACCTGCGGGACACCTACGGCGCGCCCACCGTCACCCCTTGGTCGGAGACACAGACCGACACCTACGAGACCGCCTGGCGCGCCTGGCGCGACCTCGCCCGCGACGTCCAGGCGGCGGTGACGGACTACGCCAAGGAGGAGGGCAAGCCCCGCAACGATGTCGAGGCAGACGTAAAACGCGAGGCAAAGTCCCCGGACCCAACGGCCGAACCCCCGACCGAGGACTGAGGTCGCTCCGCCGCCCGCCTACTAACCTGCGGGCCATGACGACGCCCGCCCCGCATGACGGCCCCCTGTCCGACCTGGAGTTCGACCAGTTCCGTGATCTCCTGCGCCGGTACTGCGCGCATGAACTCGATCAGTGGGAGCACTTGCAGACCGAAACGCCGTACGGGCCCGTGTACGTGTCCTTCTCCCGCGCGCTGCCGCCGGACACACCGTCCGAGGCATACAGGCCGTTCTAGGCCCCCGACTCCGCCGGAGGCGGCGGGGGCACCGGCACGAGCCGGAAACGAAATCGGTCCCCGACCAGACTTGCTGGTCGGGGACCGATTCTCTCAGCGTGGCGGCGCCAGGATTCGAACCTGGGAAGGCTGAGCCGGCAGATTTACAGCGGGCTCAGCCTGCGTCCTATGACCTGCACGTTTCCTTGATCGGTGTCTCACCGGGGGACGCCTGGGGATCCGGCTCCGCCATCCACCCACGGGCTGCGGGCCAGTCCCAGCGGCATCTGATAGACCACGCGGATGGTGTCTGCGGAACACGGCGAGGCGGAAGCCCTGCACCTGGCTCCAGTGCATAGGGGATGGACCGCCACCTGACACCAGGGGTCTCATGGCGGCTCAATGCATGAGTCTGTCTGCCCACCTGTGACGTGGCTGACGGTCCACCTCAAAGACCTCAGGAAGATGCGTCCTGACAGACACGCTGAGACCATTGCCATCTGACACGTAGAGCCCAACGACCCCTACTCCGCACTCGTTGAATCTGCCACCATGTTGCACAGATCCCGGACACTAAGGGGCGAACCGTGCGTGCGACTGTCTATCTCTTCCGAACCGAAGCAGCCTCTTTCGATGAATTGCTCCGCGAGTTCCCGGAAGGTTCACGAGCCCCCGAGCAGCGAGACCTTGCCGATGGTTTGGACATGGAGTGTGAAGTTTGGATAATGCCACAGGAGCCTAGGCCGCCCACATGGCTCAAGTACGTCACCTCGTTGGCTAACCTGTCCGACCTGAGGAACTCGACTTCCTCTGTAGCCATTCTCTTCAAGGCCGGCGATCGATTCTTCGCCGTATGTTTCGGATACTCCCAGTCCATGCTAAATCATGAACTCCTAGAACCGGAATTCGGGTTGCGCGTCACAGCAAACATGGCCGACCCAGAGAAAATTGCAGCCATGCAAGTGCGCACTCTGAGTGAAAATTCTCGGCAGCAACGCAGCCAGACGGCCAATAAATCGCGAGTAGCAGACTTCGACCTGGAAGTCGAAAGAGAATGGTTGCGCTACTTGAAGGCCGATGTGACAGCGGGCGTAGATTGGGCCAACGGTGTAGGCGGCTCACAGTCACTCTCTCTGACCACGGATCACGAGCTAGCCGAATTCCCTTCAATTCTAAGTGCACTCCTGTCGGAGTTTGAATCAGACTCATACAAGGGCAAGTTCCCGTACATAGACAACTTTACTCCCATCGCTAAAGGTGATCCGGTTCTTGATGACCTCTGGACTGCCCTGATAGAAGCGATCAAACAGCCCGACGGAAAGAAGATTGGCGTCGCATCACCTGACGACCTTCTTGGGGCAGACGTTGCTTCCTGGAAGATCTTCGGAGATGGAAAGAGAGGCAGGGCGCCAGTCGAAGAGCTGAGCTTCTCATCCATCGTCGATCAAATAGACGTCGATAAGCTGGAGGCCGACCGCGAAAAACTGAAAATCGTCCCACTGAACGTATCGGACGAGGCCATTAGAACCAAAAGACCCCTGACCGACTACTTCGTATTCGAGTTTGACTCAAGCGGAGAAACTTACGCCCTCTGCCTGGGGCAGTGGTTCCAAATATCCTCCGACTATGTCGCGGAGATCAACGAAAGAATATCCCGAATAGAGGATATAACCGACTCGATCCGCCTACCCGCGTGGAAATCGGGAAAGGAGGGTGAATATAACGAAAGGGTCTGCAAGCAATTCGGTTACATACATTTGGACGCCAAGAACTTCAGCATCGGCGGACCCCACCAGAAAATTGAAGTATGCGACTTCATAACTCCAGATTTCGACTTCGTCTGCGTTAAGAAGATGGAGGACTCTGCAACAATGTCCCACCTCTTCAGCCAGGCCGCCGTATCCGCTGACCTTTACTTCATGAATGCCCAGGGACAGGGGGCAAATAGCACCGGTTATGCCGACCACATCAAGTCTCTCTACAAGCAAAAATGGGGAACTGTCGACACGGTCGAGGCAGAAAGGAGGATGGTCCTGGCGATAGCCACGGAAAAGCCGGGCCCGATTGCAAGTTCACTATTTTTCTTCAGTAAGGTAAATCTTGCGCAGAGAGTCGAAGACCTTCGTAAGTCTGCCTTCAGGGTGGCAATCGCCAAGATTGCTCGGTGATCCTAGATGTAGGGACCTAACCCGCCTGGAACTCCGTGCGGTCAGCCCATCGCCTACTGAGCAGCACGCCCACGCCCTCGTGCGCCGGCTCCACTTCGGCCGACCTGACCGGCCGCCAGTGCTGTCGGCGTCAGACGGCCGTCTCCATTCAGAGAGCCAGATGCCCGCGGACCTGGCGCCGATTGACGCGAGCGGCCGAAAGTTGGCGTTGCATCGTCCTGTACCTTCACTACGTGCTGGCACTCTTCGACCTTGATAACACGCTGCTCAATCGCAATGAAGGATTGGCGTCCTGGGCTCGCGGTTTCGTCCAGTCACGGCGTCTCCCGGCCGGTGCAGAGTCCGTCATCTGTGAGCGTCTGCGCGAGCGCGCCTACCGAGAGGACTTCATGTATCTGCGGCGGGTGCTGCGACTGAACGAAACTCCAGACGAACTGTGGGGCGACTACGTCCAAGGTATCGCCCAATCGGTGCGCTGCTATCAGGGAGTTCGGCAATACCTCAAAGCCTTGCGAGATGCAGGCTGGACGCTCGGCATCGCGACAAATGGCGCCGGGGACATTCAGCGTGCCAAACTCAATGAGACCGGGCTCGCGCCATTCTTCCAGGGAATCGCAATATCTGAAGAGATCGGTGTCAGGAAGCCGGCGCGAAATCACTTCGAGGCGGCAGCAGAACTTTGCGGCGCATCGATCCATACCGGAGGTTGGATGGTCGGAGACGGACCCGATACTGACATGGGTGGCGGGCGAGGGGCGGGACTGCGTACGGCGTGGGTATCCAATGGCCGAAGGTGGATCTTTGGTCCCCGTGAGCCCGACGTCGTGGCGCGAGACGTCGCGGAGGCCATCGAAGCGCTCTTGGCGGCAGGCTAGGTTCCCTCGCCTTCATCGCCGCGGTGTAGATGCTCCAGTGCCTCAAGGACGCTCAAGGATGAATCTCTGCGGTCATCCCATCGCCCCATGATCGCGGCCGACGCCACCGCCAAGTCAGCAGGGAGCCCGACTTCCCGCAAGGCGTCCGCGACCTCGCCCATTTCAGGCCCCCACCGCCATGACCTCGCGGCCACCTTCGGAATGTAGGCCGTTTCCGCGAGGTAGCTGGTAGATCGCCCCTGCGCGATGTCGAGTAGTTCTTCCTCCACACCGTAATCACTGGCGAGGGCATACGAGACTGCGGCGAGGACGCGGCTCGCCTTCTGATAGCTGCTGTACGACAACTTCAGTGCGGAAGCACGGCCGATGCCGCCGGACAGGGTGCGGGCCAGTACCGCTGTGCCGGCGAACAGCGAGGCGACGGGCGAAAGCGCGGCAGCCGGTCCGGACAGGTACAAACGGGCGGACTTAGTCGCGGACGGGGGCGAGCCGATGACGGAGCCGTCAATGACGGTCGCCCCGGTCCGGCCCACGATTGTGGATACGCGCGCCATGCTGGCCGGCGAGATGGCATTGCAGTCCGCGTAGATCCCGGAGAACGGGTGTGCCGAAACCTCGGCTGCGACGTCTTCCGCGTATGCCGGCGGACAGATGCTGAGAATAACGCTGGCTCGCTCCGTCAGTTCGCCGAGGTCGGTTGCCGCGGTGAGCCCGTAACGCTCAGCCCGCTTCCTGGTTGCGAGGCTGCGACCGGCTGGGCACCAGAGAACCTGGGCACAGGATTGCCTCGCCTGCGCTGCCACAGCGGCGCCCATGCTTCCCGGATGCAGGATTCCGACGACGGTCATCCGACAAGCTCACGGATGTCACGCGCTTCTGCGGGTGCGCCGACCAACCGCGCTTCATCGACAGCTTGGGCTGCCTGAGCCGCACTGACCTTGTCTGTTCTGAGGACGAGTGACCATGGCTCGGCTGTGTGGTCCAAGAGATCCTGGCGAGTCTCGTGCCACACCTTCAGGCGGGCTTCCACGTCCTTGTCCCCGCGGTCCCTGCACCGCTGCCGCGTCACATCCTCGGGGCACCACAGGAGCACACGTACCCAGTTGATGGGGTAGGCCGTGACGGCATGCACCCCGGCCACCTGGCCGATGTGAAGGACAGGAACACTCCCCGAGCCGACGACCGCAGCGACTTCGGCACGGTCAACGGCGTACTCCGCGTCATATCGGCTGTTGCGGTACAGAACCTCTCCGGCCTGCGCCAATTCTTCGATGTGCTCGGCTGTCGTCAGCCGGTATCCCTCGGTCCGTCCGGGGCCTGCCTTGAGTCGGCGAAAGAACTTGAACTCCCCTCGAAGCACGGCGAGTTCGGCCGCGACCGTGTCCTTGCCGGACCCTGGGGGCCCGTACAGGATGACGCCCGAAGGGTTCACAGGCCGCCTCCGCTCAGCACGTCACGGGCTTCGTCAACCAGTGCCACGGCGGCACCAAGCCGGTTGTCGACGACGAAGTGCGGGCCCTGCGGGCGCATCTTCAAGTCGAGCCCTGCAAGGTACTCATCCCACGATTCCATCTTCCAAGCATCGCGCGCCGCTCCACGGAACTCGATGTACTCACGCATAGATTCCGGGTCGCACTCAACCCATATCGTCGCAACGGAGACACGCTTCGAGCGGCATCGGTTCTGGAAGCGCTGCATCCATTCAGACTGCGAGAATTCAGAAATGAATGGGGCATCAAGGATTGTCGAAATTCCGCAATCTACGTTGTCCCAAGCGGCCTCCATGAGGCACCGATATTCGAGCGGCCGAACCTTTTCCCGATACAGCGCCGAACTCCGGTCGTGAGCCTCTCCCCCGAGTGCGACCAAGAGTTGGTCGACCAAAGGGCGCGTCAGGGAGTCCTTGTCCAGGATGGGCCAGCCGGTGAGTCCGCCGAGGAACTTCGCAAACTCGGACTTCCCGGAGCCTGCATACCCCCCGACCAGGATCACGGTAGGGCCATCTACGCTTCCCGCTGCGGTGTGCCGGCGCCATGCATCCACCACGCGATTGCGCAGAGCCTCGCTATCCACGTCGCCGGTGCCTTCGCGGATGCTACTGAGCGCTTGACGTACTGCATCTGGTTGGCCGGGAAGCTTTCGCTCAGCGGAAGCGGGCGCCGGTACGTATTCCACAGGGGCATCCTCTCCGGGCAGGGCCTTACGGAAGCCAAGTTGAGCCTCATTGCGACGATAGAGGCGGCAGTACGCCCGGCGATAATGCGGGCCGGGGTACACCGTTCCTTTCTCGTGGCCCCAGATCGTCTGGAAGTTCGCGGCGATGTTGAAGCCATGACGCTCCGCGATTTCTCGGAGTTTCTCCCCCGTGTCTTCCAGAGTCAGCCCTATTTCCTCGCGATGCATTCGCAGGAGATCGGGTTTCCAATCCGGGTGCTTCCGAGCCATCTGCCCCTCCTAGATAGCTGGTCGGAGCCGCGAGTGTAGCGGCCCGACTAGGCCAATGGAAATTCGTGATAGCGCATGTGTAAGCGGATGTATAAAAGTGCCGGAACTTTCTCAGGTAGCGGGACGTGATACAGATTTCGACGTTCCGGCGGTGAACTTGTCCCCACACCGAACGAGGGGGTTCAGATGTTCCGCGGCACGCACGATGCGGCACCGATCCGCCCCGCCAGGCAGCTAGCTTCTTTCAAGGGTCGCGACGCGCTCGCGCAGGTCAGCCACCTCGGTCCGCAGTTGCTCGACTTCCTCGCGCAGCGAAGCCACGGCCCCGATTGGGTCCGCATGCTGCGTGGCACGGCCAGCAGCGTCGGACGTCAGGAAAGCCCCCTTGCCCTGATGGCTCACCACGAGCCCGTCCATCGTCAGTTGACGTATGGCCGCGCGAGCGACGGTCACTGTGACCTTGTAGGTCCGTTGAAGGTCTGCGAGCGAGGGAAGTTGGCCGTTGACGACGAACTCGCCATCGGCGATACGTCGCCGCAGGTCGTCAGCCACCTGTTGGTAGGCGAATTTGCCGGTCCACTCGACCATCTGCACCCCAAGCCTCATCTAGGTCTCTGCCTCATAGTGCACAAGCCTCAGAGCTAGAACCAGCGGCCCACACCGCTTCTTCCGCTTGGGCACTTGACCAACTCTGCCTCACAGTGCACTCTGAGACAGAGTTGAAGGCTCGGTCCCGCAAAGGCCGGAGTCCTTGCAATGCCTGCTTGACCTGCACAGATGCACAAGGCGGGGACGCTGCAATCCCGCTGAAGGCCAGGGGACAGGGCTTCGGCCCGACTGGCGAGGTGGCCCGGTGACCGCGAGCAACGGCCGGTGAGTGGGGACACGGTCCCCCTTGCAGTGCGTTTCCCCTGTTCATCTGGCTGAAGGAGTGGCAGTGAGTCGACGAATGCGATGGGCGCGGCCGTGATCGACCGGCATGGCGGCGCCGTTTCATCCCCGGTCCGTGAGCGCCTCGGAGTGCTGCGGACGACCGGTCGCCTTTCACCGATTCGCGGCGGCTAGCGCTGCGGCCGGTTGCCTCTTCCCGCCCGTGCGGAGCGCGCCTTGCGTGCGCAGGTCCGTCCGGGCGGGGCGGGGGGAGCCGGGATTTGACGGCCCCACCACACACAAGAGCGGTCCCCGGGGTGCGACCCGGGGACCGCGTACAGGCACCTGAGTGGAGGCACCTGTGATCACCAGTCTGACAGACGCGGAGCGGGCGGAACTGGCCCGTAAGGCCGCAGAGGCGAACAAGCGCAGTGAGGACAACGCGCGTGTTCGGGGCGGTCGTTGATGGCCGAGACCGAGCACGCGAAGACCAAGCCGCCGCTTCCGGTCCGTCCCCCTCGCCCACACCCGCACGCGGTAGGTCACACGGCCGCGTACGAGGAGGCGTGCTGATGGCGACCGACCCGGCTGCCTGGCGCTTGGAGGCGAGCGCGGACGCATGGGCCGCCGACCTCGGCCGGCAGGACCCTGCCCCGTCTGCTGCTGAGCTGGCCTGGCAGCAGCAGGAGATCCGCACCGCCTACGAGGACGCCGCTCACCTGACCGAGCAACCCCGATAGCGCTCCTCCCGCTTCTACAGCCCCGGCAACCAGCCGTGATGGGCGCCGGATCGGATCCGGCCCGGGGCGCTCTCCCCTTTCCGCGATGCGGCTGGGGTTTCTTCCGGAGTGGTTGCCGTCTCACCACACGCCTGCGGCCCTCCGGTTCTCCCGTCCCTCCGACTCAGGAGCCCTCATGCGCACGTACATCGGCGGCCATCAGGCCGTCTCTGTCGAAGAGTTCGCCGAACTGGCGCTCGGTACCCCGGTTGAGCTGTGGCTCGGGGTCGAGGGCGAGACGGACGAAGAGCGCGCGGCCCGCGAGGACGCCGCGCGCGACATCCTCGCCGACCACCCGGAGATGCCGGACGACCTGATCCGCATCGCGGCCGGGGTCGTAGAGGCGCATCCAGAGCTGTTCGCCATCGTCTCTCTGCACCACGCCGCCCGCCGTCGGATGCCCCGTCGGGGGGTGGCGGCATGAGCGCGCAGACCAGTGAGCGTCTGGCCGTGCCGCCGCTGACGCGCCCGGAACTGGGCCTGGCCGGTCTGGGGGCGCTCGCCGCCGCCGGGGTCGGCGCGTTGGGCTTGGTGTCGTCGTTCGACGCAGTGTCCGCTGCGGCAGTGCGGTGGGGATTCGGCGAGCCGTGGATGCTGCCGGTCGGTATCGACACGGCGATCCCGGTGTTCACGCTCGCCAACCTGCTGTTGATCCGCATGGACATGGCGTTGGCCTGGGTGCGGTTCGTGCCCTGGGTACTGACGCTGATCACGTGCGGGTTAAACGTCGCCGCCGGGCACTCGTTGTCGGCGAAGGTGGCGCACGGGACGATGCCGCTGCTGTGGGTGGTGTTCTCCGAGATCGGCGCGCACGTCTACGCCGTGCGGATCGGCGCCGCGACGGGCCGGCGGATGGAGAAGGTGCGGTTCTCGCGCTGGCTGCTCGCCCCGCTGTCGACGTTCGCGTTGTGGCGGCGGATGACGCTGTGGGAGGTCACCTCCTACGCCGACGCGCTCGCCCGCGAGCGGGAAAGGCTGCTGGCCCGTGCGGACCTGCGCGAGCGCTACGGCCGTGCCTGGCGGCGCCGGACACCGCGCCGCGAACGCGTCCTTCTGCGTCTGGGTGAGCTGAACCCCGCTGGCGCGGTCACCGACCCCGGCCCCGAGCCCGGGGAGGCTGCGGAAGAGTCCGTTCCTTCCGTTCCGAGGGCGCCACGGAAGCAGGCCGCGAAGGGCAGGGCCAAGACCGCGCCGCCGCGTTCGGTGGCGGACCTGCTGACCGAGGCGCGTACGGCCACGGCCGATTGGCCGGACGCCGGGATCAACGCCGAGGCGCTCCGCAAGGCCCTGCGCTGCGGTTCGGGTCCCGCCCGGCAGGTACGCGATGCCCTGCTCGCCGAGCGGGCGGACGCCCGCATACTGCGTCCCGTCGATCCGTCCGGACCTGAGGCTGACGCTGGGGTGGCGGCCTGATGTCCGCCTATACGAAGTGCTTCGATCCCGCCGGCGCCCGGTTCGGTATCCCCACATTCCCGTGGCAGTTCGCCCCGGACGGCTACGCCACCCGCCGCCAGCTCCGCGCGGCAGGTCTGCGGCCGGGTGGTCAGCCGGTGGCCGCACAAGTGATGCGCAGTCACCGGGGCCGCAGGACGGGAGCGCAGGTCGCCTACCTCTATCGGGTCGACCTCGCCAAGCCGGTGCGACCGATGACGTCGCGCAAGTGGGGTGCGCTCGCCCTGGCGATGCTCGCCCGCCACACCTGCCCCGCCTGCCGGACGACCTACAGCTACTGCATCCCGACCTCCCTCGGGATGTGCATCCTCTGCGCCTATCCCGAGGAACAGCGCGCCGCTGCCCACGCTGCCTGAGGCGAAAAGGGCCACCAAAGGGCAGGTAGAAGACCGGCTAAAGGACCTGTTCAGACCAGGTGCCAGCCGCAAGAGTCCCGACAGGGCCCGACCGCTCACCTCCTACAGCGTTCGGCCGGGCCCGTGCTCCCTCACGCCCGTAAGCGGAAGGAAGTTCCAGTGAAGCATCCCGACGACGACCACGAACTCTTCGACCGTCTGGAAGCCGAGATGGCCGCCGACTCCGGGGGCGAGGTGGTCGACCTCGGCAAGGCACGGTCGGCCCGCTCGGAGTCGACCGACCCGACCGCCCGGCCCGCCGCCGACCGGTCGGCCGACTCCGGTCCCGGGGAGTCGGGTGTTGAGTCGGCCGACCCGTCCGGCACGGTGTTGGTCGACTCGCCGACGCTGAAGGCGGTCGGCCCCGGCTACCTCGGTCGGCTTGCCGCAGCGCAGCGCCGTCCGATCGTCCCGGCGTGGCTGCACTCGCTCGCCGAACTGCGCACCGCGTCGGCGTGGGCAGCCCGCCACTACGCCCACACCACCGGCTACCACGCGCTTCGCACGCCGGTCTACGCCGCCCGCCTCGCCCTTCAAGCCCCGGCCGGCGCCGCTCGGTTCGTCGGGGGCACGATGCGGTGGATGGCCGACCGGGAGGGCGAACCCGTCCGACTGGCCGCGGTCCGCCGCGAGGACGCGGCCGAGTATCTGAAGCTGTCCCGGCAGCGCGACGGCCGGGTGCGGATGCGCACCCTGGTCACCGCGCTGGGCATGTTCACCGGTCTGGCGACCGCACTGGCCCTGTACGTCCTCGCCCCCGACTGGCTTCAGGCCGTCTCGGTCACCGCGCTGGTGATGGCGCTCGGAGTCGTCGGCCGCAAGGCGGACGCCCCGGTCGTCCACCGTGCGGTGGAACTGCCCAAGGCCACCAAGCTCACCAGTGACATCGTGCTGCGGGCGCTCGGGGCGCTGGGCATTCCGGCGATCAATCAGGCGCAGGCCAAGGGCCGCGACGGGTTCGAGTTCACCGCCCCGATCACTCGCGACGGCCCCGGCTGGCGCGCGCAGGGCAACCTCCCCTTCGGCGTGACGGTCACCGACGTGATCGAGCGTCGCGACCGGCTCGCCTCCGGTCTGCGCCGCCCGCTCGGCTGCGTGTGGCCCGAGGCGGTGGCGCAGGAGCACACCGGGCACCTGGTGCTGTGGGTGGGGGATCAGGACCTGACCACGGCGAAGAAGCCGCAATGGCCGCTGGCCAAGGCGGGCGCGGTGGACCTGTTCAAGCCCGTCGCCTACGGCACCGACCAGCGCGGACGCTGGATCGACGTCACCCTGATGTACATCGCCGGGGTGATCGGCGCCATCCCGCGCATGGGCAAGACGTTCCTGCTGCGTCTGCTGCTGCTCATCGCCGCGCTGGACCCGCGGGCGGAGTTGCACACCTACGACATGAAGGGCACCGGCGACCTGGACCCGGTCGGCAACGCCGTCTCCCACCGGCACGCCGCTGGCGACGACGACGAAGCCATCGGCTACGCGCTCGCCGACTTCCGGGCGCTGCGCGAGGAACTGCGCCGCCGCACCAAGGTGATCCGCTCCCTGCCCCGCGACATCTGCCCTGAGTCGAAGGTGACCAGCCAACTCGCCGACAAGCGCTCGCTCGGACTGCACCCGATCGTGGTCGGGGTGGATGAGTGCCAGGTGCTGTTCGAGCACCCCGAGCACGGCAAGGAGTTCGAGGAGATCGCCACCGACCTGGTCAAGCGCGGCCCCGCCACCGGCATCGTGATGCTGCTGGCCACGCAGCGCCCCGACGCCAAGTCGCTGCCCACCGGCATCTCCGCGAACGCGTCCGCCCGGTGGTGCATGAAGGTCATGGGCCAGACCGAGAACGACATGGTGCTCGGAACGTCCGCCTACAAGCGCGGCGTGCGGGCGACCATGTTCGCGTGGGGTGACAAGGGCATCCACTACTTCGTGGGCGAAGGGGCGGACGCCCGGATCGTCGCCGGCGTCTACGTCGACGCCCCCGGCGCCGAGACCATCGCCGCCCGTGCCCGCAAGGCCCGCGAGACGGCCGGACTCCTCACCGGCCACGCCCTCGGAGAGGCTGCGGAGGCGGTGACCGGGCCGTCCTACGACCTGCTCGCCGACATCCTCGCCGTCGTCCCCGCCGCGCAGGCCAAGGAATGGTCCGAGGCGGTCGTGGCCCGGCTCGCCGAACTGCGCCCGGACGTCTACGGCGGATGGGAGCCCGACGCGCTCGCCGCCGCACTCAAGCCGCACGGCATCTCCACCATCCAGGTGGGTCGCCGGGTGGACGGCAAGGTCGTCAACCGCCGCGGCATCGACCGCTCCCACATCACCGCCGTGATTGCGGAGCGTGACGGAAAGCGGGACGCGGGCTGACGCTCCGGGGCCGCTAACGCTAGCGGCACACCCCGCTAACGTTAGCGGCCCCGCTAGCGCCCCAAACCGCCTTTGATCAGGCCGCTAGCGGATAGCGGCCCACCTGCGGAAACCCCAGAATCCTGCCCCGGAGGGCCCCTCATGAGCCTTGCCCTGCTCGCTATCGCCTGCCTACTGACCATCACGCTCGGTTACGCCGGGATGTGCGCGGTCTCCCCGTTCGGCCCCTGCCGCAGGTGCCGGGGATGGGGGTTCGAGATGAAGACCGACCGCAAGGGCCGCATGAAGCGCGGCAAGGACTGCCGCCGCTGCCACGCCACCGGCAAGCGCATACGCGTCGGCCGCTGGCTCTACAACCGCTGGGCCCGCATCTACCGCGCCGGCACCGGCTGAGCAGGCGACCGGCGACCGCCCGTCATGAGACGGACCCCGCTCCTAGCTGGAGCCAGGCGGGCACGGTCGCCGGTCTGCGCGCCCCGAACTTGCCAGCACCCGGGGCGCGCAGAGCGTATCCACCCATCCGCCTCGCCCGAAAGCGAGTTGTCTGCCGTGATCCTCAACATCTCCGCCGTGCTGCTGTTCGGCGCCGCCTCCGTCTTCGCCGTCAAGACCAAGTCCGCCGGCGGCGGCGCCGCCCTGGTCCTGTTCCTGTTCGGGTTCTTCGCCGCCGGAACCGGCGCCTACGAGCCCATCCACAACGTCGTGCAGGCGTCCGCCGACGCCCTCACGGCCCTCGGCAACTGAGAAGGAGACCCACATGAACCAGCCCGCCCACGCCCCTGCCGCGGCGGCCGTGGAAGTCCACCGCCCCACCCCGATCGCGCCCGCGCCCCTGGCGCCGATCGCGCCCGTGCAGGCCGCTGGCATCCCGGCCGTGGCGAGCGTCGTCCTCCCCGACGGCCGTGTCGTCACCGGCTACGCCATCACCCCCGTGCAGCCGGAACCGGCCGCCGCCAAGCCGGTGGTCTCGCGGGCTGCGGTGAACGTCGCCCTCGGGGGCGTGGGGTTCCTTGCCGTGTGCGGTGGGCTGTTCCTACTGACCGCGTTCATCACCGCCCTCGCCGCCCTGGTCACCCAGCTCGTCATCCTCGCCGCCGTCATCTTCGGCGGCTTCATCGCCGTGCAGGTCTTCAGCGCGGGCGGCCATCGCGGCGGGACCACGGTCCACATCCGCAAGGCCGTGATCAAGCGCAACCACTTCCACGGCTGAGGAGAGCAACGCCTGTGATGCGACTGCGCATTCAGCTCACGACCTGGCCGCGCCGGTCCCTGGTCCTGACCGACACTCCCCACCCCGATTGCCCGCGGTGCGAGGGCGAAGGCGGCACCGCGTACGACTACGGCGACCACGAGACCGGCGAGTACGCCGGAACCGAGTGGGACCCCTGCGAGTGCTGGGACGAGAACCGCCGCTGGCTCCTCATGCCCCTCCCGCGACCGCCCCGGTGGCTGCGCCGCAACCGGCACCGCGATCCGTGGGGCCCTGTCGGCTACAGCGACGAACCCCCCTTCTGACCCGAGAGGAACTCCTGTGCCCAACCGCGACACCGACCCGATCGAGCACCCGCGCGCCGCCGCTGAGGCCGTGCGTGCCTTCAACCACACCACCGTGCGCAGCGTCGGCAGGCGCACCGGCATCGCCTACCCCGGCACCGTGTACCGCGCCATCGGCGCCTTCGGCACGCTCGCCCACCGGCTGCCGCAGGCATTCGACCAGATCGGCACCATGCTGGCCGACCTCCACACGGCCGGACACCTCACCGCCGACCACGGCACCCCCACCGAGCACGCCAACACCGTCTCGAAGGCGCTGCGCGAGGCTGAGCAGCACGCCACCGCGATGGCCGAAGCCCTGGAACGCGCCCACCGCGCCGCCGGCCCGCTCGGTTACTGCGGCCCGATCGACCACACCGACGACGACCTGTAGCTATGCCCGAGGCGGGCGCCGTCTCACCACAAGCCTGCGCCCGCCCCGGTCCTCCCGTCCCTCCAAGAGATCAGGAGACCCCCCAGCATGACCCATCACCCCGTCGCGCCGCCGGAGGGCGGCAACATCAGCCTGTGCACCGGCTCCGGTGCGCTTGACCAGGCCGTGGAAGCCGTCACCGGCCTGCCCACGGTCATGGTCGGCGAGAAGGACCCGGCCGCGTCCCGGCTGCTCGCCGCCCGCCTGCCCGGTGTCCACAACCTCGGCGACATCACCGCCGTCGACTGGGCCAGCCTGTCTGCAACGCTGGCGCGCCCGGCGGCACTGACCGCTGGCTTCCCCTGCCAGGACATCTCCAACGCCGGACCTCGGGGAGGGATCGCCGGTGACCGCTCAGGACTCTGGAAAACGATCGCCCAAGCCATTCGCCATCTTCGCCCCCGACTCGTCTTCCTGGAGAACGTCGCCGCCCTCCGCAGCCGGGGACTCGACGTCGTCGCCGCCGACCTGGCCGCGATCGGGTACGACGCGCGGTGGATGTGCCTACGCGCTGGAGATCCCGAAGTCGGAGCCTGCCACCGGCGCGACCGCTGGTTCGCCGTCGCGTATCCCGCTGCTGAAGACCCCCACCTCACAGTTGGGACGCAATGGGGGGCCGCAGCATCCGGACAAGCGCAAGGCGGGCGGGCACGGGCCGACGCTGGAGGACGAAGTGGTGTTCTTGCTGCCTCCGACGGATGGCTGAGGTTGCTGCCCACCCCGGCTGCCGCCGACGGCACCGGTGGCCCCGGCACCTCCCCCAAACGCAAGGGCGGGTTGAACCTGCGTACCGCCGTGACGCTGCTGCCCACCCCTGCGGCCCGCGACTGGAAGTCCGGCGCCTCCAACCTCTTAGGGACCAACTCCCGCCCCCTGAACGAGGTGGTGGTCAATCTGCTGCCCACCCCGAAGGCTTCCGACGGGCCGCACGGCGGACCCAACCAGCGCGACACGGCCGGCAACTACTACCTGCCCGGCCAGGCCGTGCGTCTGGACGGGCGGTGGGTGGCAACCAACGGCACCGACTACGGCCCCGCCATCCACCGGTGGGAAACGGTCCTGGGACGCCCGGCGCCGGAGCCGACCGAAGCGGGCACCAAGGGAAACCGCCGCCTGGCCCCCGCGTTCGTGGAATGGATGATGGGCGCCGATCCCGGCTGGGTGACTGGCACGGACCTGGGTCTGTCCCGCTCCGACCAACTCAAGATCCTCGGCAACGGCGTGGTCATCCATCAGGCCGCCCTCGCCTACCGCACGCTGCTCGCTGTCGACGCGCCCGAAGCGTCGGCCGATGCCCCGTCGCAACTCGCCCTGGACATCGCCTAGGTACGCCCGAGGCGGGCGCCGTCTCACCACAAGCCTGCGCCCGCCCCGGTCCTCCCGTCCCTCCAAGAGATCAGGAGAACCCCCAGCATGACCTATGCAGGCACCGTCCCGCGAGACCCCCTGGCGGCGGCCCTGGATGCCGCCGCCCGCGGCTGGCACGTCTTCCCCCTCCGCCCCGGCACCAAGCGGCCCGCTCTGCACGGCGAAGTCACCTGCCCCCGCACGGGCCGATGCGCCGGCGGACACGTGAAGTGGGAGCAGCGCGCCACCACCGACCCCGAGCGCATCCGCGCCGCATGGTCGTCCGGCGCGTTCAACGTCGGCATCGCCACCGGCCCCTCCGGGCTGGTCGTCGTCGACCTCGACATGCCCAAGTCCAAGGGCAGTGCGGACGCGCCTTGCGGCGCGACGACCTTTGAGGCGCTCTGCGAGCGCGCCGGACACCCCGTCCCCGACACCTACCGGGTGCGGACCGCGAGCGGCGGGACACACCTGTACTTCACCGCCCCACCCGACGCGCGGTTTGCCAACACCGCAGGAACCATCGGTGAGTTGATCGACACCCGCGCATGGGGCGGCTACGTCGTCGCCGCGGGCAGCACCACCGACACCGGAACCTACAAAGCCGTCAACGGCTCCGTGGCGGCTCCGCTGCCCGGATGGCTGCACACCATCCTGGAACCTGCCCCCGCGCGCTCTGCGGGGCCGCTGCGGCTGCCTGTGGTCGACGGGAACCGCGCGGCCGTGGCCGCGCTGGAAGCCGAGTGCGCGGTCGTGTCTGCGGCGCCGGACAGGCAGCGCAACACCACACTCAACCGGTGCGCCTTCAAGGTGGGGCGCTTCGTCGCGTGGGGCGACGTCCCCCGCCACGTGGTGGAAGAAGCCTTCCAAGGGGCGGGCGAGGCGCGGGGACTCACCGCCGCCGAGTGCCGCGCCACCATCCGCAGCGCCCTGGACAGCTCCATCCGCAAGGCCCGCCCCCGGGACGCGGCATGAACGCCCCCCTCACCTCCCCCTTGGAAGGCCAACCACTCGCGGACGCAGGGCAGGCCGCCGAACTCGCCTCGCCCGCACCGGCCGTGGGCGCCCCGAAGGGCGTCGCCGAAGGCGTCCGAACTTCCCTTGGCAGTAACCCGCACGGCCATGACGGGCACCGCGCCGCCTGCCCGTTGCGCAACTCTCAGGAAGGACGGGCCGCATGACCAGCCAGCCCCCCGCCTCGCCCACCATCGACGGCGCCGCGCTGCTCAACGAGGTGGAAGCCTTCCACCGGCGCTTCAACGTCTTCCCCACCGAAGCCGCCTACGTCGCCGTGACGTTGTGGGATGCGCACGCCCACCTGCTCGACTGCTTCGAGTCCACCCCCCGCCTCGCCTTCCTCAGCCCCGAACCGGGATCCGGGAAGTCGCGGGCGCTGGAGATCGTGGAAACCCTCGTGCCCAACCCCATGGCTGCGGTCGACGCATCCGCCGCCGCCCTGTTCCGCGCCGTTTCCGGGGTCGACGGCAAGCGGCCCACGATCCTGTTCGACGAGATCGACACCATCTTCGGCCCCAAAGCTGGGGAGAACGAACAGCTCCGCGGATTCATCAACGCCGGGCACCGGCGCGGCAAGGTGATGTACCGGTGCGTCGGGGACGGCGCCAACCAGACCGTGCAGGCGTTCCCCTCCTACACCGCCGTAGCGGTCGCCGGTCTCGGCTCGCTGCCCGACACGATCCTGACCCGCTCGGTCATCATCCGCATGCGCCGGCGGGCCAGAAACGAAAAGGCGGAACCATACCGCTCGCGCATCCACGAAAAGGAAGGCTTCGCCCTGCGCGACCGCCTCGCGAAGTGGGCTGAAGAGACAAGCGAGTTCATCGCGGGCGCCTGGCCGCAGATGCCCGAGGGCGTCACCGACCGCCCCGCCGACGTGTGGGAACCACTGCTCGCCGTCGCGGACGCGGTCGGCGGCGACTGGCCCAAGCGCGCCCGCGAAGCCTGCATCGAGCTGGTCAAGGCATCCCAGGTCAACGACAAGGGCAGCATCGGCATCCGCCTGCTCACCGACCTGCGCGACCACGTCATGGTGGGCATCGACCGCCTGCCCACCATCGCCGTACTCGACAGGCTCAACGCCCTCGATGACGCCCCGTGGGCCGACCTCGACGGCAAGGCACTCGACAACCGGCGCCTGTCCAAGATGCTCAGCCAGTACGTCACCGCGGACGGAACCCCCGTCGCCTCACGCAACATCCGCACGGCCGGCGGGGTCCTCAAGGGCTACTACAGCGAAGACCTCGAAGACGCGTGGGCCCGCTACTGCCCGCCCCCCTCCCCGTAGGTCCGCTACTGCCGCTACATCCGCTACACCCCAGGTCAAAGCCCCAAATCCTGTAGCGGCAACCACCCGATGTAGCGGCTACGGCCACACCCGCGCGTAGCGCCGTAGCCGCTACATCCCACACGTCCGCTACACAAGCACCCCCGCTGACCTGCGATGTAGCGGCGTAGCGGATGTAGCGGACATCTGAGAACGGGGCCGAACGGCCAGACACGTCGAAGGAGTCACCACCTTGGCTGGCACCGAGAAGCTCAAGCTCCGCGAAGTGCTCGAAGAGATCGAGATGAGCCGCGCCGCGTTCTACCGCATGCGCGCCCGTGGCAAGGCTCCCAAGCTCATCAAACTGCCCAACGGTCAGCTCCGCTGCCGCCGCAGCGACCTCGACGCGTGGTGGGCGTCCATGGAAGACGCTGCCTGACCACCTTTCGCACACACGAGACACGAGGGGCCCGCCGAGACGGCGGGCCCCTTTGGAGTTCATATGGCATTGACCTACGACGTTCGCCTCTACTCCATCGAGGTTCGCAAGGATCGCCCGAAGCCCTACCGCCTGCGCTGGCTGGTCGGGGAGCGCAAGCACTCCAAGAGCTACACGCTCAAGGTTCAGGCCGAGGGGCGCCGCTCGGAGCTGATGTCCGCCGTGCGACGCGGCGACCAGTTCGACGAGGATACGGGCCTGCCCGTATCCGAACTGCGCGCCAAACAGGGCTCCATCACGTGGTACGAGCACAGCCGCACGTACGTCGACCGCAAGTGGGCATTGGCGCCGGCGAAGTCGCGGAAGAACTACGCCGATGCGCTGGCGACCATCACCCCCGCACTCGTGAAGACGAAGACGGGGATGCCTGACACCGCGCTCATGCGGCGCGCGCTGTACGGGTGGGCGTACAACCGGAACCGCTGGAACGAGACCCCGCCGGATGATGTGGCCCGCGCCCTCGCTTGGATCTCCAAGCACTCCATGCCGGTCTCCGCCATGGAAGACCCCGCGACCGTACGTCTGGCCCTGGACGCACTGTCCCTGCGGCTGGACGGGAAAGAGGCGTCGCCGCGCACCGCGAAGCGCAAGCGGGCATGTCTCAGCGACGTTCTCGGGCTCGCCGTGGAAGAGCAGTACTTCACGATGCCGGTCAACCCGATCAGGGCCGTGAAGTGGACCGCCCCGAAGTCGGTGGAAGCGGTGGACCCTGAGAGCGTCGCCAACCCTCGCCAGGTCCGCGCGCTACTGGCAGGGGTGCGCGAGCAGGGCCCGCGTGGGCGGCACTTGGAAGCGTTCTTCGGGTGCCTGTACTACGCGGCCATGCGTCCCGCTGAGGCTGCCGGACTGCACGTGAGTCAGTGCCATCTTCCGGAGACGGGATGGGGGATGCTCACGCTGCGGCAAGGAGTCGTCCGGGCCGGACGGAGCTGGACCGACGACGGAACGGCGCATGAGACACGCCACCTCAAGGCCCGCGCCAAGAAGGACTCTCGTCCGGTGCCGATCCCGCCGCACTTCGTGCGCCTGCTGCGGCAGCACATCGCCACGCACGGCACGGCGCCCGATGGCCGGCTCTTTCGGACCAACCGCAATGGCCTACTACAGGAAACCGGCTACGGGGAGGTGTGGGCCAAGGCCCGGAAGGACGTGCTGAGCGAGGCGGAAACGGCCTCGCTGCTGGCCCGTCGCCCCTACGACCTGCGGCACGCCGGCGTCTCGTTCTGGCTCAGCTCCGGGGTCGACGCGATGGAGTGCGCCCGCCGTGCCGGACACAGCATCGCCGTACTGCACAAGGTGTACGCCAAGGTGCTTGACCAGACGCGG
This sequence comes from Streptomyces antibioticus, assembly GCF_002019855.1. Taxonomy (NCBI): domain Bacteria; kingdom Bacillati; phylum Actinomycetota; class Actinomycetes; order Kitasatosporales; family Streptomycetaceae; genus Streptomyces; species Streptomyces antibioticus. Next base: position 5,091,663 of record NZ_CM007717.1, on the reverse strand, counting down.
GAGCACGCGAACAGCCGGATCGACGCAGCTCTTCGGGAGTGGAACGAACCCGAGTGATCTTGCTCTCCCCCGGGGGACACCTGGGGGACACGCACTGATCAACGATGGGATATGGGCGGTACCGAGTGAGACACGCCCAAGCTCCGTCCGCAACGGATCGAACAGGGCGAGTCAATAAGAAACCCCCTCTGACCAGGTGATTAACCTGATCAGAGGGGGTTTCCCTCAGCGTGGCGGCGCCAGGATTCGAACCTGGGAAGGCTGAGCCGGCAGATTTACAGTCTGCTCCCTTTGGCCGCTCGGGCACACCGCCGGGTTTCGCTGCCGTTCGAACCGCTTTGCGGCGGTGCTCCGTGGCAACGACGTAAACAATACCCGATGCCGAGGGGTGCTTCGCCACCGGATTGATCTGCGCCGGGAGCAGCTCGGGTGGCTAGGCTTGTCCGGATGCGGCCCGGGTACACGCCGGGCTCGGCGGCCGCCCCACCGTCGCCGACACGCACCCCGATACCCCGATACAAGGAGCCACAGGACATGGCCGACTCCAGTTTCGACATCGTCTCGAAGGTCGAGCGGCAGGAGGTCGACAACGCCCTCAACCAGGCCGCCAAGGAGATCTCGCAGCGCTACGACTTCAAGGGCGTGGGCGCCTCGATCTCGTGGTCCGGTGAAAAGATCCTGATGGAGGCGAACTCCGAGGACCGGGTCAACGCTGTCCTCGACGTCTTCCAGTCGAAGCTGATCAAGCGCGGGATCTCGCTGAAGGCCCTGGAGGCGGGCGAGCCCCAGCTCTCCGGCAAGGAGTACAAGCTCTTCGCGGAGATCAAGGAAGGCATCTCCCAGGACAACGCGAAGAAGGTCGCCAAGCTCATCCGCGACGAGGGCCCCAAGGGCATCAAGGCCCAGGTCCAGGGTGACGAACTGCGCGTCAGCTCCAAGAGCCGCGACGACCTCCAGGCCGTCATCGCCCTGCTGAAGGGCCAGGACTTCGACTTCGCGCTCCAGTTCGTGAACTACCGGTAGCCGGCAGCAGGGAAGGGTGGGTGCCCGGGCCTGGAGCCCGAGGGTGCCCACCCTTCTCGTTTCTCGTTCACACGTGTCCGCTAGTCGCGTGAGTTGCCGAAGAGGATCCGGTAGGCGATGAGCAGCACCAGCGAGCCGCCGATCGCCGCGGCCCAGGTGGCCCCGTCGTAGAAGTCCTTGCTGATGGGGTGGTCCAGCCAGCGGGCCGAGATCCAGCCGCCGATGAACGCGCCCGCGATGCCGATGAACGTCGTCCCGATGAAGCCGCCCGGGTCGCGCCCCGGCAGCAGGACCTTGGCGATGACTCCGGCCAACAGCCCCAGGATGATCCAGCTGATGATGCCCATGTCCTGAACCTGCCCCTCCGTGCTGTGCCCTCACTGTCCGGACGCTGTGATCTTGCTCGCTCCGGACGGGCGGTACTCGCTTCATGTCGTGTCGATGTGCACGACGTCAGGACACCCCTCGCCGGTTCCTGCCGGTCAGTAGGGTGCGGGGCATGACAGGGTCCGGATCCTCCCCTCGGCTGCGACGGACCCTCGGCGTCGGCGACGCCGTCGTCATCGGGCTCGGCTCGATGATCGGGGCGGGCGTCTTCGCCGCCCTGGCTCCCGCAGCGGCCGCGGCCGGTTCCGGACTGCTCCCCGGACTCGCCCTCGCCGCACTCATCGCCTACTGCAACGCCATGTCGTCGGCACGGCTCGCCGCCCGGTACCCGGCCTCGGGCGGCACCTACGTGTACGGGCGTGAGCGCCTGGGGGCGTTCTGGGGCTACCTGGCCGGCTGGTCCTTCGTCGTCGGCAAGACGGCCTCCTGCGCCGCGATGGCCCTGACCGTCGGGGCGTACCTCTGGCCCGGGCAGGCGCACGCGGTGGCGGTAGCGGCCGTGGTGGCGCTGACGGCGGTGAACTACGGCGGCGTCCAGAAGTCGGCCTGGCTGACGCGGATGATCGTGGCGGTGGTCCTGGCTGTCCTCGCTTCCGTGGTCGTGGTGTGTCTGGGCTCCGGGGCGTCCGACGCGGGGCGGCTGGACATCGGGGCCTCGGGTGGTGTCGGCGGGGTGCTCCAGGCCGCCGGTCTGCTCTTCTTCGCGTTCGCCGGGTACGCGCGCATCGCGACTCTCGGCGAGGAGGTGCGCGATCCGGCGCGCACGATTCCCCGCGCGATCCCCCTGGCCCTGGGCATCACGCTGGTCGTGTACGCGTGCGTGGCGGTCGCCGTCCTTTCCGTGCTGGGGGCGGGGGCCCTGGGCCGGGCCGAGGCGCCGTTGGCGGACGCGGTGCGGGCCGCGGGGGTACCGGGTCTGGTTCCGGTGGTCCGGGTCGGGGCGGCCGTGGCCGCGCTGGGTTCGCTGCTCGCCCTGATCCTGGGCGTCTCGCGCACCTGCCTGGCCATGGCCCGGGACCGCCATCTGCCCGGCGCCCTGGCTGCCGTGCATCCGCGTTTCCGGGTACCGCACCGGGCCGAACTGGCCGTGGGCGCGGTGGTCGCGGTCCTCGCCGCCACGGTGGACGTGCGGGGCGCGATCGGTTTCTCCTCCTTCGGTGTGCTGGTGTACTACGCCGTGGCCAACGCCTCGGCCTGGACCCTGGATCCGTCCCCTGCTTCCCGCACGCTGCCGGTGGTGGGTCTGGCGGGGTGCCTGGTGCTGGCGTTCGCGCTGCCGGCGACCTCCGTCGTCGTAGGGGCGGGTGTGCTGACGGTGGGCGTGCTCGCGTACGGAGTTCGGCGACGGTGGGTGGGCGGCGGGTCCGGGTCGCGGTAAGAGCGTGGCGCGCGGCCCCGGCTGCTAGGCCGTAGCGCCCGCCGCCCCCTGCGCCTGATCCTGATCCTGATCCTGGTCTTTGCCCTGCCCCTGTTCCTGCGCGGGCGCCACACGTATCCGGAACTCCGTCCACGGGGCCATCTCCAGCCCCTCGTCCGGGACGTCGTACCAGCCGGTGCCGTCGAGCCAGGCGTTGAGCCAGTCGGTGAGGCTGGGGGCGTCGACGAACCATGCCTGGTCGGGGTCTCCGGGGTTGGGTTCGAAGAGCAGGACCGTCGCCTGCGGGGAGTGGCAGTCCACGCACGCGTACATCCCGCAGCCCCAGTGGGATATCGGCAGGACGCCCTCGGGCCAGGGCCACTCCGGGTCCTCCTGGCCGCTCTTGCGCTGGGCGAGGTACTGGCTGACGGCGGAGGGTTCGCCGGCGGGGGCGCTGTCGAGGAGGGGCAGCAGGCCGTACTCCGGGCCGAACCCGCCGTCCCCCGTGCGCAGATAGAGGTCGGCGAGGAGCGGGGGCAGGCGGAAACCGAGGGCGGCCTCGGCGCGGGCCAGGGTGGCCTCGTCCGCGGGATCGGGGAGTGAGGGCCAGCCCCAGGGGCGGGTCGTGGCCGCCTTGGCCGCCACCCTCGCCAGCAACTGCTCGTTCTCGGTCATGCGTTCATGGTGCACGCCGCCACTGACAATCGGGCCGGCCTGTGGACGGCCGGCCGGCTGTGGACAACCGGGCCACCCCTGCGGGGGACCTGCTGTGCCAGCGGCTCCTCAGTGCCCGGTCAGCGCCCGGCGAACGGCTCGTCCGAGGGCACGATCTCGCGGCCCAGCGGGAACAGCGAGACCGGGATCATCTTGAAGTTCGCGATGCCGAACGGGATACCGATGAGGGTGAGGCACAGGGCGATGCCGGTGACGATGTGTCCGATGGCCAGCCACCAGCCGGCCAGCACCAGCCAGAGCACATTGCCGAGGCAGGAGGCGGCACCGGCGTCACGGCGCTCGACGGTCGTGTAGCCGAACGGCCAGAGGGCGTAGATGCCGATGCGGAACGCCGCGATGCCGAACGGGATGCCGATGATGGTGATGCAGAGCAGCACGCCTGCCAGGAGGTAGGCGAGGAACAGCCAGAAGCCGCTCAGGACGAGCCAGATGACGTTCAGGATGGTCTTCACTGCGGTCGACCTGCCATTTTCTCCAGCCGGGCGATGCGTTCCGCCATCGGCGGGTGCGTAGAGAACATCTTGGACATGCCCTGACCGGGACGGAAGGGGTTCGCGATCATCATGTGGCTCGCGGTCTCGATACGGGGCTCGGGGGGCAGCGGAAGCTGCTTGGTGCCGGCGTCCAGCTTGCGCAGCGCGCTGGCGAGGGCGAGCGGATCGCCGGTGAGCCGGGCGCCGGAGGCGTCCGCCTCGTACTCGCGGGAGCGGCTGATGGCGAGCTGGATGAGGCTGGCCGCCAGGGGTCCCAGGATCATGATCAGGAGCATGCCCAGGATGCCGGGGCCGTCGTCGTCGTTGGAGCGGCCGATCGGGATCAGCCACGCGAAGTTGACGAGGAACATGATCACGGAGGCGAGGGCGCCCGCGACCGAGGAGATGAGGATGTCCCGGTTGTAGACGTGGCTGAGTTCGTGGCCGATGACGGCGCGCAGTTCACGCTCGTCGAGGATGCGCAGGATGCCTTCCGTGCAGCACACGGCGGCGTTGCGCGGGTTGCGGCCGGTCGCGAAGGCGTTGGGCGCCTCGGTCGGGGAGATGTACAGGCGGGGCATGGGCTGGCGGGCCTGGTTGGAGAGTTCGCGGACCATCCGGTAGAGGGCCGGTGCCTCGAACTCGCTGACCGGGCGGGCGCGCATGGCGCGCAGTGCCAGCTTGTCGCTGTTCCAGTACGCGTACGCGTTCGTGCCGAGTGCGATCACGACCGCGACGACGAGTCCGGCGCGGCCGAAGAAGCTGCCGATGACGATGATGAGCGCGGACAGTCCCCCGAGGAGTACTGCGGTCCTGAGCCCGTTGTGCCGGCGGTGCACGGTACGCCCTCCAAGTCGTGCAGCAGGGGAACCCTTTGCTTGCGAATCTGTGCTGTTCTCCGGTGGCCCTGGTCTCGTGATGCCACGTCCAGTGGACCCTCCCGTACTGGTCAACGCCAGGCGGAGGCCACTAGTTCCCTTGTGCAGACGGGCGCGGGTGTGGGCCGTCCGGGTGACGGCGGGGCCGTACGCGCGGGTGGACGCCGTACGGCGGGCCCGGACGGCCCAGGAGCGGTGCTCGGGTCAGAAGAGGCCGGTGTCGGCGAAGCGCAGGACGAGCTGGGGGGCTCCGGAGAGGACGATGCCGATGACCGCGGTGAGGGCGATCGCGGCGGTGAGGGGCGCGGGCACGCGGTGTCTCGCCGTTTCGCCCTCGGGGGCGCGGAACAGCAGGCCCGTCCACCGGAGGTAGTAGGAGAGGGCGATCACCACGTTGACGGCCATGACGACGGCGAGCCAGCCGAGGCCGGTGTCGACGGCCGCCGCGAAGACGGTGACCTTCGCGAAGAGACCGATCACGCCCGGCGGGAGTCCTGCGAGGCAGAGCAGGAAGAAGGCCAGGAAAAGCGCGGAGAGCGGGTTCCTCGCGTAGAGGCCGCGGTAGTCCGTGAGGCGGTTGCGCGGGCTCGTACGGCCCACCAGGGCGGCGACGGCGAAGGCGCCCAGGTTCACGGCGGCGTACATGAGGGCGTACGCGAGCGTGGAGCCCACGGCGTGTTCGGCGTCGTCGGAGTACGCGGCGGCGGCGATCGGGACGAGGAGGTAGCCGGCCTGTCCGACCGAGGACCAGGCGAGCAGGCGTACGGCACTGTACGCGCGTGTGGCCTGCTGGCGGAGGGCGCCGACGTTGCCGACGGTCATGGTGAGCGCGGCGAGGGCGGCCAGGGCGGGGCCCCAGACGTCGGCGTAGGACGGCAGGCCGACGACGGTGACGAGGATGAGGCCGGAGAAGCCGACCGCCTTGCCGACGACCGACAGGTAGGCGGCGACGGGCAGCGGGGCGCCGGTGTAGGTGTCGGGGACCCAGAAGTGGAAGGGCACGGCGGCTGTCTTGAAGGCGAAGCCGACCAGGGTGAGGACCACGCCGGTCTGGGCGAGGGTGTCGAATCGGCCGTCGACGTGCTGGATGCGCTCGGCGATCTGCGTGAGGTACAGGGTGCCGGTCGTCGCGTAGAGGAAGCTGATGCCCATCAGGCTGACGGCGGTCGCGGTGACGGAGGACAGGAAGAACTTCAGGGCCGCTTCGGAGGACCTGCGGTCGCCGTGGCGGAGGCCGACGAGGGCGAACGCGGGCAGGGAGGCGACCTCCAGGGCGACGACGAGGGTGGCGAGGTCGCGGGAGGCGGGCAGCAGGGCGGCGCCGGCGGCGGAGGACAGCAGCAGGAACCAGAACTCCCCTTCGGGGAGTCTGCCGTGGGCGTCCTTGAGGGCGGTGACCGACAGCAGGGCCGCCAGCAGGGCTCCGCCGAGGACGAGGAACTGGATGACGAGGGTGAAGCGGTCGGCGGTGTAGCTGCACACGGCCGGGTCGCCGTTCAGGCAGAACGTGGAGCGGTCGCCGTCCAGGAGGGGCAGCAGGAGGGCCGTGGCGGCGGCGAGGCCCGCGACCGAGAACCAGCCGAGCAGCGGCTTCCTGGATTCGCTCAGGAAGAGGTCGGCGACGAGGACGGCGAGGGCGACCACGGCCGCGAGGGTCGGCGGGGCGATGGCGAGCCAGTCGACGGACTGGACCAGCGACGCGGCGAGGGGCTGAGCCGGGGCGCTCATCGGGTGCCTCCTGCGAGGAGCTGCTGCACGGCGGGGTCGGTCAGGCCGAGGAGGGCCTTGGGCCACAGGCCGGCGACGACGGTGAGGGCGACGAGCGGCGTCCAGGCCGCGAACTCGTACGTCTGGACGTCGGCGAGTTTCGGGGCGTCCTGCGGCAGGCTGCCCATGCACACGCGTCGGACCACGACGAGCAGGTAGGCGGCCGTGAGGAGGGTGCCGAACGCGGCGATCGCGGTGAAGGTGAGGAAGGCGGGGCGGCTGAGGTCGTCGGCGGGGTCGAACGCGCCGAACATCGCGAGCATCTCGCCCCAGAACCCGGCCAGGCCGGGCAGGCCGAGCGAGGCGACGGCGGCGAAGGCCAGCAGACCGCCGAGGCGGGGCGCCTTGCCGTACAGGGCGGCGCCGGTCTGTTCGGCGAGGGTGTCGAGGTCGGTGGTGCCCGTGCGGTCCTTCAGGGCTCCGACCAGGAAGAAGAGCAGGCCGGTGATGAGGCCGTGGGCGATGTTGGCGAACAGGGCGCCGTTGACTCCGGTCGGGGTGGTGGAGGCGATGCCGAGCAGGACGAAGCCCATGTGGCCGACGGAGGAGTAGGCGATCAGGCGCTTGAGGTCGCCCTTCGCGCCCTTCTTGGCGAGGGCCAGGCAGGCCAGGGAGCCGTAGATGATCCCTACGACGGCGAAGGCGGCGAGGTAGGGCGCGAAGGTGTGGAAGCCGTCGGGCGCGACCGGAAGGAGAATCCGGACGAACCCGTACGTACCCATCTTGAGCAGGACGCCGGCCAGCAGGACCGAGCCGACGGTCGGGGCGGCGGTGTGGGCGTCGGGCAGCCAACTGTGCAGGGGCCACATCGGGGTCTTGACCGCGAGCCCGAGCCCGATCGCCAGAACGGCGATGACCTGCACGGATGTGGTCAGCGACCGGCCGTTGTCAGTGGCGAGTGCCACCATGTCGAAAGTGCCCGCCTTGATTCCGATCAGGAGCAGGCCGAGCAGCATGACCACGGATCCGAGCAGCGTGTACAGGATGAACTTCATCGCCGCGCCGGCCCGGCCCTCGCCGCCCCAGCGGGCGATGAGGAAGTACATCGGGATCAGGACCATCTCGAAGGCGAGGAAGAACAGCAGCAGGTCGAGGACGGCGAAGGTGGCGAGGGTGCCGGACTCCAGGACGAGCAGCAGGGCGACGAAAGCCTTCGGGGTCGGGCCCGCGGGCATCTTGAAGTACGAGTAGAGCGCGCAGAGGAAGGTCAGCAGCGCGGTCAGGACCAGAAGGGGGAGGGAGATGCCGTCGATGCCGAGGTGGATGCGCACGTCGAGTGCGGGGATCCAGCTGATGTCGGTGCCGGCCTGCATCGTCGAGGGCTGGTCGTGGTCGAAGCCGGCCGTGAGGACGATCGTGGCGGCGAGGATCACGCCGGTGACCGTGACGCCGTGCCGGAGCACGGCCTGCTCGGGCGACTTCCCCTTCAGCCCGGGCGGGGCGGGCAGCAGGGCCGCGGCGGCGCCCAGGAGCGGGCCGACGACGACGAACGCCAGAAGAAACTGCATCACGGACTCGCTGATATCGATCACGCCTGCTCACGCTCCCGAGGCGACGAGAAGGGCGGCGACCGCCAGGACGACGGTGCCGGCGAGCAGCGCGCTCACATAGGTCTGGACGTTGCCGGTCTGGGCGCGCCGTACGGCGATGCCGAGCCAGCGGGGCAGGGTGCCCGCACCCCGTACGTAGGTGTCGACGACCTCGCGGTCGAGGAACCGCACGAGGCTCGCGGCGGCCTGGACCGGGCGGACGAACAGCGCCCCGTAGACGGCGTCGAGGTGGAAGCCGACGGCCGCGTGGCGGTGCAGCGGGCCGAGCAGGAGCCGCCCGGGGTCGGCCGGGTCGGGGGCGGAGGCCACGTCCCCGTACGCGGGCGCGTGGGTGGCGATCGCCTCGGCCTCGATCTGGCCGGCGTCGCTGTCGGGGTGGGCGGCGACCGCGCCGAGCGGGGTGACGGCGGTGAGCGCGGTGAGGTGACGCCAGGTCGCGTAGGTGACGATCCCGCCGGCCAGGGCCACGCCGGTGCCGATCACCGAGGTGACGAGGGTGGGCGCGAGGTCGCCGCCGTCGAACCAGTCGGGGAGCGTGCGGTAGGCGAGCCCGCCGAGCGCGAGGGAGGGGACGGCGAGCACCCACAGCACGACGGTCATGGACAGCGGCTGGCGGCCGTGGTCGGGGGCCTCGGCGCCCCGGCCCCGGAAGGCGAGCAGCCACAGGCGGGTCGCGTAGGCGGCGGTGAGGAGGGCGGTGAGCAGGCCGGAGACGAGGATCAGCCAGCCCGCGGCGCCGGGCGCGTGCTCGGTGTGGCCGGTGGTGACGTGCTCGGCGGCGCCGAGGACGGACTCCTTGGAGAAGAAGCCGCTGAACGGCGGGATGGCGGCGAGCGCGAGGAGCGCCACGGTCATCGTCCAGAAGGCGTCGGGCACGCGGTCGCGCAGATGGCTCATGCGGGACATGGCGGCCAGCGAGTTGGTGCCGGCGGCGTGGATGATCACGCCGGCCGCGAGGAACAGCAGGCCCTTGAAGGCGCCGTGCGAGAGGAGGTGGAAGACGGCGGCACCCCGGTCGCCGACGGCGAGGGCGCCGGTCATGTAGCCGAGCTGACCGATCGTCGAGTAGGCGAGGACGCGCTTGATGTCGTCCTGGGCGAGCGCGGCGAGACCCGAGCCGACCATGGTGACGGCGGCCATCACGGCGAGGACGACCATCGCGGCCTGCGACGCCTCGAAGACCGGGAGGAGACGGGCGACGAAGTAGACACCGGCGGCGACCATCGTCGCGGCGTGGATCAGCGCGGAGACGGGGGTCGGGCCGGCCATCGCGTCGGGCAGCCAGGTGTGCAGCGGGAACTGCGCCGACTTGCCGGCCACGCCCGCCAGGAGCAGCAGGGCGATGAGCGTCGGGTGGTCGAGGCCGCCGTTCTCGACGGTGGCGAGGACCTTCGTGATGCGGAAGGAGCCGGCGTCGACGGCGAGCGCGAAGAGGCCGAGGAGGAAGGGGACGTCTCCGAGCTTGGTGACGAGGAACGCCTTGATCGAGGCGGCGCGGGCCTCCGGGGTCTCCCAGTAGTGGCCGACGAGGAAGTAGGAGCAGATGCCCATGACCTCCCAGCCGACCAGCAGCACGATCAGGTCGCCGGTGTAGACGACGATCAGCATCGCGGAGGTGAAGAGGGAGACGAGCGCGGCGTAGGAGGGGTAGCGGGGGTCGTCGCGGAGGTAGCCGGTCGAGTAGACCTGGACGCAGCCGGCGACCAGGCAGACCAGGGCGGCGACCAGGGCGGCGAAGCCGTCGATGTGCAGGGCCAGTTCGATCGGGACCGAGCCGGTGGGGGTGAGTTCGGTGGCCGCGTCGACGGCGGCGTCACCGCCCTGGCGTACGGCGACGACGGCGGCCAGCACGAGGGAGGTGAGGACGGGCAGGACGGCGATCGGGCGGACGAAGCCGGGGGCGGTGCGGCCGAGGAGCAGACCGGCGACGGCGCCCAGGAAGGGAAGGAGGGGGACGAGGACGGCGAGGGTGGTCGTGGTCACGCGGTGGCCTCAGCCTTCTCGGTCCCGCCGGTGGTGGGGGTGCCTGTGGTGGCGGCGTCGGTGTCGTCGGCCGTGGGGCTTTCGTGGCCCTCGGCGGTGTCGCGGAGCCGGTCGATGTCCGAGGTGCCGCGGTTGCGGTACACGGCGAGGACGATCGCCAGGCCGATGCCGATCTCGGCGGCGGCGATGGCGATGGTGAAGAGGGTGAGGGCCTGGCCGGAGTGCAGGGTCTCTTCGGCGGCCCGGCTGAGCCAGACGTCGAAGGCGACGAGGTTGAGGTTGACGGCGTTGAGCATCAGCTCGACCGACATCAGGACGAGGATCGCGTTGCGGCGGGCGAGGACGCCGTACACGCCGACGCAGAAGAGAAGGACGGCCAGGACGGCGGGGTAGGCGAGGTGCATCAGCGGGTGCCCTCCTCGTCACGTGAATTCTTCGAACTTTCCGTGACCGTTCGGGAACTCTCCGTGACGTCTCGGGAGTTCACAGGGGGAGAGTTCCACTCCGCCTTCGCCTTGCGGGACAGGACGATGGCCCCGACCAGTGCGGCGAGGAGAAGGACGGAGAGGGCCTCGAAGGGGAGGACCCAGTTCTGGAACAGGCTCGCTCCGGTGACCTCGGTGGAGCCGGCGGCCGGCCCGTCCAGGTCGATCCAGGTGGTGCGGAAGGCGTCGACGACCACCCAGACCAGGGCGGCGGCCGAGGCGACGGCAACCGTGAGGGCGGCCCAGCGGTTCCCGGAGTCCGCGTCCGGGGAGCGGCCGATGGGGGCCCGGGTGAGCATCAGACCGAAGAGAAGGAGGACGACTACGGAACCCACATAGATGAGGACCTGCACCCAGGCGATGAACTCGGCGGTGAGCAGAAGGTATTCGACGGCGAGCCCGCCGAGGGCGACCACCAGCCACAAGGCGGCGTGCACCAGTTGCCGGGTGGTGACGGTGACAAGGGCGGCGGCCAGGGTGACCAGGCCGACGAGGAGGAAGGCGATCTCCACTCCGGTCGGGGAGAGGAAGCCCTGCGGCGCGGCTGCGGAGGCGAGGGTCATGACTCTCCTCCCTCGGGGGTGGTGGGCTCGGATCCGGCTTGAGCCTCGGCCTCGGCGTCGGCTTCCGCCTCGGCTGCGGCCTGGGCGGCGGCCAGCTTGTCCGCGGTCTTGCGGGCGGCCGCGATCTCCTTCGGTTCCTCGGCGGCGGGGTCGAGGGCGGGCGGGGCCGGCACGGTCCACATCCACTCGCGGAGCTTGTCCCGCTCATGGGTGAGATCCCGGATGTCGGTCTCGGCGTACTCGAACTCCGGGGACCAGAACAGCGCGTCGAAAGGACAGACCTCGATGCAGATACCGCAGTACATGCACAGGGAGAAGTCGATGGCGAAGCGGTCGAGGACGTTGCGGCTGCGCTCGCGCCCGCCCGGGGCGGCGGGCGGGACCGTCTCCTTGTGGGAGTCGATGTAGATGCACCAGTCGGGGCACTCGCGGGCGCAGAGCATGCAGACCGTGCAGTTCTCCTCGAACAGGCCGATCACGCCGCGGGTGCGGGGCGGGAGTTCGGGCTGGACGTCCGGGTACTGCTCGGTGACGGTCTTCCTCGTCATCGTGCGCAGGGTGACGGCCAGGCCCTTGGCGAGGCCGCTGCCGGGGAAGGGGGCCATGGCTACCGGATCACCACCTTGACGACGCCGGTGAGGGCGATCTGAGCGAGAGAGAGGGGGACGAGGAGCGTCCAGGAGAGCTTCTGGAGCTGGTCCTCGCGCAGGCGGGGATAGGTCACGCGCAGCCAGATCACGATGAAGGCGAGCACGGCGGCCTTGAGCAGGGTCCAGACCCAGCCCAGGCCGTCCGCACCCCAGGGGCCGTGCCAGCCGCCCAGGAAGAGGACGGTGGTCAGACCGCACAGGACGACGATTCCGGCGTATTCGGCGAGGAGAAAGAGAGCGAAGCGCAGGCCGGTGTACTCGGTGTACGCGCCGAAGATGATCTCCGAGTCAGCGACGGGCATGTCGAACGGGGGGCGTTGGAGCTCGGCGAGGCCGGCGACGAAGAAGACGATCGCGCCGACGATCTGCCAGGGCAGCCACCACCACTCGAAGGCGTCCACGATGCCGGGCAGGGAGACCGTGCCGGCGGCCATCGCCACGGAGGCGGCGGTGAGCAGCATCGGCAGTTCGTAGGCGAGGAGTTGGGCGGCGGTGCGCAGTCCGCCGAGGAGGGAGAACTTGTTGGCGCTGGCCCAGCCGGCCATGAGGGAGCCGAGGACACCGACGCCCATCACGGCGAGCACGAAGAAGACACCCGCGTCCAGGACCTGACCGACGGCGCCCTCGCCGGGGCCGACGGGGATCGCGAGGAGGACGAGGAGGTACGGCAGGAGGGCGACGGCGGGGGCGAGTTGGAAGATACGGCGGTCCGCGCCGGCGGGGACGACGTCCTCCTTCTGCGCGAACTTCACGCCGTCCGCGATGAGCTGGGCCCAGCCGTGGAAGCCACCGGCGTACATCGGACCGAGGCGGCCCTGCATATGGGCCATCACCTTGTGCTCGGTCTGACCGACGATCAGGGGGAAGGTGAGGAAGACGACGAAGACGATCAGGAGACGCAGCGCGACGTCGAGCGCGTCATTCATCGCGAGCCTCCTGGAGGGGTTTCGGGCGTGGGGGGTTCGGTCGAGGGGGAGTCGGGCTGGGGCTGCTCAGAGTCCGACGCCTGGTCGGGCGCGGACCCGGGCCCAGGCTCTTGGGCAGCCTCCGGCTCCTGAGGCGACTCCGGCTCCTGGGCCGGGCCCGCCTGCGGCTCCTCGAGCGGCTCGGACCCTCCGGGCGCGGGCCGCTGCGGCTCCTCCGCCAGCTCGGGCTCCCCGGGCGCGGGCTGCTTCGGCTCTTCGGCCGGCTCGGGCTTCCCCGGTGCTGGCCGCTTGGGCCCCTCGTCACGGTCGGCGAAGGCTGGGCGGGCGTGGTGCCAGGGGGCGTCCGCGCTGCGGGGGGCCGTGGCGGGGCGGTCCGGGGTGGGCGGTTGGGTGCGCTGGGAGGCGGAGCCCTCGGAGGCGGTGCGGGATCGGCGCGGGCCGGCCGGGGGGCGGCTCGCCTCGGGGGTCTCCGGGGTCGCCTCGGGCGTCGCTCGCTGGGAGGCCGAACCGCCGCTCGCCGTGCGGGCTCGGCGGGGGCCGGCGGGAGTCTGTGGGGCGGCGGCCGGGGTGTCTGGGGCGTTCTCCGGTGTCGTCGCCCGCTGGGAGGCCGAGCCGCCGCTTGCCGTGCGCGCCCGGCGGGGGCCGGTGGGGGCCTGCGGGGGTGCAGGGGGGGACGCCGCTTCCGTCTCCCTGCCCGCGCCGGTGCCGGCAGCACCGGTCCCCGCACCTGGCGCCGGGGGCTGGCTCGCTGAGCCCTCGTCTGTCGTGCGGGTGCGGCGGGGTGGGCGTTCGCCTGCTGCCCGGGTGGGGCGGGAGGGGGCTGGGGGGAGTTGGCCCTTGAGGGGGCCCCACTCGTTGGGGTCGGGGACTCCGGGGGGCAGCATCTGGCGGCGTTTGGGGCCGCCGTGTTCCGACTCCCCCGGTTCCTTGGCGCCGGGCCACGCCTTGGCGACGCGGGCCGCGAGGACGAAGTCCTTGCGGAGGGGGTGGCCCTCGAAGTTCTCGGGGAGGAGGAGGTGGTCCAGGCCGGGGTGGCCGTCGAAGCGGACGCCGAACATCTCGTGCGTCTCGCGTTCGTGCCAGGCGGCGCCGGCGTAGAGGTCGACGGCGGAGGGGAGGGTGGGTGACGCGTGCGGGACGGTCGTGCGCACCAGGAGGCGGCGGACCGGGGTGAGGGCGACGAGGTGGACGGCGATGCGGAAGCCGGTGCCGGGTTCGTCGACGGCGCTCAGCCAGTCGAAGTAGGTGCAGGAGAGGTCGTCGCGGGCGACGCGGAGGGAGGTGAGCCAGGATGCCGGGGGGACGTCGACGGTGAGGACGTCGTAGGACTCCTCGGCGGTGGCGTCCGGGCCGAAGAGTTCGTCGGCGGGGGCGGGGAGCCAGCCGATGGTGGTCATCGGTCCTCCTGCGCGGAGGGTTCGGCCGGGGGTTTCACCAGGTCGCTCTGGAGGGCCGCGGTCGAGGGGCGGGAGGTGCCGTAGCGCTCTCCGAGGGACTCGCGGGCGATCTTCTCCTGGAGCTTGATGATGCCCTGGAGGAGGGCCTCGGGGCGGGGCGGGCAGCCGGGGACGTAGACGTCGACGGGGATGATCTGGTCGACGCCCTTGGTCACCGAGTAGGAGTCCCAGTAGGGGCCTCCGCAGTTGCTGCACGCCCCGAAGGAGATGACGTACTTCGGTTCGGGCATCTGCTCGTAGAGGCGCTTCACGGCCGGGGCCATCTTGTCGGTGACCGTGCCGGAGACGACCATCAGGTCGGCCTGGCGGGGGCCGGGCGCGAAGGGGATGACACCGAGGCGGATGAAGTCGTGGCGGGCCATCGACGCGGCGATGAACTCGATCGCGCAGCAGGCGAGGCCGAAGTTGAAGACCCAGAGCGAGTAGCGGCGGCCCCAGTTGAGGACCACTTTCATGGGCTCGGGCGCGAGGCGGGAGAGGGCGCCGAGGCGTTGGGGCTCGGGCAGCAGGACCGGCTCGGAGGCGGGTGGGGTCACGTCCATGCCAGGACCCCTTTCTTGTACGCGTACAGCAGGCCGACGGCGAGGAAGCCGAGGAAGATGAACATCTCGACGAGGGTGGTGGCGCCGTAGCCGGGGGCGGCGAAGACCGTCGCCCAGGGGAACAGGAAGATCGAGTCGACGGCGAAGATGACGTAGAGGAAGGCGTAGACGTAGTAGCGGACCTGGGTGTGGGCCCAGCCCTCGCCGACGGGGTCGACGCCGCACTCGTAGGTGAGGAGCTTCTCGGGGGTGGGGACCACCGGGCGCAGGAGGCGTCCCGCGCCGAAGGCGACGGCGACGAAGAGCACGCCGACGACGGCGAGCAGTCCGACGACCGAA
Source organism: Streptomyces antibioticus (assembly GCF_002019855.1). Taxonomy (NCBI): domain Bacteria; kingdom Bacillati; phylum Actinomycetota; class Actinomycetes; order Kitasatosporales; family Streptomycetaceae; genus Streptomyces; species Streptomyces antibioticus. The sequence continues at coordinate 5,076,548 of NZ_CM007717.1, read as the reverse complement.
TACGACTGGAAGTAGTCCGCCGCGACCTCGACGGTCGGTTCCCGCACGTCCGTCCCTCGCTCCCTGGCCCAGGTCCCGGCCTGCGTGGCCGTGACCGTGACCGCTCTGGCCTCACCGGCCACTTCGTCGTCCTCGGCATCGACAGGCGCCGTCGACACCATCCGTGCCGTCGACGATCTGTACGCAGGGAGTCTAGGCCCTGATAAAGGGACGGTAAGCAGCCCGTCACGCCTCGATCCGGGACCGGGGGTTTTCCCCAGGGTGGTGGAGGCGGGGAACCTCATGGCGTCAGGGTCCGCGGCGCGGCAGGCTGGCCCGTATGACCGCATCCCAGTCCACCGCCTCCGCCCGGGGCGGCGCCCATGACCCGCGTCGGACCGCCGTCGGGGAGTCCGTCTCCCCTCGCCGTGCCGGGGCCGGCGGGTACGACGACGACCGGCCGCCGCCGGTGCATTTCGCCTACGACCCGTGGACCTGGCAGGAGATCGCGCATCTGCTGGCGAATCTGCCGGTGTCGCTGTTCGGGTTCACGTATGTGATGTCGGTGATCGTGACCGGGGCCGCGATGAGTGTCACCGTGATCGGGTTGCCGTTGCTGGCGCTCGGTCTGGCGGGGGCGCGGTTGATCGGGCGGTTCGAGCGGGGGCGGGCGCGGCTGCTGCTCGGGCTGCGGATCGACGAGCCGAGTCCGCTGCCCGTGCAGCGGGCCGGTGGGCCGTTGTCGTGGATGTGGCTGGCGTTGAAGGATCCGGTGGCGTGGCGGACCGTGCTGTACGACGTGATCCGGCTGCCCTGGGGGATCCTCACCTTCACGGTGGCGCTGACCTCGATGTTCGTGCTGTGGCCGGTGCTGCCGTATCTGGCGCGGGGTCTGGCCAACGCGGACCGGGCGATGGTGCGGGCGCTGCTGTCGCCGTCGGACGAGCTGGAGCGGCGGATCGCGGAGCTGGAGTCCGACCGGGGGGTGGTCGTCGACACGGCGGCGGCCGATCTGCGGCGGATCGAGCGGGATCTGCACGACGGGGCGCAGGCCCGGCTCGTGAATCTCGCGATGGGGCTGGGTCTGGCGAAGGAGAAGCTGCTGGAGGACCCGGACGCGGCCTCGGCGATGGTGGAGGAGGCGCACGGCGAGGTGAAACTGGCCCTCCAGGAGCTGCGGGATCTGGCGCGCGGGATCCATCCGGCGGTGCTGACCGACCGGGGGCTGGACGCGGCGCTGTCGTCGGTGGCCTCGCGGTGCACGGTGCCGGTGAAGGTGACCGCCGATCTGGAGTCGAGGCCGGCGGCGGCGATCGAGGGGATCGCGTACTTCACCGTCTCCGAGCTGCTCCAGAACGTCAGCAAGCACAGCCGGGCCCGGTCGGCGTCGGTCGACGTGTGGCGGACCGACGACCGGCTGCTGATCCAGGTCTGGGACGACGGCCAGGGCGGCGCGCGTCTCGACGGCGGCTCCGGGATGCGGGGGCTGGCGGACCGGCTGGGCGCGGTGGACGGGCTGTTCGTCGTGGACTCGCCGGTGGGGGGTCCCACGACGGTGACGGCGGAGCTGCCCTGGCGCGAGCGCGGCTGACGGGCGCCAGGGGTAGGGAAAACCCCCCGTTCCAGAGGCCGACGGCCTTCATGGTGCGCGGGCTCGGGGGCGAGGAGGGTGTGAGGTACGAGCCACCAGCCGCGCGATGAGCGGACGGGACGGACGAGACGAGTAGAACGGACGACGCGGATGGCCACGCAGTACGGGAATTACGGACCGGGGTACGGGCGCCCGGCGGCGGAAGGCGTCGGGGAGCGGCCGCACCGGGTGCCGACGGCGCTGCGGGAGCCGTTCTCCGGGCGGCACTGGCGTGAGCTGCTGTATGTGCTGGTGGGGTTCCCGGTGAGTGTCGTGCTGTTCGTCCTCACGGTCACCATGCTGTCGACGGGGGTCGGTCTCACGCTGACCTTCCTCGGGATCCCGGTGCTGGCGGCGGGTCTCGCGATGTGCCGTGGGTTCGGCGCGCTGGAGCGGGCGCGGGCGCGGGCCCTGCTGGGGCTGGAGATCTCCGACCCCGAGCCGCTGCGGGTGCGGAACCGGAGCCGGGGTGGCCGGGGCGGGGCCATGGCCTGGATGGGCGCCGTGCTGCGGAGCGGGACGTCGTGGCGGCACGCGCTGTTCGCGCTGGTGCAGTTTCCCTGGGCGGTGTTCTCGTTCTCCGTCACCCTGACGGTGTGGCTGCTCGGCTGGACGATGCTGACGTATCCGCTGTGGTTCTGGGTGTTCCCGCTGTACGGCGGGCAGGGCGGGTTGCAGCTCTACGGCGACGCGCAGCACCAGGTGTATCTGGACAACCCGTTCGAGATCACCGTGACGGCGCTGGTCGGCCTGCTGGTGACGATGGCGACGCCGTGGATCGTGCGGGCGCTGACGACGGTGGACCGGCTGCTGGTGCACGGCCTGCTGGGGCCGTCGCGGCTGGCGTCGCGGGTGGTGGAGCTGGAGTCCGACCGGGGGGTGGTCGTCGACACGGCCGCCGCCGATCTGCGGCGCATCGAGCGGGATCTGCACGACGGCGCGCAGGCCCGGCTGGTGGCCCTGGCGATGGATCTGGGGCTGGCGAAGGAGAAGCTGCGGGAGGACCCGCGGGCGGCGGCGGAGATGGTCGACTCGGCGCACGGCGAGGTGAAGACGGCCCTCCAGGAGCTGCGGGACCTGGCACGCGGCATCCATCCGGCGGTGCTGACCGACCGGGGGCTGGACGCGGCGCTGTCGTCGGTGGCCTCGCGGTGCACGGTGCCCGTGCGGGTGGAGGTGGACCTGGTGGACCGTCCGACGCCGGCGATCGAGGGCATCGCGTACTTCACCGTCTCCGAGCTGCTCCAGAACGTCAGCAAGCACAGCCGGGCCCGGTCGGCGTCGGTCGACGTGTGGCGGGCGGAGGACCGGCTGATGTTGCAGGTCACGGACGACGGCGTGGGCGGCGCGGACGCCTCCGCCGGGTCGGGGCTGGCCGGGCTCGCGGGCCGACTGGACGCGGTGGACGGGATCCTGGTGGTGGACTCACCGGCCGGAGGGCCCACGACGGTCACGGCGGAGCTGCCCTGGCGGGAGTCCCGGGGATAGCGGCCCCGCCGCGCACCTCACCTCCCCAAGCCACGCCCCCACACACCTCTCTCGGGACCGGCCCACGCGCCCGACGCCCTTGCCGGGACCGGACCCCGCGCCCACCCCCTCCCGGACCAGCCCACGCGCCCCGCACCCCTCCCGGAGCCCCCCCCCCGGCCCCGCACCCCTCCCAGGACAGCGCCCCATGCCCGCACGCCCCTCCTGGTCGCGCCCCCACCCGGCCTCCTCCCGGCCCGCTCCCCCAGCCCAACCCCAGCCCGACCCCAGCCCAACCCCAGCCCGACCCCAGCCCAACTCCAGCTCACCCCCAGCTCATCCCCCCGTTCCCCGGTACAGACGGCCCGGATACTGGAATGCTGGACCGGACCGTTGACGGGTGGACGGCCGGCGGACGGCCGGCGGACGGCTGAGGGACGGCTGGGGGGCCGAGGATCGTGGAGGACAGGGTGCGGGTGGTCATCGCCGAGGATTCGGTGCTGTTGCGGGAGGGGCTGACCCGGTTGCTGACCGACCGGGGGCACGAGGTGGTCGCCGGGGTCGGGGACGCCGAGGCGTTGGTGAAGACCATCGCCGAGCTGCACGCGGAGAACGCGCTGCCGGACGTCGTCGTCGCCGATGTGCGGATGCCGCCGACGCACACGGACGAGGGCGTGCGGGCCGCCGTACAGCTTCGCAAGGCGCATCCGGGGCTCGGGGTGCTGGTGCTGTCGCAGTACGTGGAGGAAAGGTACGCCACCGAACTTCTGGCCGGTTCCAGTCGTGGGGTGGGGTATCTGCTGAAGGACCGGGTGGCCGAGGTGCGGGAGTTCGTGGACGCCGTGGTGCGGGTGGCGTCCGGGGGCACCGCGCTCGATCCGGAGGTCGTCGCGCAGTTGCTCGGGCGCAGCCGCAAGCAGGACGTGCTGGCCGGGCTCACCCCGCGGGAGCGGGAGGTGCTGGGGCTGATGGCGGAGGGGCGGACGAACTCGGCGATCGCGCGGCAGCTCGTGGTGAGCGACGGGGCGGTCGAGAAGCACGTCAGCAACATCTTCCTGAAGCTCGGGCTGTCGCCGAGCGACGGGGACCACCGCCGGGTCCTCGCGGTGCTCACCTATCTGAACTCCTGAGGGGGGCCGGCGGGAGAACCGGGGTTCCTGGCGGTGCGTCTACCAGGGCAACACCTCCAGGCGGTAAATCATGACAAGTCGGGGTGCCGGGCCGTCTCGGGGCAGTGATTTGTCATGCGGATGGCCAAGGGAAGGCGGCCCTGACAGACGTAGGGTTGATCCAGGGAGGGTCTTCGGGAAGGCCCCTCCCGCGGGACAGCCACCTTGAGGGAGGTCCAGTTCAGTGACCAGTCAGGTCAGCAGCGCAGCGGAACAGGCCGATCAGGCTGACGGGGCCGACGGGGCCGTCGTGGGAGAACAGCGCAAACCGGCCGGGACGAAGGATGTACGCCGTCTCGACCGGGTGATCATCAGGTTCGCGGGCGACTCGGGTGACGGTATGCAGCTCACCGGTGACCGCTTCACCTCGGAGACGGCGTCGTTCGGCAACGACCTGTCGACCCTGCCGAACTTCCCCGCCGAGATCCGTGCCCCCGCCGGCACCCTGCCCGGTGTCTCCTCGTTCCAGTTGCACTTCGCCGACCACGACATCCTCACTCCGGGTGATGCACCCAATGTGCTGGTCGCGATGAACCCGGCCGCCCTGAAGGCGAACATCGGGGACGTGCCGCGCGGTGCGGAGATCATCGTCAACACGGACGAGTTCACCAAACGGGCGATGCAGAAGGTGGGGTACGCGGCCTCGCCGCTGGAGGATGGGTCCCTCGACGGTTACCAGCTCCACCCGGTCCCGTTGACCACCCTGACCGTCGAGGCTCTCAAGGAATTCGACCTCACCCGCAAGGAGGCCGAGCGCAGCAAGAACATGTTCGCGCTCGGCCTCTTGTCGTGGATGTACCACCGGCCCACCGAGGGCACGGAGAAGTTCCTGCGGTCGAAGTTCGCGAAGAAACCGGAGATCGCCGAGGCGAACCTGGCCGCGTTCCGCGCGGGGTGGAACTTCGGGGAGACCACCGAGGACTTCGCCGTCAGCTACGAGGTGGCCCCGGCCGCCACGGCGTTCCCCGTCGGGACCTACCGGAACATCTCCGGGAACCTGGCCCTCTCCTACGGTCTGGTCGCGGCGTCCCGGCAGGCCGATCTGCCGCTGTTCCTGGGCTCGTACCCGATCACCCCGGCCTCGGACATCCTGCACGAGCTGAGCCGGCACAAGAACTTCGGTGTGCGGACCTTCCAGGCGGAGGACGAGATCGCGGGCATCGGTGCCGCGCTGGGGGCCGCCTTCGGGGGGGCTCTCGCCGTCACCACGACCTCGGGGCCGGGGGTGGCGCTGAAGTCGGAGACCATCGGGCTCGCGGTGTCGCTGGAGCTGCCGCTGCTGGTGGTGGACATCCAGCGCGGCGGGCCGTCGACCGGGCTGCCGACCAAGACCGAGCAGGCGGATCTGCTCCAGGCGATGTTCGGGCGCAACGGCGAGGCGCCGGTGCCGATCGTGGCGCCCCGCACCCCGGGCGACTGCTTCGACGCGGCGCTGGAGGCGGCCCGGATCGCGCTCACCTACCGCACGCCGGTGATGCTGCTGTCCGACGGCTATCTGGCCAACGGCTCCGAGCCCTGGCGGGTTCCCGAGCTGGAGGAACTGCCGGATCTGACCGTGCAGTTCACCCAGGGGCCCAACCACACGCTGGACGACGGCACCGAGGTGTTCTGGCCGTACAAACGCGATCCGCTGACCCTGGCCCGGCCGTGGGCGGTGCCGGGGACTCCGGGGCTCGAACACCGGATCGGCGGCATCGAGAAGGAGGACGGCACGGGCAACATCTCCTACGCCCCGGCCAACCACGACTTCATGGTCCGGATCCGGCAGGCCAAGATCGACGGCATCGACGTCCCCGATCTGGAGGTGGACGACCCGGACGGGGCCAGGACCCTGGTGCTGGGCTGGGGTTCCACCTACGGGCCGATCACGGCGGCCGTACGGCGGCTGCGGGCGGCCGGGGAGGCCGTCGCGCAGGCCCATCTGCGGCATCTGAACCCGTTCCCCGCCAATCTGGGCGCGGTGCTGAAGGCGTACGACAAGGTCGTCGTCCCGGAGATGAACCTCGGCCAGCTCGCCACCCTCCTGCGGGCGAAGTACCTGGTCGACGCCCACTCGTACAACCAGGTCAACGGCATGCCGTTCAAGGCGGAGCAGCTCGCCGCGGCGCTGAAGGAGGCCATCGATGACTGATGCGAACACGCTGCTGAAGCTGGTTCCCAAGGCCGAGGCCAAGCAGTCGATGAAGGACTTCAAGTCCGACCAGGAGGTGCGCTGGTGCCCGGGCTGCGGCGACTACGCGATCCTCGCGGCGGTCCAGGGCTTCATGCCGGAGCTGGGGCTGGCCAGAGAGAACATCGTGTTCGTCTCGGGCATCGGCTGCTCCTCCCGGTTCCCCTACTACATGAACACCTACGGGATGCACTCCATCCACGGGCGGGCGCCGGCGATCGCGACGGGGCTCGCGGCCTCCCGGCGGGATCTGAGCGTCTGGGTGGTGACCGGTGACGGCGACGCGCTGTCCATCGGCGGCAACCATCTGATCCATGCCCTGCGGCGCAATGTGAATCTGAAGATCCTGCTGTTCAACAACCGTATCTACGGGCTGACCAAGGGCCAGTACTCCCCCACCTCCGAGGTCGGGAAGATCACCAAGTCGACGCCGATGGGGTCGCTGGACGCGCCCTTCAACCCGGTGTCGCTGGCGCTGGGCGCGGAGGCGTCGTTCGTCGCGCGGACCGTCGACTCGGACCGCAGACATCTGACGGAGGTGCTGCGGCAGGCCGCCGCCCATCCGGGCACGGCGCTGGTGGAGATCTACCAGAACTGCAACATCTTCAACGACGGGGCCTTCGACGCTTTGAAGGACCGGGAGTCGGCGGAGGAGGCGGTGATCCGGCTGGAGCACGGGCAGCCGATCCGGTTCGGCGCCGATCGGTCCAAGGGGGTGGTGCGGGACCCGGCGACCGGAGATCTGAGGGTCGTCGCGGTGACCCCGGAGAACGAGGGGGCGATCCTGGTCCACGACGCGCACGCCGCGTCCCCGACCACCGCGTTCGCGCTGTCCCGGCTGGCCGATCCGGACACCCTGCACAACACGCCGATCGGGGTGCTGCGTTCGGTGGAGCGTCCGGTCTACGACACGCAGATGGCCGAGCAGCTCGACGCGGCGATCGAGCAGCACGGCAAGGGCGATCTGGCGGCGCTGCTGGCCGGCGGGGACACCTGGACGGTCGTCGGCTGAGCCGTCAGGACCGCCAGCAGCCGGTCACGAGGCCCGGGAGTCCGGCTCCCGGGCCTCGTCGTATGCGGCGCGGGCCCGTTCGACCTGGTCCATGCGCTCCTGCGTCCAGCCGGCGAGGGCGCTCACCTGCTCCGCCGCCTCGCGGCCGAGGCCGGTGAGGGAGTAGTCGACGCGCGGCGGGATGACCGGCTTGGCGTCGCGGTGGACCAGGCCGTCGCGCTCCAGGGTCTGGAGGGTCTGGGTCAGCATCTTCTCGCTGACCCGGCCGATCGCCCGGCGCAGCTCGCTGAAGCGGTGCGGCCGGTCGAGCAGGTGGATGAGGACGAGGACGCCCCAGCGGCTGGTGACGTGTTCGAGGACCAGCCGGTAGGGGCACATCTCCTCGCCGGCGGGCGCGGACGGCCTCACGTTGCTTACTGCCATGCCAGTACCTTACTTCAAAGTGGGTACTTTCTTTCAGTTAGTGCAGCTTCTAGGGTGAGTGTCAGTCCCACCCACCCCCACCTGGAGTTCGCACCCATGAGCATCGTCGTCACCGGAGCCACCGGACAGCTCGGCCGCCACGTCGTGGAGCAGTTGCTGGAGAAGGTCCCGGCGCGGGAGATCACGGCCGTCGTGCGTGACGAGGCCAAGGCCGCCGACCTCGCGGCCCGCGGCGTCCGGCTCGCGGTCGCCGACTACAACACCCCCGAGACCTTCGACGGCCTGTTCGCGGCCGGCGACAAGGTGCTGCTGATCTCGGGCAACGAGTTCGACAAGGGCCGCCCGCAGCAGCACCAGGTCGTCATCGACGCGGCGAAGGCCGCCGGTGTCGCGCTGCTGGCGTACACCAGCGCGCCGGGCACGCTGACCGCCGCCCTGGCCGACGACCACCGCGCCACCGAGCGGGCGCTGACCGCCTCCGGTGTCCCCTACACGCTGCTGCGCAACGGCTGGTACCACGAGAACTACACCGAGCAGCTCGCCCCGGTCCTGGAGCACGACGCGGTCGTCTCCGCGGCCGGTGAGGGCCGGATCTCCTCCGCCTCCCGCGCCGACTACGCGGCCGCCGCCGTCGCCGTCCTGACCGGCGAGGGCCATGAGAACCGGACGTACGAGCTGGGCGGCGACGAGGCGTGGAGCCTCACGGAGTACGCGGCCGAGCTGAGCCGGCAGACCGGGCGGGAGATCGTCCACACCCCCGTGTCCACCGAGGCCCTGACCGGCATCCTGACCGGCGCCGGGCTGCCCGAGCAGTTCGCCGCGGTCCTCGCCGGTGTGGACGCCTCGATCGAGAAGGGCGAGCTGGTCGTCACCGGCGGCGACCTGTCCCGGCTGATCGGCCGCCCGACGACCCCGGTGACGGAGGCGATCACGGCGGCGCTCAAGGGCTGACGGCCCGCCGGAGCCCTCACGGACCGGCCACCCCCGCCTGTCATGACCGTATGGCGATACGGGCATGACAGGCGGGGGTCCTCGGCGTTACCTTCGCGTGGAACGCTCAGGGACGTGAGAAGAAGGAGAAGCCCGTGGCCGGGTCGTCGACGAATGAGGGCCGCACAGGTCTGCTGAACGGCTTCGCCGCCTACGGGATGTGGGGGCTCGTCCCCCTCTTCTGGCCGCTCCTCAAGCCCGCCGGATCGGTGGAGATCCTTGCCCACCGCATGGTGTGGTCCCTGGTCTTCGTCGCCGCCGCGCTGCTCTTCGTCCGGCGCTGGGCGTGGGCCGGGGAGCTGCTGCGCCAGCCGCGCCGGCTCGGTCTGGTCGTGATCGCCGCGGCCGTGATCACCGTGAACTGGGGCGTCTACATCTGGGCCGTGAACAGCGGCCATGTCGTCGAGGCATCGCTCGGCTACTTCATCAACCCGCTGGTCACCATCGCCATGGGCGTGCTGCTGCTGAAGGAGCGGCTGCGGCCGGTGCAGTGGGCGGCGGTCGGTGTCGGCGCCGCCGCGGTGCTGGTGCTGACCATCGGCTACGGGCGGCCGCCGTGGATCTCCCTCTGTCTGGCCTTCTCGTTCGCCGTCTACGGGCTGGTGAAGAAGAAGGTCAACCTCGGCGGGGTCGAGTCGCTGACCGCCGAGACCGCCGTCCAGTTCCTGCCCGCCCTGGTCTATCTGCTGTGGCTGTCCGGGCGCGGCGACTCCACGTTCGCGGCCGAGGGCACCGGTCACGCGCTCCTGCTGGCCTCCACCGGTGTGGTCACCGCGCTGCCGCTGGTCTGCTTCGGCGCGGCCGCGATCCGGGTGCCGCTGTCCACGCTGGGGCTGCTCCAGTACCTCGCGCCCGTGTTCCAGTTCCTGCTGGGCGTCCTCTACTTCGGCGAGGAGATGCCGGTGGAGCGGTGGGCCGGGTTCGCGCTGGTGTGGCTGGCGCTGGCGCTGCTGACGGCGGACGCGTGGCGTGCCTCGCTGCGACCGCGGCGGCCTCTCGGTGTGACCGCCCCCGCCACGGTGGAGTCCCCCGCGGTACCGGCCGGCGCGGACCCCGTTCGGCCCTGAGAAATTCGGTCGCGAACGCCGGACGGGCTGGTTGAGTGGGCCGTATGACTCAGACACCCGCATCCGAATCCGCGCCCGCGTCCGCACCCACGCCCGTGCACTGGAAGCTCGTGATCGACTCCGCCGATCCGCACACCCAGGCCGACTTCTGGGCCGCGGCGCTGCACTACGAGGTCGAGGACAACAGCGCGCTCGTCGAGCGGCTCCTCGAGATGGGCGCGCTGCCGGGCGCGGCGACCCTGGAGTTCCACGGCCGCCCGGCCTTCCGGGACCTGATCGCCGTACGCCATCCGGACGATCCGTTCGACGCCGACAGCGGGACCGGGCTGGGGCGGCGGCTGTTGTTCCAGCGGGTGCCGGAGGCGAAGTCCGGGAAGAACCGGCTGCATCTGGATCTGCACCCGGGCGCGGGGCGGCTGGCCGACGAGGTGGAGCGGCTCACCGCGCTGGGGGCGAGTGTGCTGCGGGAGGTGAAGGAGTCCTCCGGGCAGTGGGTGGTGATGGCGGACCCCGAGGGGAACGAGTTCTGCGTGCAGTGACGCGCGTTCGTGTGTGAGGGCTCCGGAATGTGAACTCCCTGTCCGGATGGCGCTCTTGACGGAGTGTTGGCCACGGCTTCACCATCCAGACACCCCACTCACACTGGAATCGGAGCCCCCCACATGAAGCTCTCCGTCTCCGGGCGGGCGGCGGCGTCCGTCGCCGTCGCCACCGTCACCCTGCTCGCCACCGGATCCATAGCCGGCGCGGCGCCCGCCCCCGAACCCGCGGCGGTCGCCGCCGCGCCCGACCTGCCCGTCGCCAACGTCAAGGCGCATCTCGCACAGCTCCAGTCCATCGCCACGGCCAACGGCGGCAACAGAGCCCACGGCCGGGCCGGCTACACCGCCTCGCTGAACTATGTGAAGGGCAAGCTGGACGCCGTCGGCTTCACCACCACCGTGCAGTCCTTCACCTCGGGCGGCCGCACCGGCTACAACCTGATCGCCGACTGGCCGGGCGGCGACACCAACCAGGTGATCATGGCCGGGTCCCATCTCGACAGCGTCACCTCGGGCGCCGGCATCAACGACAACGGCTCCGGCTCGTCGGCCGTCCTGGAGGCGGCGCTGACGGTCGCGCGCACGAACTACCGGCCCACGAAGCATCTGCGGTTCGCCTGGTGGGGCGCGGAGGAGCTGGGTCTCGTCGGCTCCCGGTACTACGTCAACAGCCTGTCGTCGGCGAACCGCGCGCGGATCAACGGATACCTCAACTTCGACATGATCGGCTCGCCGAACCCCGGCTACTTCGTCTACGACGACAACGCGGCGATCGAGAAGACCTTCAAGGACTACTTCGCGGGCATCGGCGTCCCGACGGAGATCGAGACCGAGGGCGACGGCCGTTCCGACCACGCGCCGTTCAAGAGCGCGGGCGTCCCGGTCGGCGGTCTGTTCACCGGCGCCAGCCGGGTCAAGACCGCCGCGCAGGTCGCCAAGTGGGGCGGTACGGCCACCGCGTTCGACCGCTGCTACCACTCGTCCTGCGACACCACGGCCAACATCAACGACACGGCGCTGGACCGCAACGGGGACGCGCTGGCGTACGCGGTGTGGACGCTGTCGTCCTGACGCCGCCGTCCTGACGCCGTCGCCTTGACGGCTACGCGTCCGCCGCCTTCCGGGCCCGTTCGGTCAGGCGGAGCATGCGGGCGCGGGCCGTGTCCAGTTCCTCGGCGTCGTCGGCGGCCGGTCCGCCCTCTGCGGCCAACTCGGTCCACAGGGCGATGAGTTCGCCGCCCAGGTTCAGGCCCTGGAAGGGGTCGCGTACGGCACGCCAGGCCGTCGCCGCGCTCTGGACGTTGCCGTACGCGGCCTCGGCGTCCCGGGCGCGGCGGTGGATCCTGGCCAGTTCGAGGGAGGCGTGGAAGGAACGCAGCGGGTCGCCCGCCAAGTAGGCGATGTACGCGCCGAGTTCACGGAGCCGGAGCACCTCGGGGTGCTCCGGCCCCAGTGTTCCCGACGCCTCGGTCACCGTCCGTTCCGCGAGGGCGGCCGCGGTGTCGGTACGGCCCGCCCGCACGGCTTCGTTGATCTGCGCCACCGACTCGCCCAGGAGCGCGGGCGCGTCGCTGCCCGGCAGGGTGCGGGGGTCCTCCCCGAGCACGGCCTCGGCGACGGCGTCGAAGCCGCGGGCGGGGGTGTGCCGGGGGTCGGGATCGTCACGGGGGCCGGTGCCGGCGGGGACGACGGAGACGACGGGGGCGGGTGCCGGTGCCGGTGCCGGTGCGACTTCCGGGATCGGTACGGCTTCCGGGATCGGTACGGCGTCCATGACCGGCGGCGGGCCGAAGACGCCGGTGGGGGCGGCGACGGTGCCGGGGGCAGAGGCGGGGGCGGGGGCGACGTGGTGGAGCTGCTGCGTGGGCAGGTCCCGACGGGGCTCGGGAGTGTCGGTGGTCTCGGGTGCCGTCGGCTGCGCCGGACGGGTGGTCGTGCGCAGGGGCTCCGCCGTGAAGTGGCTGGCGCCGTCCGGGTCGACGCGCAGGGGGACGACGTACCCGATGCGTTCGTCGTGGACGGTGACGAGGACCGGGTGCCCGGTGGCGAGGGCGACGCGGTGCAGATGGCTCAGGACGGCCCGCTGGATCTCCTCGCCGTCGGCCGCCGCGACCTGCACGCCGCCGACGGTCGCCGTGCCGTCCGCGCGGACATGGACGTCGAGGGGCGCCGCCACGGCGGGCTGCGGTTCAGGCTGGTCCAGCTTCGTCTCGTGGCTGAGTCCGTACATCGGTTCCTCACGTCGTCCAGGTGCGTGTACGCGTACACGTACCGTTGAGTTTCGCCGCTCGCCCCCGATGTGCACGTCACCGCGACGTCACAGCCTCGTTCCAAGGATCCACGACCGGTGTGCGGGACGGGACGGCGAGGAGGGGACGGGCCATGGGGACGACGGCGGACGGGGTCGGGGGCGAGGAGGAACCCCTGTCGGCGGTCGGTGTCGCCGACGCCGTGCGGAGTGGGGAATTGCGGGCTGTCGATGTCGTCCGGGAGGCGCTCGGGCGGATCCGGCGGGTGGACTCCGTCCTGCATGCCTTTTCCGAGGTGTGGGAAGACGCGGCTCTGGAGCGGGCCCGTGCCGTCGATGCCCGGGTTGCCGGTGGGGAGTGGTTGCCGCTCGCCGGTGTGCCGGTGGGAGTGAAGGGGCGGTACGGGGTGGGGGCGCTGGTCGCGGCGGGGTGTGTGCCCGTCGGGGCGACCGCCGTGCCCGGGCCCGGTACCGCCTGGCAGACCTGGGGGCTCGGTGCTCACGGCCGTACCGTCAACCCCTGGCGCGCCGACCGTACGCCGGGCGGTTCCTCCGCGGGGGCGGCGGCGGCCGTCGCGGCCGGTCTGGTGCCGCTGGCCACCGGCAGCGACGGCGCGGGATCGGTACGGATCCCGGCCGCCTGGTGCGGTGTCCTCGGGCTGAAGACGACGAACGGTCTGCTGCCGTCCCCCGACCGCACCGGCCTCGCGGCACCGGGTGTCCTCGCGCGGTCGGCGGGGGACCTGGCCGCCTGGCTGCGGGTGACGGTCGGGGACGTCCCCGACCCGTCCGCGGGTTCGGCGCCCCTTGCCGTCTTCTCCCCCGATCTGGGGTTCGCCCGGCCCGACCCCGAGCCGCTCGCCCTGGCGCGGGCCGCCGTCGCGCGGCTCGCCGCTGCCGGAGTCGTACGGGTGGCGGCGGGTGACGCGGACGTGGGGCTGGTCGATCCGGGACCCGCCTGGACGGCCTTGCGGACACCGGGAGCCGATCCACGGGAGGCCGGGCGGGTCCGGGAGACCAACGATCTGCGGCTGGTGGCGCTCTTCGAGCGGGCCGATCTGCTGCTGACACCCACCACTCCCCATGCCGCGCACGGCCACGACGGGCCGGGTGACCGGTACTCGACGGCGTTGACCTGGGCGTTCAACCTGAGCGGGCATCCGGCGTCGAGCATGCCGGCCGGGTTCGGGGCGGACGGCTGTCCCGTGGGGCTCCACCTCGTCGCGGCGCACGGGCGGGAGGAGCTGCTCGTGGCGGTGGCGCGGGCGGCCGAACTGGCCCTTCCGGACGTGTGTCCCGGCCCTCTGCCCTTTCCCATTTGATTGCATGCACATATAATGCAGGTGCGCATTATTGTCGTACGCCGACTTCTGGGGGACCCATGTCGACCCGCCGTTTCCTGTTCCTGCTCGGCAGCAGCCGCGACGAGGGCCACGAGGGCAACACCGAACTGCTGGCCCGCCGGGCCGCCGAGCAGTTGCCCGAGGGGGTGGAGCAGGAGTGGATCAGCCTCACGGAGCACCCGCTGCCCGAGTTCGTGGACCAGCGGCACGACAGTGACCATGTGCGGCCGACCGAAGGCGCCGCGGGACTGCTGCTCGACGCCACGCTCGCGGCGACGGACCTGGTGATCGCCTCCCCGCTGTACTGGTACTCCGTGTCCGCGCCCACCAAGCGCTACCTCGACCACTGGTCCGGCTGGCTGCGCACGCCCGGCGTCGACTTCAAGGCCACGATGGCGGGGCGCACGCTCTGGGGCGTCACGGCGCTCGCGCACGAGGAGTTCGAGGTCGCCGACCCGCTGTACGGCACGCTGCACCACACGGCCGCGTACCTGGAGATGCGGTTCGGCGGGGTGCTCCTCGGCAACGGCAGCAAGCCGGGGGACGTCCTGAACGACACCGCCGCGCTCGCCCGCGCCAAGACGTTCTTCGCGCAGGAAGCTCCCCTGGCCCGTTTCCCTTACGAAACCGAAACCGAAACCGAAACCGAGACCGGGGCCGGGGCCGGGGCCGGGGCGACCGCCTAAGCCGTGATGTCCTTCGTCGTGAACCGCGCCCACGCCGCCGAGCCGAACACCGCGGCGTACAGCGCCTGGAGGCCGAGGTTCCTGACCAGTTCGTCCCAGTAGACGGGCTCGCGCATCAGGTCGGCGAAGGACAGCCAGTAGTGGGAGAACAGATACGGCTGGATCGCGTGGAGCTGCGGGATCTGGTCGAGGATCTGGACGGTGATCAGCAGGCCCACCGTCGTCGCCATCGCCGCGATGCCGCTGCCGGTCAGCGTGGAGACGAACAGGCCGAGCGCCGCGACGCCGGTCAGGGACGCGGCCACGACCAGCGCGATCAGCAGGGCCCGCAGCAGGCCGTCGGTGAAGCTGATCGTCGTCCCGGAGATGGTGGTGAGGTCGCCGAGCGGGAAGAGCAGGGCGCCGACCGCCAGCGCCGACACCGCGACGACCAGCGTGGCCGCCAGGCAGAACGCCATGACGGTGGCGTACTTGGTGAGCAGCAGACGGGTGCGGCCCGCCGGGGCGACGAGGAGGTAGCGCAGGGTGCCCGCGGCGGACTCGCCGGCGATCGCGTCGCCCGCCACCACCCCGATCGCCATCGGCAGGAAGAACGGCAGGGTCGCGGCGAGCGCGGTGAAGACCAGGAACAGTCCGTTGTTGGTGATCTGCGCGATGAACGCCGGGCCGCCCCCGCCCCCGCCGCCGCCCGGTCCGGCGGGTGAGCCGTCGCCGGTCTCGATCTTCACGGCGATGCCGACCAGGACCGGCACCGCCGCCAGGACGGCCAGCAGGGCGAGCGTGCGCCAGCGCCGGAAGGCGGTCAGCAGCTCGTTGCGCAGCAGCCCGAAGGTCCACAGCACCGGTGCCCGAGGGGCCGTGTCCGCCGCCTCGCCCGCCGTCGTCGTGTCAGCCCGCGACATCGAATCCCTCTCCGGTGAGCGCCACGAACGCGTCCTCCAGGGAGGCCCGTTCCACGGTGAGGCCGCGGACGCGGACCCCGGCCGTCACCAGGGCGGCGGTCACCTCGGCGAGGTCGCGGTCCGGCGGGTCGGCGGTGACCCGGTCCTCCTCGGCCGTGACGTCCGCCGCGCCCTGTTCCTTCAGCACCCGGGCCGCGTCGCCGGTGTCCGGTGTGGTGACCACCAGACGGCCGCGCGCGCCCGCCGCGAGGTCGGCCACCGCGCCCTGGGTGATCAGCCGGCCCTGGGCCATCACCGCGGCGTGCGTGCACACCTGCTCGATCTCGTCGAGGAGGTGGGAGGAGAGGAAGACGGTCGTGCCGTCCGAGGCCAGCTCCCTGACCAGGGCGCGGATCTCCCGCATGCCCTGCGGGTCGAGTCCGTTGGTCGGTTCGTCGAGGACGAGCAGCCGGCGGGGCCGGAGCAGGGCGGCGGCCAGGCCGAGCCGCTGTTTCATGCCGAGCGAGTACGCCCTGGCCTTCTTCCCGGCCGCCGCCGTCAGCCCGACCCGGTCCAGCGCCGCCGCGACCCGGGTCCCCCGGGTGCGCGGATCCGCGGTCGGGTCGGCGGCGTCCAGGCGCAGGAGGTTGTCGCGGCCGGAGAGGAAGCCGTAGAGGGCCGGGCCCTCGATGAGGGCGCCGACCTGGGGCAGGACCCGGCGCGCGGCCCGGGGCACGGGCTGCCCCAGGACGTGCGCCGAACCGGCCGTGGGCTCGATCAGCCCCATCAGCATGCGGATGGTGGTGGTCTTGCCGGAGCCGTTGGGGCCGAGGAAGCCGAAGACGCTGCCCGCCGGGACGGCGAGGTCCAGGCGGTCCACGGCGAGCTGGCCGCCGCGGTACCGCTTGGTGAGGCCACGGGTGCGGATGACGTCACCGCCGTCGCGGCCTTCGCCCTCAGGGGCGTCGTTCCCCGGCTCCCCCATCAGCCCCTCACTTCGCCGAGTCGGCGGCCTTGACCAGGGCGTCCTTGGTGACGGCGCCGACGTAGACCGTGCCGTCGTCCGTGACCAGGGCGTTGATCAGCCGGGTGGAGAAGACGGTGCCGGAGCCGAACTTGCCGTTCACCTTGTCGCCGAAGGAGCCGAGGAAGCCGCTGAGCGCGCCGCCGGCCTCGGAGCCGAGTTCGGAGTTCAGCTCGGAGTCCGAGGGGACGCCCTCGCCGCCGGTCTCCAGGACGGCCACCGAGGTCCAGCCCTCGCCGACGACCTTGTGGCCGCCCTCGGGGCCGCCCTCGGGACCGCCCAGCTCCCCGGCGAGGCCGCCGCCGGGCAGCGGGGACCCGCCGAGGTCCTCCGGTGCCGCCTCGACGTCGTCCGCCTCGGTGACCTTCGCGCCCTTGGGCGGGGTGAAGTCGAAGGTGGACGCGGCGGGCTTGGCGAAGCTGACCTGGGTGAAGCCCGCGTCCACGACGGCGGAGCCGCCGCTCGCCGGGGTGAGCGTGAACTTCAGCGGCAGGCCCGTCTTCGCGTCCACCGCGATGCTGATCGCGCCGACCGTGGACCCGGACTGCTTCGGCTTGATCACCAGGCGGTAGGCGTCGCGTCCTGCCACGTGGACCGTGCCGTCGACGGTCACCGACGTGGTGTCGTCGACCGCCTTGAGCGCCTCCTCGGTGAGGCCCTCGGGCGTGGCCGGAGGCTTCTCCCCCGCCTTTCCGCTCGCCTCGGTGGTGGAGTGGTAGACCTCGTTGGAGGCGCTGTCGTACCCCCACACGTCCTTGCCGTCGTGGATGACGCTGTACTCGGACGCGTCCTCCAGGAGGGAGAGCTTCTGGCGGTCCGGGCCGTCGGTGGCGACGCGCAGGGTGTGGGTGCCCGAGGCGAGTTCGGTGAGCTTGGCGGACGGGTCGGCGGACGATCCGTCGCCGCCGCCGGTGGCACCGGAGAGCAGTCCGCTCTCCAGCCCGCCGAGGTCGGGCAGGCCCAGGTCGGTGGTGATCTTCACGGTGCCGGACAACTGCTCGACGTCCGACGCGGCGATCTTGTCGATGAGCTGCTGTGCGGTGATCTTCGGCAGGTCGGGGTCGCCGGAGTCGGCGAGCGCCGGGACCAGCCCGATCGTCGCCGCCGCCACGCCCACCACGGTGACCGGGACGACGTACCGCACGGCCTTGCGCCGCCCGACGCGCAGGTCGTCTGCCTCCCCGGCGGTCGTGTTGTCGTCGGTTGCGTTCGGTGCCATGTGTGCCTTACCTCCGTCGTCGGCGGCGGCCGGTCTCTCACGTGCGAACGTCCCCACCCCGAGCCGCCATTCTCACCCGAATCGGTGAGGAGTGGTGTTTTCCGTGATGTCCATCTGACCAAATCGGCGCCGACGAAGCGTCACCCCGAGGACTCAACTCCGTGTACGCCTCCGGTATGACAACCGAGGGCGGTGGCCCGCCCGGACCCGTAGGGGTCGCGCGACGACGCACCAGGGACGGAAGCGGAGGGGGACCGCGGGAGAGGGGAACGGCGGTTCAGCCCCCGGTGGCGGTTCAGCCCGCCCGGTGCACCACCGCGTCGCACAGCTCCGTCAGCGCGGACTTCGCGTCGCACTCGGGGAGCGGGGCCAGTGCGGCGCGCGCCTCCTTGGCGTAGCGCACGGTGTCCCGGCGGGCCTGCTCCAGCGCCGGGTGGTCGCGCAGCGCGGCGACCGCCTCGGCGAGCCGGGCGTCGTCGCTGAGGTCGGAGTCGAGCAGCTCGCACAGCGCGACGTCCTCGGGGAGCCCCTGCCGGGCGGCGCGCTCCCGCAGCCGCAGCACCGGAAGCGTGGGCACGCCCTCGCGCAGGTCGGTGCCGGGCGTCTTGCCGGACTCGTGGGAGGCGGAGGCGATGTCCAGGACGTCGTCCGCCAACTGGAAGGCGACGCCGAGCCGCTCGCCGTACTGGGTGAGCACGTCGACGACCGTGTCGTCGGCGCCGGACATCATCGCGCCGAAGCGGCAGGAGACCGCGACCAGTGAGCCGGTCTTGCCGCCGAGCACGTCGAGGTAGTGCTCGACCGGGTCCCGTCCGTCGACCGGTCCCGCGGTCTCCAGGATCTGGCCCGTGACCAGCCGCTCGAACGCCTCGGCCTGGACCCGTACGGCCTCGGGGCCGAGGTCGGCCAGGATGTGCGAGGCCCGCGCG
Source organism: Streptomyces antibioticus (assembly GCF_002019855.1). Lineage (NCBI taxonomy): Bacteria > Bacillati > Actinomycetota > Actinomycetes > Kitasatosporales > Streptomycetaceae > Streptomyces > Streptomyces antibioticus. The sequence goes on along the minus strand of NZ_CM007717.1, from coordinate 5,057,769 downwards.
AAGAGGAAGTCGCCGGTGAGGACGGCGAGGGAGTTGCCCCAGCGGGCGTTGGCGCTGGGCACCCCGCGCCGCACGGCCGCCTCGTCCATGACGTCGTCGTGGTACAGGGTCGCCAGATGGGTCAGCTCGACCACCACGGCGGACGGCACGACCCCCGGCGCGTACGGGTCGCCGAAGCGCGCCGCGAGCATCACGAGCAGCGGGCGGAACCGCTTCCCGCCGGCCCGCAGGAGGTGCTGTGCGGCTTCCGTGATGAACGGAACCTCACTCTTGGTGGCCTCGAGCAAGCCTTCCTCGACAGCCGCCAGTCCGGCCTGGACATCGGCTTCCAGAGCCTGGTCCCGCACGCTCAGCCCGAACGGCTCGACGACGGTCACGAGGGGTCTCCTGTCTGCTGGTGTCTACGGGCGATTACGCGGTTTGTCGATAGGTCTCTGCGCTCACTCAAGTCAGCGTATCCGGTCACGTTTCGATCACCGATAGCCCCCACGTCCGCCCGGGCCCGAATGCACTCGCCCGGGAGGCGCCCTGGTCAGGGCGGGCGGTGTCGGATCCCGACCGATATGTTTCTGATCAGGCGATATGAAGAGACATTCACCGCAAATCCAAGGTGGGCAATACGGGGGAATGCGGAAGCCCGACAGGGCCGCGACCCTTTACGCAGAGCATGGGCTTATTGCCCGTTTCACCCCTCTTGTGGATGCCGGTGAGTTGGCTCACTCCCCCTGGTCCGGCCCCGCGGGGCGACACCCTGCGGGTACCCCCCGACTCCTCGTGCCACTCAGGCGAGTTGAGGCTTTGCGATCACAAAGGATCAAGCACCCCATAGAGCCCTGATCAAGGTCAATAGGCCCGAACTGTGAATTGGCCTCTTGTTCCGGACATGTGCTCTCGCATACGTTCCCGGCCTGTCGAGCGGAACGCCGAATCCTGCCGCCGCCCGGCACCCACCGAGAACTCATGGCAGGAGCGGGGGAACCAGGTAAGTCGCCCTACCGAAATGTCCACGAAAACGGACACAACGGTACGGCTCGGGGTGAAGTCGCGTCCGTCCGGACGCGGCCGGGCAGCTCCCGCCCGAACCCGACAGCTCACCTCGCAGGCGCCGGAGAGGAACCTCGTCATGCCCGCTGCCGCTCAGCACCGCCGTACCCGCCGCACCCGTATCGCCCGCACCCTCGCCGTGGCCGCCGCCGGCGCCGGTGTGCTCGCCCTGCCGCTCGTCGGCGCGACCACCGCGTCCGCCGCCACCTCGGCCGGCAACACGAGCACCACCGTCGCCGGGTACCCCAACAACCTGGACGGCTGGATCCGCGAATCGCTCGCGATCATGGCCGAGAAGCGCATCCCGGGCAGCTACAACGGCATCCACCGCAACATCATCCGCGAGTCGTCGGGCAACCCGGCCGCCATCAACCTGTGGGACTCCAACGCGGCCAAGGGCACCCCGTCCAAGGGCCTGCTCCAGGTGATCGACCCGACCTTCACCGCGTACCACGTGGCCGGGACCTCGTTCGACCCGTTCGACCCGGTCGCCAACATCACCGCCGCCTGCAACTACGCGGCCGCGCGCTACGGCTCGATCGACAACGTGTTCGGCGCGTACTGAGCCGAGCCGACCCCCGGATCGGGAGTCGGTCAGGGATAGAGACGTTCGAGGACGACGGCCACGCCGTCGTCCTCGTTCGACGTCGTCACCTCGTCGGCCAGCGCCTTCAGCTCCGGGTGCGCGTTGGCCATCGCCACCCCGTGCCCGGCCCACACGAACATCGGGATGTCGTTGGGCATGTCCCCGAAGGCGACGGTCTCCGCCGGGCCGACGCCGAGGTGCTCGGCGGCCAGCGCCAGGCCGGTCGCCTTGGTGATCCCGCACGGCTGGAGCTCCACCGTGCCGGGCCCGGACATGGTGACCGTGGCGAGCGAGCCCACCACCGAGCGGGCCGTCGCCGCCAACTCGTCGTCGGACAGGGCCGGATGGCGCAGCAGCACCTTGCTGATCGGCTCGCACCACAGGTCGTCCCGGGAGGCGACGCGCAGCGCCGGAAGGGTCGGGTGCGGCATCTCGTAGCCGGGCTCGATGAGGGTGAGCCCGTCGACGCCGTCCTGGTCGACGGCCGCGTACACCTGCCCGACCTCGGCCTCGATCTTGCCGAGCGCGGTCTCGGCCAACTCCCGGTCCAGGGTGACCGACCAGAGCAGTCGGTTCGCGCCGGCGTCGTACAACTGCGCGCCCTGGCCGCACACCGCGAGCCCCCTGCTGTGCAGGCGGTCGAGCAACGGCCTTACGCGGGGCGCCGGTCGGCCCGTCACGACCAGATGGCGTGCGCCGGCGGCCGCCACCCGCGCGAGCGCGTCGAGCGACCGGTCGGAGAAGGTGTCGTCGCCGCGGAGCAGCGTTCCGTCCAGGTCGGTGGCGATGAGGGAGTACGCGGTGCGCGCGGCATATGCGAGGGGTGCGGCCATGATCAGAGAATACGTATCCCGCACCCCTCGGACTCGACGCGAACCGGACGAGGGCGAAGTCCGGTCCGCTTCTGCCAACTCCCCTGCCACAGTTGACCGGAGACGCTCACGGTGCCGGTCGAAGGCCCCGGAACCGGTTTCGGCGCATCGTCGGGTACAGACCGGTTAAAGCCTTCTGCACCGGTTGGCAACAACATGCTCCGCTACCTACCGCACGCCCGGTGTGGAGCGGTACCGTCCAGGTGTCCAGGGGGGACTTGATCGGGGGGTCAGGTTGAGCAGTGGGCGCATTCGTGTGCTGAGTCCGAAGGATCTCGGCGAGGGGGAACGGGAACGATGGCGCGCCCTGCGGGCCGCCTCGACCGCGCCCCGCAACCCGTTCATGGAACCGGAGTTCACCGACGCCGTCGGCCGGGTACGGCCGCGCGCGCGGGTCGCGGTGGTGTACGAGGGGCGTGAGCCGGTCGGCTTCCTGCCCCATGAGCGCGGGCGCCTCGGCCGCGGCCAGGCCCTCGCCTACGGCGTCTCCGACGCACAGGGTGCCGTCCTGGCCCCCGGCCTCGGGCTGAACGCCGACGAACTGATGCGGGCCGCCTCCCTGTCCAGCTTCGCCTTCGACAACCTGGAGGCGGAACAGGGGCTGCTGGTGCCGCACGCGGCGGCCGAGTACACCGCCTATGTCATCGACGTCGAGAAGGGCTACGAGACGTACGAGTCCGTGCTGCGGGCCCAGTCGCCGAAGTTCCTCAAGACGACCCTCGCCAAGGAGCGCAGGCTCGGCCGGCAGGTCGGGGAGCTGCGGTTCGTGTTCGACGAACGCGATCCGGCGGCGCTGCGCACGCTCATGGCGTGGAAGTCCGCCCAGTACCGCAGGACCGGGCGCCGCGACCGGTTCGCGCAGCCCTGGATCACCCGGCTCGTGCACACCCTGCACGAGACGCGCGCGCCGGAGTGCTCCGGCACGCTGTCCGTCCTGTACGCCGGGGACAAGCCGATCGCGGCGCACTTCGGCCTGCGGTCGTCGACCGTGCTGGCGTGCTGGTTCCCGTCGTACGACACGGAGTTCGCGAAGTACTCGCCGGGTCTGGTGCTGCATCTGCGGATGGCGGAGGCGGCGGCCGCCGCGGGCATCGGCCTGCTCGACCTGGGGCGGGGCGCGGCCGAGTACAAGGACTCGCTGAAGACCGGGGAGATCCCCGTGTTCGAGGGGGCGTGGACGCGTCCGGGGGTGGGCGCCGCGCTCTACTGGCTCGGCCGTGAGCCGTCCCGGCGGGCGCACCACTTCGTGCGCAGCCGGCCGAGGCTCGCGGCGACGGCGGCACGGGTGCTGAAGGGGGCGGGGCGGCTGCGGCGGTCGTGACGGTCAGAGCGGTGACGGTGTTCGCGAACCAGGGGGGTTCATGTTCCGCGCGAGACGTGTACATGTCCGTGTGCCCGTGAGGGTGCAGGAGGAGATCGACCGGTTCCTCGGGATCGGGGCGGTGCAGATCGCCGAACTCGAACTGGACGGCGCGGGCTCCCTGCGGCCCGGCCCCGGCAGCCCGCCCGTCACACACGGCGAGGTGTTCGTGCTGGTCAGGCGGGGCGGCCGGCCGGTGGGCACACTGCTCGGGCGGGTGCCCGAGGGGGCCGATCCGAAGGCGGTGCTCCTCGCCCTGGCCGCCCGTGAGCACGGCGGCGGGCCGGTCGCGAGCGTCTCCGCGCTCACCGTGCCGTCCGTCACCGTCGTCGTCGCCACCCGCGAGCGGTCCGAACAGCTCGCCCACGCGCTCGACTCGCTGCTCGCCCAGGACCACCCGGACTTCGAGATCGTCGTCGTGGACAACGCGCCCGTGACCGACACGACCCGGGACCTCGTCGCCCACAAGTACGCCGAGCGGGTGCGGTACGTGACCGAGCCCGTGCCCGGTCTCGCCGTCGCGCACAACCGGGGCGTCGCGGCGGCCCGGGGCGAGGTGATCGCCTTCACCGACGACGACGTGGTCGCCGATCCGCGCTGGCTCACCGAACTCACCGCGCCGTTCGCCGCCGACCCCGGCCTCGGCTGTGCCACCGGGCTGATCCTGCCGGCCCGGCTGCGCACCCCGGCCCAGGTGCTCCTGGAGAGCCACGGCGGCTTCGCGAAGGGCTTCACCGCCCGCACCTACGACCCGTACGACCCGCCCGCCGACGAACCCCTCTTCCCGTTCACCGCGGGCCGCTTCGGCTCCGGCGCCAACATGGCCTTCCGTACGGCGGTGCTGCGCGAGGTGGGCGGCTTCGACCCGGCGACGGGCGCGGGCACGCTCGCGCGGGGCGGCGACGACCTGTACGGGTTCGTCCGCGTCCTCGCCCAGGGCCACCGGCTGCACTACACCCCGCGCGCCCTGGTCTGGCACCACCACCGGGAGACCTGGCGCGATCTGGAGTCCCAGGCGTTCGGCTACGGCGCCGGCCTCACCGCCTATCTCACGGCGGTCCTGGTCAACAGGCCCGCGCTGCTGCCGGCGTTCCTGGCGCGGCTGCCGCGGGGGGCGGCGTACGCGCGGAGCCTCACGGCGAGCCGGGCGGCGGACGGCGGTGCGACGGGGGCGGACGGCGGTTCACCGGTGACGGATGTGCCCGGTGGGCACGACTCCCGCACACACGCCTGGCCGCGGCGGCTGTCGCGGTTGCAGCGGCGGGGGATGCTGTACGGGCCGGTGGGGTATCTGCGGGCGCGGCGGGCGTTGCGGGGTGTGCCTCTGGGGAGAAGCGCCTCCGCCGCCACGGCTGTCTCCTTCGCGGGTGTTTCCGTCGACGACCGGGGCGACGGATCCGTCGGCCCTCGCGAGGAGTCCCGATGACCGCCCACCCGGCCGCGGGCGGCTCCCGTGCCATCCCGGTGTTCCTCTACCACGCCGTGATGGAGGACCCGCCGGACTGGATCGCCGAATTCACCGTCACGCCGAAGCAGTTCGGCGCGCATCTCGACGCCGTCGTCGACAGCGGCCGTACGCCCGTCACCATCAGCGCGCTCGCCGACCACCTCGCGGGGCGGGCGCCGCTGCCGGCGCGGCCGGTGCTGCTCACCTTCGACGACGGCTTCGCCGACCTGCCCGGGCCGACCGCCGAGGCGCTGGCCGCGCGGGACCTGTCCGCCACCGCCTACCTCACCACCGGCGCGATCGCGCCGGGCGGGCGCAGTCTGCTGCCGCCCGCGCCGATGATGACGCTCGCGGAGACGGTCCGACTGGAGCAGTCCGGCATGGAGATCGGCAGCCACACGGTCACCCACGCCCAGCTCGACACCCTCGCGCCCCGGGAGCTGACGCACGAACTGCGCGCCTCCCGCGCGGTACTTGAGGACACCTTGGGCCATGATGTGCGCCATCTCGCCTACCCGCACGGCTACAACAGCGGCCGGGTGCGCCGTACGGCCGCCGCCGCCGGGTACGAGACCGCCACCGCCGTACGCCACGCGCTGAGTTCGGACCATGACGAGCACCACCGCATCGCGCGGCTGATCGTGCGGCGCGGCCATACGCTCACCGAGGTCGAGGACTGGCTCGACGGTCGGGGGGCGCGGGTCGCGCCGTACCGCGACAGTGCGAAGACGGTGGCGTGGCGCTGGTACCGCAGGTCCCGCGCGGTGGTGCGCGGCCCGGTCTTCGCCGGCTGAACCACCGCGACCAACTCTTCTACCCCAGAGGCTGGTTGAGGTAGGGGTCGGAGACCGCGTCGCGCAGGCCGGCCCAGGCGCGGTCGCCGGCCACCGACAGATCGCAGTGCGGGCCGGGGTCGCGGGAGTTCCACTGGAGGGCCGCCTTGACGCCCGTCAGGCCCTTGAGGACCTGCGGCACCTCGGCGTACCACTGCGCCTGCCGCTCCGGCCGGGTCGTGTCGTTCGCGGTGCCGAACTCCGAGAGCATCAAGGGCTTCTCGTCGGAGATGTTCGCGCGGATCCAGTCGTGGGTGGCCCGCTGGGTCTGCGCGAAGGAGAGCCATTCGGCCTTGTGGCAGAGGTAGTAGTTGTACTGGTTGTAGGCGACCCAGTCGACGTACTCGTCACCGGGGTACATGCGCTTGATCAGGTCGGCGTGACCGAGATAGCCGGTGGTGATCCACGTCCACACCACGTTGGTCACGCCCAGCTCCCGGAACCGGTCGTGGAGGTGGCGGTACGCCCTGACGTAGTCCTCGGGGGTGCCGTTGTCCGGGGTGCGGGTGTCCATCTCCAGGTCGAAGGAGAGGAAGACCTTCTCGCCGTACTCCTTGACGCGCCGGGCCTGGACGTCGATGACGGACTCGTCGAGTTCGCCGTCCGCGATCTGCTTCCAGGTGGGCTGCTGCGCCGCCGTGCCGCCCCACCACTTGCTCTCCCAGGAGAGCAGCAGCAGATGGCCGTCGGCCGCGACGCGCCGCTCCTCCTCGGTCAGCAACTGCCCCTCCAGCCGGGACCCTTGGACCAGTGACATGTCGTGGTACGTGTAGACGATGTCGAGCTTGCGGCCGATCTTCTTCTCGTAGTCGCGGACCTTGCCGGACAGGTTTCCCTTGTGGTGCGGCACGAACGCGCCGAACCAGGCCCCGCAGGGCGGTTCGAGCAGCGCCGTCGGCGCGCACGGCCCGCCCGTCGCGGCGGGCCGCGACCCGATGTCCCGCCCGTCGCCCGACCCGCGCGCCACCTTGTCGTGGACGAGGAGCACGGCGGTGAGGACCGCGCAGAGCAGGGCGGCGAGGGCCAGTTGTACGCGTTTCCTGTGGCCGAAAGGGTGGGGCGACCTCACAGAGCAGTACCCTTCGCAGTCCTCGGCGGGGAGGCGCGCAGCCGCGGGCAGAACGCGGCGACGGTGGTGAGCAGTGTCAGGGTCAGCAGGACCCGCTGCGCGCTGAAGGCGTGCGTGGCGATGAACACCGTGGCGACGACCAGCGCGACGGCCACGCTCAGGAAGACGATCAGCATCAGCCGCTCCAGCAGGTCGGAGTGGCGTTCGAAGGCCGGGTCCCGGCGTTCCACGGGCCCCTCGGCGGGGCGCGCGGCGAGCGCGGGCCCGCAGATTCTGACGAGGGCGGCGCCCGGCCCCGCCGCCAGGAACACGATCATCGCCGCGCCCCGCAGCGCGGAGCCGTCGGGCAGCGCGAGCGCGGAGAGGGCGAGCCAGCCGCCGAACGGGGGCACCATCCGCACCACGAGTTCCTGGGGGGTCATCGGCCTGCCTCCGTCGGCTCCGGTGTTGCCGTCCCGTTCCTGAGCGCGTACGCCGATCCCGCGCTGTTGCCGGCCACCCGCTCGAACAGCGGGGAGGCGGCGACGGACCGCTCGATGCGGTCCAACTGGCCCTTGTCGAGCAGGCCGTTCATCTCGGAGTCGGCGAACTGGCCCCGGGTGAAGAGGACATAGGCGCGGCCCGGCGCCTCCACCGAGGCCATGTCGCGGGCGAGGGTGGCGGCCGGTTCGCGGACGATCCGGTCGACGTGCTCGCGGGCGTCGTCGAGGAACCAGTAGTGGTCCACCCGCCAGTAATCGGCGAAGGCGAGCGGGTAGTTGCGGTCGGCGGCGACGACCAGCGAGCCGTCCGGCGCCTTGTCGATCACCTGCCGTACGAGGTCGACCTCGGCGGGCGGGAAGTAGCTGATGCGGTCCTTGCCGGAGTAGCTCGGCACGAACGCGAGCGTGCCGGCGAGGAGCGCGAGCAGCGGCAGCCAGACGAACCGGCGGGGCTCGGTCCTGGCGCCCTGCGCCTCGACCGCGGTCAGGGTGCGCGCCTGGGGCAGCAGGGCCGCCGCGGCGAAGAAGGCGGCGCCGGGCAGCATGAACATCAGCACCCGGAAGATCATCTCGCTGCCGTAGCTGCTCGCCGCGAACATCGGCAGCGGGGCCAGCGCGAGCAGCAGCAGGGGCAGGGCGCGGTGCCGCAGCACCGGCTGGCGCAGGGCGCCGACCGCCGCGAGCAGCAGCACCGAGCCCGACAGCAGCCGGGCCACCCAGGAGGTGGTCACCGCTCCGGTGCCGGTCGGGGTCGCGCCGTATCCGGTGGCGACGTTGCCCCCGATGTCGCCGAGGGAGCGGAGCATGTCGGGCATCGTGGCGGACAGGAAGGGCAGCGCGGCGGTGAGACACCAGGCCAGGAAGATCACGGCGGTGGTGATCAGGGGGACCTTGTCGCGGTAGTGGCGGGCGAAGAACAGGACGGCCAGCGAGACCACGAGCATGCCCGGGGTGAGCTGGTGCGAGATGACGACGGCGACGACGAGGAGGGTGAGCAGGACCGTCCAGACGGCCTGGCGCGGGCCGCCGCCCTTCCCACTCGTCCTGGTGGCGGCGCTGGTGCCGCCGGCGTACCGGCGCAGGACGATCGCGAGGATGCCGAGGTGCAGGGCGAAGGCCACGGACTGGGGCGAGAAGTAGTCCTGGCCGACCCAGTTGGCGACGGAGAAGATCCACACCGCCAGCCAGACCAGACGCCGGTCCTCGGTGAAGGTGCGGTACATCAGCAGCAGCGGGAGCAGCAGCATCAGGCTGGAGACCAGCGGCCACCACGCCATGAACTGCGCGGCGGAGTCCACCCCGAGCAGCTTCACCAGCGCGGCCTGCGCGGCGAAGAAGCCGGGCCACTGGTCGTAGACGGCCATGTCGCCGACGACGTCCGCGCTCTGGAGCCGGCCCGCGGTCAGCAGATGGTCGATGACCGCGTCGTGCTTCCACGCCCACGCGTACAGCGGGGTCGGGTAGACCACGGCCTGGGTGGCGCGCTCCATCACCAGCAGCCCGACGACGTACGCCGGTGCCCAGGCCGGGTGGCGGTACGGCCCGCGCAGGGTGAACCAGAAGCCGGCCGTGAGCAGCGCCAGCCCGGCCCAGAACGCCGGGTGCAGGGCGCCGACCAGGCCGAAGTCACCGAGGTCGGAGACGTCGGTGTGGGTCACCGCGTAGCCCCACAGGGCGAGCGAGGCGAGCAGTGCGGCGGCGGGCCACAGCGCGGAGGAGCGCCACGGCCGGGCGGGCGGCAGGTCGGAGAGGTCCGTCACCGGCTCACCCCCTGCCGGGCCGTGGGGCTCCTCGGTGACCGTGGTGCCGTGGCCCGGTACGGGCTCCGGTTCGGATCTCTCCGTGGGTGTGGCTGGCGGACGCACGACGGTTCCCCCCTGGCGGTTCGGCTCTGAAGCGTGATCAGTCGCTGGTTCGGGTGCGGGTGCGGGTGCGGGTGCCGGGTCTGCCGTCCGCGGACGAGACGAGCGGTTCCTGCGGGGCAGGTGTCTCGGGCGAACGGTGTGGATCCCGGCCGGGCTCCGCCGACGGCTCGGCACGGTGGAGCGACAGGAGCAGGACGAGCAGGAACAGCAGGAGGAGCAGGGGCAGGGCGACGGGGGCGAGCGGCTCGCGCCCCGCCCAGCCCCCCACGGCGGCGAGGAGGACGACCGCCCAGCGTGCCTCCCACGGCAGCCGGCCGCCGAGCCGCTCGCCCAGCCGGGCGAGCAGCCGCCAGCACGCGACGAGCGACAGCAGCAGACAGACGGGCGGCACCCAGCGCAGCAGCGGCTCGGGCCCGGGCAGGCCCAGCGTCTGCGCGAAGAAATCGGCCGTTCGCGTGTAGAACGTCCCGTGGAGGGCGGTCGGTTCCCGTCCGAACGCCACCGGTACGGCGTACAGCGCGAGGACGACGGCGGTCAGCGCGGTGCCCGGCAGCCACGGCTCCCGGCGCACGGACAGGGTCACGGCGGCGACGAACAGCACGAGCAGCGCCGTACCGGCGACGAGGGCCGGAACGGGCAGCCGGGCCAGCAACTCCCGTCCCTCCAGCGGCCGGGCGAGGCTCCCCGAGACCCCGCCGAGCCACGGCAGTTCGCGCAGCGCCCAGCCGAAGGCCACGGCGGCCGCGCCGAGCAGGACCCACAGCGCGGCGCGCAACGGCCGCTGCCACCGCTCGGACCACAGCCCGTTCCCCTCGTAGGCGGGCACGGGTTCCCGTGATCCGGCGGCGGACCCGCTCCGCCCTTGCGGCTGCGGGCTCGGCCGGACGATCACCGCGAGGGTGTCCGCCTCCAGCGCCTCCCGCTCATAGCCGGGGCGCCCTATGAACAGCGCGACCGTGTCCTGATCGGCCGCCCCCCGCTCGTGCGCCGCCCGGCGGGCCCAGGTGGTGCCGTACCCGGCGGTGGCGTTGAGCCGCACGCCACCGGTGCCGTACGACGTCTTGGTGTCGTACGGCGACTCGGTGTCGTACGACGTCCCGGTGCCAGCGTCGGCCGCGGCGGGCACCCGGTCGGCCGGCTCGGAGGGAACGGCGGGCATGGCGGGCATGGCCGGCACGGCCGGCACCCCGTCGCTCGCGCGCAGCGCCCTGCGCAGCCCCACCACCGACACCACGGCGATCAGCGTCATGCTCAGCAGCACCGCCCAGCCCGCGCCCGCGATCCCGGTCGAGCCGAAGAGCAGCGCCGCGCTGCCCAGCACCAGCGTGCACATGGTGCCCTGGAGCGCGGCGAGCACCCCGGTGCGGCCCTGCACCCGCAGCACCCCGATGTACAGCTCGACCACGACCCGGGGCAGTGCTCCGGCGGCCAGCAGGCGCAGCACGGTGGTGCCGTGCTCGGCGTAGTCCTCGTCGAACGGCGTCAGGATCTGCGGCGCGAACACCACCAGCACCAGCACCACCGGCACCAGCAGCAGCGTCATCCGGCGCAGCGCCCCGCGCACCCCGTCGGCGAGGTGGCGCGGGTCGTGCGAGGCGTGCGCGGTGAGCGAGGAGGCCATGTTGATGGCCATGAACTCCATGGTGCCGCCGACCGTGTAGGCCACGTAGAAGTAGCCGTTCTCGGCGGCGCTGAAGCGGACGGCGACCATCACCGGCAAGAGGTTGATCATGGCCAGGCTGAACAGCGCGCCCAGCGAGTCCCCGGCCAGGAAGCGGCCCATCTCGCGCAGCCGCGGCGGCTCCAGGTCGCGGTCGGCGGCGGCCTGGCGCGGGATCAGCCGGCGGAAGATCAGCCAGCCGAGCGGCAGGGTCGAGAACGCGATCGCGGCGGCCCAGGACACGAAGATGCCGAGCACCGGCAGCAGGGTGGCGAAGACGATCAGCAGGACCAGCTTGCCGATCGAGAACACCGCGTTGCCGATCGGCACCCAGCCCGATCTGCGCAGCCCGGTCAGCACCCCGTCCTGGAGGGTGAGCAGCGCCCACGCCACACAGGCGACGACGAACGCGGCCCCCGCCACCGGTGTGCCCAGCGGCGCGTACGAGGCGCCCCACAGGTCGAGGGTGAGCAGGAAGACGACCGCGGCGACGGCCACGACCACCGAACTCGCCGCGTACGCCCGCCACACCAGCGAGCCGGTACGGCGGCCCGCGCGCGGCACGAAGCGGACGACGGCGCCGATCATCGTGGTCGCCGTGATGCTGGCGAGCAGTCGCATGGCGGCGATCGCGGCGGATCCCTGGCCGACGGCCTCCTCCGTGTAGTAGCGGGCGGCCACCAGCCAGAACCCGAGGCCCAGCACGGCGGAGACACCGGTGCTGAGCATCAGGAAGTAGGCGTTCCTGAACAGCGAGTCCGAACCGCGGCCGCCGTCGTCCGGCTCCGGGCCGGTCATCTCCGGCTCCGGGCCGGTCACCTCCTTTCCGGCGGGCGGCGCCGGGCGCCCGGGAGCCTCGATCTCGGCCTGCGTCCCGGCCTGCGTCCCGGCCTGGGTCACGGCCCGCTTCTCGGCCTGGGTCTCGGCCTGGGTCTCAGCCACGGGTCGGTCCCAGCCCTCCCGGTACCTCGGCCGGCCGCGCCTTGGACTCGTCCAGTGCCTCGATGACCTCCCGGGCCCGCAGCGGGTCCACGGGCAGGGCGTGCCGGGCGAACCAGCGGGCGCCGGCCGGATCGGGCGAGGGGTCGGTGAATCCGTCGCCCGCGTAGTCGTCCAGCGGCGGGTCGTAGAGGTACCCGACGACGATGCCCCGCCGCGCGAGCGCCTCCCGCGCCGCGTCCCGGTCGGCGACGAACAGCGGTACCCGGAACAGCGGTTGGGCGCGGACCGGACCGACCCGGCTGTGCGGTCTGGCCCAGGGCGTCGACAGCAGCCGTTCCGTGCCGGCCTGGCAGGCGGCCAGCACCGCGTCCAGCCGGTCGAGCCTGCGCTGGATGCGCCCCAGGCGCAGCGGCCCGGCGCGCAGCCGGTAGTCGTGCATGTCGACCCTGACCCAGGAGTCGTACGCGGTGAGGTCCGGCGCCGCGGCGGCGGCACGGGTGAGGTCCTCCGGGCGCAGCGGCATCCGGATCTCCTCGCGCTCCATCAGCCCGAGCAGCCGCATCGTGGCCCACGCGGCCCGCCGCAGCCGCAGCCCCCGTACGGCCGCCTCCGCGTACGGGCGGACGGTGTAGGCGAGTTCCGCGGTGATCCGGCCGGGCAGCAGCAGGTCCTCGCAGGTCTTCTCCAGGGCGTCACGCAGCCCCGGGTCGGCGAAGGAGAGGAAGCCCCCGGCCTTGGCACCGACATGCTTGGACAGGCTGAAGACGGAGGCGTCGCCCCAGGCCCCGACCGGACGGCCGCCGACCTCGCTGCCGATCGCGTGGGCGCCGTCCTCGAACAGCGGGATGCCCAGCGCGTCGCACTTGTCCCGCAGGCGCGGCGCGTCGTCCGGGTTGCCGTACAGGTTGGTCGTGAGGACCGCGGAGAGCGAGCCCCAGACCTCGTCGGGGACGGCGTCGACATCGATCGACGCGTCCAGCGGGTTCAGCGGCGCCTGCACGGGTCTGAGGCCCGCCGCGAGCACCACGAAGAAGATCACGTCGTCGTTGACCGGCGACATCAGTACCCGTCCGCCGGGCGGGCACCAGTGGCGCAGGGCCACGAACAGCCCGAATCTGCACGACGGTACGTACACGCACTGCCGGCCGAGTCTGCCGCGCATGGTCTCTTCCAGCCGATCCGGCCGTGTCCCATGACGCGCCGACCCGAGGCCGGCCTCCCCAATGGCCATCCGCCCCCCAGGTGTGCCCTGGGACAGCCCCCTCCCCGAGGCGGTCCGGCACCCGCTCAGAGTGTCCCTGTTCGCACCGCTCCGTCAAGATTGCGGGCCATTTCGAGGGCGACTTCCGGTAGGCGAACGGAAGCGGAGAGCCAGCGCCGACGGCCCCGCGACGGGCCCGGAAACCCGCCGCTCCCGGTCCGCCCCGTGCCACTTCCCCGAGGTCGGACGTAACGTGTGCCGCGGCCCGGCGCACCGGCCCGGCCGGCGCACCACCCCCAGCACGACCCGCACCACCCCATGCAGTAGGAAAGAACGTACGAGCGAGCGCGCGTACCGGCGCACGAAAGAGAGGCAGCACCCCATGCCCCCCTTCGACCTCCCCGAGGGCGACCCCTTCGGCCCGCACAACCTTCCGTACGGCGTCTTCTCCCTGCCCGGCGCCTCGGAGCGGACCGTCGGCGTCCGGCTCGGCGACCAGGTCCTCGACGCGGCCGCGGCGGCCCGCGCCCTGGGCTCGCCGCACGCCGCGCTCCTCGCGCGCCCCACGCTCAACGCCCTGCTGGCGGCGGGCCGTACGACCTGGTCGGAGGTACGGCGGTCCCTGACGGAGGCGGTGACCGACCCCGCGCACCGCGCCACCGTCGAACCCTTCTTCCACCCCTTGTCGGCGGTGACCCTCCATCTGCCCTTCGAGGTCGCCGACTACGTCGACTTCTACTCCTCCGAGCACCACGCCCGGAACGCCGGCGCGATCTTCCGCCCCGACGGCGGCGACAGCCTCCTGCCCAACTGGAAGCACCTGCCGATCGGTTACCACGGCCGCGCGGGCACGGTCGTCGTCTCCGGCACGGAGATCGTCCGGCCCTCGGGCCAGCGCAAGGCGCCCACCGATGCAGCGCCCGTCTTCGGCCCGTCCGTGCGCCTCGACATCGAGGCCGAGGTCGGCTTCGTCGTCGGCGTCCCCTCGGCGCACGGCACGTCTGTCGCGCTGGGCGACTTCCGTGAGCACGTCTTCGGGCTCACCCTGCTCAACGACTGGTCGGCCCGCGACATCCAGGCGTGGGAGTACGTCCCCCTCGGCCCGTTCCTCGCCAAGTCCTTCGCCACCTCGGTGTCGGCGTGGATCACCCCGCTGGAGGCCCTGGAGGACGCCCGGGTGACGCCGCCCGAGCGGACCCACCCGCTGCTGCCGTACCTGGACGACGCGGCCACCGAGCCCGCCGGCTACGACCTGCGCATCTCCGTCGCGCTCAACGGTCACGTCGTCTCCGAGCCGCCCTTCTCCTCCATGTACTGGACGGCCGCCCAGCAGCTCGCCCACATGACGGTCAACGGCGCCTCCCTGCGCACCGGCGACCTGTACGGGTCGGGCACGGTGAGCGGCCCGCACGAGCACGAGCGCGGCTCCCTCCTGGAGCTGACCTGGAACGGCCGCGACCCGCTCGAACTCCCCGACGGCAAGCGCGCGTTCCTGGAGGACGGCGATGTCGTCACCCTGTCGGCCTGGGCCCCGGGACCGGGCGGCGTTCGTGTCGGCCTGGGCGAGGTGAGCGGCCGGATCGCGGCGGGGTGACACCGGCGAAGGCACCGGCGGCGGCACCGGGCGGGGTGACGCCGCTCCCGTGCCGTCCCGCACGGCGGTGCGACGGCCTGCTGTCAGCGGGCTGACTCCGGCCGGGCCCGCCGTCATACTGGCGGCGGGCCCGGTCCTCGTACCGATCCCGCCGCCCGCCGGCACCGGCACGCGATCCCGGCGTTCGGACCCGTACTTCGTCCTCGCCCGCCGACCAGGATCCGGAGCCCCCGGCATGACCGTCTGCCTGCTCCTGCTGAGCGTCGTCGCCCTGACGGCCGCCGTGCCGGTCCCGCGCGCGCTGACCCGGGCCGCCTGGCCCGAGCGGGAACCGGTGGTGGGGCTGTGGGTGTGGCAGTGCCTGGTCGCCACGGTCCTGCTGTGCTGTCTGACCGCCCTGGTGCTGGGCGCCGCCGCCGTCTTCCACACCGTCCGCACGCGGGTGTTCGCCCCCGCGCCGCCCGCCGTGACGGAGGCGTACGGCCTCTCCGCGAACTCCCCCTGGGCGGTGGCCCTGACCCTGGCGCTGGCCTGCGGGGCCGCCTGGACGACCGCGATGCTGGCCCGCGAACTGGTCGAGGCCCGCCGCCGGCGCGTCCTGGCCCGCACCCACCTGCGGGAACGCGCCCCCGACCTGCCGGGCGGACTGCCGTCCGGCCGGGGCCCGCTGCTGGTCCTCGAGGACGAGTACCCCGACGCCTGGTGGATGCCCGGCCATCCGCCCCGGCTCATCGTGACCACCGGCGCCCTGCACCGCCTGACCTCCCACCAGTTGGACGCCGTCCTCACCCATGAGCGGGGCCATGCCCGCGCCCACCACGACTGGCTGCTCCACCTGTCCACCGCCCTCGCCACCGGCTTCCCCCGGGTTCCGCTCTTCGCCCACTTCTGCGACCAGACCCACCGCCTGGTCGAACTCGCCGCGGACGACACCGCGTCCCGGCGCTGCGGTCACCTGACCACCGCGCTCGCCCTGATCGAGCTGAACCAGCACCGGGGCGTCCTGTCCTGCGCCTCCAGCCACCGGCTCCTCGGCGAACGGGTCGACCGGCTCCTCCAGCCGCCCCCACGCCTGCCGCGCCGCCACCGCGCCCTGACGACGACGGCGGCCGCCCTGGTCCCGCTGCTGCCCCTGCTCATCACCTTCGCGCCGGGCCTGACCGCCCTCACCTGAGCCCGACCCGAGCCGCGCCCGAGCCCCGCCCGCGTCGCGCGGCGGTGGCAGATCTCGCCGCCGCGGCCGGGAAAGCCCAGGTCAACGGCCCTCCTGACGCCTCAGGGACTGGCGCAACACTTCCGCAACACCACTATCCCTACCGGATAGATATGGTCCGACCATGCCGCCCACCGACCGCATCCGCGACCACGCCGGACAAGGCGCGACCACCGTCGCCGCCCACCGCGCGCGGCGCCGGCTGCGTGCCGACGCGGCTCGTCAGCTCGCCGATCTGCTCCGCCGCCAACTGCTCACCGACGGCTTCCCGGACGGCACGCTCCCGCACGAGTCGACCCTCGCCGCCGAGTACCGGGCCTCCCGCAACACCGTGCGCCAGGCCCTCGATCTGCTGCGCGCCGAAGGGCTGGTGGAACGGCTGCCCGGAGTGGGCACCGTGGTGGTCGCCGAGAAGTACCCGCACGGCCTGGACCGGCTGATGGGACTCGCGGAGACCCTGCGCGAACACGGCCAAGTCACCAACGAGGTCCGCACCATGGGCCCCGTCGCCGCGCCCGCCCCGGTCGCCGACCGCCTCCGGGTGCCCGCCGGTTCCGACGTCCTCTACATCGAACGGCTGCGCCGCCTCAACGGCCTCCCCCTCTCACTCGACCTCACCTACATCCCGCTCGACATCGGTGCCGCCCTGCTCGGCGCCGATCTGGAGAACAACGACGTCTTCCGCCTCCTGGAGGCCATCACCGGCCGACGGCTCGGCCACGCCGAGATCACCCTGGAGGCGGTGAACGCGGACGCCAACTCCGCCGCCGTACTCGAAGCGCCGCGCGGCGCCGCCGTCCTCATGCTGGAACGCCTCACCCACCTCGCCGACGGCCGCCCCGTCGACCTGGAGTTCATCCGCTTCCGCGGCGACCGCATCTCGATGAGCGGCCTCCTGCACCGCTCCCTCTGATCCACCCGCGTCGTCGGGACTTTCCTGGAGACAGCCATGCCCTTGGTGCCCCAGCGGGCCGACGTGCCCGTGACCATCGACGAGTCGAAGTGCATCGACGGCTGCACGCTCTGTGTGGACATGTGCCCGCTGGACTCCCTCGCCATCGACGAGAGCAACGGCAAGGCGTACATGCATGTCGACGAGTGCTGGTACTGCGGCCCGTGCGCGGCCCGCTGTCCCACCGGAGCCGTCACGGTCAACATGCCCTACCTGCTCCGGTGAAAGGCCCGAACCCCATGAAGCACTCCATGAAGCACCCCCTGAAGCGTCCCTCGAAACGCCGGACGATCACCGCCGCCGCCACGGCCGCCCTGCTCCTCCTGCCGCTCACCGCCTGCGGCAGCAGCGCCGAGGCCGGTGACGGCTCCACGGTCACCGTGACCGTCGGCTACCAGTCCAAGACCATCAACACCGTCACGGCCGGCACCCTCCTGCGCTCCCTCGGCTACTTCGAGAAACAGCTCGACGCCCTGGGCGACGGCGTCACGTACAAGGTGAACTGGCAGGACTACGCCACCGGCGCCCCGATCACCGCGCAGATGACCGCCGGGAAGATCGACATCGGCTCGATGGGCGACTTCCCGCTGCTCATCAACGCCGCCCGCGGCAAGCAGCTCGGCAAGCCCACCCACCTGGTCTCGGTCACCGGCTACAACCTGCGCGGCGGCCTCAACACCATCGTCACCGCACCGGACTCCGAGCTGACCTCCCTCAAGGACCTCAAGGGCAAGAAGGTCTCCACGAGCGTCGGTTCGGCGGCCGACGGCACCCTCGTCCGCGCCCTCCAGCGCGCCGGCATCGACCCCGTCGACGGCATCGAGAAGCTCAACCAGCAGCCCGCCGTGGGTGCTTCCGCGCTGTCCGCCGGAAGCGCCGACGCGCTCTCGCAGTTCGTCGCCTGGCCCGGCCTGCTCGCCTTCCAGGGCAAGGCGAAGGCCCTGTACGACGGCGCCCAGTTGGACCTGCCGACCTTCCACGGCGTCACCGCCCGCGAGGACTTCGCGAAGAAGCGCCCCGCCGTCCTGGAGGCGTTCCTCAAGGCCCAGGCGGAGGCCACCGCCTATCTCGACGAGCACCCGGTGGCCGCCGCCGAGAGCGTCGCGAAGGCGACCGGCCTGCCCGCCGAGGTCGTCTACCTCTACAACGGCGCGCACGGCATCTCCACCTTCGACCCCACCGTCAAGCCCCAACTGGTCGCCGCCCTGAAGGAGGACGTGTCCGTCCTCAAGGCGGCGAAGCTGACCGGCGACATCGACGTGGACGCCTTCGTCGACGACCGGTACGTGAAGCGGGCGCTCGGCGCGTCGTACGCCGAGCGGCTCACCGCCACGCCCCCGCCGGCCGCGAGCGAGGTGTGGCCGAAGGGCGCCACCGAGACGCGCACCTTCACCACCCCCGCCGGCCTGCTCGCCCATGTCGCCGGCCACAAGGACGGCATCCGCGCCGCGTACGTCCCCGACGCCACCACCGGCACCCTGTGGTTCGCCGACCGGGCCGTGTGGGTGGCCGACGGCGAGAACCTGCTGCCGTTCGTCGCCCCGGCCACCGCGCGGGCGTACGTCGACGCCCACGGCGGCGCGCGCGTCGTCACGTACGCCGACGCGCTGGAGCTGGCGTCATGAGCCGGTACGCGCTGCGCGCCGCCTCCGTGGCCGCCGCGCTCGGCCTGTGGCAGCTCCTGACCGGCCTGGACGTCGACCTCTGGCTGCGCTTCTCGCAGTTCCCCACCGTCGCCGACATCGCGCGGGCCTTCGCCGACCGGCTGGCCGGTGACGACTACTGGACCGACCTCACCGACAGCCTGACCCGGATCCTCACCGGCTTCCTGCTCGCCGCCGTCCTCGGGGTGGCCACCGGCGTGCTGGTGGCGCGCTCGCGGCTCGCCGAGGATCTGCTCGGCACGGTCCTCGAAGTGGTCCGGCCCGTCCCCGCCATCGCGCTGGTGCCCGTCGCGATCCTCCTCTTCCCCTCCAACGAACAGGGCATCGTCTTCATCACCTTCACCGCCGCCTTCTTCCCGGTGCTGGTCTCGACCCGGCACGCGGTCCGCGCGCTGAACCCCGTCTGGGAGGAGGCCGTGAGCACCCTGGGCGGCGGCCGGTGGCGGATCCTCGGCTCGGTCGTCCTGCCGGGCGCGCTGCCCGGCATCTTCGGCGGCCTGTCCGTGGGCATCGGCGTGTCGTGGATCTGTGTGATCTCCGCCGAGATGATCTCCGGCCAGTACGGCGTCGGCTACCGCACCTGGCAGGACTACACCGTCGTCGACTACCCCGGTGTGTTCGTCGGCATGGTCACCATCGGCGTCCTCGGCTGGCTCACCTCCACGGCGGTGGAGCTCCTCGGCCGCCGCCTCACCCACTGGCTGCCGCGAACCTCCTACGTCCCCGGCCCCCGTGCCCCGCGCCGGGCCCCCGGCACCGCCGCCCCCTCCTCCGTACCGGCCGGCTCCGCGCCGGAGAAGGGAGTCCCCCATGACCAGCTCGTCTGACGTCCACACGGCCGAGACCCGCCCCACCGACACCGACACCGACACCGGCGCGGCAGAGGCGGCCGGTGGCCGCCCGCCGTCCCCGCCCGGCGCGCGTCTCACGCTGCGCGGCGCCACCCTCGGCCGCCCCGGCGCGCCCGTGCTGCACGACGTCGACCTCGACGTGGCCCCCGGCGAGATCCTCACCGTCGTCGGCCCGTCCGGCTGCGGCAAGTCCACGCTGCTGCGCACCCTGGCCGGGCTGCTGGCGCCGCTCGCCGGGGAGGTCACCCAGGACGCGCGTCCGCTGACCGGGCCCGGCGCCGACCGCGCCCTGGTCTTCCAGGAGGACGCGCTGCTGCCCTGGCGCACCCTGCGGGCGAACGTCGAACTCCCGCTCGCCATCCGTCGGCTGCCGCGCCCCGAACGCCGCGCCCAGGCCGAGTCGTGGCTGTCCCGGGTCGGACTCGCCGAGCACACCCGGCGGTTGCCGCACCGTGTCTCCGGCGGCCAGCGCCAGCGCGCCCAGCTCGCCCGCGCCCTGGCGGGAGCACCCCGCGCCGTCCTCATGGACGAACCCTTCGGCGCCCTCGACGCACAGACCCGGGCCGGCATGCAGGACCTGCTGGTCGAGGTGTTGCGCGGGACCGGCGCGACCGTCGTGTTCGTCACCCACGACGTGGACGAGGCGCTGTTCCTCGGCGACCGCGTGGCCCTCCTCGGCGCGGGCCGCCTCACCGCCGTACGGGACGTGCCGCGGCCGCGGGAGCGCGGTGCGCACGACGACCCCGCGCGGGTGGCCCTGCGGCGCGACGTCCTGACGTCTCCGAGCACGAGCCTCTGAAACTCTCCGAGCACGAGCCTCTGAAACCCGAGCACCTGATGTCCGGCCATCCGCATCCCGAGCCTCCGAAAGGCACCCCGGTGGACACCCCCCTCCAGATCCCCGCGCTCGGCGACGCCGAGGAGCTGACCTGCGACGTGCTCGTCATCGGCGGCGGCACAGCCGGCACGATGGCGGCCCTGACCGCCGCCGAGCACGGTGCGGACGTCCTGCTCCTGGAGAAGGCCCACGTCCGGCACTCGGGCGCGCTCGCCATGGGCATGGACGGCGTCAACAACGCGGTCGTCCCCGGCCGCGCCGAGCCCGACGACTACGTCGCCGAGATCACCCGCGCCAACGACGGCATCGTCGACCAGTCCACCGTCCGCCAGACCGCGACCCGGGGCTTCGCCATGGTGCAGCGGCTGGAGTCGTACGGCGTGAAGTTCGAGAAGGACGAGCACGGCGAGTACGCGGTCCGTCAGGTGCACCGCTCCGGCTCGTACGTGCTGCCGATGCCGGAGGGCAAGGACGTCAAGAAGGTCCTCTACCGGCAGTTGCGGCGGCGCGAGATGCGGGAGCGGATCCGCATCGAGAACCGGGTGATGCCGGTGCGGGTGCTGACCGCCGGGGGGCGGGCCGTCGGCGCGGCGGGCTTCCACACGCGCACGGGTGCCTTCGTCACCGTCCGCGCGGGTGCGGTGATCCTCGCGACCGGCGCCTGCGGCCGCCTCGGGCTGCCCGCCTCCGGCTACCTGTACGGCACGTACGAGAACCCCACCAACGCCGGTGACGGCTACGCGATGGCCTACCACGCGGGCGCCGAGCTGACCGGCATCGAGTGCTTCCAGATCAACCCGCTGATCAAGGACTACAACGGCCCGGCCTGCGCGTACGTCGCCAACCCCTTCGGCGGCTACCAGGTCAACCGGCACGGCGAACGCTTCGTCGACTCCGACTACTGGTCGGGCCAGATGATGGCGGAGTTCGCCGCCGAGGTCGCCTCGGACCGGGGCCCGGTGTACCTGAAGCTGAGCCATCTCCCGGAGGAGTCGGTCTCCGCCCTGGAGTCGATCCTGCACTCCACCGAGCGCCCCACGCGCGGCACCTTCCACGCCGGCCGCGGGCACGACTACCGCACCCATGACATCGAGATGCACATCTCCGAGATCGGCCTGTGCGGCGGCCACTCCGCCTCGGGCGTACGGGTCGACGACCACGCCCGTACGACCGTGCCCCGGCTGTACGCGGCCGGGGACCTGGCGTGCGTCCCGCACAACTACATGATCGGAGCGTTCGTCTTCGGCGAGCTGGCCGGCGCCGACGCGGCACGGTACGCGCCGTACGCCGGTGAACTGCCGGCCGAGCAGCTCCGGGAGGCGCACGAGCTGATCTACCGTCCGCTGCGCCATCCTGAGGGCCCGCCGCAGCCCCAGGTCGAGTACAAGCTGCGCCGCTTCGTGAACGACTACGTGGCTCCGCCGAAGTCCGGTGCGCGGCTGTCCCTGGCCCTGGAGGCGTTCGAGCGGATGCGCGACGACATCGCGGCGATGGGCGCCACCACCGCGCACGAGCTGATGCGGTGCGCGGAGGTCACCTTCATCCGCGACTGCGCGGAGATGGCCGCGCGCGCCTCCCTGGCGCGCACGGAGTCCCGCTGGGGCCTCTACCACGAACGTCTCGACCATCCGGCGCGCGACGACGCGTCCTGGTTCCACCACCTCGATCTGCACAAGTCCCCCTCCGGTGCGATGGAGTTCACGGCCCGTCCCGTGGCTCCCTATCTGGTTCCGGTGGACGAGTTCGCCCCCGTCGGCGGCCCGTCCCGGCGGCTCGGGGAGGTCCACCCCGAGGACGTGGCGACCGCCGGCTCCCGGGACGTGGCCCCGGTGGCCTCCGGACCGACGTCCGGAGCGGCGTCCGCGCAGGACACCGTTCCCGCCCACCCGGACAGCCCGCGTACGGGCACCTCCCCCCGCCTCCTCGAACTGCTCGCCCTCGCCGAGGAGGAACCCGAACTCGCCCTCGTCGAGCCGTATCTGACCGACCCCGACCCGGCGGTGCGGCGGACCGCGGTCGCCGTCCTCACCGAGACCCTGCCGCCCGGCACCGGGCAGGCCCTGGCCGGTGCTCTCGCCGACCCCGACGGCGAGGTGCGCGCCGCGGCGGCCGCCTCCCTGCGCGAACTGGTGGAGACCCTCCCGCCGGACCCCGCGCTGCGGGACGCCCTGGCGGCCGCGCTCACCGAGGCCGACCCGGTCGTCCGCGCCGCCGCCCTCGATGTGCTGCGCGCCCTGCGCCTGGGCGACGCCGTGCTGTTCGCCGGCCCGCTGGACGACCCGGACGTCACGGTCCGGATCGAGGCGGTGCGCGCGCTGGTGTCGGTCGACGCGGTCGAACTGCTGGCCGGGGCTGCGGACGACGCCTCCCGGGAGGTCCGGGTGAGCGTGGCCAAGGCCCTGGCCTCGGTCGCCTCGGAGCCGCTCGCGCCGGGCGCCCGGGAGCTGCTCTCGGGCACCCTGGACCGGCTCGGCGAGGACCCGGACGCGCTGGTCCGCGGCGCCGCCCTCGGCGCGCTGGCCGCGGCCGGCTGCCCGGCGCCGCTCGCCCGGCGGGCCGTCGCCGCGCTCACCGATCCGGCCTGGCAGGTCCGGGTCGGCGCCGCCACCGCGCTGTCCGTCGCGGACCCCGGCACGGCCGTCCCGGTCCTCGCCAAGGCGCTGGCCGACGCGAACGCCGACGTCCGCAAGGCCGCCGTCCTGGCGCTGACCCGGCACCGCGCCACCGGCGACGCCCGCGCCGCCCTGGCCACGGCGACGACGGACTCGGACGCGGACGTCAGGGCGTACGCGAGCCGGGCGCTCTGAGGCGCACCGGGCAGGCCCTACCTACGCCTGCCCGGCCCAGCCTTATATCCAGTCCTCCTTATATCCAGTCCTCGGGCTCCGGCTCCGCGTCCATCTCCGGCCAGTGGTCCTCCGCTCCCCCATCGGCGGCGGGCGCCGAAGCCGAGCCGGACTCCGAGGCCGAGGCAGCCGCACCGGACGCCCCCGGCGCGCCCCCGAGCCCCGCCAGCACCGCCAGCACGCCCTCCCCATAGGTCGCGAGCTTCTTCTCGCCGACCCCGCCGATCCCGCCGAGCTGCGCGACCGAGGTGGGCCAGGCCGTGGCGATCTCCCGGAGGGTGGCGTCGTGGAAGATGACGTACGCCGGGACGCCCTGCTCACGGGCCTGTTCGGCACGCCAGGCGCGCAGGGCCTCGAACGCCGGGAGCAGTTCCGCGGGCAGCTCGGCCACCGCGGCCTTGGCCTTGCCCCGGCCGGAGGACGAGGAGCCGGACGTCTTGGACGCCGCCGGCCGCTTGGGCTCCTTGCGCAGCGGAACCTCCCGCTCGCGCCGCAGCACCTCGCCGCTGGCCTCGGTCAGCACCAGCGTGCCGTACTCGCCCTCGACCGCGAGGAGCCCCTGGGCCAGCAACTGCCGTACGACGCCGCGCCATTCGCCCTCTTCGAGGTCCTGGCCGATGCCGAACACGGAGAGCTGGTCGTGGTCGAACTGGATCACCTTGGCGGTACGCCGCCCGAGCAGGATGTCGACGATCTGGACGGCGCCGAACTTCTGCCCGCGCTCCCGCTGGAGCCGTACGACGGTGGACAGCACCTTCTGGGCGGCGATGGTGCCGTCCCAGGTCTGCGGGGGTGTGAGGCAGGTGTCGCAGTTGCCGCAGCCCGCCGGGTCGGGTTCCTGGCCGAAGTAGGCGAGGAGCTGGCCCCGGCGGCAGCGGGCGGTCTCGCACAGGGCGAGCATCGCGTCCAGGTGCGCGGCGGACCGCCGCCGGAACGCCTCGTCGCCCTCGCCGGACTGGATCATCTTGCGCTGCTGGATGACGTCGTTGAGGCCGTAGGCCATCCAGGCCGTGGAGGGCAGTCCGTCCCGGCCCGCGCGGCCGGTCTCCTGGTAGTAGCCCTCGATCGACTTGGGCAGGTCGAGATGGGCGACGAACCGCACGTCGGGTTTGTCGATGCCCATGCCGAAGGCGATGGTCGCGCAGACGATCAGGCCGTCCTCGCGCAGGAAGCGGGACTGGTGGGCGGCGCGGGTGCCCGCGTCCAGGCCCGCGTGGTACGGCACGGCCTCCACGCCGTTGCGCGAGAGGAACTCGGCGGTCTTCTCCACGGAGTTGCGCGACAGGCAGTACACGATGCCCGCGTCGCCCGCGTGCTCCTCGCGCAGGAAGCTCAGCAACTGCTTCTTGGGGTCGGCCTTGGGCACGATCCGGTACTGGATGTTGGGCCGGTCGAAGCTGGCGACGAAGTGCCGGGCGGTCGGCATGCCGAGCCGCTGGGTGATCTCCTGGTGCGTGGCGTGCGTGGCCGTGGCCGTGAGGGCGATCCGCGGGACGTCGGGCCAGCGCTCGCCGAGCACGGACAGCGTGAGGTAGTCGGGGCGGAAGTCGTGGCCCCACTGGGACACGCAGTGCGCCTCGTCGATGGCGAAGACGGAGATCTTGCCCCGGGAGAGCAGGTCCAGCGTGGAGTCCAGGCGCAGCCGCTCCGGCGCCAGGTAGAGCAGGTCCAGTTCCCCGGAGAGGAACTCGGCCTCGACCGTGCGCCGCTCGTCGAAGTCCTGCGTGGAGTTGACGAACCCGGCGCGCACGCCGAGCGCCCGCAGGGCGTCCACCTGGTCCTGCATGAGGGCGATCAGCGGCGAGACGACGATGCCCGTACCCGGTCTGACCAGGGCGGGGATCTGGTAGCAGAGCGATTTGCCGCCGCCGGTCGGCATGAGGACGACGGCGTCCCCGCCGGCCACCACATGCTCGATGACGGCCTGCTGCTCGCCGCGGAAGGTCTCGTAGCCGAAGACCCGGTGCAGCGTGGCCAGCGCCTCGCTCTCCGTCGGCCCCGGTGTCCCGGTGGTTCCGGTGATCCCGGTGGTCCCTGTCATGTCGTCGATCCCGCCCGTCCCTCGCATCGTCCCGTCCCCCGTGCGTCGTCTCCCGACCACTGCCTCCACGATAGGGGTCCGCGCCGACAGCGCCGGAGTTATCCACAGACCCGATCCGGTCACCCTGTGCACAGACCGCGTCACCCGGAGACGCGAAGGGGCCCGGTCCCCTCCCAGGGACCGGGCCCACAACTCGGGCTTCGCGCGGATCCACGCACGAGCAGCCCTCAGCGCACGAACACCCCCGCCTGGTTCGCCAGGTCCAGGAAGTACTGCGGTGCGACGCCGAGCACCAGGGTGACGGCGACGCCGACGCCGATCGCGGTCATCGTCAGCGGCGAGGGGACGGCGACGGTCGGGCCCTCGGGCCGCGGCTCGCTGAAGAACATGAGCACGATCACCCGGATGTAGAAGAACGCGGCGATCGCCGACGAGATCACACCGACCACGACCAGCGGCGCCGCGCCGCCCTCCGCCGCCGCCTTGAACACGGCGAACTTCCCGGCGAACCCGGAGGTCAGCGGGATGCCGGCGAAGGCCAGCAGGAACACCGCGAACACGGCCGCCACCAGCGGCGAGCGGCGGCCGAGCCCGGCCCACTTGGACAGGTGGGTGGCCTCGCCGCCCGCGTCGCGGACCAGGGTGACGACCGCGAAGGCGCCGATCGTCACGAAGGAGTAGGCGGCCAGGTAGAACAGCACCGACGAGACGCCGTCGGGGGTGGTGGCGATGACACCCGCGAGGATGAATCCGGCGTGCGCGATGGACGAGTACGCCAGCAGGCGCTTGATGTCGGTCTGGGTGATCGCGACGATCGCGCCGCCCAGCATGGTGACGATCGCGACGCCCCACATGACCGGCCGCCAGTCCCAGCGCAGGCCCGGCAGGACGACGTACAGGACGCGCAGCAGCGCGCCGAAGGCGGCCACCTTGGTCGCGGCGGCCATGAAGCCGGTGACCGGGGTGGGGGCGCCCTGGTAGACGTCGGGCGTCCACATGTGGAAGGGCACCGCGCCGACCTTGAACAGCAGGCCCATGACGATCATCGCGGTGCCGATGAGCAGCAGCGCGTCGTTGCCCATGGTGTCGGCGAGGGCCGGGTTCACGTTCTTGACGGTGCCGTCGACGACCTGGGCGATGGTGCCGTAGGACACCGATCCGGCGTAGCCGTAGAGCAGGGCGATGCCGAACAGGGTGAACGCGGAGGCGAAGGCGCCGAGCAGGAAGTACTTGACCGCGGCCTCCTGGGACATGAGCCGCTTGCGGCGGGCCAGGGCGCACAGGAGGTAGAGCGGGAGGGAGAAGACCTCCAGGGCGATGAAGAAGGTCAGCAGGTCGTTGGCGGCCGGGAAGACCAGCATGCCCGCGACGGCGAACAGCAGCAGCGGGAAGACCTCGGTGGTGGTGAAGCCGGCCCTGACGGCGGCCTTCTCGCTGTCGCTGCCGGGCACGGAGGCCGCCTGGGCGGCGAAGGAGTCGACCCGGTTGCCGTGCGCCTCGGGGTCGAGGCGCCGTTCGGCGAAGGTGAACAGGCCGACCAGGGCGGCCAGCAGGATGGTGCCCTGGAGGAACAGGGCGGGTCCGTCGACGGCGATGGCGCCCATCGCGGCGATGCCCGCCTTGGTGGTGCCGTAGCCGTTGGCCGCCAGGGCGACCACGGCGGCGAAGCCGGCGGTCAGGGCGACGACGGACACGAAGAGCTGGGCGTGGTAGCGGTGCTTGCGCGGCACGAACGCCTCGACCAGCATCCCGACGATCGCCGCGCCCACGACGATCAGGGTGGGCGACAATTGACCGTATTCGATCTTGGGTGCGTCGATCTTGGCGATCGGGTCGACCGCCGTCGTCGCCGTTGTCCACAGGCTGTGGACGGCTGATGCGCTCACTTGGCCGCCTCCACCTCGGGCTTGGGGTCCTTCTCGTGTACGTCGGACAGGGTCTGCTTGACCGCCGGGTTGACGATGTCCGTGACCGGCTTCGGGTAGACGCCCAGGAAGATCAGCAGCACGATCAGCGGTGCGACGACCGCCAGCTCGCGCACCCGCAGATCGGGCATGGCCGAGACCTCGGGCTTCACCGGGCCGGTCATCGTCCGCTGGTAGAGGACGAGCGTGTACAGGGCGGCGAGCACGATGCCGAAGGTGGCGACGATGCCGATCACCGGATAGCGGGCGAACGTGCCGGCCAGGACGAGGAACTCGCTGACGAACGGGGCGAGTCCGGGCAGCGAGAGCGTCGCCAGACCGCCGATGAGGAAGGTGCCGGCGAGCACCGGGGCGACCTTCTGCACCCCGCCGTAGTCGGCGATGAGCCGCGAGCCGCGCCGGGAGATCAGGAAGCCGGCGACCAGCATCAGGGCGGCCGTCGAGATGCCGTGGTTGACCATGTACAGCGTCGCGCCGGACTGGCCCTGGCTGGTCATCGCGAAGATGCCCATGATGATGAACCCGAAGTGCGAGATCGACGCGTACGCCACCAGCCGCTTGATGTCCCGCTGGCCGACCGCGAGCAGCGCCCCGTAGATGATGCTGATCAGGGCGAGGACCAGGATGGCGGGCGTCGCCCACTTGCTGGCCTCGGGGAAGAGCTGGAGGCAGAAGCGGAGCATCGCGAAGGTGCCGACCTTGTCGACGACCGCGGTGATGAGGACGGCGACCGGGGCGGTGGCCTCGCCCATGGCGTTGGGTAGCCAGGTGTGCAGCGGCCACAGCGGCGCCTTCACCGCGAAGGCGAAGAAGAAGCCGAGGAACAGCCAGCGTTCGGTGTTCGTCGCCATGTCGAGCGAGCCGTTGGCACGGGCCTCGGCGATCTCCGTGAGGGAGAAGTTCCCGGCGACCACGTAGAGCCCGATCACCGCGGCCAGCATGATCAGACCGCCGACCAGGTTGTAGAGCAGGAACTTCACGGCGGCGTACGAGCGCTGGGTGGACGCCGCGGCCTCGCCGTGCTCGTGGGCCCGGTCCCCGAAGCCGCCGATGAGGAAGTACATCGGGATGAGCATGGCTTCGAAGAAGATGTAGAAGAGGAAGACGTCGGTGGCCTCGAAGGAGATGATCACCATCGCCTCGACGGCCAGGATCAGCGCGAAGAAGCCCTGGGTCGGGCGCCACCGCTTGCTGCCGGTCTCCAGCGGGTCGGCGTCGTGCCAGCCCGCCAGGATGATGAACGGGATCAGCAGGGCGGTGAGCGCGATCAGCGCGACCGCGATGCCGTCCACGCCCAGTTCGTAGCGGACGCCGAAGTCGGCGATCCAGGAGTGGGACTCGGTGAGCTGGTAGCGGTCGCCGCCCGGGTCGAAGCGGACCAGGATGATGACCGCCAGGGCGAGGGTGCCCAGGGAGACGAGCAGCGCCAGCGCCTTGGCGGCGTTGCGCCGGGCGGCCGGGACGGCGGCCGTGGCCACCGCCCCGATCGCCGGAAGCAGCGCCGTCGCTGTCAGCAGAGGAAAGGACATCGGTATCAGACCGCCCTCATCAGCAGGGTCGCGGCGATGAGGACCGCCGCACCGCCGAACATCGAGACCGCGTACGACCGCACGAAGCCGTTCTGGAGCCGGCGCAGCCGTCCGGAGAGGCCGCCGACCGAGGCCGCCGTGCCGTTGACGACGCCGTCGACCAGGGTGTGGTCGACGTACACCAGGGAGCGCGTGAGGTGTTCGCCGCCGCGCACCAGGACCACGTGGTTGAAGTCGTCCTGGAGCAGGTCGCGGCGGGCGGCCCGGGTGAGCAGCGAGCCGCGCGGGGCGACGGCCGGGACCGGACGGCGGCCGTACTGCGCCCAGGCGATCGCCACGCCGATCACCAGGACCACCATCGTGGCGAGGGTGACGGTGAGGGCGCTGACCGGCGGGTTGCCGTGCGCGTGGCCGGTGACCGGCTCCAGCCAGTGCACGAAGCGGTCGCCGATGCTGAAGAACGCACCCGCGAAGACCGAGCCGAAGGCCAGCACGATCATCGGGATCGTCATGGACGACGGGGACTCGTGCGGGTGCGGCTCGTGCCCGTGCTCGTCGGGCTGCCAGCGCTTCTCGCCGAAGAACGTCATCAGCATCACGCGGGTCATGTAGTACGCGGTGATGGCGGCGCCCAGCAGGGCGCAGCCGCCGAGGATCCAGCCCTCGGTGCCGCCCTTGGCGAACGCCGCCTCGATGATCTTGTCCTTGGAGAAGAAGCCGGACAGGCCCGGGAAGCCGATGATCGCGAGATAGCCGAGGCCGAAGGTGATGAACGTGATCGGCATGTACTTGCGGAGGCCGCCGTAGCGGCGCATGTCGACCTCGTCGTTCATGCCGTGCATGACCGAGCCGGCGCCGAGGAACAGGCCGGCCTTGAAGAAGCCGTGCGTCACCAGGTGCATGATCGCGAAGACGTAGCCGATCGGGCCGAGGCCCGCGGCCAGCACCATGTAGCCGATCTGCGACATCGTCGAGCCGGCCAGCGCCTTCTTGATGTCGTCCTTCGCGCAACCGACGATCGCACCGAACAGGAGCGTGACGGCGCCGACGATCGTGACGACGAGCTGGGCGTCCGGGGCGGCGTTGAAGACCGCGGCGGACCGGACGATCAGATAGACGCCGGCGGTCACCATGGTGGCCGCGTGGATGAGGGCCGAGACCGGGGTCGGGCCCTCCATCGCGTCCCCGAGCCAGGACTGGAGCGGCACCTGGGCCGACTTGCCGCAGGCGGCGAGCAGCAGCATCAGGGCGATCGCGGTGAGCTTGCCCTCGGAGGCGTCACCGGCGATGCCGGGCTCGCCCTCCGAACCGAGCAGCGGGCCGAACGCGAAGGTCCCGAAGGTGGTGAACATCAGCATGATGGCGATCGACAGGCCCATGTCGCCGACCCGGTTGACCAGGAACGCCTTCTTCGCGGCGGTGGCGGCGCTGGGCTTGTGCTGCCAGAAGCCGATCAGCAGGTAGGAGGCGAGACCGACGCCCTCCCAGCCGACGTACAGCAGCAGGTAGTTGTCGGCGAGGACCAGGATCAGCATCGCCGCGAGGAACAGGTTGAGGTAGCCGAAGAAGCGGCGGCGCCGCTCGTCGTGCTCCATGTACCCGATCGAGTACAGGTGGATCAGCGAGCCGACGCCCGTGATCAGCAGCACGAACGTCATCGAGAGCTGGTCCAGGCGGAAGGCGATGTCCGCCTGGAAGCCCTCGACCGGGATCCAGGTGAACAGGTGCTGGGTCAGCGTCCGGTCGTCGGCGCCGCGGCTCAGCAGGTCCCCGAAGAGGATCGCGCCGAACACGAAGGAGACGGTGGACAGCAGGGTGCCGATCCAGTGGCCGACGGCGTCGAGCCGGCGGCCGCCGACCAGAAGGACGGCCGCTCCGAGCAGGGGCGCCGCGATCAGCAGCGCAATCAGGTTCTCCACGATTCTTCCGACCCCTTACAGCTTCATCAGGCTGGCGTCGTCGACCGAGGCCGAGTGGCGGGAGCGGAACAGCGACACGATGATCGCGAGTCCCACCACGACCTCCGCTGCGGCGACGACCATCGTGAAGAAGGCGATGATCTGGCCGTCGAGGTTGCCGTGCATCCGGGAGAAGGCGACGAGCGAGAGGTTGCAGGCGTTGAGCATCAGCTCGATGCACATGAACACGACGATGGCGTTGCGCCTGATCAGCACACCGGTGGCGCCGATCGTGAACAACAGGGCGGCGAGGTAGAGGTAGTTGACCGGGTTCACTTCGACGCCTCCTTGCTCCACCGGGACTTGCGCTCCAGGCCGGGCCGCTCGCCGCCGCTCCGCTCCAGCCGCTCCTGGGAGCGCTGTTCCAGGGCCTTGAGGTCGGCCAGCGCCTCGGTGGACACGTCCCGGATCTGGCCGCGCTCACGCAGCGTGGCGCTGACCGTCAGCTCGGACGGGGTGCCGTCGGGCAGCAGGCCCGCGATGTCCACCGCGTTGTGCCGCGCGTACACGCCCGGGGCGGGCAGCGGTGGGAGGTGCTTGCCCTCGCGCACCCGCTCCTCGGACAGCTCGCGCTGGGTCTTCGCGCGCTCGGTGCGCTCCCGGTGGGTGAGCACCATCGCGCCGACGGCGGCGGTGATCAGCAAGACGCCGGTGATCTCGAACGCGAAGACGTACTTGGTGAAGATGAGGGAGGCCAACCCCTCCACATTGCCCGCGGCGTTGGCCTCGGCGAGGCCGCTGAACTCCGTCAGGGAGGCGTTGCCGATCCCGGCGAACAGCAGGATGCCGAAGCCGAGCCCGCACAGCAGGGCCATCCAGCGCTGGCCCTGGATGGTCTCCTTCAGGGAGTCCGCCGCGGTGACACCGACGAGCATCACCACGAACAGGAACAGCATCATGATCGCGCCGGTGTAGACGACGATCTGGACGATGCCCAGGAAGTAGGCGCCGTTGGCGAGGTAGAACACCGCCAGGACGATCATGGTGCCGGCCAGGGAGAGCGCGCTGTGCACGGCCTTCCGCATCAGGACCGTGCTCAGGGCGCCGATCACCGCGACGGTGCCGAGCACCCAGAACTGGACCGCCTCGCCGGTGGAGGTGGAGTAGGCGGCGAGCTGCGCGCTCATGCCTGCACCTCCTGGTCTTCCGGCTTCTCTCCCTTGGAGACGGCGGCCTGGCGCTCGGTGCCGGGCGCGGCCTCGGTGACCAGCCCCCGGTAGTAGTCCTGCTCGTCCGTGCCCGGGTAGATGGCGTGCGGGCTGTCGACCATGCCCTCTTCGAGCCCGGCGAGCAGTTGTTCCTTGGTGTAGATCAGGTTCGCGCGGCTGGAGTCGGCCAGTTCGAACTCGTTGGTCATCGTCAGCGCGCGCGTGGGGCACGCCTCGATGCACAGCCCGCACAGGATGCAGCGGGCGTAGTTGATCTGGTAGACGCGGCCGTACCGCTCGCCCGGCGAGTAGCGCTCCTCGTCGGTGTTGTCCGCGCCCTCGACATAGATGGCGTCGGCGGGGCAGGCCCAGGCGCACAGTTCGCAGCCGATGCACTTCTCCAGGCCGTCCGGATGGCGGTTGAGCTGGTGCCGTCCGTGGAAGCGCGGAGCCGTGGTCTTCTTCTGCTCCGGGTACTGCTCGGTCAGCCGCTTCTTGAACATGGCCTTGAAGGTCACGCCGAAGCCGGCCACGGGGTTCTGGAAACCGGGCGTCGTCTGCCCGTCCTCCTTGGGCTCCTCAGCCATCGGACGCCTCCTTTCCATCCAGAGATCCGTCACTGTGAGTATCGGTCCCGCCACTGACAATCAGCTCCCGCTCCCGGTGCGGGCGGCGCCTGGGCACCGGCGGAAGCTGCTGTCCCGGCAGCGGCGGCACGGGGAAGCCGCCGGCCATCGGGTCGAACTCGACGGGCTCGGCCGCGGCCTCCCGCTTCTGCTTCTCGCCGCCGCGGAACATGTCGACGACGAAGGAGAGCAACAGCAGGACCAGGACGCCGCCGCCGACGTAGAGCGCGATGTCGGCGAAGTCGAGGTTCTCGTTGCGCAGGGTCCGTACGGTCGCGACGAGCATCAGCCAGGTCACCGAGACCGGGATGAGGACCTTCCAGCCGAGCTTCATGAGCTGGTCGTAGCGCACGCGCGGGAGCGTGCCGCGCAGCCAGATGAAGCCGAACAGCAGCAGTTGGACCTTGATGACGAACCAGAGCATCGGCCACCAGCCGTGGTTCGCGCCCTCCCAGAAGGTGCTGACCGGCCAGGGTGCCCGCCAGCCGCCGAGGAACAGCGTGGTCGCCACGGCCGAGACCGTCACCATGTTCACGTACTCGGCGAGCATGAACATCGCGAACTTGATCGAGGAGTACTCGGTGTTGAAGCCGCCGACCAGGTCGCCCTCGGACTCCGGCATGTCGAAGGGGGCGCGGTTGGTCTCGCCGACCATCGTCACGATGTAGAGCAGGAAGGAGACCGGCAGCAGGATGATGTACCAGCGGTCCTGCTGCTGTTCGACGATCGTCGACGTCGACATCGACCCGGAGTAGAGGAACACCGAGGCGAACGCGGCGCCCATGGCGATCTCGTACGAGATCATCTGCGCGCAGGAGCGCAGCCCGCCGAGGAGCGGGTAGGTCGATCCGGAGCTCCAGCCCGCCAGGACGATGCCGTAGATGCCGACGGAGGCGACCGCGAGGATGTAGAGGACCGCGATCGGCAGGTCGGTGAGCTGCATCGTGGTGCGCTGGCCGAAGATCGAGATCTCGTTGCCGGCCGGGCCGAAGGGGATCACCGCGATCGCCATGAAGGCCGGGATGGCCGCCACGATCGGCGCGAGGACGTACACCACCTTGTCGGCGCGCTTGACGATGAGGTCTTCCTTCAGCATCAGCTTCACGCCGTCGGCGAGCGACTGGAGCATGCCCCAGGGGCCGTGCCGGTTGGGGCCGACGCGCAACTGCATCCAGGCGACGACCTTGCGCTCCCAGACGATGGAGAACAGCACGGTCACCATCAGGAAGGCGAAGCAGAACACCGCCTTGACGACGACCAGCCACCAGGGGTCGGTGCCGAACATCGAGAGGTCTTCAGCGGCGAGGGACGGGCTCATGCCTCCACCTCCTCGGTGGCTTCGGCGGCGGGCGTCGCCGGGCCGATGCGGACGAGGGCGCCGGGGGTGGCGCCGGTCTCGGAGGCGACGCCCGCGCCCACCGAGTTCAGCGGGAGCCACACCACCCGGTCGGGCATCTCGGTGACTTCGAGGGGCAGTTCGACCGAGCCCGCGGGCCCGGTCACGGCGAGCACGTCGCCGTCCTTGACGCCGGCCTCGGCGGCGGTGGCGGCGGACACGCGCGCGTGGGCCGCGTGCCGGGTCCCGGCGAGCGCCGCGTCGCCCTCCTGGAGGACACCGTGGTCGAGCAGCAGCCGGTGCCCGGCCAGGACGGCCTCACCGGCGGCGGGCCGCGGCAGCGCGGCGGCGGTCTGGGTGGACGCGCCGGCCCGCTCGCCGTCCCAGGCCCCGAGCCGGTCCAGCTCCGCGCGCGCGGTGCGCAGGTCCGGCAGGCCCAGGTGGACGTCCATGGCGTCGGCCAGCATCTGGAGCACGCGCGCGTCGGACGGTGCCAGGCGCCGGGTCATCTGGTCGGGCTTGAGCGCGGCCTCGAAGAAGCGCACCCTGCCCTCCCAGTTGAGGAAGGCGCCCGGCTTCTCGACGACCGCCGCGACCGGCAGGACGACATCGGCGTGCCGGGTGACCTCGCCGGGCCGCAGCTCCAGCGACACCACGAACCCGGCCTCGGTCAGCGCGGCACGCGCGCGTGCCGGGTCGGGCAGGTCGGCGATCTCGACCCCGGCCACCAGCAGCGCCTGGAGTTCGCCGGTCACGGCGGCCTCGACGATCTGCCCGGTGTCGCGGCCGTAGCGATGCGGGAGTTCGGAGACCCCCCAGGCGGCGGCGACCTCCTCCCGCGCGCGCGGGTCGGTGGCCGGGCGGCCGCCCGGCAGCAGCGACGGCAGCGCGCCGGCCTCGATCGCGCCGCGCTCCCCGGCCCGGCGCGGGATCCACACCAGCCGG
Source organism: Streptomyces antibioticus (assembly GCF_002019855.1). NCBI lineage: Bacteria > Bacillati > Actinomycetota > Actinomycetes > Kitasatosporales > Streptomycetaceae > Streptomyces > Streptomyces antibioticus. The sequence continues at coordinate 5,022,942 of NZ_CM007717.1, read as the reverse complement.
GCGCCGGTCGCGTCGGCGGCCCGCGCGGCGGCCGTCAGACCACCGGCCACCGCGGCCAGCCGTTCGCCGACGACGATCACCGCGCCCTCGGCGCGCAGCGCCTCCGCGGCCCGGGTGCCGTCCGCGTCCAGACCGAACCCGCTGGTCAGCGCGTCCAGCCACTCGGTCTCGGTGCCCGGGGCGGCCGGCAGCAGGGTGCCGCCCGCCTTCTGCAGACCCCGGGTCGCGTGCGTGGCGAGGGAGAACACCTGCTGCCCATGCTTGCGCCAGGCCTTGCGCAGCCGCAGGAAGACGCCGGGGGCCTCCTCCTCGGACTCGAACCCGATCAGCAGGACGGCGGGCGCCTTGCCGAGGGTGGTGTACGTGACGCCCGTACCGTCGAGATCACGGCCGTGGCCGGCGACCCGGGCGGCCAGGAAGTCGGCCTCCTCGCCGCTGTGCACCCGCGCGCGGAAGTCGATGTCGTTGGTGTCCAGCGCCACGCGCGCGAACTTGCTGTACGCGTAGACGTCCTCGACGGTGAGCCGGCCTCCGGTCAGGACACCGGTGCGGCCGCGCGAGGCGAGCAGGCCCTGGGCGGCGATCTGGAGCGCCTCCGGCCAGGAGGCCGGTTCGAGGTCGCCCTCGGCGTTGCGCACCAGGGGCGTCTGGAGCCGGTCGCGCTGCTGCGCGTACCGGAACCCGAACCGCCCCTTGTCGCAGATCCACTCCTCGTTGACCTCGGGGTCCTCGGCGGCCAGGCGCCGCATGACCTTGCCGCGCCGGTGGTCCGTGCGGGTGGCGCAGCCGCCGGAGCAGTGCTCGCACACCGACGGCGAGGAGACGAGGTCGAACGGCCGGGAGCGGAATCGGTACGCCGCCGAGGTCAGCGCGCCGACCGGGCAGATCTGGATGGTGTTGCCGGAGAAGTACGACTCGAAGGGGTCGCCCTCACCGGTGCCGACCTGCTGGAGCGCGCCCCGCTCGATCAGCTCGATCATCGGGTCGCCGGCGACCTGGTTGGAGAACCGGGTGCAGCGGGCGCACAGCACGCACCGCTCACGGTCGAGCAGCACCTGGGTGGAGATCGGCACGGGCTTCTCGTAGGTCCGCTTGCGGCCGTCGAAGCGGGACTCGGCCTGGCCGTGCGACATGGCCTGGTTCTGCAGCGGGCACTCGCCGCCCTTGTCGCAGACCGGGCAGTCCAGGGGGTGGTTGATGAGGAGCAGCTCCATCACACCGTGCTGGGCCTTCTCGGCCACCGGTGAGGTGAGCTGCGTCCTGACGACCATCCCGTCCGTACAGGTGATCGTGCAGGACGCCATGGGCTTGCGCTGGCCCTCGACCTCGACGATGCACTGGCGGCAGGCGCCGGCCGGGTCGAGGAGGGGGTGGTCGCAGAAGCGGGGGATCTCGATGCCGAGCTGTTCGGCGGCCCGGATGACCAAAGTGCCCTTGGGCACGCTGATCTCGGCGCCGTCGATGGTCAGCGTGACGAGATCTTCCGGCGGGACCGCCGCCTCGCCGCCTCCGGAGGGAGCGCTGGTGGTCACCGTCATGCGTTCACCTCCGTGTGCTGGTCCGCCCAGACGGTCGACTTGGCGGGGTCGAAGGGGCAGCCGCGGCCCGTGATGTGCTCCTCGTACTCCGCGCGGAAGTACTTGAGCGACGAGAAGATCGGCGAGGCGGCGCCGTCGCCGAGGGCGCAGAAGGACTTGCCGTTGATGTTGTCGGCGATGTCGTTCAGCTTGTCGAGGTCGGACAGCACGCCCTTGCCGGCCTCGATGTCGCGCAGCAACTGCACGAGCCAGTAGGTGCCTTCACGGCAGGGGGTGCACTTGCCGCAGGACTCGTGGGCGTAGAACTCGGTCCAGCGGGTGACGGCCCGCACCACGCAGGTCGTCTCGTCGAAGCACTGGAGTGCTTTCGTGCCGAGCATGGAACCCGCGGCGCCCACTCCTTCGTAGTCAAGGGGGACGTCGAGGTGCTCCTCGGTGAACATCGGCGTCGAGGAGCCGCCCGGCGTCCAGAACTTGAGCCGGTGCCCGGGCCGCATGCCGCCGCTCATCTCCAGGAGCTGGCGGAGGGTGATGCCGAGCGGCGCCTCGTACTGACCGGGGCCCGCGACATGCCCGCTGAGCGAATAGAGCGTGAAGCCGGGGGACTTCTCGCTCCCCATCGACCGGAACCACTCTTTGCCGTTGTTGAGGATCGCGGGAACCGACGCGATCGACTCGACGTTGTTCACCACAGTCGGGCACGCGTAGAGGCCCGCGACGGCAGGGAAGGGAGGACGCAGCCGCGGCTGACCCCGGCGGCCTTCGAGCGAGTCCAGCAGCGCGGTCTCCTCACCGCAGATGTACGCGCCCGCGCCCGCGTGCACGGTGAGCTGGAGATCGAGCCCGCTGCCCAGGATGTTCTCGCCCAGATAGCCCGCCTCGTACGCCTCGCGTACGGCCTCGTGCAGCCGCCGCAGGACGGGGACGACCTCACCACGCAGATAGATGAAGGCGTGCGAAGACCGGATGGCGTAGCACGCGATCACGATGCCCTCGATGAGGCTGTGCGGGTTCGCGAAGAGGAGCGGGATGTCCTTGCAGGTCCCCGGCTCCGATTCGTCGGCGTTGACAACCAGATAGTGCGGCTTTCCATCACCCTGGGGAATGAACTGCCATTTCATCCCCGTCGGGAACCCGGCGCCGCCGCGTCCGCGCAGACCCGAGTCCTTGACGTAGGCGATCAGGTCGTCCGGGGACATGGCGAGCGCCTTGCGGAGTCCCTCGTACCCCTCGTGCCTTCGGTAGACGTCCAGCGACCAGGACCTGTCCTCGTCCCAGAAGGCCGACAGCACGGGTGCGAGCAGCTTCTCGGGGCTGCTGCCTTTCAGCTCGGGTGCCAAGGTCATCACTCCCCCTCCTCGGCGGTGGGCCCTGCCGGGTGGGCCGGGTCGGAGGCCGATGTGTCCTGCGGCGCGTCGTGTGAACTGAGGTGCTCGGCCGGTGACGGCTCGTGCGCCGCCCGCTCCGGCACCTGGTCGTGCGGACCGCCGTCGCGCGGGTGGACCACGCGCGCGGGTGCGGCCTCTCCCCTCGCCAGGCGAAGGCCCACCAGTGACGCGGGGCCCGCGCTGCCGCTCGCCTCGACGGCGCCTTCCCGCTCGTCGGGGAAGCCCGCCAGGATCCGGGCGGTCTCCTTGAAGGTGCACAGCGGCGCCCCGCGCGTGGGCGACACCGTGCGTCCGGTGCGCAGGTCGTCGACCAGGCGCTTCGCGCTCTGCACGGTCTGGTTGTCGAAGAACTCCCAGTTCACCATCACGACCGGCGCGAAGTCGCAGGCCGCGTTGCACTCGATGTGCTCCAGGGTGATCTTTCCGTCGTCGGTGGTCTCGCCGTTGCCGACGCCGAGGTACTCCTGGAGCCCCTCGAAGATCGCGTCGCCGCCCATCACCGCGCAGAGGGTGTTGGTGCAGACGCCCACCTGGTAGTCACCGCTCGGCCGGCGCCGGTACATCGTGTAGAAGGTGGCGACGGCGGTGACCTCGGCCGTGGTCAGGTCCAGCACGTCCGCGCAGAACCGCATCCCGGTCCGCGTGACATGGCCCTCCTCCGACTGCACGAGGTGCAGCAGCGGCAGGAGCGCGGAGCGGGAGTCGGGGTAGCGGGCGATGATCTCGCGCGCGTCCGCCTCCAGCCGGGCCCGGACGTCGTCCGGGTAGGCGGGCGCGGGCAGTTCGGGCATGCCCAGGCTGACGCCACGCTCGGAAGAAGAGGTGGTCACCGGTCGACGCCTCCCATCACGGGGTCGAGGGACGCGACGGCGACGATGACGTCGGCGACCTGGCCGCCCTCGCACATCGCCGCCATCGCCTGAAGGTTGGTGAAGGACGGGTCGCGGAAGTGGACCCGGTAGGGGCGGGTGCCGCCGTCGGACACGGCGTGCACCCCGAGTTCGCCCTTGGAGGACTCGACGGCCGTGTACGCCTGTCCCGGCGGGACGCGGAAGCCCTCGGTGACCAGCTTGAAGTGGTGGATCAGGGCCTCCATGGAGGTGCCCATGATCTTCTTGATGTGGTCGAGGGAGTTGCCGAGACCGTCCGGGCCGAGGGCGAGCTGGGCGGGCCAGGCGATCTTCTTGTCGCCGACCATGACGGGGCCGGGCTGGAGCCGGTCCAGGCACTGCTCGACGATCCGCAGGGATTCGTGCATCTCCGCGACGCGGATGAGGAAGCGGCCGTAGGCGTCGCAGGTGTCGGTGGTCGGCACCTCGAAGTCGTACGTCTCGTAGCCGGAGTACGGCTGGCTCTTGCGCAGGTCGTGCGGGAGGCCGGTGGAGCGCAGGACGGGGCCGGTGGCACCGAGGGCCATGCAGCCGGCCAGGTCGAGATAGCCGATGTCCTGCATCCGGGCCTTGAAGATGGGGTTCCCGGTGGCGAGCTTGTCGTACTCCGGGAGGTTCTTCTTCATCTTCTTCACGAACTCGCGGATGTGGTCCACCGCGCCGGGCGGCAGGTCCTGGGCGAGTCCGCCGGGGCGGATGTAGGCGTGGTTCATCCGCAGGCCGGTGATCAGCTCGTAGATGTCGAGGATCATCTCGCGGTCGCGGAAGCCGTAGATCATGATCGTGGTCGCGCCCAGCTCCATGCCGCCGGTGGCGATGCACACCAGGTGGGAGGAGATCCGGTTCAGCTCCATCAGGAGCACCCGGATGATCTGGGCGCGCTCGGTGATCTGGTCCTCGATGCCGAGGAGCTTCTCGACGGCGAGGCAGTAGCCGGTCTCGTTGAAGAAGGACGTCAGGTAGTCCATGCGCGTCACGAACGTGCTGCCCTGCGTCCACGTGCGGAATTCGAGGTTCTTCTCGATGCCGGTGTGGAGGTAGCCGATGCCGCAGCGGGCCTCGGTGACCGTCTCGCCCTCGATCTCCAGGATCAGGCGGAGCACGCCGTGGGTGGAGGGGTGCTGGGGGCCCATGTTGACGACGATGCGCTCGTCGTCGGCGCGGGCCGCGGACTGGACGACCTCGTCCCAGTCGCCACCGGTGACCGTGTAGACGGTGCCCTCGGTGGTCTCGCGGGGGGAAGCGTGTGAAGTGCTCACGAGTACGACCTCCGCTGGTCCGGAGCCGGGATCTGGGCGCCCTTGTATTCGACGGCGATGCCGCCGAGGGGGTAGTCCTTGCGCTGCGGATGGCCCTGCCAGTCGTCCGGCATCATGATCCGCGTCAGGGCCGGGTGACCGTCGAAGACGATCCCGAAGAAGTCGTAGGTCTCGCGCTCGTGCCAGTCGTTGGTCGGATAGACGGAGACCAGGGACGGGATGTGCGGCTCGGCGTCCGGGGCGCTGACCTCCAGGCGGATCAGCCGGTTGTGGGTGATCGAGCGCAGGTGGTAGACGGCGTGCAGCTCGCGGCCCTTGTCGTGCGGGTAGTGGACGCCGCTGACGCCGGTGCACAGTTCGAAGCGCAGGGCCGGGTCGTCGCGCAGGGTGCGGGCGACCCGCGGGAGGTGCTCGCGCTCGATGTGGAAGGTCAGTTCGTCGCGGTCGACGACCGTCTTCTCGATCGCGTTCTCCGGCAGCAGGCCCTGCTCCTCCAGGGCGCCCTCCAGTTCGTCGGCGACCTCGTCGAACCAGCCGCCGTAGGGGCGGGCGGCGGGGCCGGGGAGCCGGACGGAGCGGACCAGACCGCCGTAGCCGGAGGTGTCGCCGCCGTTGTTCGCGCCGAACATGCCGCGCTGGACGCGGACCTCCTCGCCGCCCTCGCCGCGCTGGCCGGGGAGGTTGGAGGCGGAGAGGTCCTTCTCGGGGTTCGGGTTCTCCGAGGAACCGTTCGCGTCGCTCACCGCAGCAGCCCCTTCATCTCGATCAAGGGCAGGGCCTTGAGCGCCGCTTCCTCCGCCTCGCGCGCCGCTTCCTCGGCGTTCACGCCCAGCTTGGAGTTCTGGATCTTGTGGTGGAGCTTGAGGATCGCGTCGATCAGCATCTCGGGCCGCGGCGGACAGCCGGGGAGATAGATGTCGACGGGGACGATGTGGTCGACGCCCTGGACGATCGCGTAGTTGTTGAACATGCCGCCCGAGGACGCGCACACGCCCATCGAGATCACCCACTTCGGGCTGGGCATCTGGTCGTAGACCTGCCGGAGCACCGGCGCCATCTTCTGGCTCACCCGGCCGGCGACGATCATGAGGTCCGCCTGGCGCGGTGAGCCGCGGAAGACCTCCATGCCGAAGCGCGCCAGGTCGTAGCGGCCCGCGCCGGTGGTCATCATCTCGATGGCGCAGCAGGCGAGGCCGAACGTGGCGGGGAAGACGGACGCCTTGCGCACCCAGCCCGCGGCCTGCTCGACGGTGGTCAGCAGGAAACCGCTCGGCAGTTTTTCTTCGAGTCCCATGACTAAAGGCCCCTCAGTCCCATTCCAGACCGCCGCGCCGCCAGATGTACGCGTAGGCGACGAAGACGGTGAGCACGAAGAGCAGCATCTCCACGAGCCCGAAAACACCCAGGGCGTCGAAGGTGACGGCCCAGGGGTAGAGGAAGACGATCTCGATGTCGAAGACGATGAAGAGCATCGCCGTCAGGTAGTACTTGATGGGGAAGCGCCCGCCGCCGGCCGGCGTGGGGGTCGGCTCGATTCCGCACTCGTAGGCCTCGAGCTTGGCGCGGTTGTACCGCTTCGGCCCGATCAGCGTGGCCATGACCACGGAGAAGATCGCAAAGCCTGCCCCGAGGGCTCCCAGTACGAGGATGGGCGCATACGCGTTCACCGCTCCTCGCTCCTCTCAGTCGGCACTGACTGCTGGCGATGACATCGGGCTCACATCCGCCTCGCGCGGCCCGCAAGTCCCGCCCGTCCCGGCGAAGATCGCGAACATGTGAAGCAGGTCACAAGCCCAACTGCCTCGCATCCTATGCCCGCCGCTCTGTGATCTGCGACACGGGGTATGGGACGAGCTTTGTGATCTCCACCACCTGATGAAGGATCATGAAGTCATATCAGCAGTGATCTTCGTACCCGAAGCGTCAGAGTGATCACAAGAAGTGACATTTCCGCTCGTCACCGCAGGCGGGAGGGGGCGTCTCAATATCAAGAGACTTCCCTTGCATGCAAATTGGCGATGGACCCGGCGTCCTGATAGTGCGCCGCGTTCACACATCAGAGGGAGTTCCGGGGCGGGATGTGGACGCGTGCACGCGTTCACGAGCGGAGCCGACCTGGAGCCATGTGCCGGTCGGGCACGAGACGCAGCCCGCCGCACGGCCGTTGCGTGACGTCCGTCACACACGTAAGGGCTGGCTCAGAACCGGGCTTGGCCAACGATCCCAACCGATGGTAGGCCCAGGGCAATTCGGGCGTAACGACGAAAGCCCATGATCACAGCCTTGAGGGGGCGAGTCCGCAATGTCCGTTACGACGTCAATAAAGGTCTCCGGGAAAGGTTTTCGGAGCCCCCGTTGAACAATTGTGGCGCAGCACACGTTTCTTGAAGGTATGGAGGAGCCCCTGATACCGGTTGGACTCATGTCCCACACCGCTCACATACGCAGCCACCGGAAACCCCGCCGCAGCGCGTCGACGATCGCGATGCGGGCCGGAGTCGCCAGTGGTGTCCTCGGCACGCTGGCCGTCGCCACGGCGGCCGGTTCGGCCAACGCCGCCGAGCCGGTGACGCAGACGCTCGAACTGCCCGTGTTCACCGGCGACCTGGCGGCCCAGCTCGCGCAGTCCGCCGAGGCCACGCAGCAGGCCGCGGCGAACTACCAGCTCGCCGCCGAGCGCGACGCGGCTGCCGCCGCGGCCGCCGCGGAGGCGAAGAAGGACCTCGCCGCCGCCAAGAAGGCCGAGGCCAAGAAGAAGGCGGAGGAGGCCCGGGTGGCCGCCGCGGAGGCCGCGACCCGTTCCGCGGGCCGCACCACGCTCTCCACCACCTCGACGACCGCGTCCGCTCCCGCCAGCGGCAGCGTCGCGACCGTCATCTCGTTCCTCAAGGCCCAGGTGGGCGACGCCTACGTGCTGGGTGCCACCGGCCCCAACGCGTGGGACTGCTCGTCGCTCGTCCAGGCGGCGTTCCGCCAGGTCGGCGTCGACCTGCCGCGGGTGTCGCAGGACCAGTCGACCGTCGGCACCGACATCCCGCTGTCGCAGATCCAGGTCGGCGACATCCTGTACTGGGGCGGCAAGGGCTCGGCGTACCACGTGGGCGTCTACATCGGTAACGGCCAGTACCTGGACGCGGCCAACCCCTCCAAGGGTGTCGTCATCCAGGACCTGTCGGGCTACCCCGCGAGCGGTGCGGTCCGGGTGCTCTGACCCGCTTCACCCCATGGGTGCCGGTATGGCACCCCTCCATACGGAAGGGCCGCAGCCGCTCGGGGGCAGCGGCCCTTCGGGCTGCGCGCGTACGGCCGTTCACGCCCCGGACGGCCGGGCCGGCGCCAAGACCAGCCTCACGGCCCGCCGGTGGCCCTACGACGGCGTGCCGACCGCCGCCCGCACTCCGGATGCCTCCCGCGCCCCGCGGCGCGTGAGACGGCCGTCGGTGGCCGCGCGCCCCGACGCCGACCGGGTCGTCCCACGGAGGGCGGGTCCCCGGCCGGACGGCTGGCAAACCCGGCCCGGCCGAAAGACACCCCCCTCGCACTCACATCTCAGGCGCGCGGCGCCACCTTGCTGAGGCCGTTGATGATGCGGTCCATCGCGTCGCCGCCCGTCGGGTCCGTGAGGTTGGCGAGCATCTTCAGCGTGAACTTCATCAGCAGCGGATGGGTCAGACCCCGCTGCGTCGCGATCTTCATGACCTTCGGGTTGCCGATGAGCTTCACGAAGGCGCGGCCGAGCGTGTAGTAGCCGCCGTAGGTGTCGGCGAGGATCTGCGGGTAGCGGCGCAGGGCCAGTTCGCGCTGGGCGGGGGTGGCGCGGGCGTGCGCCTGGACGATCACGTCGGCGGCGAGCTGCCCGGACTCCATGGCGTAGGCGATGCCCTCGCCGTTGAAGGGGTTCACCAGACCGCCGGCGTCGCCGACCAGCAGCAGGCCCTTGGTGTAGTGGGGCTTGCGGTTGAAGGCCATGGGGAGCGCGGCGCCGCGGATCGGGCCGGTCATGTTTTCGGGGGTGTATCCCCAGTCCTCCGGCATGGACGCGCACCACGCCTTGAGGACCTCGCGCCAGTCCAGCTCCTTGAAGGAGTCGGAGGTGTTGAGCACGCCCAGGCCGACGTTGGACGTGCCGTCGCCCATGCCGAAGATCCAGCCGTAGCCGGGCAGCAGCCTGTCCTCGCCGGGGCCGCGCCGGTCCCACAGTTCCAGCCAGGACTCCAGGTAGTCGTCTTCGTGGCGCGGGGAGGTGAAGTAGGTGCGGACGGCGACGCCCATCGGGCGGTCCTCGCGGCGGTGCAGGCCCATCGCCAGCGAGAGCCGGGTGGAGTTGCCGTCGGCGGCGACCACCAGCGGGGCGTGGAAGGTGACTTCGCGCTTGTCGTCGCCGAGCTTGGCGTGGACGCCGGTGATCCGCCCGGTGCGGTCGTCGACGATCGGGGCGCCGACGTTGCAGCGCTCGTAGAGGCGGGCCCCGGCCTTCTGCGCCTGGCGGGCGAGCTGCTCGTCGAAGTCGTCGCGCTTGCGGACGAGTCCGTAGTCCGGGAAGGAGGCGAGATCCGGCCAGTCGAGCTGGAGCCGGACGCCGCCGCCGATGATGCGCAGCCCCTTGTTGCGCAGCCAGCCGGCCTCCTCGGAGATGTCGATGCCCATGGCCACGAGCTGTTTCGTGGCGCGCGGGGTGAGGCCGTCGCCGCAGACCTTCTCGCGCGGGAACTCGGTCTTCTCCAGCAGGAGCACGTCGAGTCCGGCCTTGGCGAGGTAGTAGGCGGTCGTGGAGCCGGCCGGCCCCGCGCCGACGACGATCACATCGGCGGTGTTTTCGGAGAGGGGCTCGTTCACGACGGTCACGGCGGGATCTCCCCAAGTTAGGAATCTGCGTGCCGACCGGCACTGGACACGGGCAGTCTATTCAGCAGAATTGATCACCCGGCTGAAGGGCTGCCCCGTGAACCGTGCTCTCCCCGTCGTACGGCTGCGTGTCCCCACGGACGAGGACGCGGTCGCCTGGCACCGGGTCTTCGGCCACCCGGACGTGATGGAGTTCCACGGCGGCCGGCCCGCGGAGCTGTCCGTCTACGAGGAGCTGACCGCGCGGCAGCGGCGGCACGACGCCGAGCGCGGCTTCTGCCTGTGGACCCTGCTCGACGAGGACGGCCGGGTCATGGGGTTCACCGGGGCGCAGCCGTGGCCGGCGGAGTGGGGGCCGCGAGGCGAGATAGAGATCGGGTGGCGGCTCGGCCGGGAGTTCTGGGGCAAGGGCTATGTCACGGCGGCCGCGCGGACGACCCTGGAGCGGGTGCGGGCGGCCGGGGTGCCGTCGGTGGTGGCGATGGTCGACGCCCGCAACGCGCGGTCGATCGCGGTGACCCAGCGGCTGGGCATGCGGCTCGCCGACACGTTCACGAGCCCCGAGTCCCGCCGCGAGGGGCACTGCTACCGGCTGGATCTCGGCACCACCGACTGAGCCGCCATCGACCCGATGTCACGCTGAGTGAGAAAATGCTACGGATCGATACTCAGCGCTTCCGGACGGTACCCCGGGCCGGTTACCCTTCCAGTACCGCTGGGGGTGACATCTGTGCTCATACCGCCCAATACACCCGAAGTGCGCGTACCGCGGTTCGTCGGCCTGATGGCCGTGGACGCGCGCGAGGCGGCCGCGGCGCGAGGCGTGCTGCTGGCCGCTCCCGACCGGCCCGAATTCCACCGCGCCGTCGTCGACTACGTCGTACGCCAGTATCCGCCGCCCGGAGTGGAGGTGCCGCGCGGGGCCGTCGTCACCGTGTGGTTCGACTTCGCCGAGGGTGAGGGCGGCGGCGGGGCGGGAGTCCGGGAGCCGCGCGTCCCGAAACCGGGCGGCGGCGGAATCCGACGCGAACTGGACCGGCCCGGGGACACCCGCCATCCCGGACATCCGGGCGCCTCGGGGCACCCCGAGAGCCCCTTCGAGCCGATCGCCCTGTAGAGCGCGACCCGGTGCGGCTCAGGACTCCTTGAAGCCCCGGTGCAGCGTCACCACACCGCCCGTGAGGTTGCGCCACGCCACCTTCGACCAGCCCGCCTTGCGCAGCCGTTCGGCCAGCGCGGGCTGGTCGGGCCAGGCGCGGATGGACTCGGCGAGATAGACGTAGGCGTCGGGGTTGGAGGAGACCGCGCGGGCGACCGGCGGCAGGGCGCGCATCAGGTACTCGGTGTAGACGGTCCGGAAGGGCGCCCACGTCGGGTGGGAGAACTCGCAGATCACCACGCGTCCGCCGGGCCGGGTCACCCGGTGCATCTCGCGCAGCGCCGCGTCGAAGTCCTGGACGTTGCGCAGGCCGAAGGAGATGGTGACGGCGTCGAAGGTGTCGTCCTTGAACGGCAGCCGGGTGGCGTCCCCGGCGGTGAACGGCAGCCAGCCGTGCTTCCGCTTGCCGACCTGGAGCATGCCGAGCGAGAAGTCGCAGGGGACGACGTACGCGCCGGTCCGGGCGAACGGCAGGGACGAGGTGGCCGTGCCCGCGGCGAGGTCGAGGATCTTCTGCGCCGGACGGGCGTCGACCGCCGTCGCCACCTCCTTGCGCCACCTGCGGTCCTGGCCGAGCGACAGCACGTCGTTCGTCAGGTCGTACCGTTCCGCCACGCGGTCGAACATCGAGGCGACTTCGTGGGGCTGCTTGTTCAGGGAAGCACGGGTCACCTCGCCATTCTTACAGCACGCCTCCCGGCGCTCACGGCACGCCCTCATGGCAGCAGCCTCGGCCGCTTCCTCGCCGCGACGTCCTCCACCCAGCCGCACAGCAGCACGAACACCCCGATCAGCAGCCAGCCGACGCCGAACAGGAACCACTGGCTGTCCAGCGGCAGATACGCCTCGAAGGCCGGGACGTCCCAGAACCGGTCGATCAGCGGGACCGCGAGGAGCAGCGCGATCTCGTGCCAGAGGTAGATCGTGACCGCGCGCGCGTTGAAGACGGTGACGATCCGGTTCGTCCGGCGGAACCGGGTCAGCCGGGCGAAGCCGATGCCGAAGCGCGCCTTCGCCCACAGCAGCGGGAGCACGAACCCGGCCGACCAGAACGCCTGGGCGAGCGGGTTCTCGTCCAGGTCGTGGGTGCCGAACTCGGCCCGGTGGGCGAGGGCGTACCAGCCGCCGAAGCCGAGCGCCGCGAGGGAGAGGACGGCGACCGCGGCCGGTCTCATCCGCCGGAGCACGCCGTCGCGGTGCGCGAAGCCGAGCAGCCAGCAGCACAGGTACGTCGACAGGTCCCACAGGGCGGTGCCGATCCGGCCGTCCGGGCCCGCCCACACGAAGTTCAGCACCAGCACCGGTACGAGGGAGAGCACGAGCACCGGGAGCGGGGCGAGCCGGAACACCCGCAGCAGCAGCGGGGAGAGCAGCACGAACCACAGGTAGGTGCGCAGGTACCAGAGGATCTCCCACGCCTGCTCGCCCCAGGCGTTGCCCGGCGGATCGCCCAGCGGGACGATCCAGTAGACGATCCGCCAGTCCGGCATCCAGCCGTGCAGCAGCATGGCGAGGACGACGAAGACGCCCCAGAACCAGAACGGCGGCAGCAGTCGGCGCAGCCGGCTTCGGACGACCTTGGGCGCGGGGCGTTCCAGGGACTTGGCCATCAGGGTGCCGGCCAGGGCGAACATGATCCCCATGGACGGGAAGACCAGCCCCGCCCAGGCCCAGTTGAAGGTGTGATACCCGACGACCCTGATCAGGGCGAGGGCCCGGAGGGTGTCGAAATAGCGGTCCCGCTGGGGAGGCGCGGACGCGGGCGCGGCTTCCCGTACGCTCACCCCCGCCAGCCCCCGCCCCCTCCGGTGCGCCCCCATCAACTCACCCCGGCCGGGGTCCCGACCTCGCCCGTGCGCTTCAGCTTCTGCCAGCGCAGCCGGCCGCCGGTGAGCGCCGTGACGCAGGAGTGGATGAGGACGAGGTACATCATCTGGCGGTAGGCCAACTGCTGGAGCGGCATCATCAGCAGATACCGGTACTTCTCGCGGTCGAGCCGGAACGCGTAGGCCGCGCACACCAGTTGGACGCACAGGACCGCCAGCCAGGCCAGCAGCGCCGCCCGGAAGTCGATGAAGATCATCGAGTAGAGGGTGAAGACGTCGATGAGCGGGGCGAAGACCGGCGTGACGATCTGGAAGAGCACCACCAGCGGCATCCCGACCCGGCCGAAGCGACCCGAAGGCCCCTTGTCCGTCAGCGACTTGCGGTGCTTCCACAGCGCCTGCATGGTGCCGTAGGACCAGCGGTAGCGCTGGGACCACAACTGCTTCAGCGAACCCGGCGCCTCCGTCCACGCCTTGGCGTGCTCCTGGTAGACGACCTGCCAGCCCGCGCGGTGCATGGCGATCGTGATGTCGGTGTCCTCGGCGAGGGTGTCCTCGCTCATGCCGCCGACCTCCAGGACGGCGTCGCGGCGGAACGCGCCGATCGCGCCCGGGATGGTGGGCATGCAGCGCAGCAGGTCGTACATGCGGCGGTCGAGGTTGAAGCCCATCACGTACTCGATGTGCTGCCAGGCGCCGATGACCGTGTCGCGGTTGCCGACCTTGGCGTTGCCGGCGACCGCTCCGACCTTCGGGTCGGCGAAGGGCTGCACCAACTGGTGCACGGCGTCCGGCTCGAAGACGGTGTCGCCGTCCATCATCACGACGATGTCGTGACGGGCGCTGCGGACACCGTGGTTGAGGGCGGCGGGCTTGCCGGCGTTCTCCTGCCGCAGGACCCGGACGTTCGTCATGCCGAGCCGGTCGGCCGCGTCGCGCGCGATCTGCGACGTACCGTCCGTGGAACCGTCGTCGACGACGAGGATCTCGATCGGATGGGTGCTCTTCGCCAGCGACTCCAGGGTGTTGGCGATGCACTCCTTCTCGTTGTACGCCGGGACGATCACGCTCACCGGGCGCGTGACCGTCGGTCCCCAACTGAAGCGGCGTCTGTTGCGTCTGCGGTGGTGGCGGCGGGCGAGGACGAGCATCATCCCGAAGCGGCCCATGACCGCGACGCCGACGACCATCAGTCCGACCGAGAGCGCCGGGACGGTCCACTCGGCGAGGGTGACCGCCGCGATGAGCGCCTTGCCCTCGTAGAGGGTGACGCCGGTGGCCTGGCGGTGGGCGGCCTGGAGAGGCGAGGCGGCCGCCAGACCGGCGCCCGGGATGCCGTTGCCCCCCGTGCTCCCGGCACCGGCGCCGGCACCGGCATCGGTACCGTTCTGCTCCGCCATCGCCCCGCTGATCGTGGTGAAGGTGTACCCCGCCGCCTTCATCTTCTCGATGTACTTCGGCAGCGCCGCGATCGTCTGCGACCGCTCCCCGCCCGCGTCGTGGAAGAGCACCGACGCGCCCTCGCCGTCCTCCGGAGTGGCCCACTTGATGATCTTCGAGACGCCGGGGCGCTTCCAGTCGTCGCTGTCGGTGTCGACGAAGACGCTGGTGTAGCCGTCCTCGCCCAGCTCCTTGTAGACGGGCCAGCTGTAGTTGTCGATGGCGTCCGTCTCGGAGGAGTACGGGGCGCGGAACAGCGTGGTCGTGATGCCGGCCGCACCGGCGAGGGCGAGCTGCGTCTGTGTCATCTCCCGGGTGACGCGGGCCTGGCTCTGGTAGGAGAGGTCGACGTGGGTGAAGGTGTGGATGCCCACCTCGTTGCCCTGCTCGACCATGTCCTTCACGATCCCCGGGTAGCGCGAGACCATCGAGCCCACGACGAAGAAGGTGCCGGGGACGTCGTACTCCTCGAGGATCTTGAGGACTTGGGGTGTCCAGGTGGGGTTCGGGCCGTCGTCGAAGGTGAGCGCGATCGTCTTGTCCGGGACGGACACGGTCGTGGCCTGGCCGCCCCGGAAGGTGAGGATCGGGCCGCCGTCGAGGATCTCGTCCGGTACGTCGCTGGAGCTGGCGCCGGTGCGGACGCGCTGGTCGCCGCCGACCTCGGCGCGCAGATAGCCGTCGAGGAGCATCACGCTGGTCAGGGCCAGCAGAAGCAGCAGGGCGAGGATGACCCGCGGCTTCTGGAGCGCGGCGGCCTTGCCCGCGGCGCGGCCGATGCGGGAGGGGGCGCGGCGGCGGCCACGGGAGGAAGTCGTCGTCATGGGTGTGGGGCTGCGTTCCGTCGAGGGGGCGGGGGCGGAGGGAAGGGATGTCAGCCGGCGGACGGGGAGGCCGTCACGGTCGGGCTCGCGCTCGGGGGCGCGGCCCCGGTGGGTAGCGCCCCGGTGGGCGGCGCCCCCACCTCCGCCCCGACACCGCCCGCGGGACCGAAGCCGCCGGGCCGCCCGCCGCCGCCCTGTCCGCCACCGCCCTGGCCGCCCCCGAACGGCAGCAGCGAGGACGGCGTCAGGGAGGTCCCCCAGCCCATGAAGGCGGCGCCGAGGACGGCGGCGTAGGCGAGACAGCCGACGCCGAGGAGGACGCCCACCCGGCGCAGCAGCTTGGACCTGCGGCCGGAGGTGTCCACGAACACGGGTCCGTCGGCGGGGCCGCTCGCGCCACCGCGTTTGCGACGGCGACCGCGAACGCGAACGTCCTCACGACTGTCGAAAGCAGACTCGGATTGCATTCCCCGGATGTTAAGGAGCCTTATGTGGCAGAAACTCTGACCCGTATATGAGGCACCCATGAGAAAGGGGTGAACCTGTCTCCTTCCTGAGAGATTCGCACTGTGCCCGTGCGATCGGTCCGCATGTGAGAGATTTCGAGTCCGGGGGTCGATTCACGAAAGCGGGTGCTTGTACATGCGGAGTTTCCTGGTGCCGACGGCCGGGCTGACCTGCCTGCTCGTCCTGGCCACGGCGGGATGCTCCACGGGATCCGGGGGATCCGCCGAGGAGCAGCAGGCGAAGGGGGCCACGCCGTCGCCGTCTGTCTCCGCGTCCGCGTCCGGCACGGCGTACGCCCCGTACGTCAGCGCCGTCGAGCCCTCCGACAACGACACGGCCGGCTCGCCGTCGACGTACAACCTGGCCTTCGTCATCTCCGACGGCAGCGGCTGCACGCCCGAGTGGAACGGGACGCACGCCGTCGACGACTCGGCGGTGACCTCGCGGATCTCCGCGCTGAAGGAGTCGGGCGCCACGGTCCGGGTCTCCTTCGGCGGGGCGTCCGGCAAGGAGCTGGGCGCCACGTGCTCCGACGCGGCCGCGCTGGCGGAGGCGTACGGCGCGGCGCTCGACGCGGCCGGTTCCACCCAGGCCGACTTCGACATCGAGGGCGACGAGCTGACCGACGCCGACTCGGTCGCCCTGCGCTCCCGGGCGATCGCGCTGCTCCAGGAGGAACGGCCGGACCTGGAGGTGTCGTTCACGCTGCCGGTGATGCCGTCCGGGCTGGACGAGGACGGGCTCGCGCTGCTGAAGTCCGCGAACAAGTACGACGTGCAGGTCTCCACCGTCAATCTGATGACGATGAACTACGGGGAGTCGTACGACGGGGACATGGGCGCGTACGCGATCACCTCGGCGACGGCGGCGCAGGCGCAGTTGAAGGACGTCTTCGGCACGTCGGACGCCACGGCGTGGCGGGCGATGGCGCTCACCTCGATGCTCGGCACGAACGACGTCGCCAACGAGACGTTCACGCTGGCCGACGCGGCGGAGGTGCGGGAGTTCGCGGAGGAGAAGGGCATCTCCTGGGTGTCGATGTGGTCGACCTTCCGGGACCAGCAGTGTGAGGAGGGCACCGCCACGGACGACGCGCTCACCAATTGCAGTGGGGTGGAGCAGAGTCCGGGCGCGTTCGCGGAGGCGTTCTCGGGGTAGCCCCGGGGGCTCACCTGGACCGGTACAGCAGACGGCCGTCGATCACCGTGGCGATGCAGCAGGACGCGCCCCGGGTCGTCAGCGCGGCCTCGTCGGGGGCGTCGAAGACGGCGAAGGTGGCGGCCGCGCCGGGCACCGGGGCGAGCGGTGTCACGATCGCCTCGCGCAGGCTCCGGCCACCGTCGGCAGCCAGCGGGTCGAGTGACGGCGGGCCCGCCGGATCGGTGAAGCGCTGCTCCACCGTGAGCCCGGCCCGGCGCACGGCGTCCAGCACGGCCGGGCGCCACAGGTCGCCCGCCACGGCCACGGTGCCGTGCGCCAGCATCCGCTGCACCCCGCGCCGGGCGCTCGCGCCCCGGCGCGTGTCGGTCGGGGCGAGCGCCGCGAGGGCCTCGCCGGTGAGCGGCTCGGTGCCCAGCTCGTCGGCCTCGCGCGGGTCGGGATGGTAGGCGTGTTCGAGGAGTTCGGGGCCGTACGGGTTGAGCAGCCCCGGGGTGAGCAGGCCCGGCCAGCGGCGCACGCGGGCCGTGGGAGACGCCTCGGCGAGTTCCTCGTACGGGCCGACGGCCGCGATGGTCCGCCCGTCCACGAGCACGGCGCCGCCGGGCACGGGAGGGTGTCGCGGATCCCCGGTCACGAGCAGATCCGCTGTATGAATCGTCAGCACGGAACGGCTAGTTGGAGGTGAGGAGCTTCAGTTCCGGGTGGGCCGTGCCGCCCTCGATGGCGGTCGAGGAGATGTGGGACATCACGCGCTCGTCGACCGGGTCGTTCGCCGGGTCGTCGTGGACGACGAGGTGCTCGTAGGTCGTCGCACGCTGGGCCGGGACACGGCCCGCCTTGCGGATCAGGTCGATGATCTCAAGGCGGTTGGAGCGGTGCTTGGCACCGGCCGAGGAGACGACGTTCTCCTCCAGCATGATCGAGCCGAGGTCGTCCGCGCCGTAGTGCAGGGAGAGCTGGCCGACCTCCTTGCCGGTGGTGAGCCAGGAGCCCTGGATGTGCTGGATGTTGTCCATGAACAGCCGGGCGATGGCGATCATCCGCAGGTACTCGAAGAGCGTGGCCTGCGTACGGCCCTTCAGGTGGTTGTTCTCGGGCTGGTACGTGTACGGGATGAACGCCCGGAAGCCGCCGGTGCGGTCCTGCACGTCACGGATCATCCGCAGGTGCTCGATGCGCTCGGCGTTGGTCTCGCCGGTGCCCATCAGCATGGTGGAGGTGGACTCGACGCCCAGCCCGTGGGCCGTCTCCATGATCTCCAGCCAGCGTTCGCCGGACTCCTTGAGCGGCGCGATCGCCTTGCGCGGGCGGGCCGGGAGCAGCTCGGCGCCGGCGCCGGCGAACGAGTCGAGACCGGCCGCGTGGATCCGCTGGATGGCCTCCTCCACGCTCACCTTGGAGATCCGGGCCATGTGCTCGACCTCGGACGCGCCCAGCGAGTGGATCACGAGCTGCGGGAACGCCTCCTTGATCGCGGAGAAGTGCTTCTCGTAGTACTCGACGCCGTAGTCCGGGTGGTGGCCGCCCTGGAACATGATCTGGGTGCCGCCGAGTTCGACGGTCTCGGCGCAGCGGCGCAGGATGTCGTCGAGGTCGCGGGTCCAGCCCTTGTCCTTGTCCTTGGGGGCCGCGTAGAAGGCGCAGAACCGGCACGCCGTGACGCACACGTTCGTGTAGTTGATGTTCCGCTCGATGATGTACGTCGCGATGTGCTCGGTCCCGGCGTACTTCCGTCGGCGGACGGCGTCCGCGGCGGAGCCGAGCGCGTGCAGGGGCGCGTCGCGGTAGAGGACCAGCGCCTCTTCCGGGGTGATCCGACCACCGTCGGCTGCGCGGTCGAGCACGGACTGGAGGTCGGCCTTCTCGGTCACCGGGCGCGTCCCTTTCGTCAAGGGTTGTGGACGGACCCGGCCAGCCTACGCCAGCCCTTTCGCCGGGATCACTTCAGGCCGTGTAGCCGCCGATCAGCAGCCCGGTGAGGGTTCCGGTGAGCATGAACGGGCCGAAGGGGATCGTCGTACGGCGTCCCGCGCGGCGGGCGACGACGAGGGCGCCGCCGTAGAGCGCGCCGTACGTGAAGCCGGCGAGGGTGCCGAGCATGACGGTGGGCCAGCCGTACCAGCCGAGGACGGCGCCGGTGCCGAGGGCGAGTTTGACGTCGCCGAAGGCCATGCCGGCGGGGTTGATGAGGTGCAGCACGTAGTAGGCGGCGCCGAGGGCGAGGGTGGCGAGCAGGGCGGTCGTCCAGCTTCCGGCGTGCTCGGGCAGCAGGGCGGCCGGGGCCAGCAGGGCGAGGGCGGCGACGGGCAGCGTCAGGGTCAGCGGGTCGGGCAGTCGGCGTACGCGCAGGTCGACGACGGCGAGCAGTACGCCGACCGGTGCGAGCGCCAGCCACACCCCCAGTTCGGGCCGGGTTCCGGTGGCCGCGGCGAGCAGGGCGCAGACGGCGGCGGTGACGAGGGGGTGGAGGTAGGTGCCGGGGGCGTAGGGGGCGGTGGGCGCCGCGCAGGCCGGGCAGTGGGCGCGGCCGAGCCAGCCCCGTAGGGGGTGGCCCGCCGGGCAGGCCGTGTGCCAGCCGGTGTCGGCCTCCTCGGACGGGACGGCGAAGCGGTAGGCGGCGCGGGGCAGGAGCGTGCCCGCCAGCGCGCCCCACACGGCGGCGATTGCGATCAGCGCCGCGTCGGTCAGGTCTGCGGTCACCCGTCGACCTTCGCCATCCGGGCCGTCGGGTTGCCCTCGGCCGCGCTGTCCGAGCGGTAGGTGAGGTCGTCGCCGGTCGGGGTGAAGCGGATGGTGTGGGGCTCGGGGTTGCAGCCGGCGTGGTTGGACGTGTCGCCCACCGAGGTGGCGACGACCTCCGTCTTCGTCACCTCCTTCAGCGTCAGGACGTCGACGCAGACACCGCCGAGCGGGTCGGTCTGGCGCAACCGGCCCAGCTTTCCGCCGACGTCCGTCTGTTCGAGGGTGACCCGGAAGGTGCCCATGGGGAGGCTGCCGCCGAGGCCGCGGCCCTGGCCCTCCCAGGTGCCGACGTACCGGGCGGGCAGCGCGGTCAGCCGGTCGCCTCCGCCGGTCGCGCTCGCGCTCGGCGGCGCGCTGGACGCGGCGTCGGAACCGGCTCCCGTTCCGGCGTCGGAGTCCTCGCGCTGGCCCGGCAGGAGCTGGAGGACGAACGCCGACCCCAGGGTGGCCACGGCGAGCGCCCCGGCGACCGCGAGCACCACACTGCAGCTCAGCCGCCGTCCGCGGCCGCCCTCACCGGGGGCGGCTCCGGCCGCCACGGTCACGGACAGCTTCCCGGGCCGTCCTCCGCCGCCGCCCTCCCCGGGCACGGCGTCCCGCGGCGCGGGCACGGAGCCGGGGGCCGGAGGCCCGCCCACCGGGGCACCTGCGCCTACCGGCCCGGCAGCGGCGATTCCCGGCCCGGCGGGCGTGGCACCGTGCCGCACACCCGACCCGGGCGTCGTGCCTCCGCCCGTCCCGGGCCCGCCAGGCGCCGCACCCGCACCCGCCCCGAAACCGGCGGCCCCGAACACCCCGCCCCCGCCGGGCCCGGCGGGCGTGGCCTCGCTTCCCGCGACCGACCCGGACCCCGGCCCCGTGGGCGTAGAGGCACCCGGGCCCGGGCCCCACCCGGCGGCACCCGCACCGTCCACCGGGGTGTCCGTCCCGCCCGTCGCCGCCCCCATCACCGGCGGCGGACCGAAGACTCCGTGGGCCTCGCCCACCGACGGGGTGGTGAAGCCGACCGGGCCCGAGGGGATCGGTTCCGCCGCCGCCTCCAGGTTGAGGAGTTCGACGGCGCTGCGGCCCACCTGGGCGATCAGGGCGCCCGGCAGCCAGCCGCCCGCGACGAGGCGGGCCGCGCCGTCGGGGGCGAGGCGGTGGGCGAGGTCGCCGGGGGCGGGGCGGGCCGCCGGGTCCTTGGCCAGGCACGCCCGGACGACGTCGCGGAGTTCGCCGGTGACCGACGCGCCGAGCACCGGCTCCTCGTGGACGACCTTGTAGAGCAGCGCGGCCGACGAGTCGCCGGGGAAGGGCGGTTCGCCGGTGGCCGCGTAGGCGAGGACCGCGCCGAGGGAGAAGACGTCCGCCGCGCCGGTCACGCCCCGGCCGAGGATCTGCTCGGGGGCCATGTAGCCGGGCGAGCCGATGGAGACGCCGGTGGAGGTGAGGGACGCGGTGCCGTCGGTGGCGCGGGCGATGCCGAAGTCGATGAGGAGCGGGCCGTCGACGGTGAGCAGGACGTTGGACGGCTTCACGTCCCGGTGCACGAGACCCAGTCCGTGCACGGCGGCGAGCGCCTCGGCGAGCCCGGCGCCGAGCACCCGCACGGTGTGCTCGGGCAGCGGTCCCGCGCCGGAGGCGACGGCGGCGGCGAGCGAGGGCCCGGCCACATAGGCGGTGGCGACCCAGGGCACGGCGGCCTCCGGGTCGGCGTCCAGCACCGACGCCGTCCAGGCGCCGCCGACCCGGCGGGCGGCCTCGACCTCGCGCCGGAACCGGGCCCGGAACTCCTCGTCGAGCGCGAGGTGCGGGTGCACGATCTTCACGGCGACCGTGCGGCCCCCGGCGCTGCGGCCCAGGTAGACCCGGCCCATCCCGCCGGACCCCAGCCGGCCGAGCAGCCGGTAGGGCCCGACGGCCGTCGGTTCGTCGGCTCCGAGCGGCTGCATGGACGTCCACCCCTCCCCCTGGGCCCGTGACCCCGTGGCCCGTTGGCCCGTCGGCCCCTTTGGGCTCTGAAGCAGGTTACGCAGGAAGGGGCCGGAGCAGTTCCACGTTCACGTCGGCGGGGAAGCCGGTCGTCGGTCCGATCCGGCGGGCGAACTCCGCGACCGCCGCCAACTGCGGGGCCCCGAACCGGAAGTCGAGGGTGGTGAAGTACTGCTCCAGGACGCGTTCGTCGAACGCCTCCCAGCGGGCGGCCTGTTCGGCGACCTTGCCGACCTCCTCCAGGGAGAGGTTGCGGGAGGCGAGGAACGCCTGGTGGACCTCGCGGGTGAGGTCGGGCTCGCGCTCCAGGTAGTCGCGGCGGGCGGCCCAGACGGCGAAGACGAACGGCAGCCCGGTCCACTCCTTCCAGAGCGCGCCGAGATCGTGCACCTGGAGGCCGTAGCGCGGCCCGTCGAGGAGGTTGGCCCGCAGCGCCGCGTCCCCGATCAGGACGGCGGCCTCGGCCTCCTGCATCATCAGGCTGAGGTCGGGCGGGCAGGTGTAGTAGTCGGGCCGTACGCCGAAACGATCCGCCAGCAGGAGCTGGGCCAGCCGCACGGAGGTGCGCGAGGTGGAGCCGAGGGCGACGCGGGCGCCGTCCAGCTCCTCCAGCGGGACCTGCGAGACGATCACGCAGGACATGACCGGGCCGTCGCAGCCGACCGCGATGTCGGGGAAGGCGACCAGGTCCTCGGCGTTCCTGAGGAACTCGACCAGGGTGACGGGCCCGATGTCGAGGTCTCCCTGCACCAGCCGCTCGCTGAGCTTCTCCGGGGTGTCCTTCGTCAGCTCGAAATCGAGGAGCGTGCCCGTTCTCGCGAGCCCCCAGTACAGGGGCAGGCAGTTCAGGAACTGGATGTGGCCGACGCGCGGCCGGGTGCGAGAATTGTCCACATCGCGAGGCTAGACCTCGTCGGGTACGCTGCGGACTCCGACCCCCTCAGTCAACCCCTTCGCCGGACGTTCAAACGTCCGGGTGACGTGATCTTGACCTCTGTTGCTTTCGGCTGCCCGCGTGCTAGGCTCGCCCGCAAGTTGCAGTTTGGTTTCCCTTGCAGTACAGAGCCTGCGGAGCATGTGACCGCGGGCTCTTGACGTTTTCAGACGTATGCAGTTGTGCGGCACTCGCTTTTCACACTTGCAGGTTCTGGAGCAGGGCAACCCTTTGGGCCCAAGGAGGGCTTATGGCTACCGGAACCGTGAAGTGGTTCAACGCCGAAAAGGGCTTTGGCTTCATCGCCCAGGAAGGCGGCGGCCCCGACGTCTTCGTCCACTACTCCGCGATCAACGCACAGGGCTTCCGTTCCCTGGAGGAGAACCAGCAGGTCTCCTTCGACGTCACGCAGGGCCCGAAGGGCCCGCAGGCGGAGAACGTCACCCCCGTGTGATCGTCACACCTCGTGTGATCGCAACCTGAGTGCAGTACCCAAGGAGCCCCGCGCCGTTCGGCGCGGGGCTCCTGCCTCTTCCGGTGACCCTTCCGGTCCCTCTTCCGGGTGAATCACCCGGGTGAATTCCTGGCGTCCGTCTGACGCGTCACACGTGCCTCACACGTGCTGCATCACGAGGACGAACGTCGTCCCGGGCAGCAACGCCTCGTACGAATGGGGGACGTCCCCCCGATAGGTCAGATAGTCCCCGGGATCCAGTTCGACCAGTTCGCCCTCCGGGCCCGCCTTCACCCGCCCCGTGCTCACGATCAGATGCTCCACCGTGCCCGGGATGTGCGGCTCCGAGGTCCGCGCCGCGCCCGGTTCGGCGCGCAGATGGTAGATGTCCCGGCGGGCGCCCGGCGGACTGGCCGACAGCAGGGTGGCCACGTACGGCGCCTGCTCCGAGGCCACCGTCGGCCCCTGGCCGGCCCGGATCACCCGGACGGCGGCGGCCGGCGGCTCGACCAGCGCGCTGAACGGCACCCCCAGCGCCACGCCCAGCGCCCAGATCGTCTCCATGCTCGGATTGCCGCTCGCCGCCTCCAACTGGGAGAGCGTGGACTTCGCGATGCCGGCGCGTTTGGCCAGCTCGGACAGGGACAGCCCGGCCCGGGCGCGCTCGCGCCGCAGGGAGGCGGCGATCCAGTCCAGCGGGAGGCGGGAGGGGGTTTCGGACATGCCGTGCACTCCATCGTTCGCTCTGTCGGTACGGGCGTTCGCCTTGACGAACGACACCCGTACTGTTCATTGTAGAAAACATGCGTTCGCCACACCGAACATCGCCGGGTCCCGGCACCCCCTCCCTCGCGCCGCTCGTCCGGGACAGTTCACTCGTCTGGGTGGCCAGTGGGGTGGTGGGGCTCTCCTTCGGCGCGATCTCCGTCGCGGGCGGGCTGCCGGTGTGGGTGCCGGTGGTGATGTCCCTGCTGGTGTACGCGGGATCGGCCCAGTTCAGCGCGGTGGGCGTGCTGCTGGCCGGGGGCGGGCCGTTCGCCGCGGCGGCCACCGGACTGCTGCTCAACACCCGCACGGCCGCCTTCAGCCTCGCCGTCGCCGACCTGCTCGGCCCCGGCCGGGCGGCGCGGTTCCTCGGCGCGCACCTGGTGACGGACGAGACGGTCGCCTTCGCCCTGGCCCAGCCCGACCCGGCGCGCCGCCGGGCCGCCTTCTGGGTCTCGGGGCTCGGTCTGTTCGCCGTGTGGAACGCGGGTGTCGCGGCCGGTGCGCTGGCCGGCACCGCGCTCGGCGACACCGCCGCGTACGGGCTCGACGCCGCCTTCCCCGCCGTACTCGTCGCCCTGGTCCTGCCCGCCCTGCGTGAGGACACCCGGCTGCGCCGCCCGGCGGCCCTCGGCGCGCTCCTCGCACTGGCGGCCACGCCGTTCGTCCCGGCGGGCCTGCCGGTCCTGCTCGCGCTGGCCGCGCTGCCGCTGTACGGCCTGCACGGCAAGGGCGGGGCCGCCCGATGAGCGCGACGGCCGCCGCGATCCTGGTGCTGGCGGCGGGCACGTACGCCTTCCGGCTGGTCGGCCCCGCCCTGCACGGCCGGGTGACGCTCCCGGACCGGGTGCGGGAGCTGCTGACGGCCGGGGCGGTGGTCCTCCTGGTCGCCCTGCTCGCCACTGGCGCGCTGACCGAGGGCGGCGGTTTCGCGGGCTGGGCGCGCCCGGCCGGGGTCCTCGCGGGCGCGGCCCTGGCCTGGCGCCGGGCGCCGTTCGCGGTGGTGGTCCTGGGCGCGGCGGGGGTGACGGCGGTGCTGCGGGCGGTGGGGGTGGGGTAGAGGGGTTGGGATGGGCGGAGCACGGTCGTCATGGCGGCACGGTCGTCAGTGGGGGCCGGTTGTCAGTGGGGGCCGGTTGTCAGTGGGGCGATCTAGGCTCCGGGGGCATGACGGCCTCCTCCTCCGATTTCCTCACCGCCACCCGCGTCTTCTACGACACCGTTGCCGAGGACTACGCCGAGCAGTTCCGGGAGGTGTTCGCGGGGGCGCCGCTGGACCGGGCGCTGCTCACGGCGTACGCCGAACTCGTCGGGCAGGGCGCCCGGGTGGCCGATCTCGGGTGCGGGCCCGGCCGGGTGACGGGGCTGCTGGCCTCGCTGGGCCTGGAGATGTCCGGGCTGGACCTGTCGGAGTCGATGCTCGCCGTCGCGCGGCGGGAGAACCCGGGGATACGGTTCGAGCGGGGCTCGATGCTCAGCATGGGCGGGTACGCGGACGGCTCGCTCGACGGGGCCGTCTCCTGGTACTCGTCCATCCACACCCCCGTGGAGCAACTGCCCGCCCTGTTCGCCGAGTTCCACCGGGTGCTCGCGCCGGGCGGCCCGCTGCTGCTCGCCTTCCAGGTCGGGGACGAGCCGCGCCGCCACGACCGGCCCTGGGGTCACTCGGTCGTCCTCGACTTCCAGCGCAGGCGCCCGGAGCGGATGACCGCGCTGCTCGCGGAGGCGGGTTTCGTGCCGCTGTCGTGCACGGTGCGGGAGGCCGACACCGGGCGCGGGGAGACGACCCCGCACGCCTTCCTGATCCTCCGCAAGCCCTGACGTGCCCGACGTGACCCGACCTCGAAAGGATCCGCCCCCGTGTCCATGTGGCTGAACCTCGCCAAGACCGACCCCGTCCGGCTGCGGGAGGCGCGCGCGAATCCGGAACTGATCGACGCCCTCTTCGACCCCGAGTCGGCGGAGGCCGACCTGCACGAGGAGGACTACCGGCAGCTCGCCGACATCGCCGAGGGCCGCGCCGCCGCGGAGGAGGGCTCGGCGGACTGGAGCAGCGCCTATCCGTGGCTGGCCCGCGCGACCGGCCAGGGCTGCGAGACCGTCGAGGAGTACGACTTCGGCTACGGCCCGGCGTTCCTGCTCACCCCGGACGAGGTGCGCCGGACCGCGGACGGGCTGGAGCGGGAGGGCTGGTCCCGCTTCCTGGAGCTGGGCGCGTACTACGCCAAGGCCGCCGCGGAGGGCAAGGGGATGATCGGCGGCGTGAGCTGAGCCGGGGGCCGCGCTGCGGCGGGCGGGGCCGGCTCAGGGCGCGTGCCCGGCCCGCCGCAGCGCGTGGCGCGTGTCTCAGACGGTGCCGGACTCCGCGATGGTGACCTTCGCCTTGGTACGGCCCGACTGGCTGCCGAGGCTCTCGATCTTCTTGACGAGGTCCAGGCCCTCGACGACCTCGCCGAAGACGACGTGCTTGCCGTCCAGCCAGGAGGTCACGATGGTCGTGATGAAGAACTGCGAGCCGTTGGTGTTCTTGCCCGCGTTGGCCATGCTCAGCAGACCCGGCTTGGTGTGCTTGAGCTGGAAGTTCTCGTCCGCGAACTTCTCGCCGTAGATGCTCTTGCCGCCGGTGCCGTCGCCCCGGGTGAAGTCGCCGCCCTGGAGCATGAAGTCCGGGATGACACGGTGGAAGGACGACCCGGCGTAACCGAAGCCGTGCTCGCCGGTGGCCAGCTCACGGAAGTTGCGGGCGGTCTTGGGCACGACGTCGTCGTACAGCTTGAAGACGATGCGCCCGGCGGGCTCGTCGTTGATGGTGATGTCGAAGTAAACGTTGTCGCTCATGGGTCCATGATTCATCGATTCGGCCCGGTTCCGGTAATCGGCACGGTGGGAGCGGGTGGGAGCCCCTTTCACGGCAACTCAAGCTCCGCCCACACCGTCTTGCCGACCTCCCGCTCGGTGACCCCCCAGACACGGGCCAGCACCGTGACGATCACGAGTCCCCGGCCGCCCTCCTCCTCCGGGTCGGTCACGATCCGCAGCCGCCGGTCGCCCCGAGTGTCGCTCACCTCGACACGGAGCGTGTTCCCCGCCAGCAGCAGCCTCAGCTCGAAGTCCCGGCCCGGTACGCGACCGTGCGTGACCGCGTTCGCGGCGAGTTCCGCGACGACCTGCTGTGCGGCGCGGTTGCCGTCGCCGCCGTGCGGGTGGCCCCAGGCCGTGAGCTGCTGTTCGGTCAGCCTCCGGGCCAGGCGTGCGCCGCGCGGGGTGGAGCTGAGGCGCAGGGTCGTCCCACCGAGGGGGGTGGAGATCTGGGTGGAGATTTCGGAGTTCACCTGACTGAGCGTGGCCGCTTGTATCTACGCTGGCCAGGGGCGACTTGGCGACTCTGGGTAGCCGTACGGCTGCGGGGCGGTGTGCGTACGGAGTGTCGTCGTCCAGGACCCACGGAGGCGTACATGACGGATGAACGCAGGCCGGAAACCCCGGCGGAGGCCGACGGCACGACGGGCTTGCTGACGGCGCTGGGCAAGATGATGAAGCTGCTACGGGAACGGAAGGGGCTGACCCAGAAGGACTTCGGCCAGTTGGTCGGCTACGGCCCGGACGCCATCTCCGCGATGGAGCGGGGGGTGCGGACGATGAGGCCGGAGGTGCTGGAGAAGGCGGACGAGTTGTTGGACGCGGGGGGCTTGTTCCTCCAGGCGGTGCCTGAACTGAGGGAGGCGATGTCGCGGGTACGGACACGGCATCCGGAGTGGTATCGGAGCTACGCGGCGTTGGAGGCGGAGGCGGTAGAGCTGCACTTCTATGCCAACCATGCCATTCCTGGGCTTTTGCAGACTAAGGAGTACGCGTTCACCGTGTTCCGCCAGAGGCGCCCCTTCCTCAGCGAGGACATCATCGAGAAGCGGGTCGCGGACCGGCTCTCCCGGCAGCAGATCTTCGACGGCTGGCCCCCGCCGATCGTGAGCTACGTCCTTGAAGAGGTGGTTCTGGATCGGCCGATCGGCGGACTGGCCATCCTCAAAGGCCAGTTGGAGAATCTCTTGAGGGTCAGCAGCCTTCGGAACGTGGAAATCCAGGTGATGCCGACTCGGCGCGAGGAACACCCCAACCTGGACAGCGCGTTCAATCTGCTGACCCCCAAGGCACATGGCCAGGTCGCGTACACGGAGGCACAGAGGTATCCCCGGCTGATCACCGACTCAGAAGAGGTCAGGAAGATCGCAGACCGCTATGGTTTCATGCGCGCGCTGGCACTCAGCCCTGCGGAGTCCCGCACCTTGATCGAAGGGAAGCTGAAGGAACTATGAGCAGCGAGAACCTCACCTGGTTCAAGTCCAGCTACAGCAGCGGCGAAGGCGGCGAGTGCCTGGAGGTCGCCACGTGCACCCACACCATCCACATCCGCGACTCCAAGAATCCCGCTGGCCCCAACCTCACCCTTTCCCGCGCCGCTTGGGCTGACTTCCTCGCCCACGCCACGGAGTGATCGCGATGGACAGCCAGAAACTCACCTGGTTCAAGTCCAGTCACAGCGACGGCGAGGGCGGCGATTGCGTCGAAGCTGCCTACGCCTGGCGCAAGTCCACCCACAGCGACGGTGGGGGCGGTGAGTGCCTGGAGGTTGCCGTCTGCCCAGGCACTATCCACATCCGCGACTCCAAGAACCCCGCCGGACCCACCCTCGACCTCTCCCCCACCGCCTGGGACGGCTTCCTCGCTCACGTCGCGGAGTGAGACCTCACCGCCGCCACCGCCTCCCTGACCTCCCGGGCGGGGTCGGTGGCGAGGTGGGTCAGAAGGGTTTCCGTGCCGGGGGTGGACCAGCCGCAGATCGCCCACACCAGTGCCTCCCGGACGCCCGGGTCGGGGTGGGCAGCCAGGCGGGTCAGTTCGCGGATCGGGCCCCGGCGGCGCTTCGCGAACCAGTGCAGGGCCTCCAGGAGGACGGCCGGATCCCCCGGCTCCCCCGCCGTCTCGATGCGCGCGAGCAGGACGCGGGGCGGCGGGCCGGGGCCGTCCAGCGGGTGCGGGAGACGCTCCCGGAGGCGGCGGTCGCCGTAACCGCCGCGCACCCCACAGCCGTAGCACGTGCACGGCCGGGTGCCGTGGGCGTCCGGCTGGTAGCGCCAGCCGAGGAGTTGGGGCACCCGGCGAACACGGTGGATCTCGCGTGGGCGGATCGCGCGGGGGACGAAGACCTCCCAGCCGCGTGGGTCCTCCAGTGCCCCGACGCGGCGTACCGCCTCCGCGGCGGTGACGGTCGTCTGGGCGCCCCGGGCGCGGTCCCGGTAGTGCCCGACCAGCACCTCCTGCGTGTCGTCCAGCCGGATGTGGACGGCGACCAGACCGCCCCGGCTGCCGAAGCGGGCCAGTTCACGCAGCCACTGGTGGGTGAGGGTGTGGGAGGGCAGCACCGGGAAGCAGTAGACGCCACGCGCGCCGTCCTGGCCGTGGCTCACGGCACGGATTCCGGAGCGGCGGACGCGCGGGGCGGTGGACGCCGACGTCAGGTGGACGAACATCGCCATCGGCCGCTCACACTCCCAGGCCGGGAGGGGGTGGGCCCAGTGGGTCTTCAGGTAGGAGCGGTGGGGCTGTCAGGGATGCCTCGTACGCGTCCCTCCTGAACACGAAGGGGCCCACAGGGAGTTCTCCCCACTGTTCGCGGAACGGCAGGCGGAAGGTGGACCAGGTGACCGTCGTACCGGTCACCCGGCGGGACGCGAGCAGTGGGGCGCACTGCCAGATGCCGCAGGGGCAGCCCAGGAGGGGGGTCTCGTCCACGTCGGACAGGAAGGACGCGGGGCTGAACTCCCTTACCCACAGTCCCTCGAAGCCGGCCCAGATCTGTTCCGCCGACTCTCGTTCCTGGTCCTCGAACTGGTCCTCCAGCTCCGGGCGCCACAACTCCCTTGTCGCCCACGCGACGTGCGCGCGCAGGTCCGTGCCGTCGACGCGGATGCCCCAGACGGGGAACTCCGGCGCGCTCTCCGCCGGGTGGTGGAAGAACTCGATCTCGTTCACAACGGCCCGCTCACCTCTCGTACAGGCCCTGTACCTGTTCACCGAAGTCTCGCAGGACGCTTCCCGTCCGTCAGACGGTGAACTTCACCGCTTCCAGCCACCGGTCGTTGCTGAACGAGCCGCCGGTGGCGAAGTCGGGGCGGGGGTCGGCGCAGCCCGTCTCGCTCCAGCCGATGTCGTGAACATGGGTGGCCTGGCAGATCCGGCCCCCGCTGCCGACGTTGATGGCGAAGGCCAGCATGTTCGGGGCGCTCCGCTTCGCGCTGCCGATGTAGATGTTCTTGCCGTCGTCCGTGTTGGGCGTCCACTTCGGCTTCCAGACCCCCAGCCCGTCGGTCGAACGAGGGTTGTGGACAAACGCGTTGGCGGCCGTACCCCCCGTCCCGCTCACGGCGATGTTGAGCGCCTTGATCGGCAGGTTCTGTCCCGTCGTCCCGGCTGTCGTGCCGTCGCACACCGGCTTCTGCCAGCCGCGGCCGGAGACGTAGGCGCGGTAGCAGATGTGCCGTCCGGACGGATCGTTCCGGGCGAGGCGCTTCACGGCCGTGGCGGCCGTCTCCGCCGGGGGCTTGGCGGTCACCGTGGTGGTGGCCTTCGGCGGTCGCACGGTGACCGTTGCGCCACCCGCCCCGCCCGGCGCCTTCGGCGTCGGTTTCGGCTTCGCCTTCGGCTTGGTCGGTGACGGGCTGGGGGACGGCGACCCCACGCTCGGGGACACGGAGACGGTCGGCGCCGCCGTCCGGGGCGACGGGGACGCCGTCCGCTGTGGTGCGGTCGCGCGGGCTGCCTGGCCCGTCGGCTCGCCGTCATCCGATCCGCCGCTTCCCAGCATCACCAGCGGGACGATGACGGCGCCGGCCACGAGGAGGGCCACCGGTCCGATGACCAACGGCCTGTCGAGCAGACGGGCGGGCTCGTACTCGTCGTCCGACTGCCGGGTCCGGGTCCGGGTTCTGCGTACGGCCGTCGGCCCCGGGGCAACAGCGGCGGGGGCCGGTTCCGGCTGTCGTTCCGGCTGTTCCGGTCGTTCCAGGAGTCTGCTCGAACCGTCCGGGGCGACCTCGACGTACGTCACATAGCCCGCGGAGGGGTCGGTGACGGCCGCCGTGACCGTGCTGTCGCGGTCGACGGCGTGCCGGTGCAGCCGGTCGAGGACCGCCGCGTCGACCGACTCGTCCGTCTCCGTCCGTACGGGCTCCCCGTCGACGGCGGCGGAGCCGTCGCCGGAGATGACCACGGTGAAGTCGGGCGCGGGCGGCCCGGGAGGACCCGCCGCTCCGGGATCCTCGGCCCCCGGCCCGTCCGTATGCTCACCCCGGTTCATACCTGCTCCTTCGGTCCTGAGACGGAATCCGGTAGCGCAACGGCCCCCGTCCCCGAACGGTTCAACCGAACCCGGTGATTAAACGTTCAATTACATAGCCGACGGCACTCAACACGCATTGAACGGGGCGGAAATGTACGTTCCGTCGAAGCCGCCGCGCGCACAACGCCGGTCAGTAGAGTCCGTCCCATGAACGCCCATGAGACGGATGTGCGATTCTCCGTGCTGGGACCGGTACGAGCCTGGCGCGGCACGGAGGAGTTGGCTCTCGGCTCCCCACAACAACGCGCGGTGCTGGCGGCGTTGCTGTTACGGCGAAGCCGCCCGGTCGCGCTCGACGAACTGGTCGACGCGGTCTGGGGCGGGGACCCACCACCCGCCGCGGTGTCCGTACTGCGCACCTACGTGTCCCGCCTCCGCAAGGTCCTCGAACCCGGACGGGCCTCGGCCGCTCCCCCGCGGACGGTCGTCTCGGTCGGTGACAGCTATCTGGCCCAGGTGCCCGAAGAGTCCCTGGACCTCGCCGTGTTCGAGCGGCACGCCGCGGAGGCGAGAAGGCTGCGCACCGCCGGCGAGGTGTCCGCGGCCGCCAAGCTGCTGCACTCCGCCCTGGACCTGTGGCGCGGATCGGCGCTCGCCGGACTGCCCGGCCCGCTGGCCGAGTCGGAACGCGGGCGGCTGGACGAGGTCCGGCTGACCACGCTGGAGACCCGGCTCGACATCGACATCGAACTCGGACGCCATGACGAGGTGATCGCGGAGCTGACCGCGCTGGTCGCCCAGCACCCGCTGCGGGAGCATCTGTCGCGGCTGCTGATGCTCGCGCTGTACCGGTCCGGGAGGCAGGCGGAGGCGCTGACCGCCTACCGGACGGCCCGCAACGCCGTGGTCGGCGAACTCGGCATCGAACCCAGCGCCCGTCTCCAGGACCTGCACGAGCGCATCCTCGCGGGTGACCCGGCCCTGGCCCGGGATCCGTCCGGGCAGCGGGAACCCGACGCCACGAGCGGTGTTCCGGAATCCGTACCCGCGCAACTTCCGCCGGGACTCGCCACGTTCACCGGGCGCACCGTCGAACTCGACCGGCTGCGCGCCCTGTTGCCCGAGGACGACGGACAGTTCACCACGGTGGTGATCAGCGCGATCGGCGGCATGGCCGGGGTCGGCAAGACCGCTCTGGCCGTCCGCTGGGCCCATGAGCTGGCCGACCGCTTTCCGGGCGGCCAGCTCTACATCAATCTGCGCGGCTTCGGCCCGACCGGCTCGGCGGTACAGCCGGAGGACGCCGTCCGCACCTTCCTCGACGCGCTCGGTGTTCCCGCGATGCGGATTCCCTCGGGTCTCGACGCCAAGGTGGCGCTGTACCGCAGCCTGCTCGCAGGGCGGCGGGTGCTGGTGCTCCTCGACAACGCCCGTGACACCGACCAGGTCCGTCCGCTGCTGCCCGGCTCCCTCGGCTCCCTCGTGATCGTGACCAGCCGCAACCAGCTCCTGGGCCTGGTCGCCGCCGAGGGGGCGCATCCGCTGACCCTGGACCAGCTCACCTCCGCGGAGGCCCACGCCCTGCTGGCCGGCCGCCTCGGCGCGGACCGGCCGGCGGCTGAGCCGGAGGCGACGGCCGAGATCATCACCCGGTGCGCCCATCTGCCGCTGGCGCTGGCCATCGTTGCCGCGCACGCCGCCACCCACCCCCGGTTCCCGCTCGGTTCCCTCGCCGAGAGCCTGCGCGAGAGCCACGGCAGCCTCGACGCCTTCGCCGGGGGCGACGACCTCAGCACCGACGTACGCGCCGTCTTCTCCTGGTCGTACCGTGCGCTGTCGGCGCCCGCAGCCCGCCTGTTCCGGCTGCTCGGTCTGCACTCCGGTCCCGACATCTCCGCGCCCGCCGCGGCCGCCCTCGCCGGGCTCACCCCGCGGGAGATCCGCGGCCCGCTCGCCGAACTGACGTCCGCGTGCCTGGTCACCGAACGCGCGCCGGGCCGCTACACCCTGCACGACCTGCTCCAGGTGTACGCGGCCGAACGCGTGGACGCCGAGGAGACACCGCAGGAACGGGACCAGGCCGTCGGCCGGCTGCTCACCTGGTATCTGCACGCCGCCGACGCCGCCTACGCGCAGATCACCCCGCACCGTGAACGGATCCCCCTGCCGCCGCTCCCCCCGGCGTTCTCCGTACCCGGGTTCACGACCCACGACCAGGCACTGGACTGGTGCGAGACCGAACGCGCCAACCTGGTGACCGGCGTGCACCAGGCCGCCGCGATCGGGCGGGCGGACATCGCCTGGCGGCTGCCCGCCACCCTGTGGGGCTTCTTCTACCTCCGCAGTCATCTGCACGACTGGGCCGACACCACCCGGGTGGGTCTGGCCGCCGCCCGCGCCGCGCACGACCTCCCGGGCGAGGCCCGGGCCCTCGCCGACACGGCCGCCGCGCTGCGCAGCAGCGGGCGGTACGAGGAGGCCATCGGCCACCTGCGCCGGGCCATGGCCGCCTACCGCGAACTCGGGGACGCCACGGGCCGCTCGCTCGCCGTGTCCAACCTGGGCGACGTGTACCTCCAGTCCGGCCGGCTCCGCAAGGCCGTCGAGTACATCCGCCGGGGACTCGTCCTCGACGAGATCAACGGCAGCGCCTGGGGAAAGGGGATCGCCCTGTCCAACCTGGGCGACGCCTACCAGCGGCTGGGCCGGTACGACGACGCCGTCGGCTGTCTGGACGAGGCGCTGACCGTCCTGCGCGCCAACGGCAACCGCTGGGTCGTGGGCGTCACCCTCGACATCCTCGGCACCGTCCACCACCGGCTCCACCGGTACGACGAGGCGGTCGGGTACTACCACCAGGCGCTGGAGACGCACCGGGCCGTCGCCAACCGGTGGGGCGAGGGCCACACCCTGAGCAACCTCGGCGACGTCCACCGGGCCGCCGGCGAGCACGCGGCCGCTCGCGCGAGCTGGCGGCAGGCACTGGCGGTCTTCGAGACGTTCGACCATCCCGACGCGGACGGGGTCCGCGAGCGGCTCGCCCGCCCGGAGAACGGCCGGGCCGGCACAGAGACCCCGGCGGACGCCTCCGCATGACCCGCCGCACACCCGACGCCGTCGGCCACCGTCCGGCATCAGCCCGTCGGCCCGCCCGCCGCCCGGTGGGCGCGGCCGCTGTCGTGGCGAACGGGTTCCGTCTCGCGCGGTTCGAAGCCCGGCGGCAACGGCGGCAGCCCGGCGGGCATCGGCCCCTCGGGAGACGGCGGGAAGTCGTCGGCCGGGGCGGCGGGGCGGACGGGGTCGTGGTCCGCGACGGGCACGGGCCGACGGCGTGCCAGCAGCCCCTGCGACGCGAACCGCCCTCCGCGGGCAACGGACATGGCGTACCTCCACCTCAACTCTCGATCACCGGACGGAACTCGGAAGGAAGTCGGAAGGAGCCCGGGCCCGCGGCGCCGTGAACTCGCCACGGGCCCGGGGGACATCCGTCAGCTCCTACCTGGTGGCGTGCTGCTGCTTCTTCTTCTCCGCGGCCTTCTTCTCCGCGGAGGACTTGGACGGCTTGCTCGTCGACGACGATCCGTGCTTCTTGGCCGCGTCCTTGCTCGAAGAGCCGTGCTTGCGTGGCCTGTCCGGGCTGAAGGCCCCGGCCGAGTCCTGGCCCAGAGGCGACTGGACCGTCGCGGAACTCGTCGTGGCCCTGCGCTTGCCGGCCGCCCGTTCGCTCAACCCGGCCGACTCACCGGTGGACGAGCGCGGCTGGCCGGACAGACTGAGGTCCTGGAGCGTGCTCGCCAGGTTCTCGTTGCCCTGGTTGGGGTGTGTGTAGAGGGAGCTGGACGAGCGGGAGGACGGCGCGAGGGCGGCTCGCGGGTCGTAGCCCGGCGGGTACTGCCCCGGCTGGTCCCCGAGCATCGGGTTGCGGTGCATCCCGTACATCTCGTACCCGGGGTCCTGGGCCGTCCGGCCGGGATCCGTGTGTGCGTGGTGCACCGCGTCCGCGGCGGTCGCGGCGCCGGCCACCCAGGTTCCGCCGCCGTCGATCATCTGCGTGGCCGCGGCGTCCTGGTCGCCGACGGCGCCGTAGGTGTTCATCGCCGCCGACACCATCCGCCCGGTGCTGGTGGCTATCTGCATCGGGTCGATGTGGCCACCCGACCGGTACTGCTGGTACTGGTCGTAGTACTCCTTGGCGGCCACACCCGCCTGCGCGGCGATGCCCACGCCCTTGGTGATCGTGGCGGCCTGGCCGCTCATGAAGGACGACGCGCCCTGGATGAGGCTGGGCGACGCGTCCAGCAGGGCCTGCCCGATGCGTCCCCGGTTGTCCGACACCCACCTGGTCGCGGACGAACTCCAGCGCGCCACGTCCCCCCCGGGGGACAACGCGTAGAACGCCCCGCGATTGCCGTTGGTGGGCGCGACGTACACGCCGGTGCCGCCCTCGGGAAGCTGCGGCGCCGTCGTCGGAACGGTCTGGTTCGACGGCGTGATCCGCGTTTCGGTACGAGGATGCCGCCTGGTGCCGGTGTTGACCTCCTGTGCCTCTACGGCCGAGTAGTAACTGCCGCTGGATCGACCGCTTTCGTCAGAATGTTCGGATCCTGGCATGTCACCCTTCCTTTCGGGGTGGGCTGATCACTCCCTACGGAGTTCTCTCTCGGCAGCACAACGGGCCCGCCACGGCTCCGGTTCACTGAACTCCGGCGGACGGGGGCGGCCCGAACGGATCGGCCGCGTCGACGGTGGGCGCCTCCTTCGCGCGGTGCGTGCCGGGCTTGCATCCGGCGAACGGACCCTGCGGATCCCGCAGGGACTCCATCACCGACGGCAGGTGGTCGCGGTGCCAGACGGCGGGCCCGGTCGCCTCCGAGCCGGGACCGGTGAGTTCGTCCCAGGCGAGCCACAGGCCGTGGAGCTGGGCCACCGCCTCGGGGTGCTCCCACCAGCGAGGACACCAGGGCGAGGCGGACGTGGCCTCCCTGCCGTAGACCGGCAGCAGGACCCGGTGGGTCCACAGGGTCAGCCGGCGCAGCGTCTCCGCGTAGTCCGGCCCCCGCAGGTAGAGGATGAACCGGGGTGGCGACGGCTCGTCCTCCTCGGTCTCTGAGGTCCCAGAGGTCTCTGGGGTCTCCGGAGCCTCCGTCGGCGTCGCTGTCATGGCCCTCCTGCTCCTGCTGCCCCGGTGGGGTTCGGTTTTCGACGGTCGGGAACACAACGGGCCGCGTACGGGGGAAGGTTCAGGCCCCCGGCCGCACCACCCCGAGGATCTCCATCGAGCCCGCCGGTGCCACGGTCACGTCGCGGCCGGGGCGCGGGGCGTGGATGATCTCGCCGTCGCCGATGTAGAGGGCCACGTGGCTGGCCTCGGCGAAGTAGATGACGAGGTCACCGGGGCGCAGGTCCGGGACGGGGACGCGTTTCAGTCGCCGCCACTGCTCCTGGGAGGTCCGGGGGATGATCACCCCCGCGTGCTCCCAGGCACGCAGGGTGAGGCCGGAGCAGTCGAACGAGTCGGGTCCCTCCGCACCCCAGACGTAGGGCTTGCCGAGCTGGCGGGTGGCGTAGGCGACGGCCTTGCGTCCGGCGGCGTCGGCCTCGGCGCCGGGCCGGTCCAGGACACCGGACTCCACCCACTCGGCCTGCGCCTCGGCGGCGGCCCGCCGGTCGAGCGCGGCGAGCTGCTCGGCCTGCTCCCGCGCGAGCCGTGACTCCAGCCGCTTCGCCTCGCCGATGCGCTTCTCGATCGTCCGGCGTTCGGCGTCCTTGGCGCGGCGGGTCGTCCGCAGCTTCCTCAGCTCCGCCGCGGCCTCCTCGTTGCGGGTCGCCAGGTCGTCCCGGGTGGCGCTCAGCGCGGTCAGCACGCCCTGGGTGGCCTGCTGCGACCGGCGGGTCAGGGAGGCGTTGTCCAGGGCGCGTTCCGGGTCGTCGGCGAGGACGAACTGGATCTCGGCGGGCAGTCCGCCGCCCCGGTACTGGGCCCGGGCCGCCGCGCCCGCCAGCTCGGTGAGGCGGTCCAGCCTGGACTCGGTCACCGCGATCCGGGCCTTGAGCGCGCGGACCTTCCCGCTCTGCTCGGTCACCTTCTCGTCGGCGGCGTTGTAGTTGTCGGTGGCGATCTCCGCGTCGTGGTAGAGCCGTTCGAGTTCGGCGCGCACCTCGGTGAGGGTGGCGGGCTCGGCGCGGGCCGGCGGGGTGGCCGTCGCGGTCAGGGCGAGGGCCACGGTGAGGGCCGCCGCCGTCCGCCGGCCGTGTGCGCGCAGGGTCCGTCTCATCCGGCCGTGGCTCCCTTCGGGGTCGTCGGGTCGGGTGGCAGGGGTGAGCCGACAGCACAACGGGGCCGCGGTGTCCGGAGGTTCAAGCGGACGTGAACCGGTGCGGTACCGCGGCCCGTTGTGCGTGCCGAGGCCATGAGACAGTCGAAGGGGCTCATGTGGATGTGGAGTTGACGGCGCTCGCGCTGTGCATCGGGTTCGGGGCGGGCTTTCTGCTGCTCGCCGGACGGTCGACGGCCACCGCCGTCCGGCTGCGGGTGCGCGGGCTGCGGGTGACGGGCGTCGTGACGGCCCGCGCGGCGGCGGACCGGCGCGGCGGCGGGCTGGTGGTGTTCCCGGACCATCTCGGACGCCGTCTCGTCCTCGATCCGGGCAGGTACGGGCGGCTGTACGGGCTGCCTCCGGCCGGCGGGAGCGTGCCGGTGGTCTTCGTGCGCGAGCGGCCCACGGCGGCCCGGGTGTGGACGATGCGGC
Source organism: Streptomyces antibioticus (assembly GCF_002019855.1). Classification (NCBI taxonomy): domain Bacteria; kingdom Bacillati; phylum Actinomycetota; class Actinomycetes; order Kitasatosporales; family Streptomycetaceae; genus Streptomyces; species Streptomyces antibioticus. The sequence continues at coordinate 4,985,151 of NZ_CM007717.1, read as the reverse complement.
ATCTGCTCGGCCCGGCGTTCGGCTGGTTCCTGTCGTCGGCCGTGGCGTTCGGGACCGGGGTCGTGATCGCCTCGTGAAGCCGGACGAGGACGAGGACAAGGACGGGGACGAGGCCGAGGGCGCCGGGCGGGTCCGGGAGCTGGATGTACTGCGCGGATTCGCCCTGTTCGGGATCCTGCTCGTCAACGCCCAGTTGATGGCGGGTCCTTGGACGTCGTTCGGCGGCGGGCCCGGCGCCTCGGTCCTGGACCGGACGGCGGCCTGGGCGGTGACCGCCACCACCACCGTCTACCAGTTGTTCTCCTTCGTGTTCGGGTACAGCTTCGCGCTCCAGGCGGACGCCGCCCGGCGCTCGGGCGCCCCCTTCGCCACGCACCATCTACGGCGTGCGGCAGGGCTGTTCGCGCTCGGCCTCGCGCATGCCGTGCTGCTCTTCCCCGGCGACATCCTGATGACGTACGCCGTGCTGGCGCTGGTCCTGTACGGCCTGCGCGGCCTCTCGCCCCGAGCCGCCCTGCGGCTCGCGGTCTGCCTGGTGGCGGTGCTGGCGGCGCTGCTGCTCGGGTACGGGCTGCTGACGGTCGCCCTCACCGACCCGGTCACCCCGGCCGAGTACGCTCCCGAGGCCGCGCGCCTCACCGCCGCCTACCGGGGCGGTGCCGCCTCGGTGATCGGGGCGCATCTGCGGGAGCTGCCGTCGGCGCTCGGCGCGAACCTGATGTACGCGCCCGACATGCTGGCCGCGTTCCTGGCGGGCCTCGCGGCGGCCGGGACCCGGCTCCTGGAGCGGCGGGGCCAAGACCCGGTGTGGCTGCGGCGGACGCTCCTGCGGTGGCTGCCGGCCGGCCTGGCCGGCGGGGTGGTCACCGCGTGCTGTGCGAACGGGCCGCTGGACAGCCGGTGGTTCCTGGTCGGGCACGCGGTGTCGCTGCTGACCGCACCCGCGCTCACGGCGTCGTACGCCTGCGGGCTGCTCCTGCTGACCGGCGCGCGCCCGGCGGCGGCCCGGGTGCTCGCCGCGTCCGGGCGCATGGCGCTCACCCACTACCTCACCCAGTCACTGGTGCTGGCCTGGGTGTTCACCGGGTACGGGCTCGGGCTCCACGACCGCGTCGGCACGGCCGCCGTCCTGGCGGGCTGCGTGCTGCTGTACGCCGTCCAGCTCGCCTGCGGGTACCGGCTGATGAACCGCACGCGGTACGGCCCCGCCGAGGTGGTGCTGCGGACGGTCACGCTGGGGCGGCCTCCTGGCCGGGGGCCGGCTTGCGCAGCGTCACGCCCGGCATCAGGCGGCGTGCGGCCCGTTCGGTGATCGCCGCGGTCTCCGCCTTCGCCGCCGCGGCGATGGCACCCGCGCCGGGCTCCTTGTACCAGGGGCGCAGCCGGATCAGGGCGGGGCGTATGCCGGTGGCGAGGAGCAGGGCGGTGCCCTTGGGCAGGGCACGGATGCGGTCCGGGGGCAGGACCGCCTCCTGGCGGTAGGAGTACGACCGTGACGTCCCGTCCCTGCCGCGGGTGACGCTCGGCGTGCGTACGTCGTGCTGGCCGACGAGGGTGGAGATCTTCTGCACGAAGTCGGCGTCGTCCAGGCCGGAACCGAGGAGTTTGACGGTCGCCGCGCTCCACAGCGCGTCCATGCCCACCTCGCCCCACACCCGGGCCCCCTGGCGGTAACTCTGGAGAAGTGTCACGACGTTGATGCCGCGGGAGCCGAAGTGCGAGTAGAGATCGGGGAGATCGGAGATGCGGCACACGTTGGCGGCCTCGTCGAGCACCGCGGTCAGCGGCGGGTCCAGCCGGCCGCCCATGCTCTCCGCGGCGACGACACCGGCCCGCATCGTCGCGTCGGCGAGTCCCGCGATGACGCCGGCCGCCGAGCCGCCGCCGTCCTTGGAGAGGAGATAGAGGGTGTCGTGCCCCAGGACGTGCCGGTCGGGCCGGAACTCCGGCCGGTCGGGATCGGGGACGACCCAGGCGAGGACCTCGGGATCGAGGAGGCAGGACACGGTCTGCCGGGCCGTCTCGAAGATGCCGTCCCGGGTCTCCACCGCCCCCCGCACCGTTCCCTGCAACTGCTCGGCCATCGCGAGGAGTCCGACGTCGCGCAGCAGGTCGACCGGGGTGCGGTCGGCCGGGTCCGCCAGCCAGCCGAGGAGTTCGGTCAGCGGGGCCCTGCCGCGGGCCGCGGCGAGGAACAGGGCGGTCAGGGTGTTCTGGGCGGCCGCGATCCAGAAGTCCTTCTTCGCACTGTCGTCGTTGACCGAGGCGACGAAGTGGCCGGCCATCCGGCGGGCCCCCTCGATCGTGTGGCACTCGCCGAGGAGGTCCCACCACATGGCGCGCGGGGTGTGGGCGATGCCCTGCGGGTCGAACGTCCAGACCGTGCCCGCCTTCTCGCGTTCGCCACGGGTGACGGTGTAGACGTCGGACTTGTTGGAGGTGAGCAGCACCGCGCCCTGGGCGCGCAGCACCCGGGGAACGGCGATCCCGGTGGACTTGCCGGAGCGGGGCGCCATCAGGTCGAGTTCCACGTCCTCGTAACTGCTGCGCAGTTCGGGCCCCTTGGGCTCCAGATCGCCGAGGAGGTTGCCGGTCTCGTCCGGATGCAGCCGGTCACGGTCCTTGAGACCGGGGCGCAGTTCGCGGGCCCGGGCCTCGATGCCCGTGCGGCACAGGGCGGCCAGCTCCCGCCGTCCGGCGAGTCCCTTGGGGCGGGCCGCCCGGTCCAGGACCAGGCGGACGACGAGAGCGGCGGGCAGCACGAGGAGCGCCAGCAGCCCGGTCATGCCCGCGTAGACGGCGGCCGCCGGGGCCGGCCACAGCGCGCCCGGACCGTCGGAGACCAGGCGGGTGGCGGTGGACAGGGCGAACGGCGGGGCGTCCCAGCCGTTGCCGGAGAGCCCGCAGCCGAGGGTGCCGCCGGACCAGGCGACCGTGAACATCAGCAGTCCGGAGCCGGCGAGCAGGGCGAAGGCCCACGGCAGCAGCTCGTGCGGGTCGGAGCCGCGGGGGGCGCTCACGCGGTCCACCTCCCGGTGTCCGGCCGGGTGCCGGGGACGCCGGGGGGTTCCGGGACGCCGTCCCCTGTGGCCCGGGCGACCTGGCGCGCCGCACGGGCCACCGCCTGTTCGACGGCGTCCTCGTTCGTCGTCCAGCGGGTGTTGGTGTTGTGCAGCCGGCGTTCGGCGTCCGTGATGGCGACCTTGATGGGGATGCCGGGCCGGCCGCCGACCTTGATGAGGAACCGTCCGCGGCCGGGCGGTTCCTCGTTGTCGCCGGTGACGCCCCAGCCGGGCGGCGACGACCAGGACGAGACGAGGTCGATCTCGCGCCGGGACAGCCCGACCACCTTCCCGAGGTCCTCCATCTCGGTCTTCGGCAGCCCGGCGCAGACGACCATTCCGGCCCGCTCGACGAAGCCGCGGGCCTTGGCGCGGTCGGCGTCGGTGCCGAGCGCCTCGGCGTCCTTGAGGGTGTGGGTGATCTTGGCGTCGCCGAGGCCGAGCGAGCGGTTGAGCCGGGTGAGCGCGTCGATGCGGTCGACGATGCCGGAGGCGGCGCGCAGCGGGCGCCACAGCTCGTCGAGGACGGTGAAGAACCAGCGGCGGGGGGCGAGTCCGGCGTCCGCCAGCGCGTGCGAGGCGGCCACCGTGCCGAGTCCGTCGGACCACGCGGCGAGCATCGCGGCGGCGGTGAGCTGGGTGTCCGCCTCGCCGATGCCGGAGATGTCGATGCAGACGGCGGGCGCGTCCGGGTCGATCCGAGTGGACGTCTCGGAGGCGAAGGTGTCGCCGAGCGGCCCGTCGAGGATGCCGAGCAGGGACCGGTGCAGGGGGTCGACGGCGTCCCGGTAGCGGGTGTCGTCCCCGCGGTCGAGCGTGACCGTGCGGACCCGGGGCGGCCCTTCGGTGAGGACCCGCAGCACGTCGGGGAGGAGCACGGTCCGCCCGTGCGGGGTGCGTTCGCGCAGATGGTGCAGGACGGCGGAGAGCACGGACTGCTCGTGGTCGTCCATGGGCCGGCCGCGGACGATGGTGACGAGGGCGGCGACCATGTTCAGGACGCGGCCGTGGGCCTCGGCCTTGAGCACCTCGCCCGCCTCGCCGCCGATCTTCGCGGCGGCGGAGCCCATCGCGCCCGGGTCGAGGACGTTGATGCCGCCCCGCCCGCGCCCGATGGAGATCACCTGGCCGCCGAGCGCACGGACGGTGTCGGCGTAGTCCGGCTTGAGGTCGCCGAGGACGAGCGGGACGACACCCGTCGCGGCGAGTCCGATCAGCATCCGGTTGACCAGCGTGGACTTGCCCAGCCCTGGCATGCCGAGCATGAACAGCGAGGGGTTGGAGATGTAGCGGGCCCGGGTGAACCAGTTCAGCGGGTCGCCGCAGACGGTGGCGCCGGTGAACAGGTGCTGGCCGAGGGGCACTCCGGTCATCGGCGAGCCGGAACCGGCGGCGAACGGCCACATGCCGCACGCCTGCACGGTGGTGGCACGCCACATCGTGGGCGGGTCCATGTGGCCGACGCGTCCGCCGCCCGCGCCGTACCAGCCGCGGTGCGGGACGATCAACTCCCGCGGCTTCGAGGGGCCTTGCGTCCCGTCCCGCTTCTTCCCCGGTTTCCCGGATGTCCCGAGCGGCTCGTCCCAGGGCCCCTGGAGCCCGGACCGGCCCGCCTCGAACTCCCTGGCCGCCCGTTCCTCGGCCAGCCGGTCGGCCCGCTCGGCCCGCTTCCGCTCGCGCCGGCTCACAGCGCCTCCTGGAGTTCGTGGGGGACGAGTGTCTGCTCCCAGGGCAGGATCCCGGCGGGCAGGGTGCAACTGAACGCCGCCGCCTGCATCCGGTCCGCCGGCCGCATCAGCACCCGGGAGGCCGCGGTGAGGTTGCGGACCGTGACGCTCGCGTCCGCCAGGTCCTCCACGGTGTCGACGGTGACGGTCAGCATCAGCGAGAACTCCACGAGCCCCGCGCCGGACGCCTCCTCGGCCGCGGTCTGCTCCGCGGCCCGCACCTCGGAGGCCGCACGGGCCTGCACCATGCCCCGGCCGGACGACGCCATGAACTGGGCGCTGCGCCGGTCCGCCTCGACGATGCGGGCCGACGTGGCCGGGTCGATGGGCCGGTAGACCAGGGCGACCCGCTTGCGGCGGGTGCCGGGGGCCGCCTCCAGCATGCCCCGGAGCACCGAGGAGCGGACCGTGCCGCGCGGTGCCAGGGTCAGCATCCAGGTACGGGAGACACCGGAGTCGTGCTGGTAGCTGTTCACGGTCTCGACGGTGGCGGCCGGTCCGGCGTCGTCCCACTCCAGGCCCGTTCCGCCGTGCTGGGCGCGGGCGGTGAGGACGTCGGCGGCGACCGCGGGATCGTAGGCGACCCGGACGACCTCGGCGATCCGCTCGGCCGACAGCGGGTACGCGGCGCCGCCGCCGGCCGCGACGAGTCCGCTGAGCAGGCCCGGGATCCGGATGGCGAGGTCGGTGAGCACATCGGCCTTCTTGCGCCGCTGGCCCGGCGGGACGCCGTATGTCAGGGTGATGTACGTGTGCATCTCCGACGACGCGCTCGGATACCGCTCCACGACCTCCTCCATCACGGCGCGCGCGGCCGGCGGGGCGTCGGGGTGGATCCTGGGGAGCACCTCGTGGGCCAGCCGGGTGCCGGGGTCGGGGGCGGTCTCCACGATCACGGCCGCGCCGCGCAGGCCGGGTTCGTGGGCGAGCCGGGCCAGCCACTCGCCCCACAGCGCGACCCAGACGTCGACCTGGTCCGGGTCGATGAGCGAGCCGCCGTCGGGGTCGCAGCCGAGGACGATCGTGTACAGGTTGCGGACCGGGTGGTGCAGGACGCCGAAGGGTCGGTCGTAGGCGTCCCGGCCCTCGGTCACGGTGATCTTGTTGAGCAGCCCCGGCGGGCGGAACCGGCCGCCGGGGCGGGCGGACAGCGGGCCGGAGACGTACAGATGGGCGCCCTTCGCCTTCCGGCGCCACCAGCCGACGCGCAGCGTGAGGAGCTGGTAGACGTTGCGGCCGTCCTGGGTGCGGATGGCGAGCGGGGTCAGGACCACGACGGTCGGGACGAGCACGACCAGCGCCGCGTACAGCGAGATCAGCGACGCCAGCAGGGTGACGACGAGCCCGCCGAAGACCCCGAAGGTGCCGACGAGTCCGAGCGGTCCGAGCCCCGGCCGGCGTGGCCTGCGCCAGTTTCCGTAGGTCGGATGGGTGGCGGCTTCCGTGGACATGGGTCCGGTTTCCCTTCGTGAGGTGACGGGGGTCGGCGACGGTGGAGGCCGCCGGGCCCCTGGGGGGGAGGAGGAGCCCGGCGGCCGGTCGGAGAGGGATCGGCGGATCGGCGGATCGGCGGAAGGGGGCGCTCAGGTGCCCGGCCGCAGCGGCGTCGGTTCTCCGCGGATCACTTGTTGTTGCCCAGTTCGCCGTCGGAGCCCTCGACGGCGCCCGAGACTGTCGAACTGGCCACCTGTGCCGCGGCCACCGCCGTCAGGACGGCGACCCCCGCGGGGCCGCCCGCGGCGGCCGCACCGCTTCCCGCCGCCCCGGCACCGGAGGCACCACCGGCCCGGCTCGCCGCGGCCACGCCGTCCGCGCCGCCCGAACCGGTCGCCCCCGGCTCTCCGCCCGCACCGGAGGACCCGGCCGCGCCGGACCCGCCGCCGGACCCGGAGGCCCCGGACGGGCCGCTCGGACCGGCGGGCGCGCCGGCGCCGGAACCGCCGCCGCGCCCGCCGCCGACCATGACCGCGCCGGTGGCCAGGCTGGAGCCCGCCTGTCCCATGGCGGCCATCGGGTTGCCCGTGCCCATGGCGGCGGTGGCGGGCACGATGAGCTTCAGCAGCGCGGGCAGGGCGATGGCGGACAGCAGCATCACTCCGATACCGGCGATCCGGGTGTTGATGCTGCCGGCGTCGCCGGACCCGCTGTTCCTGCCCGCGTTGATCATCGCCATGCCCGCGTTGAGGACGAGGGCGACCGCGGGTTTGTAGAGCAGCCAGGCGATCAGCCAGCCGATGTGCTTGCGCCACCAGCCGGCGCCCCAGTCCGTCATCGAGGCGGCGGCGGCCATCGGGAGGGTGCCCAGCAGCACCATCATGACGCCGAGCCGGATGTACATCAGGACCGTGTGGATGATCCCGGCGATCAGCAGCAGGAACGCGAGGACCAGCAGCAGGAAGGACTGGATGCCGCTGCCGTCCGAGCAGGCGCCGACGTTGCTCAGCGACTCCCGCACGGCGTTGTTGAACAGGTAGTTCGAGAAGTCGTCCGCGACGGCGGCCCCGGCCACGACGACGGTGGTCGCGGCGCCGGAGACGAGGATCACCCGAAGGATGCCCATGAGAGCGGTCCGTCCGGCGTCGCTCCTCCGTTCCAGGGCCATCCGGGCGGCGGCGAAGATCAGCGAGCCGACGGCGAGGTAGACGACGATCCACTGCGTGTCGCCGCTGATGTTCTTCGACGTCTGGGTCTCCTCCAGCGTCGGCACGTTGGTGGTCAGCGCCGCGAACACCGCGACCGCTCCCGCGAGGATCGTCTTCGCGATCAGTTCGACGATGGTCCCGATGGGGTCGCCGAGAAAGCTGAAGAAGCCCTTCACCAGGTCGACGACCGGATTTCCGGACGTGCAGTTCACGTCGTGCCTCCCCACAGGGTGAAGCCACCGGCGCTCTGCACGGCGGACACCGGCGAGTGCAGGGACCCGTTGTCGTCGGGCCGCACCTTCCAGTCCCCGCCGCTCCAGCGCAGCGAGACGGTGGTCACCGCGTAGCCCTGGGTGCTCTTGAGGAGCAGGCGGATCACGGCCGCCGTGTCCTCGTACGAGACCACCGAGAAGCCCGCGTACGAGGCCACCTCCGCACCGTTCGGCGCGTCGGTGTCCCGCACCGTCGCGCGCTGGAACTCGAACATGTCGCGGCCCTGTCCGGCCACGACCTGCTGCTCGGTGACGGTGCGCCAGTCGGAGCCGCTCATGTGCGACGGGATGACGTGGGCGGCCAGCACGGCCCCGGTCGGCGTGTGCGCGTAGCACCACCACAGCGGGCCCTGGATCAGGGTGGGACCCGCCGAGGCGGACACCGGCACCTTGGTGACACCGAGCGGGCGCCAGGTCACGTCCTCGGGCGCGGTCTCGGTCGATTCGGCGTCCGCCCCGTCGTCCGTACGGCAGCCCCGGGGCCGGCCGTCCTGCGGAGCGGAGGGGCGGGACAGGGGGCCTTCGGAGGCCGCCGCGTTCGCGCGGCCCGTGGTCGCGTCCGATCCGGACAGCGCGGTGACGACGCCGCCCACCACGACCACGACGGCCAGGAATCCGGCCGACATCTGCCAGCCGCGCTGCCTGTAGTACGGCCCCGACTCCGCGAGCCGGCGCTCCCTGCGTCTGAACTTCACGGCTGTCCGCCCGGCCTACGCGAACACGAAGCTGATCAGGGGCCCCGCGGTGGCCACGAGGACACAGCCGCCGAGCACCATGCCGAGCCTGCTCATGTGTTCCGAGCCCTCACCGCGCTTGAGGGAGACGGCCATCATCGCGCCGGTGATCAGCACCCCGGCCACGCCCGCGGCCGTGCCCGCCCAGGCCGCTATGCCGAGCACCGTGTTGACCTTCGTGGTCAGGGCGCCGGGGGCGTTCCTGGCGGGCTGCGGGACACCGGCGGCGATCAGGGTGGAGGCTTCGTGGAGCAGAGAGGTCATCGGGATCTCCGAGGGTTCGGCACCCGGCGTGAGCGACGGGCGCGAGGGGACTGGCGGGAAGGGGGACGACTGGCGGGAAGGGAAAGGCGGTCGGGCACCGGTGCGGCGGGGCCTCGTGGTCAGGGGCCGAGGAGCTGAAGGCTGCCGAGCGCCGCGACGAGCGGGCCGGCCGTGGTGGCGAGCACACAGCTCATGACCACGATGAAGACACCGCGGAAGTAGGTGGCGCCCTCGCCGGGCTCGCCCCGGCGCAACTGGAGCGCCAGTTGGATGCCGACGATGATCAGCCCGGCGACCCCGGCGGCCGAGGCGCACCAGGCCAGCAGTCCGAGGATCGTGTCCGCCTCGACGGGCGGGGTGTAGGCGGCCAGGAACCGTCCGTCGGGAAGGGCGGGAGGGCCGCCGGGAAGGGCGGGAGCGCGGGTCACGGCGCGGCCCCCTCACCGTGGGACCCGCCGCCCACCAGCCTGGCGACGGTGGCGAGTTGGCGGGGAACCGATCTCGGTCGCCCGCCGGTGCGCCAGGCCGGTATCCACGGCACGCGGTGCACCCGGGCGACGGACCGGAGCACCCGGATCCGGCGCAGCAGGCCGAGCGGCAGCCGGCCGGGGGCGTCGGCGACGAGGACGACGGCCAGCAGATCCAGACCCTCCGGGGCCTTCCCGTCGTGCAGCGCGCCGAGCGCCTGCGAGACCGACCGCAGACCCCGCGCGCTGGTCCGGCCGACCAGGACGACACGGTGCGGTTCGCCCCGGGCGGGCTCCGGCCAACGGGCGCCCACGTCGACTCCGCCGAGGAGTTCGACGAGGGAGGTCACGCCCGCGCCGCCGTGTGCCTTGACCCACCCGATCTCGTCCCGCGACCGCGCCCTGGCCGTCCCGGCGCGCCGGGTCTCGCCCCAGGCCGCTCCCCCGGTGGCCCGCACGGGGGCGGGAGCGGTGGTTCTCGGCCCGCGCACCCATGCGCGTGGGTTCCCCGGTGTCTGCCCGGCGGCTTCCCGGCTCACGTTTCCGTTGCTCAGACTCATCCGCTTTCCATCGTTCTGAACCTCTTCGCCCCGGCCCCCGTTGTGGTCTGCCGAGCTCGTCGGACACACAACGGCCCTCCTGGCCGCTGCGGTTCAAGGCGAAGAGAAGAAGAAGGCGGACCGGCATGAGCGCAGACCCGGCAGAGGGCGGCGAGAAGGGCACCTCCGACGCCCTCAGGAACACCGTGGCCGCCGGCACCGGCTGTGGCTGCCTGCTGTCGCCCCTCGTGCTGGCCGGGACGGTGATCGTGGTGATCGTCTTCGGTGGGTTCGGGGTGCTGCTGGCCCCGGTCATCGCGCTGGTCCTGCTCTTCGGCGGCGGGGGCGGCGGCGCGGACACCCCCACCCTGGAGGCCCAGGCGAGCCAGGCGATCGACATCTTCACCGGTGACGGCAAGGGGGACCTGGAGCCCTCGACCGTCCCCGACGACCTGTACGACCCGATCGTGAAGGCCGGCGGCCTGTGCGACACCGTCGGCCCGATCGTCATCGCGTCGCAGATCGAGCGGGAGTCCGCCTTCGACGCGACCCTGGTGGGCCCGAACGGCGAGCAGGGCCTCTCCCAGCTACCGCCCGAGATCTTCACGCGGTACGGGGAGGACGACGACGACAACGACAAGGTCTCCGCCCTGGACGCGGCGGACTCGATCCTGGCGCAGGGCCGCTACCTGTGCGACCTGGCCGGGCAGGCCCAGCGGGCGATCGACGACGGCCGGGCCACCGGCACCGTCCTGGACCTCGCGCTGGCCGCCTACGACGTCGGCATGGACGCCGTGCTCGCGGCGAAGGGCCTGCCGTCCGAGGCCCAGGGCTATGTCGCCGCCGTCCGGGCCCAGTTCTCCAAGTACTCGGGGCTCGCCGCACCCCCGGAGGGAGCCACTCCCGGCGTCACCCCCGGCCCCACCGACAGCGCGCCCGGCACGGTGTAGGGCGCGAGGGAGGATCACCATGACCCGCTTCGACATCCGCATCCTCGGCGACGAACGCGCCGCCATCGACGGGGAACCCGTCGTCCCCGCCCCGGGCGAAAGCCTGCACGAGGCCGTACTCGACCGCCTCCAACGGTCCGCGCAACGCCTCGGCCGGCCCGTGGAGGCGACGGTCGACGACGGCCCGGGCGCCGCGCACTTCCTGCTGGAGGTCTCCCCGGACGGCTCCAGCAGAATCCTGACGACCGAGCCGTCCCCGACGGGTCCGAAGCCATCGGCTCCGGACACGGCCCCGGAGCCAGTGTCGCAGTCGGAGCCGGGGCGGAGGTCGAGGTCGGAGCCGGAGACGGGGCCAGAGCCGAGGTTGAGGTCGAAGCCGGGGTCGGACACGGGGCCGGACGCGAAGACGAGGGCAGAGCTGGGAACGGAGCCAGAGCCCGAATCGAAGCCGGGACCGGAGCCCGGGCTGAGGCCGGGGTCGAAGGCGGGCACGGGACCGGAGCTGGAGCCGGAGACGGGGTCGGACACGAAAACGAGGGCGGAGCCGGGGCCAGGGCCGAGATCGGGGCTGGGGCCGGAGACGGGGCTGACGTCGGGGCCGGGGTCGCAGCCGGACACGGGGCCGGAGCCGGGGGCGGAGCCAGACACGGGGCCGGAGCCGGGGTTGGAGGCGCCGTCGGAGCAAGGGTGGCCGGAGCAGGAAGCGGAACCCGAAACGGAAGCCGCCGCCCCCGGTCCGCGCCCCCGCGTCCGGGACTCCGCCGTGGCCACGGCGATCGCCCGTGCCCGGGCCACCGCGACCGCCGCCACCGCGCACGACCGCTCCGACGCCCCGCCCGACGCCCGGCCTGCCGGCCCCCCGGCCGACTCCGACGCCCGGCCCGTCGACCTCCGCCCGGCCGACTCCGACGCCCCGCCCGCCGGCCTCCCCCCGACCGGCTCCGACGCCCCACCCGAAGCCCAGCCCGCCGGCCCTCCGCCCGCCGGCCTCCCCCCGGCCGAATCCGGCGTCGGCGCCGATGTCCCGGACGACATCGCCGACCGGGTCGTCCGCATCAACGCGCTGACCGTCACGGGTCGGCTCGACGAGGCGTTCGCCGAGGCGACCGCGCTGCGCGAGAGTCTGAGTGGTGCGGCGGGCACCGGGCATCCGTACGCGCTGGAGGCACGGGCCCTGGAGGCGTACGTCGCGCACCTGCGCGGCGACCACCGCCAGGCGACGGTGCTCGCCCTGTCCGTGGCCCGGATCCGGTGCGGGGCCGGGGACGAGCGGGCGCCGACGGAGGTCGCACGGGCGGCGGCGGCCTGGCAACTCCTCGACGACGACCGGGCCGTCGTCGTCCATGGGCGTGAACTCCTCGGCATGTGGGACGGGTTGAGCCGCAGAGGCCCGCTGCCCGCCGGTCACACGGAACTCGCCGCACAGGTCCGCGCGCTCGTGGAGTCCCTGGAGGCACAGCGGGTCCTCGCCCCTCTCGCCTGACCGGCCGCCGGTCCACGACCCCGTACACCGGTCGTCAACCGGATGTGGAACCCCGCCCGGAACACTCGGTGCCCCCCCAGGAGACTCGGGCCGCGGTCCCGTGACCGCGGCCTGCCTGTCCCAAGGCAGGAGCACATCCATGAACGTCACAGTCATCGGGTCGGCGAGCGCGGGAACCTCCGAGGAACGAGCGCTGCGCGACCTCTACCTGGAACACGGCCCGGACCTCTACGCGTACGTACTGCGCCTGTTGGAGGGAGACACCCACCGCGCCGAGGACGTCGTCCAGGAGACCCTGCTGCGCTGCTGGAGCAAACAGAACCTGGCCGACGGCGAGGGCATGGCCGTACGCCCCTGGATGTTCCGGGTCGCCCGCAATCTCGTCATCGACGGGCACCGGGTGCGGATGGCCCGGCCGACGGAGGTCTCCGGCGCCACCTGGCTGACCGAGAGGGGCGCCGACACCGACCACATCGACCGGATGCTGTCGTCCGTCGTCGTGCGCGACGCCCTGCGGGCGCTGTCGCCCGCGCACCAGGACGTGCTCCTCGCGACGTTCTTCGCGGACCGCACCACCAAGCAGGCGGCGGCGGTGCTGGGCATCCCGCAGGGCACCGTGAAGTCCCGTGTCCACTACGCCCTGCGCAGCCTGCGCGTGGCGCTGGAGGACCGGGGGGCGGCGGCGTGAAAGGGCGGGCCCCGCCCCTGGCCCCGCCGGCCCCTCATCTCTCGTACAGCCCCTGCACCTGTTCGTCGAAGTCCCGCAGGATGCGGTCCCGGCGGAGTTTCATCGTCGGGGTGAGGTGGCCGGCGAATTCGGTGAAGTCCGTCGGGAGGACGGCGAAGCGGCGGATCGACTCCGGTCGGGAGACGAGCTTGTTGGCGTCGTCGACGGCCCGTTGCAGGACCGTCTGCAACTCGTCGTCGTCCAGGAGCAGTTCGACCGGGACGGGATGCTTGCCGTTCATCGCGCGCCAGTGGGTGAGGCCGTCGGGGTCGAGGGTGAGGAGCGCGGTGACGTAGGGGCGGCCGTCGCCCAGGACGAGGGCCTGGGAGATCAGGGGGTGCGAACGCAGCCAGTTCTCCAGCGGCGCGGGCGCGACGCTCTTGCCGCCCGCCGTGATGATCAGTTCCTTCTTGCGGCCGGTGATCGTGAGGTAGCCCTCGTCGTCCAGCTCGCCGATGTCCCCGGTGGGCAGCCAGCCGTCCGGGGTGGCGGAGACGACCCCGCCCGCCGCCGGATCCCAGTAGCCGCGCAGGACGTGCTCACCGGCGACGAGGATCTCGCCGTCCGCCGCGATCCGGATGCGCGTGCCGGGCATCGGCCAGCCGACCGTGCCGAGCCGGGGCTGCAGCGGGGGCGTCACCGTGGTGGCGCCGGTGGTCTCGGTGAGGCCGTAGCCCTCGTAGATCTCGATGCCCGCGCCGAGGTAGAACGCGGACAGGCTGCGGCCGAGCGGTGAGCCGCCGCAGATGGCGTGGCGGACGCGGCCGCCCATCGCGGCGCGGATCCGGCGGTAGACCAGCGGGTCGTAGAGGGCGCGGGCGGCGCGCAGGGTGGCGCCGGGACCGGATCCGGTGCCGGTCTTGTGGGCCTCGACGGCCTCGCCGTAGCGGCGGGCGACACCGGCCGCGCGGTCGAAGGTGGCGACCCGGCCGCCCGCCTCGGCTTTCGCGCGGGCGGAGTTGTAGACCTTCTCCAGCATGTAGGGGATGGCGAGGAGGCAGGTGGGCCGGAAGGCGGCCAGGTCGGGCAGCAGGTCCTCGGCCTTGAGGCTCGGCGCGTGGCCGAGGCGGACGCGGGCCCGGACGCAGGCGATGGCGACCATCCGGCCGAAGACATGGGACATCGGCAGGAACAGCAGGACCGAGAGGTCGTCGTCGGCGCCCTTGAAGACGGGCGAGAGAAGTTCGATCGCGTTGTCGACCTCGGCGAAGAAGTTGCCGTGGGTGAGCACACAGCCCTTGGGGCGGCCGGTGGTGCCGGAGGTGTAGATGAGCGTGGCGAGCGTGTCGGGGCCCAACATGCCCCGCCGGACGGCCACTTCACCGTCCGGTATGTGGTCGCCCGCCTCGGTGAGCCGGTCCACGTGCCCCTTCTCCATGACCCACACATGCCGCAGGTCGGGCAGCCGGTCGAGTTCGGGGCCGAGCGCGGCGGCCTGCGCGACCGTCTCGGTGACCAGGGCGACCGCGCCCGAGTCCTGGAGGATCCAGCGGGTCTGGAAGACCGAGGACGTGGGGTAGACGGGCACGGTGACCAGGCCGGCCGCCCAGGCGGCGAAGTCGAGCAGGGTCCACTCGTAGGTGGTGCGGGCCATGATGGCGATCCGGTCCCCGGGGACGAGCCCCTCCGCGATCAGCCCCCGGGCCGCGGCCTGCACCTGGGCGGCGAACCGCTCCGCCGTGATGTCCGCCCACTCCCCGTCCGGACCCTTGCGGCTGAGCACCACCGACTGCGGCGCGGCGGCGGAGTTGTCGTAGGGCAGATCGGCGAGCGAGCCGTGCCTGACCGGCTGCGCGAGCGCGGGCACGGACGCCTCCCGTACGGCACCGTCCAGCCGCCGGATCTCGGGCGGTACGAGGGCGGGAGGAGCGTCGTCGAAGTCTGCGGAGGTCGAGTACGGCGTGGACACGGGCGGCTCCCTGGGCGTGCAGCGGGGAAACTGCTTGCTGCATGACGTACGTGCCTCGTATGGCGAGGTGTTCAACCGGAACGCCCCCGCAGAAAGGGGTTGCTGACCGGTCCGGACAGGGGATCGTACGGTGCCCACGTGTGGGGGGTGTGGGCGTTCGGGGAGGGTCCGGCGTCGGGCCTGTGCGGGCTTCGCCGCAGTTCAGCTCCCTCCCAGGAACGCGTCAGCTCCGTTCCAGCACCGCCGTGACGCCCTGGCCGCCCGCCGCGCAGATCGAGATCAACCCCCGCGCCGGTCCGCTCTGTTCGGAGAGCAGCTTGGCCAGGGTCGCCACGATCCGGGCGCCGGTGGCGGCGAACGGATGGCCGGTCGCGAGCGAGGAGCCCGCCACGTTGAGCCGGTCCCGGTCGACGGGTCCGAGGCCCCGCTTCTCCCAGGCGGCGAGCGTGGCCAGCACCTGCGAGGCGAACGCCTCGTGGACCTCGATCAGGTCGAAGTCGTCGAGGGCGAGCCCGGTGCGCTCCAGCATGCGCGGCACGGCGTGCGCGGGGGCCATCAGCAGGCCGTCCTCGCCGCCCGCGACATCGCCGCGCACGAAGTCCACGGCCGCCGTCTCGTACGCGGTCAGATACGCCAGCGGTTCCAGGCCGCGCGCCTCGGCCCACTCCTCGGAGGCGAGCAGGACGACCGCCGCGCCGTCGGTGAGCGGGGTGGAATTGCCCGCCGTCATCGTGGGATTGGGGCCGTCGGTGCCGAACACCGGTCTGAGCGCGGCGAGTTTCTCGGCCGTGGAGTCGGGGCGGAGGTTCTGGTCGCGGTCCAGGCCGCGGAAGGGGACCACCAGGTCGCGGAAGAAGCCGCGGTCGTAGGCGGCGGCCAGCCGCTGGTGGCTGGTGGCCGCGAGCGCGTCCTGGGCCTCGCGGGAGACGTCCCAGGCGCGGGCGGTGACCGCCGCGTGCTCGCCCATGGACAGACCGGTGCGGGGCTCGGCGTTGCGCGGGATGTCGGGGACCAGATGGCCGGGGCGGATCTTCGCCAGGGCCTTGAGGCGGGCGCCCGCCGACTTGGCCCGGCGGGCTTCGAGGAGGATGCGGCGCAGCCGGTCGTTGACGCCGAGCGGGGCGTCGCTCGCGGTGTCGGCGCCGCCCGCGATGGCCGAGTCGGTCTGGCCGAGGGCGATCTTGTTGGCGGCGGCGATGACGGCCTGGAGGCCGGTGCCGCACGCCTGCTGGATGTCGTAGGCCGGGGTGCGGGCGTCGAGCTTGGAGCCGAGGACCGTCTCGCGGGCGAGGTTGAAGTCGCGGCTGTGCTTGAGGACGGCGCCGGTGACGACCTCGCCGACGACGCCGGGCACGTCGAGCCCGTAGCGGATCGCCAGGCCGTTCACGGCGGCCGTCAGCATCTCCTGGTTGGAGGCGGTGGCGTACGGACCGTCGGAGCGGGCGAAGGGGATCCGGGTGCCGCCGACGATCGCCACGCGGCGGGCGCGCGGCGGCTCCGACGGGCTGAAGGACGACGCTTCCACCAGCTTCAGCCGTGTCGGCTCCGAGGCACTCATCTCGACCTGCTCCTCACCCTTGACCTAGACTTACCCCCGGTAACCTTACTGGAGAGTAAGCATGTGTGCCGAGCCCGTGGGAGACGAGACGAACATGGCCGACCGCTATCTGCGCTTCACCGCCACCGCACCCGGCCGGGCCCTCACCCGAAGGCTCGGCCTTCCGCAACCGGCGGCGCTCAGGCGCTGGACCGTCGAACACCCGTCCCTCACAGGCTCCTTGGTGCACCTTACGGCCGGGGAGTCCGCTCTCGCCCTCGCGCCCGTCCTCACCCGCACCGGACTCCCGGTGGGTGACGCCGGCGCGGCCGACAGCCCGGCTGCCGTCGTTCTCGACGCCTCCGGTGTACGGGACGTCGGCTCCCTCGCCGCGGTGCACGCGGCGCTGCACCCGGTCGTACGGTCCGTCGCGGCGAGCGGCCGGATCGTGGTGCTCGGCGCGCCGCTCGACGCCGGGGACCACCACCAGGCGGCCGCGCAGCAGGCCCTGGAGGGGTTCGTACGGTCCCTCGGCAAGGAGATCGGGCGGGGCAGGACGGTCAACCTGGTCCGACTGACGGACGCGGAGGCCGCGTGGTCCACGCTGGACTTCCTGCTGTCCCCCAGGTCCGCCTACGTCAGCGGGCAGGTGATCGAGGTGGGTGCCCACCCCGACGGCCCCCCGGAGACAGGGGACCGTCCGCTCGCCGGGCGGACCGCGCTCGTCACCGGCGGGGCGCGCGGCATCGGTGAGGCCGTCGCCGAGACGCTGGCGCGGGACGGCGCGACGGTCGTCGTCCTCGACGTGCCGCAGGCCGAGGCGGACGCCCGGCGGGTCGCCGAACGGCTCGGCGGACGGGCCCTCACGCTCGACATCACCGCCGCCGACGCCGGTGAGCGGATCGCCGCCGAACTCCCCGACGGGCTCGACGTGTTGATCCACAACGCCGGGATCACCCGGGACCGGCGGCTGGCCAACATGCCCGCCGAGCGCTGGAGTTCGGTGCTCGACGTCAACCTCGCGAGCGTGCTGCGCACCACGGACGCGCTGCTCGCCAAGGGCACCCTGCGGCGCGGCGGGCGGATCGTGGCCACCGCGTCCATCGCCGGTCTCGCCGGGAACGCCGGGCAGACCAACTACGGGGCGAGCAAGGCCGGGATCGCCGGTCTGGTGCGGGCGCTGGCGCCGCGCGCGGCCGCCGAGCACGGGGTGACCGTGAACGCGGTCGCGCCCGGGTTCATCGAGACGAGGATGACGGCGGCGGTACCGCTGTTCATCCGCGAGGCCGGACGCCGGATGAACTCCCTTGCGCAGGGCGGACTTCCGGTGGACGTCGCCGAGACCACCGCCTGGCTCGCCCACCCGGCGTCCGGCGCGGTGAACGGACAGGTCGTGCGGGTGTGCGGCCAGAGCCTGCTGGGGGCGTGATGACCACCCTGCGCACCGCCCCGTCCCTGGGCCCGCTGCTGGCGCGCGGCGCCCTGCTCTCGCCCTTCAAGAGACCCGGTCCGGGCGCCGCCTTCGACGGGGAGCCGCTCGTGCTGTCCGGGCTGCGGGTCGACGTGGACCGGCTGGCCCGCTACGAGCGGGTGTGCGGCTTCACCCCGGGCGGCGACGGACTCCCGCTCACCTACCCGCATGTCCTGGGCTTCCCCTCAGCCATGGCCCTGATGAGCGGCCGCGCCTTCCCGCTTCCGCTCCTCGGCCTGGTCCACACGTCGATCGAGATCACCCGCCACCGCGCGCTCCCCACCACGGGCACCTACGAACTCACCGTGCACGTCGACCACTTGGCCCCCCACCGGCGCGGCACCCAGGCGTCGGTCGTCACCGAACTGCGGAAGACCGGGGAGAGCGCGGCGGTGTGGGAGTCGACCAGCACCTACCTCGCCCGGCACCGGACGACGACGGCCACCACCGACGCGCACCAGGAGCCGGATCCCCTTCCCGCGCCGCTCCCGGTGCTTGACGAATGGCGGCTCGGCGGCGATGTGGGACGGCGGTACGGGGCCGTGTCCGGCGACCGCAACCCCATCCATCTGCACCCGCTCACCGCCCGCCTCTTCGGCTTCCCCCGGGCCATCGCCCACGGCATGTGGACGGTCGCCCGCTGTCTCGCGGCCCACGGCACCCCACCGGCCGTCCGGGCTCACGCCGACTTCCGCGCACCGGTCCTGCTCCCGGGCACGGTGGCCTACGCGGCGGACGGCGACCGCTTCGAGCTGCGCCGGCCGGGGGACGACGGGCGGATCCATGTGAGCGGACGCGTGGAAGCGCTGGGGTGAGCCCCAGCCCGCCGAAGTGAGCCTCGGGCAGCCGGCGTGAGCCTCAAGCCGCCGGAGGATTCCAGGCGTTGCCCCGCATCAGGTCGGACAGGCCCGCCCAGGCGAAGTTCATCAGGGTGGCCGCCGCCTGGCGCGGGGTGACGGAGTCGCTGGCGTTGGCCCAGGCCGCGAGGGACTCGGCGGCGCCGACCAGGGCCTCGGCGAGACCGGCGACCTCGCGCTCGGGCAGATCGGGATCGCGGTGCGCCTCGCGTGCGGCGACGACGATGAGCTGGGTCACGAACGCGACGATCTCCTCGCGCATCGCGGTCACCTCGGCGGCGAACGTCTCGCCGTGGGTGCGGGCCTGGAGGTGCAGGACGGACCAGGACAGCGGGTGCGCGCCGGTGTGCGCGAAGAAGGCGAGCAGACCGTCCCAGAGCTGGCGGTCGGCGCTCTGGTCAGGTCCGATGCCGGAGCGTACGGCCGCCACCAGGGCCTGGGCCTCCCGCCGGATGCAGGCGGTGAAGAGGTCGTCCTTGGAGTTCAGGTACAGATACACCAACGGCTTGGAGACGCCCGCCAGTTCGGCGATCTCATCCATGGACGCGGCCATGTAGCCGCGCCGGCCGAAGATCTCCACGGCGGCGTCCAGCATCTGCTGTTCACGGACCGCACGCGGCATCCGCTTGGTCTTCACGGCACCCATGGGGCAAGCCTAATCGGGCCGGGCGGGGGACAACTCCCTTCCGGCCGACAGCAGTTTCGTCAGGAAGCCTGACCCTGGGCGTGCGCGGTGTCCGTCGCCGCGTCCTCCTGGGAGCGGCTGGCCTCCAGATTGGCCTTCATCCGGTCCACCCGGCGCACGACCGTCTCCGAGGCGCGGTCACGCTCCTTGCGCAGGACGACGAAGCTGATCGGCGCGGAGAGGACCAGCGCGAGCAGGATGATCCACATGCCGTTGGAGTCGCCGAGGCCGCGCGGGACGACGCCGAAGTGGACGAGGCCCCAGACGACCCCGAGGCAGCCGGCGAAGACGCCGAGGCGCATCAGCGTGTAACGGAGCATCTCAACCCACTCTTCCGTATCCAACGTATCCAAACAGGACCGATGTCCAGTGAAGCACGGCGGACCGCCGATCTTCGCGCGGGGTCACACGAGCGGCAGCAGCAGGGTGATGTCGTCGCGGTCGTCGCCCGGGGCGACCCGGATCGCGGCGGGAACCCGGCCGACCTCCTTGTAGCCGCAGGAGGCGTAGAAGCGCTCCAGGCCGAGGCCGCCGCGGCAGGAGAGCCGTACGGCCTCGATGCCGTCGAAGCCGCGGGCCGCGTCGGCGGCGGCCGCCATCAGGTCGCGGCCGTAGCCCTTGCCCTGGTGGCGGGGGTGGACCATCACCGTGTAGAGCCAGACCCAGTGGGTCATCAGCCGGTGGGTGTTGAAGGCGAGGAACGCCGTGGCGGCGACCTCGCCGTCCTCGTCGTGGCCGACGAGCAGCCGGTGGCGGCCCTCGGCCATGGCCGTGAGGTGCTTCACCAGCTCGGGCCGGATCCGCTCGCGGTCGACCGGCGCGACGAAGCCGACCGCCCCGCCCGCGTTGGAGACGTCCGTCCACAGGTCCAGGACGCCGTCGCGCAGGGCGGGGGTGACGGCCGGGTCGAGGGTGAAGGTAAGGGGCATGAGAGCAGGGTAACCATTACCCTGCTCTCGCCTCAACGGCGTTCCGGACCCTCGTCTCAGACCCGCATCGGCTGCGGCGACTCCCGGCGCTCCGGGTCCGGACCGTCGTACTCGCGGATGATCTCGTAGCGCGTGTTGCGCTCCACCGGGCGGAAGCCCGCGTCACGGATCAGGTCGAGCAGGTCCTCGCGGGTCAGCTTGTTGGGGGTGCCGTAGTTGTCGGCGTCGTGCGTGATCTTGTACTCGACGACCGAGCCGTCCATGTCGTCCGCGCCGTGCTGGAGGGCGAGTTGGGCGGTCTGGACGCCGTGCATGACCCAGAACACCTTGACGTGCGGGACGTTGTCGAAGAGGAGCCGGGAGACCGCGAACGTCTTCAACGCCTCGGCGCCGGTGGCCATCTGGGTGCGGGCCTGGAGCCGGTTGCGGACCTTGCCGTCCTTCATGTCCACGAAGTCGTGCTGGTAGCGCAGCGGGATGAAGACCTGGAAGCCGCCCGTCTCGTCCTGGAGTTCACGCAGGCGCAGCACGTGGTCGACGCGGTGCCGGGGCTCCTCGATGTGGCCGTACAGCATCGTGGAGGGGGTCTTGAGACCCTTCTCGTGCGCCAGGCGGTGGATCCGGGACCAGTCCTCCCAGTGGGTGCGGTGGTCCACGATGTGCTGGCGCACCTCCCAGTCGAAGATCTCGGCGCCGCCGCCGGTCAGGGACTCCAGACCGGCGTCGATCAGCTCGTCGAGGATCTCGGAGGCGGACAGCCCGGAGATCGTCTCGAAGTGGTGGATCTCCGTGGCCGTGAACGCCTTCAGCGAGACGTCCGGCAGCGCGGCCTTCAGCTCCCGCAGCGAGCGCGGGTAGTAGCGCCACGGGAGGTTCGGGTGCAGGCCGTTGACGATGTGCAGCTCGGTGAGGTTCTCCGACTCCATCGCCTTGGCGAGCTTCACCGCCTCCTCGATGCGCATCGTGTACGCGTCCTTCTCGCCCGGCTTGCGCTGGAAGGAGCAGTAGGCGCAGGACGCCGTGCACACGTTGGTCATGTTGAGGTGGCGGTTGACGTTGAAGTGCACGACGTCGCCGTTCTTGCGCGTGCGCACCTCGTGGGCCAGCCCGCCCAGCCAGGCCAGGTCGTCCGACTCGTAGAGCGCGATGCCGTCCTCGCGGGTCAGCCGCTCACCGGCCCTGACCTTCTCCTCCAGCTCGCGCTTGAGCCCGACGTCCATGCTCTTCCCTCTCCTCGGCAGATCCGTCAACCGTACGCCTAGACCTCTTCCGGGAGATCCCCGACCCGGTTCTCCCACTTGGTGGAGAGCACGATCGTGGTACGGGTCCGGGAGACGCCCTTCGTGCCGCTGAGCCGCCGGATGATCCGCTCCAGGCCGTCCACGTCGTTGGCCCGCACCTTGAGCATGAACGAGTCGTCGCCGGCGATGAACCAGCAGTCCTCGATCTCGTTCAGGTCCTTCATCCGGTTCGCCACGTCCTCGTGGTCGGCGGCGTCGGAGAGGGAGATGCCGATGAGGGCGGTGACGCCCAGGCCGAGCTGGGCGGCGTTCACCGTGGCCCGGTAGCCGGTGATGACACCGGCCGCCTCCAGCCGGTTGATGCGGTCGGTGACGCTGGGTCCCGACAGGCCGACGAGGCGTCCCAGCTCCGCGTAGGAGGCCCGGCCGTTCTCCCGCAGGGCCTGGATGAGCTGCCTGTCCACCGCGTCCATGCGAATCGAAGCCTTCCGATCAAGTTCCTGGAATGAGAGGTACTGCGAGTACTGCGAGGTTCCCGGTGCTCAGCCGGCGGCGCTCATGTGTCCCGGGGCGCGGACGCGCCGCCCAGTTCGCCCCGCCACCTGCGGTACAGGCCGTGCGCGACCCCAGCCGCGTCGAGCACCCGTCCGGCGACGAAGTCGACCAGGTCCTGGATGTGGGTGGCGCCCGCGTAGAAGGCGGGCGACGCGGGCACCACGCTCGCGCCGGCGTCGTCGAGGGCGACGAGATGCCGCAGCGTCTGCCCGTTCAGCGGCGTCTCCCGTACGGCGACGACCAGCCGGCGGCGTTCCTTGAGCGTCACGCTCGCCGCCCGCTGGAGGAGGTCCTTGGACAGCCCGAGCGCGACTCCGGCGACACAGGCGGTCGAGGCGGGGACGATCAGCATCCCCTTCGCGGGATACGACCCCGAGGACGGGCCCGCGGCGAGGTCCCCGGCGTTCCAGTACCGCACCGCGTCGAGTCCGGCGTCGACGTCGAAGGTGCCCGGCTTGCCGTCGGCCCCCCGCGCCAGCCATTCCCGCAGGTCGTCCCGCCAGTGCGCGTCCCGGAACGCGATCCCCGTCTCGTCCAGCAGCGTGAGCCGCGAGGCCCGGCTGACCACCAGGTCCACGCTCTCGCCCCCGGCGAGCAGCGCCCGCAGGACAGCGGCGGCGTACGGCGTACCGGACGCCCCGGACACCCCCACGATCCAAGGCAAGCGCTGTGTTTCTCCTGCGTTCACACCTTGAGCGTACCGGTGGGCGGGAGGGTCTTCAGGACCGGTGGGGGCGCGCGGGGGTCGCCGGGCCCGCGCCCCGCTCAGACGGTGAGACCCCGGACCAGGAGGTCCAGGAGCGCGCACCCGAACAGGGCGATGCCGATGAAGCCGTTGACGGAGAAGAACGCCCTGTTCAGGCGGGTGAGGTCATGGGGGCGGACGATGGTGTGCTCGTAGACGAAGGCGGCCGCGACGACGACCAGGCCGAGCCAGAAGAACGCGCCGGCGCCGGTCAGCAGGGCGTACCAGACGAGCAGGGCCGTGGTGATCGCGTGGCAGACGCGGGCGGAGCGGATCGCCGCCGGGACGCCGAAGCGGGCGGGGACCGACAGCACACCGGTCGCGCGGTCGGTGTCGATGTCCTGGCAGGCGTAGATCAGGTCGAAGCCGCCGATCCAGATGCCGACGGCGAGACCGAGGACGACCGCGTCCCAGGACCACTCGCCGGTGATCGCCAGCCAGCCGCCGATCGGGCCCATCGCCTGGGCGAGACCGAGGATGGCCTGCGGGAAGTTCGTGAACCGCTTGCCGTACGGATAGACCACCATCGGGATCACCGCGACGGGGGCCAGGGCCAGGCAGAGCGGGTTGAGCAGGGCCGCCGAGCCGAGGAAGATCACGACGGCGATCAGGGCGCCGGTCCAGGCGTGCTTCACCGACACGGCGCCGGTGACCAGTTCACGGTGGGCGGTGCGCGGATTGCGGGCGTCGATCTCGCGGTCGATGATCCGGTTCACCGCCATGGCGAAGGTGCGCAGACCCACCATGCAGACGGTGACGAGCAGCAGCTTGCCCCAGTGGATGTTGCCGTCCAGCTCGAACATCGCGGTGAGCGCGGCGATGTAGGCGAAGGGCAGGGCGAAGACCGAGTGCTCGATCATCACCAGGCGCAGGAAGGCCCTGGTGCGACCGGGCTGGGGGATCGCGGCGGAGGCGCTGGTCACAGTCCGTATTCCTTCCAACGCTTCGTGACTCGTTCGGCCGTCTCCGGGTCGGACAGCACCATCTCGGGCCAGCCGCCGTCCCGTGTGTACCCCTCCTCGGGCCATTTGCGCGTCGCGTCGATGCCCGCCTTGCCGCCCCAGAACTGCTGGTAGGAGGCGTGGTCGAGATGGTCGACCGGACCCTCCACGACCGACAGGTCACGGGCGTAGTCGGTGTTGCCGAGCGCCCGCCAGGCGACCTCGTGCAGATCGTGGACGTCACAGTCGGAGTCCACGACCACGATCAGCTTGGTCAGGGACATCATGTGGGCGCCCCAGACCGCGTGCATGACCTTCTGGGCGTGCTTGGGGTACTTCTTGTCGATCGAGACGATCGCGCAGTTGTGGAAGCCGCCGGCCTCGGGCAGGTGGTAGTCCACGATGTCCGGGACGATGATCTTCAGCAGCGGCAGGAAGAACCGCTCCGTGGCCCGGCCCAGCGGACCGTCCTCGGTGGGCGGGCGGCCCACCACGATCGACTGGAGCAACGGCCTTCTGCGCATCGTCACGCAGTCGATGGTGAGCGCGGGGAACGGTTCCTGCGGGGTGTAGAAGCCGGTGTGGTCGCCGAAGGGGCCTTCGGGCAGCATCTCGCCCGGCTCCAGCCAGCCTTCGAGGACGACCTCGGCGTTGGCCGGGACCTGGAGCGGGACCGTCTTGCAGTCGACCATCTCGATCCGCTTGCCCGCGAGGAACCCGGCGAACAGGTACTCGTCGATGTCACCGGGCAGGGGCGCGGTGGAGGCGTAGGTGACGGCGGGCGGGCAGCCGAAGGCGATGGCGACGGGCAGCCGTTCGCCGCGGCGGGCGGCCACCTGGTAGTGGTTGCGGCTGTCCTTGTGGATCTGCCAGTGCATGCCGATCGTGCGCCGGTCGTGGCGCTGGAGGCGGTACAGCCCGAGGTTGCGGATCCCGGACTCGGGGTCCTTGGTGTGGGTCAGGCCCAGGTTGAAGAAGGAGCCGCCGTCCTGCGGCCAGGTGAAGAGGGCGGGGAGCCGGTCGAGGTCCACGTCGTCGCCGTGCAGGACGACCTCCTGCACGGGCGCGTCCTTCACCTTCTTCGGCGGTACGTGCGTCATCGCGCCGAGCTTGCCGAACGCCTCGCGCACACCGACGAAGCCGTGCGGCAGCTCGGGGCGCAGCAGGCCGCCGATCTTCTCCGAGATCTCCGCGTACGACTTCAGGCCGAGGGCCTTGAGCAGGCGGCGGTCGGTGCCGAAGACGTTCATCGCGAGGGGGAGGTCGGAGCCCTTCACGTTCTCGAAGAGCAGCGCGGGGCCCTGCGCCTTCTGCACCCGGTCGACGATCTCCCCGACTTCCAGGTACGGATCGACCTCGGCCTTGACGCGCTTGAGGTCGCCTTCGCGTTCCAGTGCCCTGAGCAGGGAACGAAGATCGTCGTAAGCCATGCGACCCAGTATCGCCGAGCGGCTACCCTGAGCCCGTCACCGGGGCCGGACACGAGCGGGCCCCGCCACCACCCAGGGGGCTGTACTCCATGCTCAGGCTGCTGATGTATCTCGTGCCGCTGGCGCTGACGATCTACGCGCTGATCGACTGCCTGAACACACCCGAGGACGAGGCACGCCATCTGCCGAAGATCGTCTGGGTGTTCATCGTCCTGCTCTTCTGGATCGTCGGCCCGATCGCCTGGCTCGCCGCGGGCAAGGTCCGCACGCCCCCGGAGCAGGGCCGCACGCCGTCGGAGTGGCACCGCAACCAGCGCTTCGTCGCCCCGGACGACAACCCGGAGTTCCTCAAGTCCCTCGACAAGGACGACAAGGACGAACAGCTCCTCAAGGACTGGGAGGCCGACCTCCGCCGCCGCGAGGAGGAACTGAAGCGCCGCGCCTCGGACGAGGAACCCAAGGGCGACTGACCGCCCCCTCCACCGGGCCCCATCGCCGACGGCCCCGGCCCGACGACGCGCGCGGCCCGCGCCGCGACGGGCGTCGGCCGGCTCGCATGGCACCGACCCCACCGCGCGGAAGCCGACGGCCCGGCGACGGCGAGACCCTCCTCCCACCCGATGCGCGGTTCGTGCACGGTCCGCACCGCGACGGCGCCCGCCGGATCGCACGGCGCCAACCCCGCCGCACGCGGAAGCCGACGGGACCAGCCCGGCGACGACGCGTCTCCTGCACACCGCACACAACGCGTGGTTCGTGCGTGGTCCGCACCGCGACGGCATCCGCCGGATCGCACGGCGCCAACCCCGCCGCACGCGGAAGCCGGACGGCCCGCGCCCGGCCGACGGGACCAGCCCGGCGACGACGCGTCTCCTGCACACCGCACACAACGCACGGTTCGTGCGTGGTCCGCACCGCGACGGCGCCCACCGGATCGCACGGCGCCGACCCCGCCGCACGCGGAAGCCGGACGGCCCACGCCCGGCCGACGGACACGGCCCGGCGACGGCCGCGACGCACCCCCACTCGACGCGCGGATCATGCCCCGCCCGCGCCGCGACGGCGCCCGCCGGATCGCGTGGCAACGGCCCGCCCCACGCGGAAGCCGACGGCCCGCCCGGCCAGGGTGAGGAGTGGCTCAGCGCAGGCGGGACGACGACAGGATCGACAGCAGGTGGGCCGGGACCATCAGCCAGGTGATCGTGGCGATGGCGGCCAGGGTCCAGCGGGTCGGGTCCAGGGAGTCCGTCGCCGCGTCGGCGAAGGCCACGACCAGGAGGACGAGGGACGCCTCGATGCCGTTGGTCACCCGGTGGATCTTGAACGCGGCGGCGAGCCTGCGCACCGACGCGACGCCCTGCGAACGCGGCGCGGCGGCCTCGTCGTCGGCGACGGCCAGCCCGCGCCGGGCCCGGGCCACGTCCACCAGGTCGGTCGACGCCTTCAGCAGGACGACGCCCAGCGCGGTCGCGAGCCCCAGCGACAGCCAGCCGCCGAGCCCGGACTCCGCCGCGCGGAAGCCGATGCCGGTCATCAGCGCCGCGTCGGCCAGATAGGCGCCGAGCCGGTCGACGTAGATGCCGGTCGCGCTGTTCTGCCCCTTCCAGCGGGCGACCTCGCCGTCCACGCAGTCGAAGAGCAGGAAGAGCTGCATGAACAGCGCGGCGAGCACCGCACCGGTCAGCCCCGGTATCAGCAGCGCCGCGCCGGACAGGATCCCGCACACCACCATCGTCCAGGTGAGCTGGTCCGGCGTGACCGGCGTGCGCACGAGCTGACGGGTGAACCGCAGCGACACCCGGCGCATGTACAGCCGGCCCGCCCAGTGTTCGCCGTTGCGGCTCGCCAGCTTGGCCTGCGGCTGGCAGACCTCCCGCAGCTCCTCCAGCACCGGAGCAGCAACCATGACCGTTCCTCCCACACGCCCCACGATGACCGGGCCAGGCTAGGCGAGCCCCCAAGAGGCCGATACGGCGGGGCGGTTGTGCGGGAACGGGCGCTTCCACGGCACAGTGACGTCATGACTGATCTGGACGACGACACCGCCCGCCGCTGGCTCGGAACCGCCCTCGCCGAGGCCCGGGCCGGGCTCGCCGAGGGCGGCATCCCGATCGGCGCCGCGCTCTACGGCCCGGACGGCACGCTGCTCGGGCGGGGTCACAACCGGCGGGTGCAGGACGGCGACCCGTCCACGCACGCGGAGACGGCGGCGTTCCGCGCGGCGGGCCGGCAGCGGTCGTACCGGGGCACGACGATGGTCACGACCCTCTCGCCGTGCTGGTACTGCTCGGGGCTGGTCCGGCAGTTCGGCATCTCCCGGGTGGTCGTCGGGGAGGCGGTCACCTTCCACGGCGGCCACGACTGGCTGGCCGGGCACGGCGTGGAGATCGTGCTCCTGGACGACCCCGAGTGCGTCGCCCTGATGCGGGACTTCATCGCGGAGCACCCCGCCCTGTGGAACGAGGACATCGGGGAGTGAGCGGGGCTAGGGCGACCCCTCGACCACGTCGATCAGGCGTTCGAACCGTGCCCTCCACACCGCCTCGCCGTCCCCGCGCGACTCGCGGAACTCGTGCGTGAAGCGCAGCGCCGACCCCGTGTCGCCGTCCCGTTCCAGGTGGAAGCGGATCCGGCCGCCCTCCAGCGCGTACTCGGCGACCCGGTCCACGTCCCACGCGGTGATCTCGCCGCGCCCCGGCCCGCGCAGCGCGACCGCGCCGCCGAGCCGGGGTTCGAGCAGGTCGACGCCGGTCCACCAGCCGCCGATGCCCTCCGGGGTGGTCAGCGCGGGCCAGACGGCCTCCATGGGCCGGGGCAGCCGGACCAGGAAGTGCAGGATGTGCGTGTTCCCGTGGGTCTGGCTGGTGCCCTGTTCGACGGAACCGGTCATGACACCAGCGTGAACCCTGGCCGGAGCCGGTGCACGCCGTACGGAGGGGCTGGTCAGACGCCCGCGTACGAGTGCTTGCCGCTGACGAAGATGTTCACGCCGTAGTAGTTGAACAGCCAGCAGCCGAAGGCGGCCAGCGCCAGATAGGCGGCCTTGCGGCCCTTCCAGCCGGCCGTGGCGCGGGCGTGCAGATAGCCGGCGTAGGCGACCCAGGTGATGAAGGACCAGGTCTCCTTGGGGTCCCAGCCCCAGTAGCGGCCCCACGCGTCGCCCGCCCAGATCGCGCCCGCGATGATCGTGAACGTCCACAGCGGGAAGACGGCCGCGTTCACCCGGTAGGCGAACTTGTCGAGGGAGGCGGCGGCGGGCAGCCGGTCCAGGACCGAGTTCGCGAACCGGCCCGGCGTGCCGCCGGACGCGAGCTTGTTCTCGTACGAGTCCTTGAAGAGGTAGAGGATCGTGGCGACCGCGCCGACGTAGAACACCGCGCCGCAGAAGATCGCGGTGGAGACGTGGATGTACAGCCAGTACGAGTGCAGCGCGGGGACGAGCTGGTCGCTCGCCGTGTAGAGGACGGTCACCGCGAGGCCGAGGTCGAGCAGGACCGTGGTGATCAGGAACAGGCCGAGCCAGCGCACGTTCTTCTTCAGCGCCAGCAGCGCGAGGTACACGCCGACCGCCACCGTGGAGAAGGTGATGTTGAACTCGTACATGTTGCCCCAGGGCGCCCGCTGCACCGAGGCCGCGCGGGCGATCACGCCGCCCAGCTCGACCAGGAACGCGAGCACCGTGAGGGAGACGGCGATCCGGCCGTACATGTCGCCCTGCTCGTCCCCGCCGTGCGCGCCCGGCCCGTCGGGCACGTCCCGGGTGCCGGAGGAGGAGCGGACGACGACCTGCGGACGCTCCAGTACGGCGGTGGCGCCGCCGTTCTTCCGCACGGTGACGGCCGGGCCCTTGCCCTTCGCCCGCGCGCCGGCGGTGAGCGCGGCGGCGGTACGGCCGACCTTGCTGCGGCTGCCGAAGAGCCATTCGGCGATGTACGCGAAGAAGGCCAGGGTGTAGACGGCCATCGCGGAGTAGATCAGCGTGTTGCTGATGTTCGCGAGGTTCTCGTTGGTGGCGGCGGCGAGAGTCACTTCTCAGCCCCTTCGGCAGGTACGGCGTGAGGATCGGGGGAATCGTCGGGGTCCGGATCGGCGTCCGGGGCGCCGGGGGCGCGGTCGTAGAGGATCTCGGCCAGGGCGCCGAGTTCCTCCGGCACCTTGGCGGACTCGCTGCGGCCGAGGCCCGCCATCTCGACGACCGTGACGCCGTCCGGGCCGCGTACCGCGCGCACCCACACCCGGCGGCGCTGGATGAACAGGGAGCCGGCCAGGCCGAAGATCGCGGCGAGCGCGCCGGTCAGGGCCCAGCCGCTGGCGGGCTGCTGGGTGATCTGGAAGTTCGCCCACTCCTTGGTGCCCTCGTAGGTGATCGAACCGGCGCCGCCCGGCAGGGTCATGGTGTCGCCGGGCTTGAGGTTCGACCGGAGCTGGAGGCCCTTGGAGTCCTTGAACTCCTTCATGTTCCTCTTGTCGAGCTGGTACACGCTCTGCGGGATGCCGGAGTCGACGCCGAGGTCGCCGTGGTACGGCTCCAGGTTCAGGACCGGGTTGCGCAGGGAGGGGAAGGCGGAGAGCGTCTCCATGCCCTTGACGAAGCTCGGCAGGAAGAACGCCTTGAAGGCGAGCTGTTCGGTCACGCCCTTGGCGTTCTTGTAGCCGTCGAGGACCTTGATCACGCCGGACGAGGTGATGTTGGAGTCCAGCGGGAGCAGCGGTACGGCGTCGCGGTAGACGACGTCGCCCTTGCCGTCGCGGACCGTCACCACGGGCGCGTAGCCGTGGGCGGTGAGGTAGACCTTGGAGTCGCCGATCTCCAGCGGGTGGTTGACCTTGACGAGGGTCTTGCGGTCCTTGCCGTAGGCGCCCTCGCTGTAGGTGAGGGCGGCCTGGAAGGTGCGCGCGGTGCCCTTGTTGGGGCCGGTCGTCTCGTACGTGCCGGTGAACTTGTCCAGGGAGAAGCTGAACGGCGTGAGGTCGTCGGCCGAGAAGAGGTTGCCGGACTTGAAGTCGTCGTAGGAGATCAGGGTGTTGGCGAAGCCCCCGCCCTCGACGATCAGTTTGTTGCCCTCCGACTTGAAGAGCTGGCCCCAGGCGAAGGCGACCAGCATCACGATCAGCGCGATGTGGAAGGCGAGGTTGCCGACCTCGCGGAGGTAGCCCTTCTCGGCGGCGACGGCGTCACCGGCGAGGTGCGCGCGGAAGCGGCGCTTCTTCAGCAGGGCGAGCGCGGCCTCGCGGACCTGCTCGGGTTCCGCGTCGGTGCGCCAGGTGGTGTACGCCGGCAGCCGGGTGAGGCGTCTGGGGGCGCCCGGCGGGCGGCTGCGGAGCTGGCCGACGAACTGCCAGGTGCGGGGCACGATGCAGCCGATGAGGGAGACGAACAGCAGGATGTAGATCGCGGAGAACCACACCGAGCTGTAGACGTGGAAGAGGCCCAGCCGGTCGTAGAGCGGCGCGAGGGTCTCGTGGGCCCGGCGGAACTCGGCGACCTTCGTCTCGTCGCTGCCGGACTGCGGGATCAGTGAGCCGGGGATCGCGCCGAGCGCCAGCAGCAGGAGCAGCAGCAGCGCGACCCGCATGGAGGTGAGCTGGCGCCAGAACCAGCGGGCCCAGCCGATCACGCCGAGGCCGGGTGCGCCGGTGAGCGATTCGACGGGGGCGGTGGAGAGCTGGGAGCCGGCGGCGCCGAGGTCCTGGTCGTCCGGGGCGGACGGCGTCTCACCGGTCGTAGCGGTTGTGCTCATGGATCAGATCCCCACAGTGAAGCCGGCGGACCAGGACTGCATGTCCTGCACGAGGCGGTCCCACGTGCCGGTCAGCAGCAGCACACCGGTCACGATCATCATGGTGCCGCCGGTCCGCAGCACCCAGACGTAGTGCCGCTTGACCCAGCCGAAGGCGCCGAGCGCCTTGCGG
Organism: Streptomyces antibioticus; assembly: GCF_002019855.1. Lineage (NCBI taxonomy): Bacteria > Bacillati > Actinomycetota > Actinomycetes > Kitasatosporales > Streptomycetaceae > Streptomyces > Streptomyces antibioticus. The sequence continues at coordinate 4,954,071 of NZ_CM007717.1, read as the reverse complement.
AAGGCGACCGCGGCGAGCACGAAGGGCACGCCGAGGCCGAGACAGTAGGCGACGGTCAGTATGGCACCGCGGCCCGCGCTGCCCTGCTGCGAGGAGAGGGCGATCACGGAGGCGAGGGTCGGGCCGATGCACGGCGTCCAGCCGATGCCGAACAGCGCGCCGAGCAGGGGCGCTCCGACGAGTCCGGTGGCGGGCCTGCGGTGGAAGCGGAACTCACGCTGGGTCATCCAGGGCATCAGGCCCATGAAGAAGACGCCCATGAGGATCATCAGGACGCCGAGCACCTTGGACAGGACGTCGCGGTTGGCCTGGAGGCTGTCGCCCGCGTAGCCGAAGAGGGCCCCGCCGGAGACGAACACGGCGGTGAAGCCGAGGACGAAGAGGGAGGCGCCGGCGACCATCCGGCCGCGCCGGGCCTCGGCCAGGTCGGTGCCGGCGACCCCGGTGACGTACGAGAGGTAGCCGGGGACGAGCGGCAGGACGCACGGGGAGAAGAAGGAGACCAGGCCGCCGAGGAGGGCGATGGGCAGGGCGAGCAGCAGCGCGCCGCTGAGCACCGTCTGGTTGGGGTCGGTCGCCGCGGCCAGGGTGGTGAGTGCGCTCACGTCACTTCTCCGCGAGGACCGGGGCGATCATCTTGCGCAGCTTGTCCTCGCTGAGCGCGGCCAGGGAGCGGGCGGCGATCTTTCCCTCCCGGTCTATGACGAGCGTGGAGGGGATGGCCTGCGGGTTGAGCGTGCCCTTCTCGAAGCGGAGCATCAGCTTGCCCGTGGGGTCGTACAGGCTGGGGTAGGTGACGCCCTGCTGCTTCTCGAAGGCGAGCGCCTTGTCGGTGCCGTTGTCCCGGGTGTTGATGCCGACGAACTGCACGCCGTCGGCCTTCAGGTCCTGGTGGACCTTCTCGAAGTTGGGTGCCTCGGCACGGCAGGGGGCGCACCAGGAGCCCCAGACGTTCAGGACGACGACCTTGCCCTTGAAGCTGCCGACGTCGAGCTGTCCGCCGTCGACGGTCTCACCGGACAGGTCGGGGAGCGCGGACCGCTTCCCCTTCGCGACGGTGGAGATGCCGTCCTTGCCGAGGACGAACTTGGTGTCGCCCCCGCCGCCGGCGGTCCCTCCGGAACCGCACGCGGAGAGCAGCAGTGCCGCCGTCGCGGCGGCGCCGGTCAGGGCGGCGCGGCGTGAGCGGATCCGGGGCTTCGAGCGCTGGGGGGCGCGGCTGGCGGCACTCATGTGAAAAGTTTCGCATGCCCGTTCTGGGGATCTTGCGCACCCCCCTTGTGGGGCCCTTGTGGGGCCCCTTGTGGGGGGAGATCCGTATTTCAGGCGGCGTTCGCGGAGGTGCTGGAGGTGGGGGTCGAGGTGGTGGTCGCGGCGCCCTTCGTGAACTCCTGCCAGCCGTCGGCCGGGCGCTGTCCGACGTCCAGGGTGCGGAGCTTGTCGAGGACCTCGGGCTTCTGTACGTCGATCCAGTCGGTGAACTGCCGGAAGGAGACCAGGCGTACGTCGGCACCCTTCTCCTTCTCCCGGGCGATGTGCTTGAACGCCTCCTCGACGGCGTCCATGTAGATGCCGCCGTTCCACTGCTCGAAGTGGTTGCCGATGAAGAACGGCGCCCGGTTCGTCTCGAATGCCCGCTTGAATCCCTGTATGTACGCCTGGGCGGACTGCTTGCGCCAGCCCGGGTAGTTGTGGCTGGGGGCGTTCGTGGAGTTGACCGACTGATTGGCCAGCATGTTGTAGTCCATGGAGAGGACCTCGAAGCCGCGGCCGGGGAACGGTATCTGCTGGAGCGGCAGGTCCCAGATGCCGTCCTTCTTCGTCGGCCACACCTGGCGGCCGCCGGGCGAGGAGGCGTCGTAGCGCCAGCCGAGGGAGCGGGCGGTGGGCAGCAGGCTGTCCTGGCCGAGCAGACAGGGCGTGCGGCCGCCGACGAGTTCCTTGTCGTAGTCGAAGGGCAGCGACGGCAGGTCGGTCCAGCCGGTGTTGGTCCGCCACTCCTTCACGAAGGACTTGGCCTGGTCTATCTCGCTGCGCCACTGGGCCGAGGTCCAGTTGCCGACGGAGCCGGAGCCGCCGCAGAAGTGGCCGTTGAAGTGGGTGCCTATCTCGTGGCCCTCCAGCCACGCCCGGCGCACGTTGGTGAGCGTCATCCGGACGTGCTCGTCGGTGAGGTAGCCGATGTCGGAGGCGCCGCGCGGGTTGTTCGGCGGGTCGTAGAGCCGCTTCTTCGACTCGGGCAGCACATAGAGCCCGGAGAGGAAGAACGTCATCGACGCGCCGTGCTCCTTGGCGAGGTCGAGGAAGCGGGGGAAGAGGCCGTTGCCGACCTCGCCCGCGCCGTCCCAGGAGAACACGACGAACTGGGGCGGTTCCTGACCGGGCTCCAGCGGCTCCGGCCTGGCGGGCTGGTGGGGCTGCTTGCCGGTGAAGGAGGTGGAGCCGTCCCCGATGGGACGGGCGGTGGCCGAGGGGCTGGGGCTGCCGGAAGGATCCTTCCTCCCCTTCCCCGAGCCCTTGGCGCCGTCGCCGGAACCGCCGCCGTCCGAACCCGAGAGGCTGCCGCAGGCCGTGAGACCGGCGGCGGCCGCGGCTCCGGCGCCGAGTCCGAGTGCTCCCCTTCGGGTGATCGTGCGCATGGCGTCCTCGTTCGTCGGTCCTCTGATGTCACCCATTCAGAGGACACGACGAACGCGGCGGTTCCGTCGGCGGTTACCGGTTTCGTAACAGACGTACGCAGAAGCAACGTGTGTTCGGGTGCTGTCGGCGCCCGGGGTCTTCGTGTCTCAGGCGCCGAACGCCTTGCCCTGCCCCGTGTTGTTCTTCCCCTTCACCGGCTTGGCGCCGGCCCGCAGATGCTCGGGGACGAGGTCGATGGCGGGCTCGGAGTAGCCGACGGAGACGATCGTGTCGCCGCGGTACGTGAACGACGTCAGCGAGGCCAGCGTGCACTGCCGCTTGCGCGGGTCGTGCCAGAGCCGGCGGCGCTCGACGTAGGACCGCACGATCCAGATCGGGAGCTGATGGCTGACCAGCACCGCCTCGTGGCCGCGCGCCCGGTCGCGGGCGGCGTCCAGCGCGCCCTTCATCCGGACGACCTGGTCGACGTACGGCTCGCCCCAGGACGGCTTGAACGGGTTGACGAGGTGCTTCCAGTTCTCCGGCTTCTTCAGCGCCCCGTCGCCCACGCCGAAGGTCTTGCCCTGGAAGACGTTGTCGGCCTCGATGAGCCGCCCGTCGGTGGCGAGGTCCAGGCCGTGCGCCTTGGCGATCGGGGTGGCCGTCTCCTGCGCCCGCTCCAGCGGGGACGCCACGACATGGGTGACGTCGCGGGAGGAGAGGTGCTCGGCGACCCGGTCGGCCATCTGCCGGCCCAGCTCGGAGAGGTGGTAGCCGGACAGCCGGCCGTACAGGACGCCGTCCGGGTTGGCGACCTCGCCGTGCCGCATCAGGTGGACGACGGTGAGGTCCTTGTCGGTGGTGGTCATGCCGCAGTGGCCTCCGCAGCCGCTCGGGCCGCCGCCGGAAGGGCGTCGGCGATCCGCTGGATGGCCCGGTCGTCGTGGGCCGTGGAAACGAACCAGGACTCGAAGGACGACGGCGGCAGGTACACGCCGTTCGCCAGCAGCGAGTGGAAGAAGGCGGTGAAGCGGAAGGACTCCTGCGCCTTCGCGTCCTCGTACGAACGGACCGGGCGGTCCGTGAAGAAGACGGAGAACATGTTGGACGCGCTCTGGAGCGTGTGGGTCACGCTCTCCTTGGTCAGCGCCTCGGAGACCAGCGCCTGGATCTGCTCGGACACCGCGTTCACCTTCGCGTACGCCGCGTCGTCGAGCAGCCGGAGCTGGGCGAGCCCGGCGGCGGTGGCGACCGGGTTCCCGGAGAGGGTGCCGGCCTGGTAGACGGGCCCGGCGGGGGCGAGGTGCTCCATCACGTCGGCGCGGCCGCCGAACGCCGCCGCCGGGAAGCCGCCGCCCATCACCTTGCCGAAGGTCATCAGGTCGGGGCGGACGCCGTCGATGCCGTACCAGCCGGCGCGGCTGGTGCGGAAGCCCGTCATGACCTCGTCGGAGATGAACAGCGCGCCGTTGGTGGCGCAGGTGTCCTTGAGCCCCTGGTTGAAGCCGGGCAGCGGCGGAACGACGCCCATGTTGCCCGGGGACGCCTCGGTGATCACACAGGCGATCTCGCCCGGGTGCCGGTGGAACGCCTCCTGCACGGCCTCCAGGTCGTTGTACGGCAGGACGATCGTGTCGCCGGCCTGGGCGCCCGTGACACCCGGGGTGTCGGGCAGCGCGAAGGTCGCCACACCGGAGCCGGCGGCGGCGAGCAGCGAGTCGACGTGGCCGTGGTAGCAGCCGGCGAACTTGATCACCTTGGTGCGGCGGGTGAAGCCGCGGGCGAGCCGGATCGCGGACATGGTGGCCTCGGTGCCGCTGGAGACGAGCCGCACCTGCTCCACGGGCTCGACCCGGGAGACGATCTCCTCGGCGAGCAGCACCTCGCCCTCACCGGGCGTACCGAAGGACGTACCGCGCGCCACGGCCTCCTGGACCGCGGCGATGACCTCGGGGTGGGAGTGCCCGAGGATCATCGGGCCCCAGGAGCACACCAGGTCGACGTACTCACGGCCGTCGGCGTCGGTGAGATAAGGACCACTGCCGGACACCATGAACCGGGGCGTACCGCCGACCGCGCGGAAGGCGCGGACCGGGGAGTTCACTCCGCCCGGGGTGACGGCAGCCGCTCGGTCGAACAGTGCCTGCGAGACAGGCGCATCGTATGAATAGGGCAGTTCGCTCATGACCTGCGACTTCTCCGACCTTCTCCGACTTGCTGGACTCCGGTTGCCAGTGACTTCCCAGGGTAGGGCAGGGGGCTGGTGATGCCGCGGGGGCGCTGGACGGGGCCTGGCTGCGGCCCGGCTGGTCCGGGGGTGCGGATCTTCGTCCTCTCCGGAGATCCGGTCGCGCTCGCCCGTCATCTGCGAAACTGTGACCCGAGAGACGCGGCCGGGCGCAGATCACAGCGACGGTGGGGCGCCGGGCTGCGAAGATCCTGCGGACAGGTGTTTCAGCGCACGTTTCGGCGAGCGGCCGTGGGGGAGGTCACTGACACGATGATCGGGTTGCGCGGCCGGGGCTTCGCGTCCTAGAAAAGCAGTCGGGTGGAGATATGCATCGCGGTGGCGGACTGGGCGAGGGGACTGACGACCTTGGTCCTCGACGTGCCCAGCGGGGAAGGCACCGGCGCAACAGGGAGGAAGCCGACGAAGCACGTCAGAACCCAGGTGTGAACCAAGGTGTGAACCACCCGGGTGCGAATCAGGGTGGACCGAATGAGCCCGAGCCGAACGACCGGCGAGTCGACCGGCGGGCCGATCGCCTCCGGGCGGGGAGCAGGAATGGTGGTCGGGTGGGGGTGACGTACAAGTACTTCGGCGCGCCGGACGGCGCGACCGCGGCCCGCGTCCCGATCTCGATGCGCCCCGAGGAGCTCGGCGGCGACGAACTCGGCATGAACGGCATGTTCACCAAGATCAAGCCGGAGACGATGGCCGCGATGGTGCTGACCGGCATCGAGGGCGTCCCCCTGCACAAGGTGCCCCCGCTCGAACTGGTCGTCCTGCACCCCGACTACGCGGTGGTGAAACTCCCCATGACCGTCGTCGACCCCCTGCGGGACATCGGCGAGGAGGCGGTGGGCGCGGCAGCCTTCATCTGGTCGACGGTCCCGGACCGCGGGGGTCCGCGGGACGCGTTCAACGTGTACCAGCTCCTCCACGAGTGGCAGGACTTCAGCCACCGCCTGCACGAGGCGGGACACCAGCCGTACTGCCTGGTCTGGCCCTGAGCCGGGGTCTCACACCTGTCGGGCGAGGTCTTCGGACCTCGCCCTTCTCTTTTCTTAACTGAGCCGGGGCTCCAGCAGATCCAGGGCCTCGTCCCAACGGAAGCGATCCGCACCGCCGCCCGCCTTGGGCCGGTGCGGCTCATAGCCACCGACCAGAACCCCCATCTCCCGAAGCTGGTCCAGGCTCCGGCGGTAGGCGGGGTGAGCGGCCTGGGCCGTGTTCAGGTACGGCAGGACGGCCGTGGGCACACCCATGCCGTACGCCTCGCACAGCACCCAGGGCGAGGGTGTTGGAGATCCCGGCGGCCCACTTGTTGACCGTGTTGAAGGTGGCCGGCGCGACGGCGATGGCATCCGCGGGCGGCAACGGACGGGCCTCCCCCGGCTTGCGCCAGCCGGAACGGACCGGATAGCCGGTCCTGGCCTCGACCGCCTCGGCATCGAGGAAGCCCAGCCCCTGCGGGGTGGCGATCACACCGACATCCCAGCGCCGCTCCTGCGCGGCGGCGTGCCGTTGTTGTTTCTGCTTCTGTGGGGAGCGGTTCTTCGGGGGGCATCTGGAGTAGTGGTGGTTTTGGTTGGTCTTGGGGGTGGGGTGGGGGCGGTAGCCTCTGGGTCGGTTGGGGTGTTTTGTTCTGTTCGTGTCGTTGTTGGGAGGGCCTCATCGTCGGGACCGAGGCGCAGGCCGGTGGGGGGCAGCCCGGTGAGGCCGATCTGTTGCGGGACATGTTGCGGCGGCCCGAATATCGCAAGGCGCTGGTGTTCTGCGGGCTGATCGGGATTCCCGTGGCGCTCGTCGCCTACTGGTTTCTTGTGGCGCTCCATCAGCTCGAGCGGCTGATGTGGACCACGTGGCCGGAGGCGCTGGGCTGGGAGCGGGCGCCCTGGTGGTGGGGGTTTCCGTTGCTGGGGGTGGCGGGTGTCGTCGTCGGGGTGGTCGTCGTACGGCTGCCCGGGCGGGGTGGGCATGTGCCGGCGGCCGGGCTGCATGCGGGCGGGGTCACGAAAGAGGCGTTGCCCGGGGTTGTCGCGGCCGCGCTCGTCGGGTTGCCGCTCGGGGTCGTGCTCGGGCCGGAGGCGCCGTTGATCGCCCTCGGCGGCGGGCTGGCCCTGCTGAGCGCGAGTCTGGTCCGGGCGCCGCAGACCGAGGCCAGCACCGCGCTGCTCGGCGCGGCCGGCTCCGCCGCGGCGATCTCGGCGCTGTTCGGGAACCCGGTCGTCGGTGCCGTACTCCTGATGGAGGTGGCCGGGGTCGGCGGGCCGCAGCTCTTCGCGGTGATGCTGCCCGCGCTGCTGGCCAGCGGGGTCGGGGACCTCGTGTTCACCGGGTTCGGGCACTGGACCGGGCTGGAGACCGGCAGCCTCGACATCGGGCTGCCCAAACCGCCGCCGCTCGACGTGGGGGACGTGCTGTGGGTGCTGGTGACGGCGCCCGTCGTCGCGCTGCTGGTGCACTGGATCTTCGTCGTCGGGCGGTACACGATCCGGTTCGTGGCCTCCCGGACGGTGCGGAACACCACGCTGTGCGCGCTGGGGGTGGCCGTGTGCGTCGCGCTGTACTCCCTCACCACCGGGCGCTCCCCCGCCGAGGTCGCGCTGTCCGGGGAGAGCACGCTCGGCGAGCTGGCCCAGGATCCGCACGCCTGGCCGATCGGTGCGCTCGTCGCGGTGCTGGTGTTCAAGTCCCTCGCGTACGCGCTCTGTCTGGGCGGGCTGCGCGGCGGTCCCGTCTTCCCCGCGCTGTTCCTCGGCGGGGCGGCCGGTGTGCTGCTCTCGCCGCTGCCCGGGTTCGGGCTGGTGCCGGCCATGGCGGCCGGGATGGCGGCGGCAGTGGCGGCGGCCCTGCGGCTGCCGGTCAGCGGGGTGGTCCTGGTCGTCCTGTTGCTGGGGAACGTGGAGACGGTGGCGTTGGTGGTGCTGGCGGCCGTGCTGTCGTTCACCTTGACCGAGTTGCTGCCGCAGGGGCCGAAGGCGGCGGCGACGCCGTGAGCGGGCCGGGCGGACCGGGGCTCAGGCCTCCTCCGCCGTGACGCGGCCCGTGCCGATCGCGTCGACCAGGGTCTGGTGGTCCTTCTCGTTCTGGTCCGCGTACAGCTCGGCGAACTCGGCGAGGGCGCGGTCGAAGACGTCGCCGCCGCCGAGATACGCGGCGATGGCGATGCGGTCGCCGGAGCGGGCGTGGGCGCGGGCCAGGGTGGCGCCGCACAGCCGCCCGAAGAGGGTCATCCGCTTCGGCGACAGGTTCTCGGCGACCACGATGCCCTTCCAGTCGCGCAGTTGGCGGATGTAGAAGTCGCGGCTGCGGCCGTCGATGCCGGTGGTGCGTTCCCAGCCGAGGAAGATGTCGCTGGTGGCCTGCATCAACCGCTGGCCGGCGACGACCCGTTCGCCCTGGGTGTCGAAGCGGGTGGCGCCGGCGTAGGGCGCGAGGACGGACTCGTCGGCCTCCTTGGCCTGGAGGAACAGCGGGTCCTCGTCGTCGCGGCCGAGCAGCAGGACGATCCAGCAGCGGGTGCCGACGCTGCCGACGCCGACGACCTTGCGGGCGATGTCGGCGAGCCGGTACGTCTCCAGGAGGAAGCGGCGGTCGGTCGGGAGGGACTGGCTGTAGTGCTGGACGAGCAGGCTGATCTCCCTTTCCAGGACGTGTCGTTCGGCCGACGGCAGGAGGTCCTCCAGGCCGACCAGCAGGGGTGGGTCGGGGGCGATGCGACGGTGTCCGTCGACGACGTGGGTGAGCTTCTCGAATGCCTGGAGCGAGTCGCGGGACTGGGCCTTCGCCCTGGCCCGTTCCCACATCCGCGTGCCCTTGGACCCCATCTCCGGGGCGAAATGGGTCGCCAGCTCGTCCGCCTCGAAGCGGGTGTACCAGACGTCGAGGTTGCCCATCTGGGCGTAGGCGCGCATGCGTTCGCGGTACGACCGGACGGTGTCGCGGACCACGGAGGCGCGTTCCCTGGTGTCGAAGCCGTTCGCGCGGGCCGCGATGACGAGGCTCGCGGCGAGGCGCTTGACGTCCCATTCCCAGGGGCCGGGGAGGGTCTCGTCGAAGTCGTTGATGTCGAACATCAGCCGGCGTTCCGGGGAGGCGAGCAGGCGGAAGTTCAACATGTGGGCGTCGCCGCAGAGTTGGGCCCTGAGGCCGGTACGCGGGGTGTCGGCGAGGTCCGCGGCCATGATGGCGGCGGCACCGCGGTAGAAGCGGAACGGCGACTCGCTCATCCGGCCGTAGCGGATCGGTACGAGTTCGGGGAGCCGTCGCGCCGACTGGGCCTCGATGATGTCCACCGGGTCCTCGCGGTCGGGCGGCGGGCTGAACTCCGCGTGGCTGGAACGCGGTACGGCGGTCCGCGCGGCCCGCCCCACCTCGGCCCGCTCCCTCGGGGTGCGGTACCGCAGGTCGTGCCCGGTGGGCAGTTTCTCGGTCATGGCAGACGCTCCCGCCTATGAGTCTTCCAAGGTAGCTGTGGGGGTGGGGGGCGGCGAGTCGGGATCTTGGGAGGGGGCCCGGGGGGTGCCGATGAGGTGGGGGGCGGTGGCCGGGTGGTCCGGACGCGGGTGCGGCGGGCTCCAGGTCCCGGGAGGCGGGCCTTATGAGTCGGGGTCCGGCGGGGTAGGGCCTGGCGAGGTGGATCCCGGTGGGGTGGAGCCGGGCGGGTCGGGGCCGGGTGCGGTGGACGCCGATGAGGTGGAACCAGGTGGTGCGGAACCCGGTGGGGTGGATCCCGGTGGGGTGGAGCCGGACGGGTCGGCCCCGGGCGCGGTGGACCCCGATGAGACGGAACCCGGTGGGCGGGAATGCGGCGGAGTGGGGCCGGACGGACCGGACCCGGGCGCGGCCGACGTCGGCGAGGCAAGGTCCGGTGGGGCAGCACCCGGTGGGGCTGAACCCCCCGGGCCAGAACCGGACGGGCTGGACCCGGGCGCGACTGACCCAGGTGGGGCGGGGTCCGGTGGGGCAGCACCCGGTGGGGCTGAGCCCCCCGGAGCAGAACCGGACGGGCCGGATCCAGGCGCGGCCGACCCAGGTGGGGCGGGGTCCGGTGGGGCAGCACCCGGCGCGGCTGAACCCCCCGGGCCAGAACCGGACGGGCCGGATCCAGGCGCGGCCGACCCAGGTGGGGCGGGGTCCGGTGGGGCAGCACCCGGCGCGGCTGAACCCCCCGGGCCAGAACCGGACGGACCAGACCCAGGCACGGCCGACCCCGACGACGCGGAGTCCGGAGGGGCAGCACCCGGCGCGGCTGAACCCCCCGGGCCAGAACCGGACGGACCAGACCCAGGCGCGACCGACCCCGGCGACGCGGAGTCCGGCGGGTCAGCACCCGGCGCGGCTGAACCCCCCGGAGCAGCACCGGACGGGCCGGACCCAGGCGCGGTCGACCCCGGTGACGCGTACTCCAGTGCCGGCGGCGTGCCCAGCAGGCGGGCTGCCCATGGTTCTCGGGCCACCACCGCGCCCGCCGTGACGCAGAGGGCGATCACCACGCACAGGGTGATCAGCCAGGACAGGAGGGTGAAGACCGCGCCGAGGGAGCCGTAGGCGGCGAGGCTGTGGTTGAGGGCTCGGGGGACGTACAGCGTCGCGGTGGAGGTGAGGACGCTCAGGGCCGCGCCCGTGAGCAGGGCGCCCGGGAGGAGGGGCGCCCAGGGCACGCGGCCGGTCAGCAGCAGGTGCTGGGTCCACCACCACAGGCCGACGTCGGCGACCAGCAGCAGCGGCAGGCCCAGCCACAGTCCGAGGCCGAAGCCGTTGCGCAGGACGCCCTGGAAGCCGATCATCACCAGCCACGCCGCGAGCCAGGCCAGCCACCGCCAGGCGGCCACTCGCGCGGCGGCACCCGGCAGGCGCCAGGCGCGTTCGCAGAGCCGTTGCATGGCCCGGCTGCACGCGGTCGCCGAGATCAGCACCAGCAGACCGCTGACGAACCCCGTCGTCTGGAGGAACTCGCCCGACTCGTCGCCCAGGAACGCCTGTCTGAGCTGGGCGTCCGCGCTGCCGGTCAGCCCGAACACGTCCCGCAGGGAGTCGACGAACCGTTCCCGCAGGTCGTGCGGGGCGATGGAGGCCACGACGAACAGCAGCGGTACGGCCGTCAGGAACGTCTGGGCGGCCAGCCGGGTCGCGGAGTCGAGCACGTTCACCGAGAGGACGTGGGACATGAGGTGCGTGATCAGCGGAACCCTGGCCTCAGCGCGGGCGCGCAGCCCCATCAGCCGGGTGAGCGCCGACTCCCCGCGCTCCCGGCGCCGCCACCGCCGTCGCCGTCGCCGGGAGCGCGGGGTCTCCGAGCCGGGGTCCGGGGTCACGCCGGACCGGGGTCCAGGAACTCACGGAGGGCGAGGGCGATCAGGACGATCACCGCCGTCCAGATCACGACCGCCATGGTCGGGTAGTTCCAGGTGAACAGGACGATCGCCGCGACCAGCAGGATCGCCGCCCCGATCCACGGCTTGTAGCGGTGCGTGAACCGGCCCACCGCACCCAGCCGCAGCCCCGACGACATGGCCACGTCCCGCCCGGCGCCGATGCCCTTGCTGAAGAAGTGCCGGGTGAAGACGGCCGGCCGGGAGGGGCCGACGAAGAACGCGCCGAGCGCGGTGACCAGCGCGAGCGCGCCCACCGCACGGATGCCGGAGCGCAGGAACCGTACGAGTGCGTCGTAGATCGAACCGGCGGCGGCCTCGCTCGCGCCCGCGGGCAGATGGTCGAGGTAGATCGCGCGGAAGACCGTGAGCGCGACCCCCAGCACCACCATCGCGACCAGCACCCCGAGCGCGGCCCCGATCAGGGCGCGGCGCCGGTGGGCGGCCAGGAACACGCCGGCGGCGGCCACCAGGACGGTGATCACGGGCAGCCAGGTGCCGAGGATCTCCAGCACCCGCAGATACGTCTTGATCTTCCCGACGCTGTCGCCCTCGACCACGACGAAGTCGGTCTGCACCTCGGGGATCCGGGAGGCCAGGCCGAAACCGTCGTCGACCAGCCGCTCCTTCACCTGCTGGACGATCGGCCCGATGTCGATGGCGACCTGATTGTTCTTCAGCGACACCGCCCCGCCGGCCTGCCCGGTGAGGGCCTTGTCGACGGCGGCGTGGGCCCGGCGGTTGGCGTCCGTCCAGATCGTCTCGAAGGCGGGGCTCGACACCACGCGTTCCACCGTCGAGCCGACCAGTTCCTTCAGGCCGCTGCTGATCGGGCCGGTCAGGCCGCCGATCAGGGTCGCGGCCCTCGGCGGTACGCCCCGCTCGGCCGCCGCGTCGCTCAGCTCGCCGACCAGGCCGTCGACGTCGATCCGCTGGACGACGGCGTCGGTGACCCGGCGGGTGACGGCCTGCTGCACGTCCGGGTCGGAGGCCAGCGGTGCCACGGTGGCGACATAGCGGTCGGTGTCGCGGACGATGCTGTTCGTCCAGACGGCGACCACGGAGAGCAGTGCCAGCAGCGACGCCAGGATGATCAGCAGGGCGGAGCCGAAGGACCGCAGCCGGTGCCGGGGCTCGTGGACCGGCTCGTGCCTCCGCTGGTCACCGGCGGTCTCCAGGGCGCCGATCCGGTGCCGGAGTTCCTCGAGTTCGCCGCGCTCGCGCTCCGACAGCCTCCGGTCGTCCGAGGACTGCTCGGACAGCCGCTCCGGCTCGGGGCGAGGGGCGTCGCCGTCTGTCATGTCTTCGAGGAGATCCCGGCGGGGGCCGCCCGGCGAGGCGGGTGAGCCGACCGGGTGAACGCCCGGCGCGGGCCGCACCGGGTGCGACGACCGGCGGCCGGTGCTGCAATGGCAGGCGGGGGACCCACGAACGCACCGAGGGGACTGCCGTGAGCGAGCAGAGCGAGCAGAACGACGACATCGACGAGCTGGGACCCATCGACTTCGTGGTCGTGGAGTTCCCCGGCAACCACATGACGGGTGAGGGACTCCCGCTGCTGGTCGACCTGGTGGAACGGGAGGTCATCCGGATCCTCGACCTGCTGTTCGTACGCAAGGACGCGGACGGCACGGTGACCGCCGTGGAGATCGCGGACGTCACCGGCGACGGCGAACTCGACCTGACCGTCTTCGAGGGCGCGCGGTCCGGGCTCCTCGGCCAGGACGACCTGGACGAGGCCGCGGCGGCCATCGAACCCGGCAACTCCGCCGCGCTGCTGGTCTACGAGAACCTGTGGGCCGCGCCCTTCGCCAGCGCCCTGCGGCGGGGCGGGGCGCAGTTGGTGGCGTCGGGGCGGCTGTCGGCGGAGGCGGTGCTCGCTTCGCTGGACGCGGTGGAGGCGGCGGAGGCGGGGGCGTAGGCCCGGTCCTGCCGATGGGCGGTGGGCGGTGGGCGGTGGGCGGTGGGCGGTGGAGCTAGCCTCCGCCGCCCACCACGCTGTAGCTGAGCCACGGGGACTGGCCGGGGGTGTACGCGACGGACATCTGCGTGCCGAGGTAGAAGCTCTCGCCGCCGGTCTGCCCGGCCTGGTCCTTGCCGGCCTTGGTCAGGACGCAGTCCTCGTTGGCGTAGAGCCTGATGTCGTCGACGGTGTGGTTGGTGACGTGGTGGGCGCCGCCGGGGAGGCGGTGGCAGCCGTCCTCGTCGGGGCTCTGGATCGTCACCTCCCGCTTGGCGGGGGTGCGGTACTCGATGGTGCCCATGGCGGGGTGCTGCGTACAGCCCGCGACGGCGAGCAGGAGAACGACGGCGGCCGCGGCCCGTCGGCCTGTGCGACTGCGCCTACGTCTACGACTACGACAGGTCATGGCGTCGAGTCCTCGTCTGTGCGGGAGGTCAGCGGGGGGCCGGCGAGAGACCCGGCCCCGTGCGCCCAGGCTGCCGCGATCTCCCCGACCCGGCACGCGGGACAGGCCCACTCGGCTGAATCGGGGGGCGCTGCCGCTTGGACGGGGGCCGGTCGTGCGGGGTGCGGTGTCGCCCCGGCTGTCCCACGGCCCGGTCGGTCGGCGGGCGCCGAGGGCGAACCTCGGTGGCAGGCACCGCCCGTACACATGGGTCAGGGTGACGCGTGCGCCGACCGGGGGGCGAATCCGACGGGCTTCCAGGAGCCGTCGTACGCCCCGGGGCCCGGCATTTAGCGGAGGGCGCGCGCCGAGGCGGGCAGGCCAGGGCAAGCAGGCCGGGGGCGATACGTCGGTGGCAGCAGGCTGGCGACGACAGGCCGGGGCCGGCAGGTCAGGGGCCGGCAGGTCAGGGACCGGCAGGTCAGGGGCCGGCAGGTCAGGGACCGCGGCACACCGCCCTGCGGCCACGATCCGCCGTCCGCCCGGGCGGGCCTCGGGACAAGCGTGAGCCGCGGCTCGCCTCGAACCGCGGCTCAGCTCACGCCGTCACTGCGCCCCCGTCACATCCCGCCCCCGAAGGTCCTCGCGTCCCGGGACGGTCCGACGCACAGGGCCCAGATGACGAAGCCGTCGATGATGATCAGCATGATCGCCCAGAACGGGTACCACGGCAGCCAGGCGAAGTTGGCGATCATCGAGAGGCCGGCCAGGGTGATGCCGACGAAGCGGGCCCAGGTCGCGCCGCTGAAGAGGGCGAAGCCCGCGAGGGTCACCACGATGCCGAGCACCAGGTGCAGCCAGCCCCAGCCGGTCAGGCTCCACTGGAAGGTGAAGTTGGGGGTGGCGACGAAGACGTCGTCCTCGGCGATGGCGGCGATGCCCTGGAAGATCGCCATGATCCCGCCGAACATCATCATGATCGCGGCGAAGACGGTCCAGCCGGACATGGCCACTCCGCGGCCGCCGGCGCTCTGCGTTCCCGTGCTCTGCGTGGTCATCCCGGACTCCTTAGGACTGGGCCTCATCGCCGTACCCCGCCCCGTCCCGGACCGGGACAGGGACCGGTCGGCGATCCACACGCATCCAGCGTGACACGGGAGCCGGGGCCCGGCAGATCCACCGGCCCGCCGCCGGAATGCCGGGAAATGGCGGCGGTGGTCCAATGGAGGAAACCCGGCGCGAGAGGGGATCGCCATGCCAGGTCTGATTCGCGGGGTCGCCCGCACCGCGGTCGTCGCGGGTACGGCGACCGCCGTCTCCAACCGTGTGTCCCGCCGCCAGCAGGGCCGCTGGGCGGCGCAGGAGGGCTACCACCAGGAACCGCAGCCCCAGTACCAGCAACCGCCCCCGCCGCCGCCCCAGCCCGCCGCCGCCACTCCTCCCCAGGACGAGATGACCCAACGCATCGACCAGCTCAAGCAACTCGGCGACCTCAAGGCCCAAGGCGTGCTCACCGAGGCCGAGTTCGAGGAACAGAAGCGCAGGTTGCTGTCATAGGTCAAAAGGTCATGGGCCGTAGGTCATGGGCCGTAGGTCATGGGCCGCAGGCCGTAGGTCATAGGCCGTAGGCGCCGCAGGACCGGCTGCCGTGCGGGAGGAGGGCGGCAACTCGGGTCGGATCAGGGGGAGTCGATCAACTCCACCAGGGCCGACCTCGCCCGGGCCACTCGCGAACGAACCGTGCCCACCGGGCAGTTGCTCACCCGGGCCGCCTCCGCGTACGGCAGTCCCGCCAGTTGGGTGAGGACGAACGCCTCACGGCGTTCGTCCGGGAGCGCGGCCAGCAGGTCGAGCAGGGCGATGCCGTCGTCGAACCCGGGCAGGCCGCGCGGCTGGGCGGACTCGACGGCCCGCTGCCAGTCCGCCGTGTCGGAGAGCCGGGGCCGGGTGGAGGCGTACCGGTAGCTGTCCATGACGGCCCGCCGGGCGATGGACAGCAGCCAGACGCGCGCCGAGGAACGGCCCTCGAAACGGTGCAGGCTGCCCAGCGCCCGCAGGAACGTGTCCTGCGCGAGGTCCTCCACGGCCTGGGGATCGGCGCAGAGATGGGCGACGTACCGCAGCACGTCACGGTGGAGGGCCTGCACGAACCGTTCGACGGCGGCCGGGTCGCCGGCGCGGGCGGCGAGCGCCCAGGCGGTTATCGACTCGTCGGGGCAGGCCGGAGGGGCGGAAGCGATCACTTGGTGTCCTTCTCGGTCATCCGTGATCCGGACCGGGCACGCCGGTGCCCCGCCGCACGCCCGACGACGGCACGGCGGCGGAACCAGGGCGGAACCGGGTCCGGCAGTGGGGAAATCGGGGCGCGCGCGGACGGCGGCCCCGGGTGTCACCGGCTGTCGTCAGGCGACAGCGGGCCCCACGGGCGGACCCCGAGAAGTGATCGCGTGGACGAGGAGAAGGCGCGGAACGCGTTCGGACCGGCCGCGCGCGAGGCGCCGGCGGGGGCGGTCCGGGGTGTCGGGCAGGGCGAGCAGCAGCCGCAGCGGCGCGACCAGCCGGGCGGCCATGGCGCGCAGGACCCGGAACGCGGCCCGCTCGCCGTGCGCCAGCCACAGTCCGCACAGCAGCGCGGCCAGCAGGTGCGCGGCGAGCATCCCGGACGACGACGACACGAGCGACGACGACCAGGCACCGAGGCCGGTCAGCCCGTCGCCGCCCCCGCCCATGTCCATGGCATCCATGCCGCCCACGGAGCCCATCGAGCCCGTCGAGCCCATGGAGCCCATCGCGTGCGCGTGCCCGGCATGACCGTGCATCGCCATGTGCCCGACACCACCGACACCACCGACACCTCCGGCGTCACCGGCACCACCAGCACCACCGGCAGGCCCCGCATGCCCGTCCGGCCCCTGCGCGAGCGAGAACCCCACGTGCAGAGCCGTCTGCGCCGCGACGACGACCGACACGACCGTCGGCATCCCCCGCTCCCGGCCCGCCAGGCACCACCCCGCCGCACCGGTCGCGGCCGCGCCCGCGGCCAGGGTCCAGCCGGGCACATGGACGCCGGACATCAGCACGTGGCCCAGGGCGGCGAGCAGCACACAGACGGCCGCGAACAACGCGGCCCGCACCGTGCGCACACCCCACCCTGCGTCCACGCGCCCCATCCTGGCATCCGGTCCCGGGTCGTCATGTCTGAGTACGGAATTCCCCCCGAGGCCACACTCAGCGCACCGAATGTGTCACACGCCACACTCCGCCACCCGGGCGCTCCGTCCCGTGCCCTCCCACCACGCCGACGCGCCCGAGCCGCCCATGTCGCAGAGACTGGGAAGAGTGGGTGCTTCGAGAGCGGAGAGACCGATGAGCGGGTGCCCCGAGCGGGTGCGGATCGCGCTGGTCTGCGACTGCCCCCTCTTCCGGCACGGTGTCTCGCAGCTCATCGGCACCACCCCCGATCTGTACCTCGTCGCCCACGCGCCGTCGGTGGAGCGCGCGGACGGCAGCCTGCGCGGGGCGCACGTCGTGCTGATGGACCTCCAGGAGACCGGGCCCCGGCTCGCCGCGGCCGTGACAAGGCTGCGCAGGCGCGGACACGCCGTGCTGGTGGTGTCGTCGTCGCCGCAGATCGACGCCGTGCAGGTGATCCAGGCGGGCGCGAGCGGCTTCCTGAGCCGGCGGGCGGAGCCGGACGAGGTGCTGCGGGCGATCCGTACGGTGGGCGCGGGCCGCAGCTATGTGTCCGGGCCGGCCAGCGATCTGCTCAGCCACATCCCGCATTTCACGGACCGGGAGCAGGAGATCCTGAACCTTCTCGCGCACGGTTCCACGGACCACGAGATCGCGGCGCGCCTCGGCATCAGCAAGCACACCGTCCAGTCGCATCTGGACCGGATCGGTGAGAAAACCGGCTCCCGGCGCCGCCCCGACCTCACCCGGATCGCCGTCGAGAACGGTCTCGCCGACCAGCGCTGACAGCGCCGCAGGCGGCCCCGGACAAGCCCCCACGTGGGCAGTTCTACCCCGGTCCCCCTGGGCAGTTGTCTCCCTTGACCGGTCCCGCGCGAAAGCCGGACGGTGGAACCGAACCACTGGCGCAGCACGAGAATCAGCCGGGAGCAGTCATGCGCAATCGTCGTCTCGCAATTCTCGCCGTCGCAGCGGTTCTGCCTCTGGGCGGAGCGTCGCTGTTGGTGGCCGGTCCGGCATCGGCAGCGCCGCCGCCTCCCGTGACGGTCTCCGGGACCGTGGAGGACTGCGACAGCGGCTCCTCCCCGGAGGACGTGACGATAGAGACGAGCAAGGAGACGAAGTCCAAGGACGTCTCGGGCACCAACAAGTACTCCCTGGTGTTCAAGAACGTCCCCAAGAACGGGCGGGCCGGCACCGCGACGGTCACCTGCGAGGACGGGACCTCCTACGACCAGAAGGTCAAGATCAAGGGATCGCAGAACGCGCAGCCCGCGAAGCAGAAGATCAACCTGGAGCCGTAACGGCGGCGGGAACGACGGAGACATACCCGGACGGCCGGGCGTCGCGGAGCGCGATGCCCGGCCGCATCACGTACGTCACTCCGCCGCCCCGATCTCCTGTTCCGCCCAGATCGTCTTCCCCTTGGCGTGCGGCCGCGTCCCCCAGCGGCGGCTGAGCTGGGCGACCAGCAGGAGCCCGCGCCCGCCCTCGTCGTAGCCGCGGGCGCGCCGCATGTGGGGTGCCGTGCTGCTGGCGTCCGTGACCTCGACGATCAGGGTGCGGTCATGGATGAGGCGGAGCCGGATCGGCGGCTCCCCGTGCCGGATGGCGTTGGTGACGAGTTCGCTGACGATCAGCTCGGTGACGAACGACGCCTCGGTCAGCCCCCACGCCTCCAGCCGGGCGACGACGTTCTTGCGGGTGTCCGCGACCGCGGCCGGATCCGGGCTGACGGTCCAGGTGGCGACCCGGGCGCTGTCCAGCGCCCGGGTGCGGGCGACGAGGAGCGCCACGTCGTCCATCGGCCGCGACGGCAGCACCCGGTTCAGGATCCGGTCGCACAGGGCGTCCAGATCACACGGTGTGGGCTGCGCGTCCGCCGGTCCGGTCAGCGCGGCGCGCAGCCGGGCGAGGCCGTCGTCCACGTCGTCGTCCGGGCTCCTGGCGGCGACCAGGCCGTCCGTGTAGAGGACCAGCAGGCTGCCCTCGGGCAGTTCGGTCTCGACGGGTTCGAAGGGCAGACCGCCCAGGCCCAGCGGCGGACCGGCGGGGACGTCGAGCAGGTCGACCGTGCCGTCGGCGCGGACCACGGCGGGCGGCGGATGCCCGGCCCGGGCGAGGGCGCAGCGCCGGGAGACGGGGTCGTAGACGGCGTAGAGGCAGGTGGCGCCGACGCCGTCCCCGACGCCGTCCGCCGGGTCGGTGTCGCCGGGGAGGTCCACGTCGGCGGCGAGCCGGGCCACCAGGTCGTCGAGGTGGGTGAGCAGTTCGTCGGGCGGCAGGTCGATGTCGGCGAGGGTGCGCACGGCGGTCCGCAGCCGGCCCATGGTCGCGGAGGCGTGCAGTCCGTGCCCCACCACGTCGCCGACGACCAGCGCGACCCGGGCGCCGGAGAGCGGGATGACGTCGAACCAGTCGCCGCCCACCCCGGCGCGGGCGCCGGCCGGGAGGTAGCGGTAGGCGACCTGCACCGCCGACTGCTCGGGCAGCCGCTGCGGCAGCAGGCTGCGCTGGAGGGTGACCGCCGTGCCGCGTTCGCGGGTGTAGCGGCGGGCGTTGTCGATGCAGACCGCGGCGCGGGCCGCCAGTTCCTCGGCGAGGACGACGTCGTCGTCCTCGAAGGGGTCGGGGCGCCGGTGCCGGACCAGGACGACCACGCCGAGGGTGGTGCCGCGGGCCGACAGGGGTACGGCGATGAGGCTGTGGAAGCCGAAGTCCCGGATCCGGGCGGCGCGGGCCCGGTCTCCGGCGATCCAGCCGGCGATCAGGGTCTCGTCGAACCGGTGCCGGACGGCCCGGCCGGAGCGCAGGCTCTCGGCCGCCGGGGAGCCCTCCGGGTACATGTCCACCTCGCCGCGGGCGAGGACGGCCTCGGGGACGCCGGGCAGCACGGACTGGTGGGCGGCGCGCCGCAGGGTCAGGGGCGCCCCGGCCGCGGCCTCCTCGGCGCCGTCCTCGAACGCCGTCAGCAGGTCGACGCTGACGAAGTCGGCGAGGCCGGGGACGACCACGTCGGCGAGTTCCTGCGCGGTCCTGGTCACGTCGAGCGTGCTGCCGATCCGGCCGCCGGCCTCGGCGATGAGCTGGAGGCGTTCGCGGGCCCGGTGCTCCTCGGTCATGTCGTGCCCGGTGGTGGCCACGCCCAGGATCCGGCCGTCCGGGCTCTCCAGCCGGTGGACGTCGACCGACCAGGCGCGCCCGCGGGTCTCGCCGGGGGCCCGCGCGTGGTTCTCCAGATGGCACGGCAGGCCGGTCTCCAGGGTCCGCCGCATGTGCGCCTCGGTCTCCTCGGCCACCGGCAGGCCGACGACGTCCGTCAGGCGCAGTCCGCGCGACTCGTCGTCGCTCAGGCCCAGCAGCCGCTGTCCGGCCGGGGTGGAGCCGCGCAGCCGCAGGTCGGTGTCGTAGACGGAGACGGCGCAGGCGGGGGCCTGGAGGAGGCCGGTCCGCAGCAGTTCCTCGTCCTCGGGCCGGGGCCGGCGGCCGGTCACGGCGCCGATCAGGAGCCAGTCGTGGGTGCCGTCGGCGGCGGTCCGGCGGTGGGCCAGGACGGGGACGTCCAGGCGCCGCCCGTCCCGGTGGCGGAGGGCGAGCGTGCCGTGCGGGCGCGACACCGCGGCGGGATCCGTGAGGGCGGCGAGTCTCGCGAGGTCCGCGGGGCCGGGCGGCTCGGCGAGCAGCTCGGCGGCGGGCCGGCCCAGCGCCCATGCCGCCGGGTGGCCGAGCAGCCGTTCGGCGCCGGTGTTCCAGGCGGTCACGGTGCCGTTCGCGGCGACGGTGACGCGTGCGGTGAGCGCCTCGGCCTCACCGGCGGAATCCGGCCGGCGGTCGGGGGGAGGCTCCATCACCGCTCATCTCTCCTTCGGTCGCTCTCGCGGGCATCGCACCACTTGACCGTATGCTGCGCAATTATTCCCCCCATTGCTATGTGCCCGCTTATTGCCATCCATCCCATCTATTGCTATAAGTCCGCAAAAGCGCGCACCTGCCGCAGGCCCAGCGGTACGGCCGTGGTCACCGCGAGGGCGGCCAGGCCCACCCAGAGCACCGGCCCAGGACCGAAGGCGCTCGCCGCGACGGGTGCCAGCGCCAGCCCGGCCGGCTGAAGGCCGTACGTCCCGAGGGTGTCGATCGCGAAGACCCGGCCCAGCATGTCGGCGGGGATCGCGCGGTGCAGGGCGCTGGCCCAGGTGACGTTGAAGACGGCGTACCCGAAGCCGGTCACGGCCATCGACGCGCCCAGCAGCGCCAGGGGCGCGGCCGCAAGCAGACACAGCACCTGCGTGGCCAGCAGGCCGAGACCGAGGACACCGACCGTGCCGGGCGAGCGCGGGGTCCAGGACGCGATCACCATGCCGCCCACGATGGAACCGCCCGCCTGGAGCGCCACCATCGGCCCGTACGCGGCGAACTCGCCCCGCTCCTCCAGGAGGATCGGCAGGAGCACCGCCACCGGGGCCATCACCAGCAGCAGTTGCAGCGTGCCCTGCACGATGATCGTCAGCACCCACGGCCGTTCCCGCACCGCCGCGAAGCCCTCGCGGGCCTGCCGGAGCACCGTGCCGCCCGCCGCTCCCGGCCGCCGGACGTCCCGGGAGCCTGCCAGGGTGAGCGCGCTCACCGCGAAGGTCACGGCGTCCGCCCAGAACGCCGGACCGGCCCCGCCCGAGGCCCCGCCGGAGCCCGCGGTCAGCAGCAGGCCGCCGAGCGCCGGGCCGAGGACCTGGCCGGTGCGTACGGTGATGGAGCGCAGCGCGTTGGCCTTCGGCAGGTCCTCGGCGGGCACCAGGTCGGGGATGAGCGCCGCGAACGCGGGGGTGAACACCCCGGCCGCGAAGCCGGTCGTCAGGGCCAGCAGCACCGGCACGGCCAGTGGGGCTCCGGCCGCGCCGAGCGCGAAGCACACCGCCGTGACCAGCCGTACCAGGTCCGCCGCCGCCATCACCCGCGAGCGCCGGAAGCGGTCCGCCAGGACCCCGCCGACCAGGGCCGCCGCGACCAGGGCGAGGCTCTGCGCGCCCAGCACCACGCCGAGGTCGGTCGTCGAGTGCTCGGCGAGGACCGCGCCCGGGAGCGCGACCAGCGTGATCCCGTCCCCCACCGAACTCGCCGCCTGCCCCGCCCACACCCGCCGGAACCGCTCGTGCCGCAGGACGGCGGCGAAGGCCGGCGGCCTCACCCCGGATCCGCCCGCCCGCCCCGGCTCACTCGGTGCCGACTCACTCGGTGCCGGCTCACTTGGTGCCGACGGTCCGCAGCACCGTCACCGCCAGGGTCCGTGCCGCGTCCACCACCTCCCGCAGGCTCACGTGCTCGCGGGCGCTGTGGGCGACGGCGATGTCACCGGGGCCGAACTGGAGCGTCGGGATGCCGGCGCCGGTGTAGTGCCGCAGATCGCTGCCGTACGTCGCCCCGCGCTCCCGGGGCCGGGCGGCGCCCGTCGCGTCGGCGTACGCGGCCGCCACCGTGTCCCGCAGCGGGTGGCCCGGCTCCAGGCGGCCGCTGGCGAACTGTCCGCCCGGCCAGGTGACCGTGGCCGGGTGCGCGCGCAGCCAGTCGTCCCCGGCGCACGCCTCGGCGACGCACCGTTCCAGCGCGGCCCGCGCCGCCGCCGGGTCCTCGCCGAGCCGCACCCCGAGCCGCCCCTCGGCGACCAGCAGGTCAGGCACGCTGCTCGCCCAGTCGCCGGAGCGCAGGGTGCCGACGGAGAGGGAGTAGGGGATCGGGTACTCGGCGAGCAGCGGATCGGGGTCGCGGTTGCGCTCGGCCTCCAGCCGGGCCAGCGCCCGGTGCAGCGGCAGATAGCCGTCGATCGCGCTCACCCCGGCCTCCCGGGAGCTGGCGTGGGCGGCCTTGCCGGGCACGGTGATCCGGAAGGTGAGCGCGCCCGCGTTGGCGGTGATCACCGTCCCGGCGGTGGGCTCGGCGATCACGCACGCGTCCCCGCCGTGGCCGCGCCGCAGGGTGCCGAAGGCGCCGATCCCGCCGTCCTCCTCGCCGACCACGAAGTGCACGGCGACCCGTCCGCGCAGCCGCACCCCGGCCGCGCGGACGGCGGCGAGCGCGGCGAGCTGCGCGGCGAGCCCGGCCTTCATGTCGCAGGCACCGCGCCCGTGCACGACGTCCCCGGTCACCCGGGGCACGAACGGGTCGCCCTGCCAGGCGGCGAGGTCGCCGGGCGGTACGACGTCCACATGGCCCTGGAGGATCAGCGTCGGGCCGTCGGCGCCGCCGTCGGTGCGGCCGACCAGACCCCACGCCTCCTCGCGGGCCACCTCCATGCCGGGGAAGCCGGGGGCGAGCAGGGCGGGCAGGTCCATCGACCACAGGTCGACGTCCAGGCCGAGCCGCTCCAGCCGTCCGGCCAGATGGTGCTGGAGCTCGGACTCGGCCGGGCTGCCGGTGACGCTGGGTATCGCGACCAGCTCCAGCAGCGTGCGGCCGACGGCCGCCTCGTCGACCGCCGCCAGGACGGCGGCCTCCTCGTCACTGAGCACGACGGCTCCCTCCCTCGTGAGCGGGCTCCCCCGCCCTGGATACCTGCTCACCCCGGCGGAACCGTACGCCCGTCAGAACCCGCCGCCCACCGTGAACCCGATCACCGTGCCGCCGCCCTCGCGCCGGACGGCGAAGGGGGCGCCGCCGTGCGACAGCGCCACCTCCCGCACGATGGACAGGCCGAGGCCGGACCCGGGCAGGGAACGGGCGTCGGCGGCCCGGTAGAAGCGGTCGAAGATGCGCGTCAGATCGGTCTCGGCGATGCCCGGCCCCCGGTCGAGGACCTCGACCCGTACGACCCCCGGCCGGGCGGGGCCCTTGACGGCGATCTCGACGGGCTCGCGGCCCTCGCGGTCGAACTTGGTGGCGTTCTCGACGAGGTTGGACAGCGCCCGCTGGAGCATCTGGGGGCGGCCGTCGGTGGTGGTGTCGCCGCTGGCCCGGACCACGATGCGCCGGCCGGTGCGGCGCCGGACGGCCGCCGCGACCTCCTCGGCGAGGTCGGCGAGGTCCAGGGCGCGGGGCGGCTCGGTGTCGGACTGGCCGGCCGCGAGGTCGACCAGTTCGTTGACGAGGTCGGTCAGCTCGCGGGCCTCCTGGGTGAGGTCGGCGACCAGTTCGTCCCGGGTGTCGGGGGGCAGTTCGTCGATCCGGCGCAGCAGCGAGATGTTCGTCCGCAGCGAGGTCAGCGGGGTGCGCAGCTCGTGCCCCGCGTCCTGGACCAGGCGCCGCTGGTCCTCCTCCGACTGGGCGAGGCGGCCCAGCATGCGGTCGAAGGCGCGGCCCAGCCGGCCCACCTCGTCCTGTCCGGTGACCGGCACCTGCACCCCGAGCCGACGGGTGCGGGCGACGTCCTCGGCGGCGGCGGTGAGGATGACCAGCCGGTGGGTGATGCGCCGGGCCAGCCACCAGCCGAACAGTCCGGCGGCCGTGACGACGGCGGCCATCAGCACGAGGGTGCGCTGCTGGAGCGCCCGCAGCAGGTCCTCGGTGTCGCTGAACTCCTGCGCCACCTGCACGGCGCCCCGGCCGCCGCCGAGCGCGACGGTCGCCACCCGGTAGACGTCGCTGCCGACGTCGACGTCCTTGTGCAGGGCCATCTCACCGGCGGTCGCGGCGGCGGCGATCCGCCGGTCGGCGGCCACCACCGGCAGTCCGGGGTTGCCGCCGTCGACGACGGAGCCGTCCGCGCCCAGTACCTGGACGTCGGTCCGGGCGGGCCGCACGATGTCGTGGCCGGGCGCGGCGGAGGAGAAGTCCTCCGGTGCCATCGCGGTGCCGCGCACCTCGTCCCGCAGGTCCTGCACGACCTCGTCGAACACGGTCTCCTGGTCGACGCGGACCAGCCGGGCGGCCGCCGAGTAGGACAGCAGGCCGATCAGCAGGGTCACGGCGGCGGTGACGGCGGCGAAGGACACGGCGAACGTGGTGCCCAGCGACACCAGCCGGAGCCGCGGCCATCCCGTCGGCCGGCGCGGCCGGCGCACTCAGTCCTCCCGGAGCACGTAGCCCACGCCGCGCACCGTGTGGATGAGCGGCGGGGCGCCGGGGTGGTCGAGCTTGCGGCGCAGATAGCCGACGTAGACGGCGAGGTTCTTGGAGCCGGGGCCGAAGTCGTAGCCCCAGATCCGGTCGTAGATGGTGGCGTGGTCCAGGACGACCCCGGCGTTGCGGACCAGCAGTTCCAGCAGCTCGAACTCGGTGCGGGTCAGCTCCAGTTCGCGTTCGCCGCGCCAGGCCCGCCGCGCCTGCGGGTCCATCCGCACCCCGGCCGCCTCCAGCCGCCGTCCGGCGGGCTGCCGGGGCGCGGCGGGGGCGGGGCGTTCGGGGGCGGCGGCCGGCTCGGGGGCGGCGCCGTTGCCGGTGCGGCGGAGCAGGGCGCGCAGCCGGGCGAAGACCTCCTCGACGTCGAACGGCTTGACGACGTAGTCGTCGGCGCCCGCGTCGAGCCCGGCGATCCGGTCGGCGGTCTCCACCAGCGCGGTGAGCATCAGGATGGGGGTGCGGTCGCCCTCGGCGCGCAGCACGCGGCAGACCTGGAGGCCGTCGATGCCGGGCATCATCACGTCGAGGACGAGCACGTCCGGCGGGGACGTGTGGGCGTGCGCCAGCGCCTCGACCCCGTCGGCGACCGCGGTGACCCGGTAGCCCTCCAGGACCAGGGCGCGTTCCAGGGCGTTGCGGATGGCGCGGTCGTCTTCGGCGAGGAGCACGGTGGGAGACACGGTTTCAGTCTGCCAAGCTTTCCCCGCCGGACGACGTGACGATCTTCCTCGCGGTGGCCTTCTTACTGCCCTCTCACTCTCACGGGCACTCCGGCGGCCGGTTCACCCCGCCGGCCGCAGGGCCGCGAGCTGTTCCGCGAACGGGATCACCTCGAACCCGCCCGCCTCGGCCTTCGCCGGGGCCGCCGGGGCCGCGGGGCGCGCTGCGGACAGCCCCGTCATCAGCGCCGCCAGCTCCCCGGCGGCCCGCTCGACGCGCTCCGGCAGCCCCTCGGCGCCCCAGTCCTCGGAGGCCGCGTAGACGGCGGTCGGGACGACGACGGCCCGCAGATAGGCGAAGAGCGGCCGCAGGGCGTGCTCCAGCACCAGCGAGTGCCGGGCGGAACCGCCGGTCGCCGCGATCAGCACCGGCTTGCCGGTCAGCGCGTCCTGGTCGAGGACGTCGAAGAACGACTTGAACAGTCCGCTGTACGACGCGGAGAACACCGGCGTGACGACGATCAGGCCGTCGGCGCCCGCCACCGCGTCGAGGGCGTCGGCCAGCTTCCGCCCGGGGAAGCCGTTGGTGAAGTTGTGGGCGATCTCCACGGCGAGGTCGCGCAGCTCCACGACCTCCACCTCCACCTCCACGCCCGCCGGCGCCTTCGCCTTCGCCTCGGTCTCCGCGGCGAGGCGGTCGGCCAGCAGCCGGGTGGACGACGGGACGCTCAGCCCCGCCGAGACGACGACGAGCTTCATACGGCGCTCACCTCCTGGTTCTCCGCGGCCTTCCCGGCCCGGGCGGCCTTCTCGGCCGCGAGCAGGGACTGATGGGTCGGCGCGTCCGGCACATCGGCCGGGCGGCCCTTGGCGAACTCCTTCCGCAGCACCGGCACGACCTCCTCGCCGAGCAGGTCGAGCTGCTCCAGGACCGTCTTCAGCGGCAGTCCCGCGTGGTCGAGGAGGAAGAGCTGACGCTGGTAGTCGCCCGCGTAATCACGGAAGGCCAGGGTCTTCTCGATGACCTGCTCGGGGGTGCCGACGGTCAGCGGGGTCTGATCGGTGAAGTCCTCCAGCGACGGCCCGTGCCCGTAGACGGGCGCGTTGTCGAAGTAGGGCCGGAACTCGCGCACCGCGTCCTGGGAGTTCTTCCGCATGAACACCTGGCCGCCCAGGCCGACGATCGCCTGCTCGGGCGTGCCGTGCCCGTAGTGGGCGTACCGGGCCCGGTACAGCTCGACCATCCGCTTGGTGTGGTCGGCGGGCCAGAAGATGTTGTTGTGGAAGAAGCCGTCGCCGTAGTAGGCGGCCTGCTCGGCGATCTCCGGGGAGCGGATGGAGCCGTGCCAGACGAACGGCGCGACGCCGTCCAGCGGGCGCGGGGTGGAGGTGAAGCCCTGCAACGGGGTGCGGAACTTCCCCTCCCAGTCCACGACGTCCTCGCGCCACAGCCGGTGCAGCAGGGCGTAGTTCTCGACGGCGAGGTTGATGCCCTGGCGGATGTCCTGGCCGAACCAGGGGTAGACCGGGCCGGTGTTGCCGCGCCCCATCATCAGGTCCACCCGGCCGTCGGCCAGGTGCTGGAGCATCGCGAAGTCCTCCGCGATCTTCACCGGGTCGTTGGTGGTGATCAGGGTGGTGGAGGTGGAGAGGATCAGCTTCTCCGTGCGCGCGGCGACATAGCCGAGCATCGTGGTCGGGGACGACGGCACGAACGGCGGGTTGTGGTGCTCGCCGGTCGCGAAGACGTCCAGGCCGACCTCCTCGGCCTTGAGCGCGATGGCGACCATGGCCTTGATCCGCTCGCGCTCGGTCGGCGTACGCCCCGTGGTGGGGTCCGGCGTGACGTCGCCGACGGTGAAGATCCCGAACTGCATGGCCGCTCACCTTCCATGTTTGTTGACGGTTCAACTATACCGCCCAACGGTGGCAGCACTCCCGGTATTCCAGCCCCACCCCAAGCGTCTTCTACGGCACCAGCACCACCCGCCCCCGCAGCCCGCCCTCCGCCAGCCTGGCGTGCGCCTTCGCCGCGTCCGCGAGCGCGACCTCCTCGGCCACCCGCAGGGTCAGCGCCCCCTCCTCCACCAGCCTGACCAGCTCCGCCAGCCGCGCGCCGTCCGCGGCCACCTCGACCGCCGAGGTCCGCACCCCCCGCACGGAAGCGGGCTCGGCCTGCGGTATCACGCCCACATAGGCGCCCCCGTCCCGCGCCCACGCCAGCGCCGGCTCCCCCAGCACCGCCGCGTCCAGCACCAGGTCGAACGCGCCCGGCGCGGCCTCCCCCGCGACGAAACCGGCCGCGCCCAGGGACCGTACGAACTCCTCGTCGCCCTCCCGCGCCAGCCCCGTCACCGCGATCCCGCGCCGCGCCGCGAGCTGGACGGCGTATCCGCCGACCGCGCCCGCCGCGCCCGTGACCAGCAGGGACGCACCCGGCTCCGGGTCCAGCAGATCCAGCGCCCGGGCGGCGGTGAGCGCGTTCAGCGGCAGTGTCGCCGCGTGCGCCGCGTCCACCCCGGCCGGCGCCTTCGCCACCGCGGCCGCGTCCACGACGACGTACTCGGCGTGCGTGCCGAGCGGCTTGACCATGCCGTAGTCGAGGGCCACGACCTCGTCGCCGACGGCCCAGGCGGTGGCCACGCCCGTCGCGTCCACGGTCCCGGCGACGTCCCAGCCGAGCCCGATCTCCTTGCCCGCCCCGCCGAACCCACCGGCCCGCACCCCGGCGTCGACCGGGTTCAGCGCGGCCGCCGCCACCTTGATCCGCACCTGCCGGGCGCCCGGCTCGGGCAGCTCCCGCTCCACCACCTCGACGACCTCGGGCCCGCCGAACGATCGCACCACTACCGCACGCATGACAACTCCCCTGCCCCTACGGGCCGTTGATCGGTTCTCCGTCGTTCTCCGTCCTACGCCGACAACCCTAGGAAGAGTTACTATCCAGGAGGAAGTAGTTACCTGAAGGTGCCTACCGCACCCCGAGGAGACCTGACAGCCATGGCGACCATGACCGCGGTCCAGCGGCGCGAGCGGGCCCGCGCCGAGTACGACGCCTTCCTCAGGGCGTGCCCGACCAACCAGCTCCTGGACCGCATCAGCGACAAGTGGGTCAGCCTGGTCGTCTCCGCGCTCGCCGCAGGACCGATGCGGTACAGCGACCTGGCCCGCAAGATCGCCGGGGTCAGCCCCAAGATGCTCACCCAGACCCTGCGCAGCCTGGAGCGGGACGGCATCCTCACCCGCACGGTGACCCCGTCCGTCCCGGTCCGCGTCGACTACGAACTCACCGCGCTCGGCGGCAACCTCGCCCTGCTGCTCACCGCGGTGAAGGACTGGGCGGAGACCCACTTCGACGAGGTCCACGCGGCCCGCGAACGCTTCGACGCCGAGACCGCGTCGGACGACAGGGCCTAGCGCCGGTCGCTCTCAGGAACCGAGTGGCAGGGCGTCCGTGTAGCCGTTGCTCGGCCGTGCGGCCTTCCGGACGCTCGCGGCGTCCAGGGCCACCGCCGCCGAGGAGGTGCCGAGGGTGCCGTCCGCGTGCCAGGTGCCCGTCACCGTCACCCAGGTGTCCGGCTCCGGCGCGGCCGGCCCGTACACCCGCACCTTCACGGACTGGGCGTCCGCCGCGCAGCACGACAGCAGGATCCGGGTCAGATACCAGCCGTCACCGCCGTCGGCGGGCGTGACGAAGCCCGTCATCAGCACCGTCCGCCCCTTGATCGCCCGTGTCGTGTCCTGCTGCACCCGCTGGGTGAAGTCGGTCAGGGTGATCGGCAGCGGCGAGGCCGCGGGCAGCGGGCCGAACCCGTCCTCGGCGACGACGGCGACGGCCTTCGGCGCCTCCCGGGACGCCGTGTACGAGCCCAGCGCGGGCGGCGCGTAGAAGAGCAGGCTCAGCGCGGGCAGGACCAGCAGCCAGGCGACCCGCGGGACCCCGGAGTGGTCGTGGCCGTGGTCGTGACCGGCATGGCTCAAGGACTCGGAGTCACCCGCGCGCCCCCGCCACGCGGCCACCGCCTCCGCCGCCCCCAGCAGGACCAGCAGCACCCCGGAGGCGACGAGCAGCGGCCGCATCCCCTCCTTCACGTACCGCAGGTACTCCTCCGTGAACAGCGATGTCCGCAGCAGCCCGAGGCCGCCCAGCGCGAGCAGCCCCGCCGTCACCCAGCGCCTCACAGCAGCACCCCTCCGATCAGCACGGCGCACACCACCGCGACCACCGCCGTGGCCGCCGAGAAGCGGAACGCGAAGGCGCGGCCGAAGGTGCCCGCCTGCAACGCGATCAGCTTCAGGTCGACCATCGGCCCGACCACCATGAACGTCAGCCGGGCCACGGGGGAGAACCCGGTCAGCGAGGCCGCCACGAACGCGTCCGCCTCGCTGCACACCGCCAGCACGATCGCCAGCCCCGCCAGGAACAGCACCGACAGCCACGGCGACCCGGAGAACGTCTCCAGCACCGACTTCGGCACCGCCACATTGAAGGTCGCGGCGGCCATCGCCCCCACCACCAGGAACCCGCCCGCGTGCAGGAAGTCGTGCTGGAAGCCCTCGCGGAACTCCGTCCAGCGGCTGCGCCCCGGCCGGTGCCCGGAGTGCCGTACGGACGGCCGCAGCCACTCCTCCTTGCCCAGCCAGAGCCACAGCCAGCCCATCGCGGCCGCCGCCAGCAGGGACGCGAGCAGCCGGGCGAGGACCATCGCGGGGTCGCCCGGGAACGCGATCGCCGTGGCGGTCAGCACCACCGGGTTCACGGCCGGCGCCGACAGCAGGAACGCGAAGGCCGCGGCCGGGGTCACCCCGCGCCCGATCAGACTGTTCGCCACCGGCACCGACGCGCACTCGCAGCCCGGGAGCACCACGCCCGCCATCCCGGCGACCGGCACCGCGAGCGCGGGCCGCTTCGGCAGCAGCCGCCCGAAGACGCTCGCCGGCACGAACGCGTTGATCGCCCCGGACAGCGCCGTGCCCAGCAGCAGGAACGGCGTCGCCTGCACCGTCACCGCCAGGAACACCGTCCGCCACGCCTGCACGGCCGGCTCCTCCAGCGACCGGCCGACGGCCACCAGCACCACGCCCGGCAGCAGTGCCGCGCCCAGCAGCACCAGCGGCCAGTGCGCCGGCAGCCGACGGGCGGCGACGGCCTCCCCGCCGTCCGCAGCCACCGCGGACCGTGTCTCCGTCCGTATCTCCGTCCGTATCTCCGTGTCCCGCATCCCGCCCCAGACCCGGCCCGCCCCTGCGTCGGCGCCGTGTGCCGAGATCGTACGGCGCTCAGAAGGCGTAGGCGTCGCCGGTGTCCAGGACCAGCACCCGCTGCCGGTCGTTGCCGCGGTCACGGTCCACCGCGCCACCGGCCCACACCGTGTCCACCTCCAGCGTCACCTCCGCCGGCCGGTCCCGCAGGACCACCCCGAGCGCGATCCGCTCCGCGAGCGCGTCCGCGGCCAGCGGGCCGGTACGGCACACCACCGACCGCTCCCCGGTCCGCGCGCACCGGTCCGGCAGCGGCTGCGGCTCCGCCGCGAGCGGCGCCGACCAGTGCAGCCGTACGGTCGCCTCGGTGACGTCACCCGGGCCGTGGTTGCGCGGCGACAGCCGGACCTCCATCCGGCCCCGGTCCAGCACGGCGTAACCGTGGTACGACAGATCGGCCTCGGGCGCCTCGGCGGCCGCCGCGGGGACGGCCGTCACCGCCCCGAGCACCAGCACGGCACCCCACACCGCCCGGCCCCGCATCCTGCGCATGCCACCACTCCTCGGCTCGTCGACCCGGCACGGGCTCACGCAGGGGATGTATGCCACGACGGGCACCCGGCAGACGCCGTCCATCAGGTGAACGGACCATCGGGTGAACAGGTCATCGGGTGCGCCGGGGCGGGCCGCCTATCCTGGCCGGGCAGGGTTTCAGGGTTCCGCCGTCGTCCGAGGAGCAGTACATGGCCACCGCCGCACCGTCCGCCGCCTCCCGCATCGCCGTCGTCACGGGTGCGAGCAGCGGAATCGGCGCCGCCACCGCCCGGCAGCTCGCCGCCGCCGGCTACCGCGTCGTCCTGACCGCCCGCCGCAAGGACCGTATCGAGGCGCTGGCCGAGGAGATCGTCACCGCGGGCGGCCGGGCGACCGCCTACCAGCTCGACGTGACCGACCGGGCCGCCGTCGACGAGTTCGCGACCGCGTTCCAGACGATCGGCGTCCTGGTCAACAACGCGGGCGGCGCGCTCGGCGCCGACACCGTCGCCGCCGGGGACCCGGCCGACTGGCGCACGATGTACGAGACCAACGTCATCGGCACCCTCAACCTCACCCAGGCCCTGCTGCCCAAGCTGGTCGCGAGCGGCGACGGCACGGTGGTCGTCGTCTCCTCCACCGCGGGCCACGGCACCTACGAGGGCGGCGGCGGCTATGTCGCGGCCAAGCACGGCGCCCATGTCCTCGCCGAGACACTGCGCCTGGAGATCGTCGGGCAGCCGGTGCGGGTCATCGAGATCGCCCCCGGCATGGTCCGCACCGACGAGTTCGCCCTGACCCGCTTCGGCGGCGACCGGGACCGGGCCGCCAAGGTCTACGAGGGCGTCGCCGAACCCCTCACCGCCGACGACGTCGCCGAGACGATCACCTGGGCCGTCACCCGCCCCCACCACGTCAACGTCGACCTCCTCGTCCTGCGCCCCCGCGCGCAGGCGTCCAACACGAAGATCCACCGGGAGCTGTGATGCCCGACACCGAACCCACCGCGGACATCAACTCCCCCGAGAACCTGGAGAAGCGGCGCCTGGCCCAGGAGACCAAGGACGAACGGCACGTCTGGATCTTCCTGGCGTGGTTCCTCTTCGGCATCCACATCATCGCGTTCGTCATGATCTACGCGGTGCACCACGCACCGTAGCGTCGGCCCCGCGCCCTAGGCTCATGACCGTGGACAGACATCTACGGTTCGACGCGCTGCACAACTTCCGCGACCTGGGCGGCTACCCGACCCGCGACGGCCTGCGGGTCCGCCCGGGCCTGCTCTACCGCGCGGACTCCCTCGGCAAACTGACCCCCGGCACCACCGACTGGGACCGCTTCCGCGCCCTCGGCATCCGTACGGTGATCGATCTGCGCCACCCCTGGGAGGCCGAGCGCCGGGGCCGGATCCCGCACGACGCGTCCTTCACGTACCACAACCTCAGCATCGAGCACCGGCCCTACGACCAGGCCGCCCAGACCGCGGACGTCGAGCCCGGCCCCTACCTCTCGGAACGCTTCATGGAGGTGGCGCAGGACGGCACGAAGGAGATCGCGGCGGCCCTCACCCTGATCGCCGAGGAGCGCGACGGCGGCCTGGTCTTCCACTGCGCGTCCGGCAAGGACCGCACGGGCCAGTTGGCCGCCCTGCTCCTCGCCCTGCTCGGCGTCCCCGACGAGGTGATCATCGAGGACTTCAGCCTCACGGAACTGGCGACCGGCGCCCTCCTCGCCGACTGGCGCGCCCGCAACGGGGGCCGCTCCCCCGGCTGGCCGTCCTTCGCCCGCGCCCCCGAGTCGGTGATGCGGCTGTTCCTGGCGGCGATGCGCGCCCGCTACGGCTCGATCGAGTCCTACGTCACCCACACCCTCAGCCTGGACGCGGCGGCCCTCGCCACCTCCCTCCGCGCCCGCCTCCTGGAACCCGCCCCCACCACCTGGCCGGACCTGACCTACCGCAGGGCGACCCCCGAGGACGCCCCGCTCCTGGTCCGCCTCCGCGACACCGCCGCCCTCTGGCAGCTCGCCCGGGGCATCCGCCAGTGGCAGCCCGGCGAGAAGGACGAGACCCACTTCCGCACCCGCATGCGCGACGGCGAGGTCTGGCTGGCCCACACCGGCGACACGCCGGCCGGCGCCTGGGAACTCTGGTGGGACGACCCGGCCGCCTGGGGCCCCCGCCCACCCGAAGCCGGCTACATCCACCGCCTGATGACGACCCCTCACACCGCCCCACCCGGCACCGGCCGCCGCATGCTGGCCGAGGCGGAATCCCGCATCACCGCCACGGGCCGCCCCTACGCCCGCCTCGACTGCCTCACCTCCAACCCCCGCCTGCGCGCGTACTACGAGTCGGCCGGCTACACGGCCGTAGGAGAACAACGCCAGAAAACAGACGGCACGGGCAGCCCGTACGCGGTGACGCTGCTGGAGAAACGACTTAGCTGAACCCGGACGGGTGAATGTCGTCGATCACCCGATCGACCGACGAAACGGCGACCTAGGCTCGCGCCGACACGCCACACAAAACGGCCCCCGGCCGGGACGGGCATCCCGCGTCGAGGGCCTCACCAGCATGGAAGGAAGAGCTTCCACATGGCTGACTGCGAGCCTACCGCCGACCGGTTCATGGACCTCACGGTCCCGGAGTACGCGTACATGTTCGGGTTCCTCCAAGCCGACGGGCACCTCCGGCAAGGGGCCGGAAACAAGGGCCGACTGAGCGTGGAGATCAACGTGCGGGACCTCGATCTCCTACGTGCTTTCCAGAGGCTCACGCCCTACAACTCCAGCATCACCGAGCGCATCCGCTCGACCAATTTCGCCGAGCGAAGCCACACGGCCATCTGGACCTTGTGCTCCCTCGAAGCCAGGACGACGATCAACCGGCTCGGCCTTCCGTACGGCCGCAAATCGATGACGATCTCCCCGCCGGAATGCGCGTTCAGCCGCCGCGACTACCTCCGAGGTGTCGTGGACGCCGACGGCTCCGTGGGACACACCGGCCAGGGCTGGCCCTTCGTCTCCGAGAACGCCCAGAAGTTGGCAGCGGACCTGTACTACGACGGCTGCCTTTCGCTGGATCGTAAAAAGGCCGCGGCCGACACACTGAAAACCTGGGTTCGGCCAGTCGGCATGAGGGTCGCACCCCCACGCCGTCGCTGGACCGCCTGGGAGGACCGCGTCCTGCTGCGGCTGAACGACGACGCGGCAGCGGCGAAAGAGCTCGGCCGGACGCGAAAGAGCTGTGCCATCCGGCTCTGGCGGCTGCGCAACGGCCAAGCCCCCATGCCGAGCGCGCGCTAGCCGTCTGAGGCTCCCGGTCCGGACCGGGAGCCTCAGGCGTCACCCCTTCACGCAGATGAACTGCTTGAGCTTCGCCACGACCTCGACCAGGTCGCGCTGCTGCGCCATCACCTGATCGATGTTCTTGTACGCGCCCGGGATCTCGTCGATCACACCGGTGTCCTTACGGCACTCCACGCCCCGCGTCTGCTCCTCCAGGTCCCGCACGGTGAAACGCCGCTTCGCCGCGGTGCGGCTCATGCGCCGGCCTGCCCCGTGTGAGGCCGAATTGAACGCCTTCTCGTTGCCGAGGCCCTTCACGATGTACGAACTGGTGCCCATCGAACCGGGAATGATCCCGAACTCACCGGAACCGGCGCGAATCGCGCCCTTGCGGGTGACGAGAAGATCCATGCCGTCGTACCGCTCCTCCGCCACGTAGTTGTGATGGCAGGAGATCTCGGTGTCGAAGGTCGGCCTGGCCTTCTTGAACTCCTTGCGGACGACGTCCTTCAGGAGCGCCATCATGATCGAGCGGTTGTACTTGGCGTACTCCTGCGCCCAGTACAGATCGCTCCGGTACGCGGCCATCTGCGGGGTGTCCGAAACGAACACCGCCAGATCACGGTCGACCAGACCCTGGTTGTGCGGGAGTTTCTGCGCCACACCGATGTGGTGCTCGGCCAGCTCCTTGCCGATGTTCCGGGAACCGGAGTGGAGCATCAGCCAGACCGAACCGGCCGTATCCAGACACACTTCGATCATGTGATTTCCGGATCCGAGCGTCCCCATCTGCCGACCGGCCCGCTCGCGACGGAATCTGACCGCCTCCGCGACCCCGTCGAACCGCCCCCAGAAGTCGTCCCACCCCCCGGCCCCGAAGCCGTGCAGCGTGCCCGGGTCCACCGGGTCGTCGTGCAGGCCGCGGCCCACCGGGATGGTCTGCTCGATCTTCGAGCGGAGGCGGGAGAGGTCGCCGGGGAGGTCGTTCGCCGTCAGGGACGTCTTCACCGCCGACATCCCGCAGCCGATGTCGACCCCGACCGCCGCCGGGCAGACCGCGCCCCGCATCGCGATGACCGAGCCGACCGTGGCGCCCTTGCCGTAGTGGACGTCCGGCATCACCGCGAGGCCCTTGATCCAGGGCAGGCCCGCGACATTGCGGAGCTGCTGGAGCGCCCCCTCCTCGACCGACGCGGGGTCGGTCCACATCCGGATCGGTACCTTCGCGCCCGGCATCTCCACGTACGACATATCGCCCCCACTACCCCGGAATCACTACAGAAGTCGCCAAACGCAAAACCGGCGCCAAGGTCCACGAACAGGACGGCGGACCGGCATCCACGGTGTTGCGTGCGATACACATTGTCTGCCGGTGCCGCCCCCGTCCGGCAAGCGAATAACCAGCGGGGACACTGGAGCGGCAACCCCGCACCACCCCACCGTCGAGAGGAGCCGACCGTGCCGCGGAAGGCGTACGTACCGGGCGTCGCCGCACTGCTCGCGGCCCTGCTGGCCGGCTGCACCGGAGCCTCGGACGACGGCGGCCCGACGGACAACTCCAACCCCGGCGAGGCCGGTACCGCCTCCGTCGCCGCCCAGCCCGGCAAATACGACTCGCTCCCGGAGGCGTGCGGAGCGGTCAGCCGCTCCACCCTCGACTCCCTGCTGCCCGGCATCGAGGAGATCACCGACGAGCGGCAGCGCACGACGGCCTACGAGGGCGACGCCACCCTCACCTTCGACACGGACCGCAAGGTCGGCTGCCGTTGGAAGGTGCAGTCGGCGGACGCCACCGACCATCTCCTCGTCGACTTCGAGCGGGTCGTCTCCTACGACAACGCCGTCAGCGACGACAACCGGGCCGAGGAGCTGTTCGCGCGGAAGGTCACCGCGGCCGACCTCCCGGAGCCGAGCCCCTCCGGCACCGACGAGGAGGAGGCCGAAGGGACCGCGGAGGCGACGGCCTCCGGGTCGTCCACCGCGTCCCCAACCCCCTCGAAGCCGGCCTCACCCACCGGCTCACCCACCGGCTCCGGCTCGGTCTCCCCCTCCGCCTCCTCGACCGAGACCCCCGCCGACCTCCAGCCCCGACTGCTCGACGATCTGGGTGACGAGGCGTTCGTCGACGACGTGCTCGCCAGCTCCGGTTCGACCGCGAAACAGCGCACCGTGACTGTGGCGTTCCGCACGTCCAACGTCATCGTGACCATCCAGTACGACGAACAGCCGGCCACCGTCGGCGCGGTCCCGGACAGCAAGGAAATGCAGGACAAGGCCCGGAAACTGGCCTCGCAGCTCGCCGACTCCCTGACCTGACACCGCCCTTCGGGCCGTACCCGCCCGCCGTCCGCGAAGCTCCCGAAGCGGAACCGCGCGCCTATTTCACCGCGTACCGTGGCCCCTCGGACCCGATCCGACCGCAGGAACCACGAGCGTCATGAGTGAAGGAACCATGCAGCGACGAGCCCAGCGAGACGACCAGCAGCGTGCCGAGCGAGCCACCCGGACGGGAGGGCTGAACCGCGTCGTCGCGGCCGCGCTCGCGGTCCCCGTGATGGTCCTCGCCGGAGCCTGCTCCTCGGACTCCGGCTCCGACTCCGGCTCCGGCTCCGGCACGCAGGGCGCCGCGACCGCCTCCGAGGGTGCCGCGAGCGCCGCGCCGACCGTCCAGGCCGCCGCGTACGCCGCGCTGCCGGACTCGTGCCGGACGCTGTCGAAGAAGACCCTCAAGGACCTGGTGCCGAAGGGCGGGACCTCCGGCAAGGAGGGCACCTCCTCCGACACCGCGGCCCGCGCCAGTTGCTCCTGGTCCAGCCTGGACAACAACGGCGTGGACGGCTCGCAGTTCCGCTGGCTGAACGTCTCGCTGCTGCGCTTCGAGTCCGACCAGGCGGGCGGCACCGGCGAGGCGCAGGCCCGGACGTACTACGCGAAGCAGGTCAAGGACGCCCAGAACGTCTCGGGCGCGAAGAACACCAAGACGGAGCCGCTCGCCGGGACCGGCGACGAGGCGACCGTGGTGCGGTACGACCTGAAGAAGAAGGAAGGCGCGTTCAAGCAGCAGACGGTCGTCGCCCTCGTCGAGAACGTCGTCGTCACGCTGGACTACAACGGCGCCGGTCTCGCCGGTGACGAGACACCGAAGGCGGACACCCTGACGACGGCCGCGAAGAAGGCCGCCAAGGAGGTCGTCGCGTCGGTCCGGTCGGCCAACGGCGAAGGCACGGGCGTCGGTTCGGGCGACGGCGGCGACAGCTCGTCGAAGAGCCCGGCGCCCTCCGCGAGCCCGTCGAAGACCTCCTCCGCGGCCCCCTCCAAGACGCCCGCCAAGAGCGCCTCGAAGTCCGCCGTCGCGAAGAGCTGACGATCCGCTAACGCGTACGCCGCACACATGTGCCACCCTGTTCCGCGCAACAGCATGCACTGGGAGGGGAGTACGGGTGGCCGCGCCAATCCAACTGACTCGGACGCACCGCGTTCTCATCGGCGTGGTCGTGACCGGCGCCGTCATCATCGCCGGGATCGGCTTCGCCGGTTCGTACGCGGCGGTCCGCGAGTTGGCGATCCAAAAGGGCTTCGGGAACTTCTCCTACGTGTTCCCGATCGGTATCGACGCGGGCATCTGCGTCCTGCTGGCCCTGGATCTGCTGCTGACGTGGATCCGCATCCCGTTCCCGCTGCTGCGCCAGACGGCGTGGCTGCTCACGGCGGCGACGATCGCGTTCAACGGCGCGGCCGCCTGGCCCGACCCGCTGGGCGTCGGGATGCACTCGGTCATCCCGATCCTGTTCGTGGTGTCGGTGGAGGCCGCGCGGCACGCGGTCGGCCGGATCGCGGACATCACGGCCGACAAGCACATGGAGGGCGTCCGCCTCACCCGCTGGCTGCTCTCGCCCGTCCCCACGTTCCTGCTGTGGCGGCGGATGAAGCTGTGGGAGCTGCGCTCCTACGAGCAGGTCATCAAGCTGGAGCAGGAACGTCTCGTCTACCAGGCGAGGCTGCGCTCCCGCTTCGGCCGCGCCTGGCGCCGCAAGGCCCCGGTGGAGTCCCTGATGCCCCTGCGCCTGGCCCGCTACGGCGTCCCCCTCGCGGAAACGGCCCCCGCGGGCCTGGCAGCGGCAGGCATAGAACCGGCCGTGCTGCCCCCCATAGCCGCCGACCTAGCTGCGGGCAGTCGTGCCGCTGGGGCGGCACGGGTGGGCGCAGCGGCACCTCTCAGCGAGCAGCGCCCTGAGCTGGAGCGGTCCGCCCCCGCCCAGCAGCAGTACGCCGAGCACCAGCAGGCCCCACCGGC
Source organism: Streptomyces antibioticus (assembly GCF_002019855.1). Lineage (NCBI taxonomy): Bacteria > Bacillati > Actinomycetota > Actinomycetes > Kitasatosporales > Streptomycetaceae > Streptomyces > Streptomyces antibioticus. Next base: position 4,915,288 of record NZ_CM007717.1, on the reverse strand, counting down.
CCCGGGGCCGGACGAGAGCCCCTGGTTCCAGGGCGCCCCCGCCGCCGTCGAGTACCACGGCGGCTACGACCCCACCTACGACCCCTCGGAGCAGTACGCCCAGTGGTACGAGGAGCAGCAGCAGGCCGAGGCGTACCGCGAGCAGTACGAGGAGGAGCCCCCGGCCCCCGGCCAGGAGCCCTCGCCGGAGGAGACGGGGACGTTCCCGATCCCGGTCGGCCCGGGCCGCACCCGTGAGCTGGGTGAGGGCGGCGGCAACCCGGAGCCGGACGAGGAGGCGTTCTACCAGGTGTTCCGTCAGTCGATAGACGGCAGCTTCCCGACGCCGGGGGTGCTGGGTGACAACATCCAGGCGACGTACGGCACGGTCCTGAGCCCGAGTGCGCTGAAGGTGCTCACGGACCGTTTCCAGCACCGTTTCAACGCGGAGCTGGAGGAGGACCACATCGCGTAGACCGCATACGGAAGGCCCCCTCCGCGGAGGGGGCCTTTCGTATGCGGTGTCCTACTCCCCGAGCAGCGTCCGCACCCGCTCCTGCCCCACCGCGAGCAGCAGCGTGGGCAGGCGCGGGCCGGTGTCGCGGCCGACGAGCAGGTGGTAGAGCAGCGCGAAGAACGTCCGCTGGGCGGTCTTGATCTCCGGCGGCAGCTCCTTGGGCGTGGCGTCGGCCGAGAAGCCGGCCTGCACCTTGGGGACGCCGTACACGAGGTGGGTGAGGCCGTCGAGCGACCAGTGTTCGGCGAGGCCGTCGAGGAGGAGGCGCAGGGACTGCTGGGAGGCCTCGTCGAGGGACTTCAGCAGGTCGGTGTCGGGCTCCTCGCGCACGATGGTCCGCTGGTCGGCGGGGACGTGCGTGTTGATCCACGCCTCGGCCTTGTCGAACCGGGGCCGTGCCTCGTCGAGCGAGCCGAGCGGGTTGCCGGGGTCGAGGTCGCTGAGGATGCGCAGCGCCTGGTCCTGGTGTCCGGCGGTGATGTCGGCGACGGAGGCGAGCGTGCGGTAGGGCAGCGGCCGGGGGGTGCGCGGCAGCTCGGCGGCGGCGGTGCGCACGGCGCGGGAGTGCGCGGCGGCGTCGGCGGGCAGCACAGTCCCGTCGGCGACCTTGGCGTCGAGCTTGTCCCACTCGTCGTAGAGCCGCTGGATCTCCTGGTCGAAGGCGATCTTGAAGGACTGGTTGGGCCGACGGCGGGCGTACAGCCAGCGCAGGATCTGCGGCTCCATGATCTTCAGCGCGTCGGCGGGGGTCGGCACACCGCCCCGGGACGAGGACATCTTGGCCATGCCGCTGATGCCGACGAAGGCGTACATGGGGCCGATGGGCTGCTTGCCGCCGAAGATGCCGACGATCTGGCCGCCGACCTGGAAGGAGGAGCCCGGCGAGGAGTGGTCGACGCCGGACGGCTCGAAGATCACGCCCTCGTAGGCCCAGCGCATCGGCCAGTCGACCTTCCAGACGAGCTTGCCGCGGTTGAACTCGTTCAGCCGGACGGTCTCGGAGAAGGCGCACGCCGTGCAGGTGTACGTCAGCTCGGTGGAGTCGTCGTCGTAGGAGGTGACGGTCGTCAGGTCCTTGGCGCAGTTGCCGCAGTACGGCTTGTACGGGAAGTACCCGGCGGAGCCGGTGCCGTCGTCCTCGGAGGCGGCGCCGGAGCCCTCGGCGGCCTCCAGCTCGGCCTCGTCGAGCGGCTTCTGCTGCTGCTTCTTCGCCGGGGCCTTCTTGGTGCGGTACTGGTCGAGGATCGCGTCGATGTCGGCGCGGTGGCGCATGGCGTGCAGGATCTGCTCGCGGTAGACGCCGGCCGTGTACTGCTCGGTCTGGCTGATTCCGTCGAACTCCACGCCCAGCTCGGCCAGCGACTCGACCATCGCGGCCTTGAAGTGCTCGGCCCAGTTCGGGTACGCCGAGCCGGCCGGGGCCGGGACCGAGGTCAGCGGCTTGCCGATGTGCTCGGCCCAGGAGTCGTCGACGCCCTCGATGCCGGCGGGCACCTTGCGGTAGCGGTCGTAGTCGTCCCAGGAGATCAGGTGGCGGACCTGGTGGCCCCGGCGGCGGATCTCGTCGGCGACCAGGTGCGGGGTCATGACCTCGCGGAGGTTGCCCAGGTGGATGGGTCCGGACGGGGAGAGTCCGGACGCGACGACGACAGGTTTGCCCGGGGCCCGGCGCTCCGACTCCTCGATGACCTCATCCGCGAAACGGGAGACCCAGTCGGTGGTCTCGGTGCTCTGAGCCACGATCGGCACGTCCTCTGTGTGTTCTGAAGGCTGGTGTGTGTGCGGGACAGCAGGCGATGAACCGCCCGGCCCATTCTCCCAGACCACCCCGCGCCCGGGAAAACCGCTTTACCCCCCGTGGGATACTGGGCCTGTCTATCCATCCCCACGAGGAGAACGGCACCCACTCCTATGGCCTCGGTCACGTCCCTCAGCCACTCCGTCGAACAGCGTCTCGCGTCCGCCCTCTCGGCCACCCTGCCGGAGGCCGCCGGCGCGGACCCGCTGCTGCGACGAAGCGACCGGGCCGACTTCCAGGCCAACGGGATCCTGGCGCTCGCCAAGAAGGCCAAGGCGAACCCGCGCGAGCTGGCGACGCAGGTCGTGGCGCAGGTCGTCACCGGTGACGTGATCGGGGAGATCGAGGTCTCGGGGCCCGGCTTCCTGAACGTGACGGTGACCGACAAGGCGATCACCGAGAACCTGGCGGCGCGCTACGCCGACACCGCGCGCCTCGGCGTGCCGCACGCGGCGCACCCCGGGACCACGGTCGTCGACTACGCCCAGCCGAACGTGGCGAAGGAGATGCACGTCGGTCATCTGCGGTCCGCGGTGATCGGTGACGCGGTCGTCCAACTCCTGGAGTTCACCGGCGAGTCGGTGGTCCGCCGGCACCACATCGGCGACTGGGGAACGCAGTTCGGCATGCTCATCCAGTATCTGGACGAGCACCCGCACGAGCTGGACCACAAGGACGCCGACGGCGTGAGCGGCGAGGAGGCGATGTCCAACCTCGACCGCCTCTACAAGGCCGCGCGCAAACTGTTCGACGCGGACGAGGAGTTCAAGACCAGGGCGCGCCGCCGGGTGGTCGACCTCCAGGCCGGTGAACCGCAGACGCTCGCCATCTGGCAGAAGTTCGTCGACGAGTCGAAGATCTACTTCTTCTCCGTCTTCGACAAGCTGGACATGGAGATCAGCGACCCCGACATCGTCGGCGAGTCGGGGTACAACGACATGCTGCACGAGACCTGCCGCCTCCTGGAGGAGTCCGGCGTGGCGGTCCGGTCGGACGGCGCGCTGTGCGTGTTCTTCGACGACATCAAGGGCCCGGACGGCAACCCGGTCCCGCTGATCGTGCAGAAGTCCGACGGCGGCTTCGGCTACGCGGCCACCGACCTGTCGGCGATCCGCGACCGCGTCTTCAACCTGAAGGCGGACACCCTGCTGTACGTGGTGGACGCCCGGCAGTCGCTGCACTTCAAGATGGTCTTCGAGACGGCCCGCCGGGCGGGCTGGCTGAACGACGACGTCACGGCGCGGCAGTTGGCGTTCGGCACGGTCCTCGGCAAGGACGGCAAGCCGTTCAAGACCCGTGAGGGCGAGACGGTCAAGCTGGTCGACCTGCTGGACGAGGCGGTCGAGCGGGCGACGGCCGTGGTCGCCGAGAAGCGCGAGAAGGTCGGCCTGACGGACGAGGAGGTCGTGGAGAACGGCCGGTTCGTCGGCGTCGGCGCGGTGAAGTACGCGGACCTGTCCACGTCGGCGGTGCGCGACTACAAGTTCGACCTGGACCAGATGGTGTCGCTGAACGGCGACACGTCGGTGTACCTCCAGTACGCGTACGCCCGGATCCAGTCGATCCTGCGCAAGTCCGAGGACGCCCGTCCGGTCGCCCACCCGGAGCTGGCGCTGGCCCCGGCGGAGCGTGCCCTGGGCCTGCATCTGGACCAGTTCGCGGAGACGGTGCTGGAGGCGGCGGCGGCCTACGAGCCCCACAAGCTCGCGGCGTACCTCTACCAACTGGCGTCGCTGCTCACGACGTTCTACGACCAGTGCCCGGTGCTCAAGGCGGAGACTCCCGAACTGAGGGAGAACCGCCTGTTCCTGATCGACCTGACGGCCCGCACCCTGCACCGGGGCATGGCCCTCCTGGGCATCAGGACCCCCGAGAAGCTCTGACCGGACGGGACCGCACGGGACCCGGCTCCTCACGCTCGCGCGTCTTGCCGCCTGTTGCCGCCTACGGCGGTGAACGCGAGCGTGAGGAGAGCTGGTTGGACGGCTGACCCACCTGCTGCGGCGGTCGAAGTCCCGCCGCTGACCGCGTTGTCAGTGCCTGCCCCTACAGTCACCGGCATGGCGACTCTTCCCAATCCGCTGCCGAAGCTCGCGTCCGACCCGAGCGGCCGCTCCCTCGGGCTGCGGCTCCCCCTCGGGCTGCTGGTCGACGCCACGGACGACGGCCCGTGGCACGAACCGCTGCTCTGGCACGCGGCGCAGCCCGCCTCCTCGGGCAACTGGTCCGCGCTGGGCACCCCGGCGACGCGCGCGGGGCTGCTGCCCGTACTGGTGGACCTCGGCAGTGATCAGGGAGGTCCGCAGGACTGGGACCTCGCGCCCGGCGAGATGTCCTACCCCGGGGACCACGACGCCGACGAGGTGCTCGCGGAGTTCTGGGCGGAGTGCGCGCCCGACGGCGCCAAGTGGCCCGGACCGGCCGAGTCCCCGGCCCTGGTCGCCGATCCGGACACCCGGGCCGCCGAGACCGCCGACGCCCTGACCGCGGGACCGCCCCATTTCACCCGGCCGCACCTGGCACTGGTCCCGGCCCGCCGCTCCGCCGACATCCCGGCGGCGATCGGCTGGACCGGACCGCTGAACCACGAGAACGACGTGGCCCGGCTGTGCGCGGTGCTGCGCTCCTGGGAGGACCGCTTCGGGATACGGGTCGTCGCCCTCGGCTTCGACGTGCTCGTGGTCTCGGTGGCCGCGCCGCCCACCACGCTCGCCGCCGCCGAGGCCCTGGCGGCGGAGCACTTCGCGTTCTGCCCGGACAACGTCGAGCAGAACCCTCCGTACACCCTGGGCGGTTACGCGGAGCGGCTCGTCGGCGAACGCGCCTGGACCTTCTGGTGGGACTGACCGGACCGGCCCCGGTCCGCTACCGGCCGAGCCCCTTCCCCAGCCTGCGCAGCCCCTCGCCGATCTCCTCCGGGGTCTGCGTCACGAAGCACAGCCGCAGCGTCGACCGGTCGGGCTCACCGGCGTAGAAGGGCGCGCCGGGGACGTACGCCACGTCCTGCCGCACCACCCGCGCCAGCGACTCCGTGGTGTCGTACGACGACGGCAGGCGGACCCAGAGGAACATGCCGCCGTCGGGCCGGTTCCACACCGACCCCTCCGGCAGCGCGTCCGGCAGCCCGGCGAGCATCGCGTCGCGCCGCTCCCGGTAGACGTCCGCCACGCGCCGCACATGCGCGTCGAGGTCGTTGACGGCCAAGTAGCGGGCGGCCGCGAGCTGGTTGACGGTCGGGGTGTGCAGATCGGCGGCCTGCTTGGCGACGGCGCAGGCGCGCCGCAGCTCCGCCGGGGCGCGCAGCCAGCCGAGCCGCAGACCGGGCGCCATCACCTTGGAGAAGGAGCCGAGCAGCACGGTGCGGTCGCGGGCGTCGGCGTGGGCGGCGATCCACGGCACCCGGTCGCCGTCGTAGCGGAGTTCGCCGTAGGGGTCGTCCTCGACGATCCACAGGCCGTGCCGGGCGGCGACGGCGGCGAGCGCGGCGCGGCGCGCGGCGGGGACCGTGCGGCCGGTGGGGTTCTGGAAGGTGGGGACGGTGTAGAGCAGCTTGGGGCGTTCACGGACGACGAGATCGGCGAGGGCGTCCGGGTCGGGTCCTTCCGCGTCCCCGGGGACGGCGAGGATCCGGGCCCCGGCCAGGCCGAAGACCTGGAGCGCGGCGAGGTAGCAGGGTTCCTCGACGAGCACGGTGTCACCGGGGTCGACGAGGGCGGCCGCGAGCAGGGACAGGGCCTGCTGGGAGCCAGTGGTGACGAGCAGGTCGTCGGCGTCGGTCGGCAGGCCGCGGGCGGTGAGGCGGGCCGCGAGCAGGGAGCGCAGCGCCGGTTCGCCCTCGGTGGTGGCGTACTGGAGGGCCTGCGCCGGGCTCTCCTCCAGCACGTGCCGGAAGGCGGCCGCGACGCCCTCACGGTCGAACAGCTCGGGCGCGGGCAGCCCACCCGCGAAGTTGATCACCTCGGGGCGTGCGGTGACGGCGAGAATGTCCCGCACCGGCGAGCCCCCGGTCGACCGCACACGGGCGGCCGTCGGAGGAACGGGGGCGGAGGCGGGCGCGGATGCGGGTGCGGGCGCGGATGTCATGGACGCACCCTAGAGAGATACATGCCACCTACACCGTGCTTTCCGCAATCCGGACGCCCACTGCCCCCACCCAGGGGCGCGGGGAACTGCGCGACCGGCCACGACGCACCCGCACCCACCCACAAAGCCCCCGCTACCCCTCCGACCCCGCGGGGCGCCACGCAGAACCCCCGAGCGGAAACTCGTACGCCGGACGCCCGTGGTCCCCACTGGTACGGAACGGCTTCCCCTCGTCGTCGATCCTCAGCGTGCCGTGCCGCGAGCCGCTGGACCAGGACAGCTCCAGATACCAGCTCACGTCGTACGCGGAGGCGTCGGCGGTCACGTAGTAGACCTCCGGGTCGGACTCGCTCACCTTGAACGGGAAGTCCGGATGCCCCGCCTCCGGCACCGGCGCCGGGCGCGCCGCGTCCAGGGCGATCGAGAACGACCGCGTCGGCACACCGCCGCCGCAGCCGACCCCCGGGTAGCCCATCGCGTAGTCGTTCCAGGCGAGCGGCGAACGCCTGGCCACCGTACGGACCGTCAGACGGTCCACGACGACGGTCTCCGCACCCGTCCCCTGCACGGTCAGTTCCAGGTACTGCTGCCCCGCCGACACGGCCCCGTGCCGGGACACCCAGGCCGGCGCGTCCTGCTCGACCGGCGGCGGGCTGACCTCCTGCGGCCCCTGCCGGATCAGATAGTGCTGATCGCAGGGGCTCTCCCAGGCGAACGGCCGCGCGGCGACCGTCAGCGGAACGGCCGCACCGGCGCCTTTCCCGGCGGAGGGCGACCCGGCGGACGCGGACGGCGAGTCCGACGGCGACGGAGAGGCAGAGACAGCGCCCGACGGTGACGGTGACCCGGACGACGAGGCCGACACCGACGGCGTACCCCGCCCCGGCACGGACTCCGCCGCCCCGACCGGACCGCCCGCGCCACCGCCGTCGTCGGAACCGCCGCCCGGCAGCACGAGCGCGAGGGTCAGCGCGACCGACCCCAGAGCGGCGACGGCACCGACCCCGGCGAGCACCAACGGCCGCCGTACACGCACGGGCTCGGTCACGGCCTCGGGCTCAGGATCGACCTCGGGCTCAAGGTCGGGGTCGGGCTCGGGCTCGGGCTCGCGCTCGGAAACAGGTTCCGCACCCTTCTTCCCCCGCCCCGCGTCCGCCAGCACCCAACTCCGGTGCAGGGCCACGAGTTCGTCCGGCGACGCCTTGCAGAGGCGGGCCATGCGCTCCACGGGGGAGTAGTCCGTGGGCACGGCGTCCCCGTTGCAGTAACGGTGCAGCGTCGACGTACTCATGTGGAGCCGTTTCGCGAGCGTCCCGTAGCTCAGCCCGGACCGGTCCTTCAACTCCCGCAGCAGCTCCGCGAAGTCGGCCGCAGCCACCGTTCGTCCACCCCCCATGTCCCATCCCGGCGTTCCAGGGATGGTTCGTTCGCCCAGCTCACACCCGGTGCGGGCGTTCCAGTGTCCCTGATCGTCCGCCGGTCCTGGCGGCCGGGACGGATACTCTCGCAAGCTTTGGCCAAGCAGGCAGCCCATCGCAACTCGGCACCACGGAAGAGGACTTGACCATGCACATCCGCCGCACCCGCTCACTGCTCGCCGTCACCGCGCTCACCGCCCTCGCCCTCACGGCGTGCGAGAACGGGACGGGCACGAGGGACGAGGGCGCCTCCGCCCTCCCCGAGACGCCGTCGACGTCGGCATCCGCACCCGCGTCCGCACCGGCTGCGCCGGCCGACGGCGGCACGACCACCCCGGCCAAGAACGGAAACAAGGACGGAAACAAGGACGGGACCAAGGACGGCACCAAGGACAACGCGAAGGGCGGCTCCAAGACCCCCGCTCCCGCCACCCGCGTCCTCTGCAACGGCTCCACCACCAAGGTCACCGCCCAGCCCGTCCCCCGCCCGCTCAACCACCTGCTGCTCACCGTGACCAACACGGGCAGCAAGACGTGCGATCTGACCTACTACCCCGTCCTGCGCTTCGACGAGATGCAGTGGGTGCCGCGGGCCGCCGAGGAGACGCACCCGCAGGCCGTGGTGACCCTCGCGCCGGGCGAGTCCGGGTACGCGGGCGTCCTGCTGTCCGCCGCCGACGGCAGCGGCGACGGCGGCACGACCGCCGAGAAGCTGACCGTCGCCTTCCAGGGCATGACCCCGAACAGCGACGGCGGCGCCTCCGCGACCCCGGCCCTGCCCGCCGCGGGCGTCTACTACGACAGCTCCCTCACGGTGACGTACTGGCAGCAGGACCGCGAGGACGCCCTGAGCTGGTGACGGCTACCGCAGCTTGCGGGCCGCCTCGGTCGCCCAGTAGGTGAGGATGTTGCGCGCGCCGGCCCGCTTGATGCCGGTCAGCGCCTCGAAGATCGCCCGGTCGCGGTCGACCCAGCCCTTCTCGGCGGCGGCCTCGATCATCGAGTACTCACCGGAGATCTGGTACGCCACGACCGGCACGTCCACGGCGTCGGCGACCCGGGCCAGGACGTCGAGGTAGGGGCCGGCCGGCTTGACCATCACCATGTCGGCGCCCTCCTCCAGGTCCAGCGCCAGCTCCCGCATCGACTCGCGGAGGTTGGCCGGGTCCTGCTGGTAGGTCTTGCGGTCGCCCTGGAGCGACGAACCCACGGCCTCCCGGAAGGGGCCGTAGAAGGCGGAGGAGTACTTCACGGTGTAGGCGAGGATGGAGACGTCCTCCCGCCCGATCTGGTCGAGCGCGTCCCGGACGACGCCGATCTGGCCGTCCATCATGCCGCTGGGGCCCACCACATGGGCGCCGGCGTCGGCCTGGACCTGGGCCATCTCGGCGTACCGCTCCAGGGTCGCGTCGTTGTCGACCCGGCCCTGCGCGTCCAGCACCCCGCAGTGCCCGTGGTCCGTCGTCTCGTCGAGGCACAGGTCGGACATGACCAGCAGATCGTCCCCGACCTCGGCGCGGACGTCCCGGAGGGCCACCTGGAGGATGCCGTCCGGATCGGTGCCCGGGGTGCCGAGCGCGTCCTTCTTCGAGTCCTCCGGCACCCCGAAGAGCATGATCCCGGAGACCCCGGCCTCCACGGCCTCCAGCGCGGCCTTCTTCAGGCTGTCGCGGGTGTGCTGCACGACCCCGGGCATGGCCTGGATCGGCACCGGCTCGCTCACGCCCTCCCGCACGAACGCGGGAAGGATGAAGTCGGCCGGGTGCAGCCGGGTCTCGGCGACCATGCGCCGCATGGCGGGGGTGGTGCGCAGTCGCCGGGGACGCGTACCGGGAAAGGAACCGTACTTCGTCATGCGCCTACGCTACGCCCGCCCCGGGCACCCCCTTGCCGACGCCCCGTCGGCACTGCCTGGGCCCCTGGGCGCGTCCGGAGCGCGGCCGGTGGTCATCGCGTCGTCCTCCCGGAGCGGTTGACAAAACGGAGCAACGCTCCGGATAGTAAATGGAGCAACGTTCCGTTTCAGGGTAACCGAAAGGGCGTCCTCACCATGAGCGCATCCCCCACCGCCACCGGCACAGACCTCCCGGACACCCCCGTACCCGTCCTGTCCTACAGCCCCGTCGTCCTCCCGGTGCCCGGACGGCCCGTGGACCTCCAGGTCCGGGTCACCGCCCCGGAGACCGGCACCGGCCTGCCCGTCCTGCTGCTCTCGCACGGGCACGGGCCCTCGCACAACCTCTCCTCGCTCAACGGCTACGCACCGCTGGCCCAGCGGTGGGCGGCCCTCGGCTTCGTCGTCGTCCAGCCCACCCACCTCACCTCCCGGACCCTGAGCCACCTGGTCGCCGACGCGCCCGGCGCGCCCGACTTCTGGCGCTCCCGCGCCGAGGACATGTCCCACGTCCTCGACCGCCTGGACGTGATCGAGCGGACCGTGCCCGGACTCGCCGGGCGGATCGACCGCACGAAGATCGGCCTCGCCGGACACTCGCTCGGCGGCTTCACCGCCTCCCTCCTGCTGGGTGCCGGGATCGTCGACCCCGGCACCGGGAAGACGGTGAGCGTCGCCGAGCCGCGCATCACGGCGGGCGTGCTGCTGGCCGCGCCCGGCCGGGGCGGTGACGTCCTCAACGGGCCCATGGCCGCGCAGTGGCCGATCATCGGGGCCGTCGACTTCGCCACCATGACCACGCCCGCGCTGGTCGTCGCCGGTGAGAAGGACGACTCCCGGCACTTCACCGACATGGGCCCGGACTGGCACGCCGACCCCTACGCCCTCGCCCCCGGACCCAAGACCCTGCTCACCCTGTTCGAGGCGGAGCACGGCCTCGGCGGCATCGCCGGCTACGACGCCGCCGAGACCACCGACGAGAACCCCGCGACGGTAGCCGCCCTGGCCCACCTCACCGCCGCCTACCTCCGCACCCAGTTCCACCCCGGCGACGACGCCTGGCCCACAGCCACCGAGTCCCTCACCACCGGCCCGACAGCGGTCGGCCGCATCGAATCCAAGTAGCCCGCCCGGCCGGCCGGGGACACGAAACGCCGGGGACACGAAAAACGCGGCGGAGCGCTCCTCCCGAAGGAGAAACGCTCCGCCGCGTCCGTGTTCCGGCCCGCCCGGCGTCAGGTCGCCCGGCGCCGCCGTGTCCCCGGGCGTCGCTCGCTGGGCCGGGTCACCGGGTCGCCCGCCTCGCGTGCGGCCGTGCGGCGGCGCTGGCCGAAGTCGGCCAGGGCCTCCGCGAGCTTGTGCACCGACGGCTCGGGAGCCATCACGTCGACCCGCAGCCCGTGCTCCTCGGCCGTCTTGGCGGTCGCCGGACCGATACAGGCGATCACCGTGACGTTGTGCGGCTTGCCGGCGATCCCGACGAGGTTCCGCACGGTCGACGACGACGTGAAGAGCACCGCGTCGAAGCCGCCGCCCTTGATCGCCTCCCGGGTGTCCGCCGGGGGCGGCGAGGCCCGCACGGTCCGGTAGGCCGTGACGTCGTCGACCTCCCAGCCCAGCTCGATGAGCCCGGCCACCAGCGTCTCGGTGGCGATGTCGGCGCGCGGCAGGAACACCCGGTCGATCGGGTCGAAGACCGGGTCGTACGGCGGCCAGTCGTCCAGCAGCCCGGCGGCCGACTGCTCGCCGCTCGGCACCAGGTCCGGCTTCACACCGAAGGCGACCAGCGCGTGCGCGGTCTGCTCGCCCACCGCGGCGACCTTGATCCCCGCGAAGGCGCGGGCGTCGAGGCCGTACTCCTCGAACTTCTCGCGGACGGCCTTGACCGCGTTCACCGAGGTGAAGGCGATCCACTCGTAGCGGCCCGTCACCAGGCCCTTGACCGCCCGCTCCATCTGCTGGGGCGTGCGCGGCGGTTCGACGGCGATCGTCGGCACCTCGTGCGGCACGGCCCCGTAGGACCGGAGCTGGTCGGAGAGCGACGCCGCCTGTTCCTTCGTCCGCGGGACGAGGACCTTCCAGCCGAACAGCGGCTTGGACTCGAACCACGAGAGCTGGTCGCGCAGGGCCGGGGCGGAACGCTCGCCGACCACGGCTATCACCGGCCGGCCGCCCTCGGGCGAGGGCAGCACCTTCGCCTGCTTCAGCGTCTGCGCGATGGTGCCGAGGGTGGCCGTCCAGGTCCGCTGGCGGGTGGTCGTACCGGCGACCGTGACCGTCATCGGCGTATCGGGCTTGCGGCCCGCCGAGACCAGTTCACCGGCGGCCGCGCCGACCGAGTCCAGGGTCGTCGAGACCACGACGGTGCCGTCGGAGGCGCCGACCTCGGTCCAGCAGCGGTCCGAGGCGGTACGGGCGTCCACGAAGCGGACGTCCGCGCCCTGCGCGTCGCGCAGCGGCACCCCGGCGTACGCGGGCACGCCGACCGCGGCGGCGACACCGGGCACGACCTCGAAGGGAACACCGGCCGCCGCGCAGGCGAGCATTTCCTCCGCCGCGTACGTATCAAGTCCCGGGTCCCCGGACACCGCTCGGACGACCCGCCTGCCGCCCCGCGCGGCCTCCATGACAAGATGTGAGGCATCCCGCACAGCGGGTACCTCAACGCTTGCCGACGCGCCGTCGACAAGCGTCGGGTGAGGCGTGCCCGTGCCCGGAAGCGGGTCCGACGAAGGACCTGGTTCCGCGGTCACGACGGTGACGCCGGGCCGCGCGTGCGTCCGTACGACGTCGAGCACCTCGTGCTCGGCGACCAGGACGTCCGCGTGCCCGAGCGCCTCCACGGCGCGCAGAGTCAGCAGTCCCGGATCCCCGGGTCCGGCACCGAGGAAGGTGACGTGCCCGTGTTCCGGACCGGCGGGAAGGGTGGTGGGGCTCACTGTGCTCGCTCCCCCATCAGACCGGCCGCGCCCCGGGCGAGCATCTCGGCCGCGAGTTCACGGCCGAGCGCCCTTGCCCGGTCGTGCGTCTCGGGCACGGGACCGGTGGTGGACAGGCTCACCATGCGAGAGCCGTCGGTGGTGCCGACGACGCCGCGCAGGCGCATTTCGTTGACAATCTGCCCGTCGGCCAGAAGGTCGGCCAGCGCGCCCACAGGGGCGGAGCAGCCGGCCTCCAGGGCGGCGAGCAGGGACCGTTCGGCGGTCACGGCGACCCGGGTGAAGGGGTCGTCGAGGGCGCCGAGCGCGGCGATCAGTTCCGCGTCGCCCGCGGCACATTCGATCGCCAGTGCCCCCTGGCCGGGGGCGGGCAGCACCGTGTCTATCGACAGGAAGTCGGTGACCTCGTCGATGCGTCCGATGCGGCTCAGGCCGGCCGCGGCCAGTACGACCGCGTCCAGTTCACCATCGTGCACGTACCGGATGCGGGTGTCGACGTTCCCACGTATCGGGACGGTCTCGATGTCGAGACCGTGGGCCCGCGCGTACGCGTTGAGCTGCGCCATGCGGCGCGAGGAACCGGTGCCGATGCGCGCCCCGCGCGGCAGGTCGGTGAACTTCAGCGCGTCCCGGGCGACGATCACGTCACGGGGGTCCTCGCGCACCGGTACGGCGGCCAGGACCAGGTCCTCGGGCTGCGCGGTCGGCAGGTCCTTCAGCGAGTGGACCGCGAAGTCGACCTCCCCCCGCGTCAGCGCGTCACGCAGCGCGGTCACGAAGACGCCCGTGCCGCCGATCTGCGAGAGATGCGCGCGGGAGACGTCGCCGAAGGTGGTGATCTCGACGAGTTCGACGGGCCGTCCGGTCACCTGGCTCACGGCGTCCGCCACCTGCCCGGACTGGGCCATGGCGAGTCTGCTCCGCCTGGTCCCGAGCCTCAATGCCTTGTCAGTCATTCCGGCCCTCGGTTCTTCTCGGTGCTGTCGTCGGCCCGGGAGACAGAGGCCACCGTCTCCGGGTCGAGGTCGAACAGGGTGCGCAGCGCGTCCGCGTACCCGGCGCCGCCGGGTTCGGCGGCGAGCTGTTTGACGCGGACGGTCGGCGCGTGCAGCAGCTTGTCGACGACGCGCTTCACGGTCTGGGTGATCTCCGCGCGGTGCTTGCCGTCGAGGCCGGGCAGCCGTCCTTCGAGGCGGGCGATCTCGCCCGCGACGACATCGGCGGCCATCGCGCGCAGCGCGACCACGGTCGGGGTGATGTGCGCGGCCCGCAGCGCGGCGCCGAACGCGGCGACCTCGTCGCCGACGATCCGCCGCACCTGGTCCACGTCGGCGGCCATCGGGGCGCCCGCGGACGCCTCCGCCAGCGACTCGATGTCCACCAGGCGCACCCCGGCCAGCCGGTGCGCGGCCGCGTCGACGTCCCGCGGCATCGCGAGGTCCAGCAGGAACAGCACGGGCTCGGGGCGGACCAGCGCGGCGGCCGGTTCGGGCCTGCGGCGCTCGGGGATCCGGCCGACGGTGGCGGCGGTCGCGGCGAGCGCGGTGATCAGCTCGGCGTCGGTCTCGGGGCCGCGCCGGACGGCCGTACGGCGGTCGACGGTCGCGTTGTCGACCCAGGCGGCGTGCTGCTCCAGGGTCGCCGCGTCCATGCCGGCCACGGCGGCCTCGCCGAGCACGGAGAAGCCGGAGCGCTGGGCGGCGGGCAGGTCGAGCGGACAGTTCTCCTCGGTGCCGAGGGAGGTCGGCGGCAGCGCGCGGACGGCCGACGGGCCCTCCTCGCCGAGGTCGGCCGACGCGCTGGCGGCCGGTGCGCCGGCGCGGCCCTCGACGGCCGCCGCGATCGCCTCCGCGGTCAGCACGAGGCCCGTCGCGCCGGTACAGGAGACGGCGATGTCGGCACGTGTCAGCTCGGCCGGCACCGATTCCATCGGTACCGCGCGGGCCGGCACGTCCGTGCTCTCGTCCTCGGTCAGGATCCGGGCGAGCCGCTCGGCGCGGTCGAAGGTGCGGTTGGCGACGACGACCTCGGCGACCCCGGCGCGCGCGAGCGTGGCGGCGGCCAGCGAGGACATCGAGCCCGCGCCGATGACCAGGGCCTTCTTGCCGCGCGCCCAGGCCGAGACGTCCTCACCGGCGGCGAGCTGCTCCAGGCCGAAGGTGACCAGGGACTGCCCGGCCCGGTCGATGCCGGTCTCGGAGTGGGCCCGCTTGCCGACCCGGAGGCTCTGCTGGAACAGGTCGTTCAGCAGCCGTCCGGCGGTGTGCAGGTCCTGCGCCCGGGCCAGGGAGTCCTTGATCTGCCCGAGGACCTGGCCCTCGCCGACGACCATCGAGTCCAGCCCGCAGGCCACCGAGAACAGATGGTGGACGGCCCGGTCCTCGTAGTGCACGTAGAGATAGGGGGTCAGCTCGTCGAGGCCGACCCCGCTGTGCTGGGCGAGCAGGGTGGACAGCTCGGCGACACCGGCGTGGAACTTGTCCACGTCGGCGTACAGCTCGATCCGGTTGCAGGTGGCCAGGACGGCGGCCTCGGTGGCCGGTTCGGCGGCGACCGTGTCCTGGAGCAGCTTGAGCTGGGCGTCCGCGGAGAGCGAGGCCCGCTCCAGGACGCTCACCGGGGCGCTGCGGTGGCTCAGCCCGACGACGAGGAGACTCATGCCGGCATCACGGCGGGTACGTCCCCGTCGGGTCCCTGGTCGGTGCCGCCGGTCCGGCCAGTGCGCTCGGTGCGGTCGGTGCGGGAGTCGTCGCGGCCGGCCGGGGCCGGTACGGCGCCGTCGAGGGCCGCGGCCTCCTCGCCGGCCTTGCGCTGCTCGTGGAAGGCGAGGATCTGCAGCTCGATGGAGAGGTCGACCTTGCGCACGTCGACGCCGTCCGGGACGGTCAGCACGGTCGGCGCGAAGTTCAGGATGGAGGTCACCCCGGCGGCCACGAGCCGGTCGCAGACCTGCTGGGCGGCGCCGGCCGGGGTGGCGATGACACCGATCGACACGCCGTTGTCCGTGATGATCTTCTCGAGCTCGTCGGTGTGCTGCACCGGGATGCCCGCGACGGGCTTGCCGGCCATCGCCGGGTCGGCGTCGATCAGCGCGGCCACGCGGAACCCGCGCGAGGCGAACCCGCCGTAGTTGGCGAGGGCGGCGCCGAGGTTTCCGATACCGACGATGACGACCGGCCAGTCCTGGGTGAGGCCCAGCTCACGGGAGATCTGGTAGACGAGGTACTCGACGTCGTAGCCGACCCCGCGGGTGCCGTAGGAGCCCAGGTAGGAGAAGTCCTTGCGCAGCTTGGCGGAGTTGACCCCGGCCGCGGCCGCGAGTTCCTCCGACGACACCGTGGGCACCGAGCGCTCCGACAGAGCGGTCAGCGCACGGAGGTACAGCGGAAGGCGGGCGACGGTGGCCTCGGGAATCCCTCGGCTACGGGTCGCCGGTCGGTGAGTTCGGCCAGTTGCCACGGTGCTCCTGCGGGTAGAGCGGGGCTGCGAGCGGTCGTACGTCCCCAGACCGCCCCGTCGACAGCAGGCTATGTCTTTGTGAACGCGTGCACAAAGATGGTGTCCGATTTGCCCGCCCAACGTGACCGGGGTCACGCGTGTTGTTCCTGGGGGCAAAACCGACACTCTCCTCGTGAATCCCGCCCCCGAGACCAAATCGCCATCGATCCTAAGCGACGTTCGGCGTGTCTTGTACTGCTCGGTCAGTTCCCCGTCAGCTCTTTGCGCAGCCGCCCCTCGTCCACCCGCCAGAACGTGTGCTGTTCGCCGTCGACCAGCACCACCGGGATCTGCTCCCAGTACTCCTCGTGCAGGCGCGGATCGCGCGTGATGTCCTTCTCCTCCCACGGCACCCCCAGCTCGGCGCAGACCTTCTCCACCACCGTCCGGGCGTCGTCGCACAGATGACAGCCGGGCTTGCCCACCAGCGTGACCGACCTCTCGCGGGGAGGGACGGCCTTACGTCGAAAGAACGGACTCATACGGGCCATTCTCGCCCCCTCCGGCGCGGTGGGCGGATGGTCCGGTTTAACGGCACGGTCGCGGAGAGTTCACACCCGCCGAACCTCTCGGCTCCGGAACCACCGAACAGAATGGCTATGCTCACGCCATGGCCGCTCTCGGATGGCTCACCCCCCGTAGGCGCTCCGCCACGGCGCGGAGCGTGTTGGCAGGCGAAGCCTCGGCGGAGGCCGCCCGCAAGTCCACGCAGGACACACAGCTCGAACAGCCCACCGCGGACGAACCGCAGTTCCCGGTCCACGGCGACGCGCTGGCCGCCGCTTTCTTCGACCTGGACAACACCGTGATGCAGGGCGCCGCCCTGTTCCACTTCGGCCGTGGCCTGTACAAACGCAAGTTCTTCGAGACCCGCGACCTGGTCCGGTTCGCCTGGCAGCAGGCGTGGTTCCGGCTGGCCGGCATCGAGGACCCCGAGCACATGCAGGACGCCCGTGACTCGGCCCTGTCCATCGTCAAGGGCCACCGCGTCTCCGAACTGATGTCGATCGGCGAGGAGATCTACGACGAGTACATGGCCGAGCGCATCTGGCCCGGCACCCGCGCCCTCGCCCAGGCCCATCTGGACGCCGGTCAGAAGGTGTGGTTGGTCACAGCCGCCCCGGTGGAGATCGCCCAGGTGATCGCCCGCCGCCTCGGCCTCACCGGCGCCCTCGGCACGGTCGCCGAGTCGGTCGACGGCGTCTACACCGGCAAGCTGGTCGGCGAACCGCTGCACGGCCCCGCGAAGGCGGAGGCGGTCCGCGCCCTGGCCGCGGCCGAGGGCCTCGACCTCTCCCGCTGCGCCGCCTACAGCGACTCGCACAACGACATCCCGATGCTGTCGCTGGTCGGCCACCCCTACGCCATCAACCCGGACACCAAACTGCGCAAGCACGCCCGGGGCCTGGACTGGCGGCTGCGCGACTACCGCACCGGCCGCAAGGCGGCGAAGGTCGGCATCCCGGCGGCGGCCGGCGTCGGAGCGGTCGCGGGCGGCACGGCGGCGGCCATCGCCCTGCACAACAGACGCCGGCGGTAGAACTCCCCCTCGCCCCGCGCGCGATGCGCGCCACGCGCCACGCGCACAAAGGACGGTCGTACCCGTTACGGCCGTCCTTCATGCGTCACTCCTGCGCTGTTGTCCGCGCACAGCCACAACGCGCCCTGGACCGAGCCGAAACTCGAACCTTTCCGATCAACAACCGTTCACCCTGCGACACCTGATCGAGCGTCAATAGGTCACAGAAGCGACGTAATCGAAGTTTTGAGCAACTCGGTGTAGCAGCGCCTGCACGAAGCGTTATTCTCCTCAGACGCATACCGGAACCCCCCTGTCGTCACAGCGGCCACCAGGCCGTCGTCACTGCGGGTGAAAGGTTTCGCACTGCACGTGATGGAAGCTCTGCCTCTGGGAGTCCCGTGTACCCACACGTCGGGGTTGACACCTCGGGCCTGGCTACGCTGCGCGCAACGGTCGCTACGGTCCAGGACCTGTTGCGCGGCTTCGTCCCCACCGCGTACGCCGTACCCGCCTTCGTCACCGCCACGCCGGCGGGCCCGTGCTACGCACTGGCGGAAGGCGGCGCCGTCGTCGGCAGACGAGGGCGTTCCTCCGGCGCGTCCACCGCCGCCCGCCGCCCCGCCGCCGACAGCGACAGCGCCCGCATGATGGACCTCGTCGAACGCGCCCAGGCCGGCGAGGCCGACGCCTTCGGGCGCCTGTACGACCAGTACAGCGACACCGTCTACCGCTACATCTACTACCGCGTGGGCGGCAAGGCGACCGCCGAGGACCTCACCAGCGAGACCTTCCTGCGCGCCCTGCGGCGCATCGGGACCTTCACCTGGCAGGGCCGCGACTTCGGCGCCTGGCTCGTCACGATCGCCCGCAACCTCGTCGCCGACCACTTCAAGTCGAGCCGCTTCCGCCTGGAGATCACCACCGGCGAGATGCTCGACGCCAACGAGGTCGAGCGCTCCCCCGAGGACTCCGTCCTGGAGTCCCTCTCCAACGCCGCGCTGCTGGACGCCGTCCGCCGGCTCAACCCCCAGCAGCAGGAGTGCGTGACCCTCCGGTTCCTCCAGGGACTGTCCGTCGCCGAGACCGCGCGCGTGATGGGCAAGAACGAAGGGGCCATCAAGACCCTCCAGTACCGGGCCGTGCGCACCCTGGCCCGCCTCCTGCCGGACGACGCCCGCTGACGCACCCGTCCGGCGCCTACTGTCGGCCATCCCCAACTCACTTTCAGTGAAAGTCCGTTGACTTCCCGATCCGATCATCCGCCGTCCGTAACCCAAGTGCCGCGCCAGTCGTTGTGCGGGATACAGGCTCCCTGTGGTCACGTTCCGACCGCCGCCGATCACTCGATCGCAAGGCAGCGGTCCGGGCCGTGCAACCCTCGAGACCCCCGGGGAGCCGACCGTCATGACGAGAGGAGGTGCCGCCAGTGATCGCGAACGTATCGGCGCACCGGCGGGCGAGCGCCTTCGCCCAGGCTCTGGAGGAGCAGTCCGACCAGGCCACGGCGGCCGAGCAGACCGAAGGATCACCGCCGGCGCCGGCCGCTGCGGACCAGACCGAGCGGGGCCGTCTCCTGGCCCTCGCCACGAGTCTCGCCGAGCTGCCCAAACCGGAACTCGACCCCGAGGTCAAGGTCGTTCAGCGGGCCCAGTTGGTCGCGGCGATGGAGGCCATGCTGCGATCGGGCACCGTGGGAGGCGAAGCGGCGGACCCTTCGGTACCCGAGCAGCGGTCCCACCGCGCCCGGGGGGCCCACCGGGCGAGTCCGCTGGGCAAGTTCCGACCACGCTCCCGCATCGCCAAGGGCCTCACGGCCGGCGGCCTGAGCGTGGGCGTCGCCGCCGGTGCGTTCGGCGGAGTCGCGGCCGCGAGTTCCGACGCCCTCCCCGGTGACGGGCTCTACGGGCTCAAGCGCGGCATCGAGGACTTCAAGCTCACCTACCTGGCCGACGGCGACGACGAGCGCGGGCGCACCTACCTCGACCAGGCGTCCACCCGGCTCAACGAAGCCCGCAGGCTCATGGAGCGCGGCCGCGGCGGCCAGCTCGACCACGAGTCCCTCGGCGAGGTCCGGCGCGCCCTGTCCGGCATGCGGCACGACGCCTCCGAGGGCCACCGGCTGCTCCATGAGGCGTACGAGCGCGACCCGGAGTCCCTCGGCCCCATCCAGGCCCTCTCCGCGTTCTCCCGCTCGCACCGGGACGCCTGGGGCGCCCTGCGCGACAAACTGCCCCTCCAGCTCGGCGACGTCTCTCAGCAGGTGTCGTCGGTCTTCGAGGCCATAGAGGACGAGGTCGCCCCGCTCCAGTCCCTGCTGCCGCAGCCACCGGCCCCGGGCGACGCGGGCCCCGGCAGCAGCCGGAGCACCGGCTCGACGGCCACCGGCGGCACCGACACCGGCCGCTCCACGACCCCCGGCACCGACGCCTCCCGAGGCAGCGGCGCCGGAACCGGCAGCGGCGCCGGCCCCAGCAAGTCCTCGAGCGCCGGCACCGGCGACGAGGGCCTCCTCGGCGGCAGCACCGGCGGCCTGCTCGACCCGCCCAAGGAGTCCGGCGCGGCCTCCCCGTCCACGCCCACCCCGGTCAAGCCGCCGGACGTGACGATCCCGCCACTGCTCCCCGGCCTCCTGCCGGGCCTCGGCATCGACAGCCAGGACGCGGACTAGAGCAGGTGGCACACAGATGGGGGCGCCCTTCCCGGGAAGGGCGCCCCCATCTGTCGTACTCCGTCAGAAGAACACCGACCGCCGCTGCACCAGCAGCTTGTACAGCGTGTGCTGGATCTGCTCGCGCACCTGGTCGGTGAGGTTGAACATCAGCATCGGATCCTCCGCCGCCTCCGGCGGATACCCGTCCGTCGGGATCGGCTCGCCGAACTGGATCGTCCACTTGGTGGGCAGCGGAATCGCGCCCAGCGGCCCCAGCCACGGAAAGGTCGGCGTCAGCGGGAAGTACGGGAACCCGAGCAGCCGCGCCAGCGTCTTGGCGTTGCCGATCATCGGGTAGATCTCCTCCGCCCCGACGATCGAGCACGGCACGATCGGCGCGCCCTGCCGCAGCGCGGTCGACACGAACCCGCCCCGCCCGAACCGCTGGAGCTTGTACCGCTCCCCGAACGGCTTCCCGATGCCCTTGAACCCCTCGGGCATCACCCCGACCAGCTCCCCCTGCCCCAGCAGCCGCTCGGCGTCCTCGGCGCAGGCGAGGGTGTGCCCGAGCTTGCGCGCCAGCTCGTTCACCACCGGCAGCACGAACACCAGGTCGGCGGCGAGCAGCCGCAGATGCCGGC
Source organism: Streptomyces antibioticus (assembly GCF_002019855.1). Classification (NCBI taxonomy): domain Bacteria; kingdom Bacillati; phylum Actinomycetota; class Actinomycetes; order Kitasatosporales; family Streptomycetaceae; genus Streptomyces; species Streptomyces antibioticus. The sequence continues at coordinate 4,894,349 of NZ_CM007717.1, read as the reverse complement.
CCGCGGGGTGATGGTCGTGGACGGCGACCTGCATCATCAGCCCGTCCAGCGGCAGTGTCCCCGAATGGTTGGCGACGATCAGCGCCCCGCCCTCGGCCGGGATGTTCTCGACGCCCTTCACCTCGACCCGGAAGTACTTCTCGTACACCGGGCGCAGCAGCGACATCAGGACCTGGTCGGTCAGCTCCTCGTCGTACCCGAAGTCGTCGACCTCGTAGTCGCCCGTGAGCCGGCGGCGCAGGAAGGCGAGCCCGCCGGCGATCCGCCGCTCCAGGCCGCCGTCGCCCCGTCCGCCCGCCGCGTCCCCCGCCTCCGTCCCGTCCTTCACAGGAACATCATCCTGCTCCCCGGCCCTGGTGGGCAGGGGCTGGACCCCGCCGGTCCCGGCGAGGTCACCGATCTCCCGGACCGGAGCGGGCTCGCCGTTCGCGCGCCGGGACACGCCCCGCCGCCGCGGCTGCCGCCCTGCGGCACCCCCGCGGGAGCGGTCGTCGTCGAACGGAATGACCTTGGCGTCCGCCATCGTTGATGCGCTCCTCAGTTGGCGCTCGGCGTCGGGGGGTGGGCCGGGACGGGGGCCCCGGGCAGGGCGCCGCCCGCGAAGGGCAGCGCGGCGACCCGGTCGACGGCCTCCGCGACGGCCTCGGGCGGCAGCAGCCCCGGCCCGTGGCTGCGCGCGAAGTCCGCGAACGCCTCGGCCGTGGTGTACCGCGGGCGGAAGCCGAGCGTCTCGCGCATCTGGGTGGTCGCCACCACCCGGCCGTGCGTCAGCAGCCTGATCTGCTCGGGCGAGAAGTCCGTCATGCCCAGCGTACGCACCAGGGTTCCGGCCCAGGTGACCGCCGGCAGCAGCAGGGGCACGGTGGGCCGTCCGAGCCGCCGCGAGCACTGCGACAGCAGCAGCACGCCGTCCCCGGCGATGTTGAACGTGCCGCTGTTCAGGGTGCCGCGCTCCGGCTCGTGCGAGGCGATCCGCAGGACGTCGATGACGTCGTCCTCGTGCACGAACTGGAGCCGCGGGTCGTAGCCGAGCACGGTGGGCAGCACGGGCAGCGAGAAGTAGGAGGCGAGCGGCGTCTCGGCGGTGGGCCCGAGGATGTTGGCGAACCGCAGCACGCACACGGCGACATCGGGCCGCCGCCGCGCGAAGCCGCGCACATACCCCTCGACCTCGACGGCGTCCTTGGCGAACCCGCCGCTGGGCAGCGACTTGGCGGGGGTCGTCTCGGTGAACACGGCCGGATCGCGCGGCGCCGACCCGTAGACGTTGGTGGACGACTTGACGACCAGCCGCTTCACGGTCGGGGACTTCTGGCAGGCGCCGAGGAGCTGCATCGTCCCGATGACGTTGGTCTCCTTGACCACGGTCCGGCTGCCGCTGCCGAGCGCGGTGGCCGTCACGTCCAGATGGACGACGGTGTCGGCGCCCGTCTCGGCGAGCACCCGCGCGACGGTGGCCTGCCGGATGTCGGCCTGGACGAACTCGGCGCCGCCGAGATGGTGCTCGGGCCGCACGGCGTCCACGCCGATGACCCGCTCCACATCGGGGTCCCGCTGAATCCGTCGTACGAAACGGCCCCCCAGTTGACGGGCCACTCCGGTCACGAGCACGACCTTCCCCAAGATCAGCGCCTTCCTTCCGCCTCGGTCCCGCGCGGCCCAACCTACCGGGTTGATGTTGCGCTGTGATGACCCCCCGGACGCGCGAGGTGACGGAAACGGCCGGAGGGTGGCCGGGACATGCGTGTGGCCCCCCACCAGGAAACCCCAAGTGGAGGGCCACACCACGCTCTCGCGGCTCGCGTCGCCTACTTCTTGTTACGACGCTGAACGCGCGTGCGCTTGAGCAGCTTGCGGTGCTTCTTCTTGGCCATCCGCTTGCGCCGCTTCTTGATAACAGAGCCCACGACTACCCTCGCTCACTTCTCATCACTCGGTGCTGGGCGCCATGGGCCCATACGACCTACGAGGGGCTAGCCTACCCGCCTGAGCGCTGAGGTCGTAATCGAGGCGACCGGAGGGGTCCTGAAGGTGCCCTGTGCCGCTGGTCGCGCTGCTCTGCGAACCGATTGCGGACCCCTCCGCCGACACGGTCTCAGGCGGTTTCCACCCCCACGTAGCTCTCGCGGAGGTACTCGTGCACCGCCTGTTCGGGGACGCGGAAGGACCGCCCCACCCGGATGGCGGGCAGATGACCGCTGTGCACCAGCCGGTACACGGTCATCTTCGACACTCGCATCACCGAGGCGACTTCCGCCACGGTAAGGAACTGAACCTCGTTCAGAGGGCGTTCGCCTGCTCCAGCCATGACACACCTGAACCTTCCGCACTCGACGGCCACCGGCTTCCCCTTCCGGTGACTCTTCGTCGTTGCGTGCTCACTCCCCAATGTAGGGGCGGGTGATGCGAGTGGGGAAGAGGTGCACCCATCGCCGCCCTACTGTGACAGACACGCCCGATTGAGTACGTAGCGGGCCAGCGGCAGGTAGTGGTCCGGGCACACACCGTCGTCAAGTGGAACGGCGACGGCCACCGCCCCCTCGGCCTGCCCCACGAACACCGCCGGGTCGTCGGTGTCGGCCAGCCCGATGGCCTCGAACCCCAGTTGACCTGCCCCGCAGACCCATCCGTGGTCCCCGATCACCAGATCCGGCAACGGCCGCCCCTCCGCCGCGGCCGCCCCGAGCGCGACCCGAACCGGCAGGGGTGAGTGGCTGTGCACAGGGGTCGCACAACCGGCGCGTTCACCGTCGCCCTCCCGGACGACCGCGACGCCGCGTACGTAGTCGAGGTGGTGCGTACGTAGACCGAACCGGGTCGTTATGTCGACAGAGCGACCCTGCGCGAGGGTGAGGACAGTACATCCCGCCGCCGACAAAGCGTCCGCGAGCCGACCGTAGAACCCGAGCAGCCGATCCGGATGCCCGGTCCCGATCAGCACGCTCCCACCACGCTGGGCGACCGCCGCCACCCGCTCGGCGAAGGCGTCGAGCGCGGCGACGGTGCGATCCGGATCGATCACATCATGCCCTGAAACGCATCGAGGATCGGCCGAAACCCCACACTTCTCCGCCATCAACGCAAGCAACTCCCCCACCCCCCAGGCCCCCTGCGGCTCCACCCCCATCAACACCCGAGGATCCCGCGCAGCGAACGCCCGATACCGCCCCAGACTCTTCTCCCGCCCACTTCCCACAACCCCGGCCAGCCCAACGGCGACGAGGTACCCCCGAATGCCCCCATACCCGCCCACGCGACAGATCCTGAACCATGCCGAGGGCCTGCGGCCAGGGGGTGGGGGGAAGTGGGCTCGGTTGGCGTAAGGGGAGGGGGTCACTTTCCAACTGACCGAGACGGGCAGGCGGGTGGGCAAAAGCACCCCCTATGTCAACAACCCCCGCAACGGAAACACCGCCCGCCGAGTAGCCCGTACAGCCTGATCCAACCGAGACTCAGGGTCGTACCCCGCCTCCCACGCCCCCCACTCCACGGGCCACCGCCCATCAGTCATCCGCACCGGCGCCAACTGCCGCGTACGAGCAAAAACGGCCTGCCGCCAACTCTCCGGAATCACCGTCTCCGGCGCCACCGGCCGCCCCGCCACCACCCCCACCAGATGCGCCCACGACCGCGGCACCACATCCACCACCGCGTACCCGCCCCCACCCAACGCCACCCACCGACCCCCCGCATGCGCGTGCGCCAGCTCATGACACGCCATCTGCACCGCCCGCTGCGCGTCCAACGACACCGCCAGATGCGCCAACGGATCCTCGAAATGCGTATCCGCCCCGTGCTGCGTCACCAGCACATCCGGCCGGAAGTCGGCGAGAAGCTCCGGCACCACCGCGTGGAACGCCCGCAACCACCCCGCGTCCCCCGTCCCCGCCGGCAACGCCACGTTCACCGCGGCCCCCGCCCCCGCACCCGCCCCGGTCTCCTCCGGCCACCCGGTCTGCGGGAACAACGTACGAGGATGCTCGTGCAGCGAGATCGTCAGCACCCGCGGGTCCTCCCAGAACGCCGCCTGCACCCCGTCCCCGTGATGCACGTCCACATCGACGTACGCGACCCGCTCCGCCCCCAGCTCCAGCAGCCGCGCGATGGCCAGCGCCGCGTCGTTGTAGATGCAGAACCCCGCCGCACCCCCGGGCATCGCATGGTGCAGCCCGCCGGAGAAGTTCACCGCGTGCAGCGCCTCCCCCCGCCACACCGCCTCCGCCGCCCCCACCGACAACCCGGCGATCAGCGACGACACCTCGTGCATCCCGGCGAAGGCCGGATCGTCCACCGTCCCCAGCCCGTACGACACGTCCGCCGCCCGGGGATCCACGGAGGCCGCCTTCACGGCCTGCACATAATCCTCCCGGTGCACCAGCCTCAGGGTGGAGTCCCCGGCCGGCTTCGCCCCGACGACCTCCACCTCCCGGTCCAGCCCCAGGGCAGACACCAGCCTCCGCGTCAGATCCAGCCGGACCGGATCCATCGGATGCTCCGGGCCGAAGTCATAGCCCGTTACTGCCTCGTCCCACATCAGCTGTGCGCGGCCGCTCATGCCCGACACCGTATCGGTCCGGTTGAGCGGCGAACGACCGGGCGTACACCAACGTCACCAGCACCAACACCATCGGCACCACCATGGCCCCCCGATAGCTCCAGGCGTCCCCCAACGCCCCCACCAAGGGCGACCCCACCAGGAACCCCACGTAGTTGAAGACGTTCAGCCGCGCGATCGCCGCGTCCGACGCCCCCGGGAACAACCGCCCCGCCGCCGCGAACGTCTGCGGCACCAGCACACACAGCCCCAGCCCGACCAGTGTGAACCCGCCCATCCCGACCCAGGCGCCCGGCGCCCCGGCCACCACCGCGAACCCCACCGCCGCCACCAGCGCCCCGAGCCGCACCACCGCCGCCGCCCCGAACCGCCGTACCCCGAAGTCCCCGATGGCCCGCCCGACCAGCGTGGTCACCATGTACACGTTGTACGGCACGGTGGCGAGCTGCTCACTGCTCCCGAGCACGTCCTGGAGGTACTTGGCGCTCCAGTTGGAGACCGTCGAGTCCCCGATGTAGGCGAAGGTCATCACCAGACACAACGGCAACAGCAACTTGAAGACGACCCCGTCACCCTTGGCCCCCGCCTCAGAACCCTTCTCAGCCACCCGCTCCGCATCCGAGTCGACGTACCACCGGCTCCCCACCAGCACCGCCGGCACCAGCACCGCCACGACCGGCAGATACGACACCCAGAGCGCGAGATGCCAGTGCGCCCCCGCCCACGCGAACGAGGCGCCCACGATCCCGCCCAGGCTGTACGCGGCATGGAAGCTCAGCATGATGCTGCGCCCGTAGGCCCGCTGGAGGCTCACCCCGAGCATGTTCATCGAGGCGTCCAGCACCCCCACCGAGAGCCCGAAGACGGCGAGCGAGACGGCGAGTTGGAGCATCGTGTCCCCGGCGCCCACCCCGACCAGCGCCAGCAGCACCACCGGCTGCGACCACCGCAGCAGCGCGCTGGCCGGCACCCGCTTCACCAACTGCTCCGTCGCCACGCTCCCGGCCCCGGCCAGCACCGGCACGGCCGCGAGGAAGGCGGGCAGCAGCGCGTCCGAGACCCCGTACCGGTCCTGGATGGCCGGGATTCGGGTGACGAGCAGAGCGAACGCAGCCCCCTGGGCGAAGAAGCTGAACGCCAACGAGGCCCTACCGCGCCGCAGCAGTTCTGTCATGGCGGCGAGCGTAGGGCCCCGGCGTACTCGTGGGTAGATCCAGCCAAAGATGAATTTCCCTCATCTTTACCGGGCGAGAGCCACGACAGGCATCTCGGCCGTCTCCCCGACCGCCACGTCACCCCGCTCCACCGACCGCTCCCGCGCGGCCTCTTCGGCGACCATCGCCTGCATGGGCCCGGCGCCCAGCGCCCCACCCACCACGAACCCCGCCCCCATCGCCACGACCATCACCACGGACCCCAGCCACACCATCGTCTCCACCGGCACCGTGTACGCGCCCACGACCCGCAGCACACACTCCCCGAGCAACACCGCACCCCATACGACGGAGAAGACCCGCTCTCGCCGCAGGAAGTCCGCGGAGGCCGCCGCCCGCCCCGCCGTCAGCCGCTCCCAGGCCGCCTCCTTGGCCGCGTCCCCCTTCACCAGGAACGGCTTGAGCCCGGCGGTCATCATCGGCCTCCCGCACGCCACGGACACCAGGATCCCGATGCCGACGACACTGCTGACCCCGCTGTCCTTGGCGAGCATCAGCCGCGGATCCCCGGCGACGAGACTGAGCAGCAGCCCGACGACGTTCACCACGAGGATGAGCCCGGCGAGCCCGTTGACCGTCCGGTCCCGCAGCAGGCTCCACCCGGTCCGCACGGCCGGCACCACACTGCTCCAGGCCAGCGCGGCGAAGGTGCTCATCCCGAAGGCGCCCTTGAACAGGTAGTACGACCCGAGCGGTACGGCCACGTCCACGAGGAGCGGGACGAAGGCGTTCTGCTGCTTGCGCTGCGTCTCGTGCTGGTTCGTCGTCATGCCCTCAGCTTCGCCGCCGGCCCGGTTCCCCCGGTAGAAACGATCGTCCGGACCTACGCATGACAAATGTCAGGCCAGCAGCCCAGCCAAGTCACCCATGTCGTCGAACAGTTGGGTGGCCCCCGCTAGCTTGGCGGCCGGTGTCATCGCCGTGAACCCGTACACGTCCATCCCGGCCGCGACAGCCGCCTGGACGCCCAGCGGAGAGTCCTCCACCACGACACACCGCGCCGGCTCGACGCCCATCCGCTCGGCCGCGTAGAGGAACAGATCGGGAGCCGGCTTGCCCTTCCCCACGTCCTGGGAGCTGAAGATCCGCGCGTCCTCGAACCACCGGTCAAGCCCCGTCGTCCGATGCCCCACCCGGATCCGCTCATGGCTCCCCGAGGACGCCACGCAGTACGGCACCTCGTCCGCGGCGAGCTTCCCGAGGACATCCACGGCACCCGCGACGGGCCGCAACTCCCGCTCGAAGGCGTCGAACACCCTCCGGTGGAAGACGTCGTCGAAGTCCGCCGGCAGCCGCTCACCCGTGCGCTCCAGGACCAGGTCGTGGATCCGGTGCATCGCGGACCCCATGTAGTCCCGGATGGAGTCCTCGTAGCTGGTGGGATGCCCCAGCTCGGTCAGATAGGCGGCCAGCAGCCGGTTGGAGATGGGCTCGCTGTCCACCAGGACACCGTCGTTGTCGAAGATCACCAATTCGTAGCGCATATAAAGAACCCTAAACGCAGAAAACCCCGCACCATGAATGGTGCGGGGTTTCCCACAATGATTGTTCGGCGGTGTCCTACTCTCCCACAGGGTCCCCCCTGCAGTACCATCGGCGCTGTGAGGCTTAGCTTCCGGGTTCGGAATGTAACCGGGCGTTTCCCTCACGCTATGACCACCGAAACACTATGAAACTGTTTCAGCCGCACCACGCCGTGACCGGGCGTGGGGCTGTTCGTGGTTTCAGAACCAACACAGTGGACGCGAGCAACTGAGGACAAGCCCTCGGCCTATTAGTACCGGTCACCTCCACACGTTACCGTGCTTCCAGATCCGGCCTATCAACCCAGTCGTCTACTGGGAGCCTTACCCCATCAAGTGGGTGGGAGTCCTCATCTCGAAGCAGGCTTCCCGCTTAGATGCTTTCAGCGGTTATCCCTCCCGAACGTAGCCAACCAGCCATGCCCTTGGCAGAACAACTGGCACACCAGAGGTTCGTCCGTCCCGGTCCTCTCGTACTAGGGACAGCCCTTCTCAAGACTCCTACGCGCACAGCGGATAGGGACCGAACTGTCTCACGACGTTCTAAACCCAGCTCGCGTACCGCTTTAATGGGCGAACAGCCCAACCCTTGGGACCGACTCCAGCCCCAGGATGCGACGAGCCGACATCGAGGTGCCAAACCATCCCGTCGATATGGACTCTTGGGGAAGATCAGCCTGTTATCCCCGGGGTACCTTTTATCCGTTGAGCGACGGCGCTTCCACAAGCCACCGCCGGATCACTAGTCCCGACTTTCGTCCCTGCTCGACCCGTCGGTCTCACAGTCAAGCTCCCTTGTGCACTTACACTCAACACCTGATTGCCAACCAGGCTGAGGGAACCTTTGGGCGCCTCCGTTACCCTTTAGGAGGCAACCGCCCCAGTTAAACTACCCATCAGACACTGTCCCTGATCCGGATCACGGACCCAGGTTAGACATCCAGCACGACCAGAGTGGTATTTCAACGACGACTCCACCTGAACTGGCGTCCAAGCTTCACAGTCTCCCACCTATCCTACACAAGCCGAACCGAACACCAATATCAAACTGTAGTAAAGGTCCCGGGGTCTTTCCGTCCTGCTGCGCGAAACGAGCATCTTTACTCGTAGTGCAATTTCACCGGGCCTATGGTTGAGACAGTCGAGAAGTCGTTACGCCATTCGTGCAGGTCGGAACTTACCCGACAAGGAATTTCGCTACCTTAGGATGGTTATAGTTACCACCGCCGTTTACTGGCGCTTAAGTTCTCAGCTTCGCCAMSMCGAAKMBTGACTAACCGGTCCCCTTAACGTTCCAGCACCGGGCAGGCGTCAGTCCGTATACATCGCCTTACGGCTTCGCACGGACCTGTGTTTTTAGTAAACAGTCGCTTCTCGCTGGTCTCTGCGGCCACCCCCAGCTCGRRSAGCAAGTSYYCTCACCARDBRTGGCCCCCCTTCTCCCGAAGTTACGGGGGCATTTTGCCGAGTTCCTTAACCATAGTTCACCCGAACGCCTCGGTATTCTCTACCTGACCACCTGAGTCGGTTTAGGGTACGGGCCGCCATGAAACTCGCTAGAGGCTTTTCTCGACAGCATAGGATCATCCACTTCACCACAATCGGCTCGGCATCAGGTCTCASMCTMWRTGWSWGGCGGATTTGCCTACMTSWCGKSCTACACCCTTACCCCGGGACAACCACCGCCCGGGCTGGACTACCTTCCTGCGTCACCCCATCACTCACCTACTRCMASYYTGGKYCRKCGGCTCCACCACTYYCCTTKCCCCGAAGGSTCCGGRRCGGCTTCACGGMCTTAGCATYRMYDGGTTCGATGTTTGACGCTTCACAGCGGGTACCGGAATATCAACCGGTTATCCATCGACTACGCCTGTCGGCCTCGCCTTAGGTCCCGACTTACCCTGGGCAGATCAGCTTGACCCAGGAACCCTTAGTCAATCGGCGCACACGTTTCTCACGTGTGAATCGCTACTCATGCCTGCATTCTCACTCGTGAACCGTCCACCACTGCCTTCCGGCGCRGCTTCACCCGGCACACGACGCTCCCCTACCCATCMMWRNMGSCGTTGGSCSTRTTRYWKSAATGACACGACTTCGGCGGTACGCTTGAGCCCCGCTACATTGTCGGCGCGGAATCACTAGACCAGTGAGCTATTACGCACTCTTTCAAGGGTGGCTGCTTCTAAGCCAACCTCCTGGTTGTCTCTGCGACTCCACATCCTTTCCCACTTAGCGTACGCTTAGGGGCCTTAGTCGATGCTCTGGGCTGTTTCCCTCTCGACCATGGAGCTTATCCCCCACAGTCTCACTGCCGCGCTCTCACTTACCGGCATTCGGAGTTTGGCTAAGGTCAGTAACCCGGTAGGGCCCATCGCCTATCCAGTGCTCTACCTCCGGCAAGAAACACACGACGCTGCACCTAAATGCATTTCGGGGAGAACCAGCTATCACGGAGTTTGATTGGCCTTTCACCCCTAACCACAGGTCATCCCCCAGGTTTTCAACCCTGGTGGGTTCGGTCCTCCACGAAGTCTTACCTCCGCTTCAACCTGCCCATGGCTAGATCACTCCGCTTCGGGTCTTGAGCGTGCTACTAAARYCGCCCTGTTCGGACTCGCTTTCGCTACGGCTACCCCACCCGGGTTAACCTCGCAACACACCGCAAACTCGCAGGCTCATTCTTCAAAAGGCACGCAGTCACGAGAWMWSWGCAAGCWSWKWTCCGACGCTCCCACGGCTTGTAGGCACACGGTTTCAGGTACTATTTCACTCCGCTCCCGCGGTACTTTTCACCATTCCCTCACGGTACTATCCGCTATCGGTCACCAGGGAATATTTAGGCTTAGCGGGTGGTCCCGCCAGATTCACACGGGATTTCTCGGGCCCCGTGCTACTTGGGTGTCTCTCAAACGAGCCGCTGACGTTTCGACTACGGGGGTCTTACCCTCTACGCCGGACCTTTCGCATGTCCTTCGCCTACATCAACGGTTTCTGACTCGTCCYRYSGCCGGCAGACSRYRGAAGAGAGATCCCACAACCCCGCACACGCAACCCCTGCCGGGTCTCACACGTATACGGTTTGGCCTCATCCGGTTTCGCTCGCCACTACTCCCGGAATCACGGTTGTTTTCTCTTCCTGAGGGTACTGAGATGTTTCACTTCCCCTCGTTCCCTCCACACTGCCTATGTGTTCAGCAGCGGGTGACAGCCCATGACGACTGCCGGGTTTCCCCATTCGGAAACCCCCGGATCAAAGCCTGGTTGACGACTCCCCGGGGACTATCGTGGCCTCCCACGTCCTTCATCGGTTCCTGGTGCCAAGGCATCCACCGTGCGCCCTTAAAAACTTGGCCACAGATGCTCGCGTCCACTGTGCAGTTCTCAAACAACGACCAGCCACCCATCACCCC